>NZ_JBICXP010000002.1:0-131390 GCF_043200355.1 Streptomyces sp. NPDC048436
TGACGGCCGGAGACGGGGTATCAACATATCTGGCGTTGACTTTTGGCACGCTGTTGAGTTCTCAAGGAACGGACGCTTCCTTTGTACTCACCCTCAGAACATTCTCTGGGGGCTTTCCTCCGGGCGCTTCCTTCGTTGTGTTCCAAACTCTATCAGGTCTTTTTCGACTCCCTGACCACTCGTCTGCGAGCACGCAGAACCGGACCCAGGGATTAGGATCTGACTTGATAGATGCTGCCGAGTCCGGACGCTTGACCGCGTCGCTCGCCTCAGGCAGGTCTCCGACTGTACATGGGGCGTTGGCCCAGGCGCAAATCGTTTGTGCAGTGCCCCTACTCAGTCATCCGGGACCACTCGCGCGGAACCGGGGCTTTTTGTGACTTACCCTTCTGAACAGTGCGTCGTCCAGGACAAGTAGTGACGGCGGCTACGAATCTCCACCCCCTGGGAGGCTTGCATGACCAGCGTGACGTCCCCGCTTGCCGGACGCGCCATTGGGCTCTCTGCTGTACCCGACCCCGTCTTCTCAGGCGCGATGGTCGGACCTGGCACCGCCATCGACCCCGTACGCGAGGCCTCCGAGGCTGTCGCCCCGGTCTCCGGCATCGTCGTTTCGCTTCATCCGCACGCCTTCGTCGTCGTCGACGACCAGGGGCACGGCGTGCTGACGCACCTGGGCATCGACACCGTCCAGCTCAACGGTGAGGGCTTCGAGCTGCTCGTCAACAAGGGCGACACCGTGCAGCGCGGCCAGTCCATCGTGCGCTGGGACCCGGCGCGCGTCGAGGCGGCCGGCAAGTCTCCGGTGTGCCCGATCGTGGCACTCGAGGCCACTGCCGACTCCCTCTCCGACCTCGTGGAGGATGGCGACGTGAAGGCCGGCGACGCTCTCTTCACTTGGAAGTGACGTCATCGCCGTCCTTGACGGCAGGTAGGACATCCACCGCGACGGCTGGGCCCGTCGCTCAATCGGAGACGGGTGAAATGGAGACAACGCTGCGAGGCGTCGGCGTGAGTCACGGTGTGGCGATCGGCGAGGTTCGGCACATGGGGACGGCGGTGCTCGAGCCGCCGGCCAAGCAGATTCCCGCGGAGGAGGCCGAGCGCGAACAGGGGCGCGCTCGTCAGGCAGTGGAAGCTGTGGCTGCCGATCTGAACGCGCGCGGCAATCTGGCCGGTGGTGAGGCGCAGGGAGTGCTCGAGGCGCAGGCCATGATCGCTCAGGACCCCGAGCTCATGTCCGACGTCGACCGGCGTATCACCGTCGGCAGTTCGGCGGAGCGCGCGATCTATGACGCGTTCTCCCACTACCGCGAGCTGCTCGCGGGCGCCGGTGAGTACATGGCCGGTCGCGTGGCCGACCTTGACGACGTGCGGAATCGTATCGTCGCGCGGCTTCTCGGCGTTCCGATGCCTGGTGTGCCGGACAGCGATGAGCCCTACGTCCTGATCGCGCGTGACCTCGCGCCTGCGGACACGGCGCTGCTCGACCCGGCGCTGGTGCTCGGCTTCGTCACCGAGGAGGGTGGGCCGACCAGTCACAGCGCGATTCTCGCGCGGGCGCTCGGTGTGCCCGCCGTGGTCGCTCTGCCGGGTGCGGGTGAGCTGGCCGAGGGCACGGTTGTCGCCGTGGACGGCAGCACCGGTGAGATCTTCGTCGAGCCGAGCGCGGAGAAGCGTGCTCAGCTGGAGGCCGCGGCCGCCGAGCGCAAGGCCGCGCTTGCCGCGACCACCGGTCCCGGTGCGACGTCCGACGGGCACAAGGTGCCGCTGCTCGCCAACATCGGTGGTCCCGCCGATGTGCCCGCGGCGGTGGAGGCCGGTGCCGAAGGCGTCGGTCTGTTCCGTACCGAGTTCCTCTTCCTTGACGACAGCACCAAGGCGCCGTCGGAGGAGAAGCAGGTCGAGGCGTACCGCAAGGTGCTCGAGGCGTTCCCCGAGGGCCGGGTCGTCGTGCGTGTGCTCGACGCCGGTGCCGACAAGCCGCTCGACTTCCTGACCCCGGCCGACGAGCCGAACCCGGCGCTGGGCGTGCGGGGGCTCCGGTCTCTGCTCGACCACCCCGACGTGCTGCGTACGCAGCTGACCGCGCTGGCCAAGGCCGTGGAAGGGCTGCCGGTCTACCTCGAGGTCATGGCGCCGATGGTCGCCGACCGCATTGACGCCAAGGCGTTCGCGGACGCGTGCCGTGAGGCGGGGCTGCAGGCCAAGTTCGGTGCCATGGTGGAGATTCCGTCGGCCGCTCTGCGGGCGCGCTCGATTCTCCAGGAGGTCGAGTTCCTCTCGCTCGGCACCAACGACCTCGCGCAGTACGCTTTTGCCGCCGACCGTCAGGTGGGCGCCGTGTCCCGGCTCCAGGACCCGTGGCAGCCCGCGCTGCTCGACCTGGTCGCGCTGTCCGCCGACGCGGCAAGGGCCGAGGGCAAGAGCTGTGGCGTGTGTGGCGAGGCGGCGTCCGACCCGCTGCTCGCGTGTGTGCTGACTGGTCTCGGCGTTACCTCCCTGTCGATGGGTGCGGCGTCCATTCCTTACGTGCGGGCGACGCTGGGCAAGTACACGCTGGCTCAGTGCGAGCGCGCGGCGGCTGCCGCGCGTGCCGCTGACACCGCCGAGGATGCCCGGAAGGCCGCGCATGCCGTGCTGTCCGGCGAGTAACGGCTGAAGGACTGTGCGAGGGGCGCTTCATCCGACAAGGGTGGGGCGCCCCTCGGGCGTTCAGTGCCGGTGTCCCCCGTCGGGTTCGCCGTGTCCGATGGGCGGTGCGGCGCAGTAGTCGACGCCTGATTCCGGGGCGACGAGGTCTCCTGACACGGCGTCGGTGCAGTAGGCGTCGAAGACCTCGGCCGCGGTGAGCGGCAGCAGTCGCTCGCCGTGCAGACGCCAGCCCTGGACGCGGTCCGGTTCGCCCTCCGCGGTGGTGCGCATCACCAGGCCCGCGGCGCTGTGGGTGGCGATGCCGGCCGCGAGGACCGTGGTGAACTCCAGGGCTTCGGTTTCGTCGAGTTGCGTGGCGCCTTCGGTGTCCTGCGCCGCGTGCAGTGCGGCCAGGAGAGTCTCCGGCGTGGCGGGCACGCTGCAGACGAGGTGCCGGGTCCCGGGTCCGGAGTTGTCCAGCAGTAGGACGAGCAGGTCGGCGGCCCGGTCGAAGGCGGCTCGGCCGATGTCTTCGCCGCAGACCGTGCAGGCACCGAGGCGTGCCAGGAGCGTCGTCGCGTACTCCCAGGTGGCCTGGCGGACCGCCTCGTCGACGAGGTCGGGGAGGAGCTCGGCGAGGGGTTGGCCTTCGTAGGGCACGGTGGGCCCGGTGGCGGCCAGTTCGGCGGTGAAGCGGGTGCGGCTGGCCGGGGCGTCGGGGTCGAGCCCCGCGTCGGCGCAGTACATCTCGTACTCCTCGGGGTCGAAGAGCGCGATGGTGGTGTGCCGGCCGTCGGAGGCGAGGGACCTGAGCAGGCCCTCTGCCTGGCGGAGGTAGGTCTTGTGGTCGTCGAAGGTGAAGGTGCGGTAGCGGCGCATGGCCGCGAAGTCGACCTCGTCGGCCAGTAGGCCGATGGTTCCGGCGACTTCGCGGCGTAGTGCGCGGCGCATGGTGGTGTGTGGTGTGCGAGTCATGGTTCCCCCTGCGGTCCGTCGATCAATGCTCACTCAGAGTAATTGCGGGCACTGACAACGGCGGCTGCGCGGGAGATCAGGAGCGCTTGCGGGCCAGTTCCTCGTAGAAGCGGAGGAGGTCGAGGTTGTCGACGGAGCCCGCGTTGACGGCTTTGTCCAGTGCGGTGCCCTGCAGCAGTCGCTTGACCGGGACCTCGATGCGCTTGCCGGTGAGGGTGTGCGGGATGCCGGGGACTTCGATGACTTCGTCGGGGACGTGGCGTGGGGAGAGCTGCGCGCGGATCGTCTGTTTGATGCGCTCGCGGAGGCCGTCGTCGAGGGTGGCGCCTGGGGCGAGGTGGATGAAGAGGGGCATCCAGTAGCCGCCGTCGGGTTGTTCGACGCCGATGACGAGGGATTCGCGGATCTCCGGGAGCCGTTCGACGGCTTCGTAGATGTCGGCCGAGCCCATGCGTACGCCCTGGCGGTTGAGCGTGGAGTCGGAGCGGCCGTGGATGACGACGGAGCCGTGTGAGGTGACGGTGATCCAGTCGCCGTGGCGCCAGACGCCGGGGTAGGTGTCGAAGTAGCTGTCGTGGTAGCGGCTGCCGTCCGGGTCGTTCCAGAAGTGGATCGGCATGGAGGGCATCGGGTTGGTGACGACGAGTTCGCCGACCTCGTCGACGAGGGGCTTGCCCTGGGGGTCCCAGGCCTGGAGGTCCGTGCCGAGGCCCGGGGCCTGGAGTTCGCCGATGTGGACGGGGAGGGTCGGTACTGCTCCCGCGAAGCAGGAGCAGACGTCGGTGCCGCCGCTGACGGAGGCGATCCAGAGGCCGCCGGGGGTGTCCTCGAACTCGTCGTGCAGCCAGCGGAAGCCGTCGGGCGGGAGCGGTGAGCCGGTGGTGGCGACGCACTGGACGCGCGAGAGGTCGAAGTCGCGGGCCGGGTGCACGCCCGCCTTGCGGCACGCCATGACGTACGCCGCCGAGGTGCCGAAGAGGGTGGCCTTCGTGCGTTCGGCGATACGCCACTGGGCGCCTGTGTCGGGGTAGCCGGGGCTGCCGTCGTAGAGCACGATCGTGGTGCCGGTGAGGAGGCCGGAGACGAGGAAGTTCCACATCATCCAGCCGGTGGACGTGTACCAGAAGAAGCGGTCGTCGGGGCCCAGGTCGCAGTGCAGGCCGAGCTGCTTGAGGTGCTCGACGAGGATGCCGCCCTGGGACTGGACGATGGCCTTGGGCAGCCCTGTCGTACCGGACGAGTAGAGCACCCACAGGGGGTGGTCGAAGGGGACCGGTTCGAAGACGGGAGCGGTGTCCGACGCGGTGAGGGAATCCCATTCCAGGGCGCCTTCGGGTGCCTCGGTGCCAAGGAGCGGGATGTGGACGACGGCGCGCAGGGTGGGCAGTTCGCGGCGCAGCTCGGCGACGGCGTCGCGACGGTCGTGCTCCTTGCCGCCGTAGCGGTAGCCGTCGACGGTGAACAGGACGACCGGTTCGACCTGCTGGAAGCGGTCGAGGACGCTGCGGGCGCCGAAGTCCGGGGCGCAGGACGTCCACACGGCGCCGACGGCGGCGGTGGCCAGGAGGGCGACGACGGCCTGTGGGATGTTCGGGACGTAGCCGCTGACGCGGTCCCCGGGGCGTACGCCGAGTGTGCGCAGTTCCGCCGCGAGGGAGCCGACTTGGCGGCGCAGTTCGGCCCAGGTCACGGCCGTCGGCTCATGGGTTTCGTCGACGTGGAGGAGAGCCGGGTCGCCCGCGCGCGTGGGGTCCTCGGCGGCGCGCAGGGCGTGTTCGGCGTAGTTGAGCGTGGCGCCGGGGAACCATTCGGCGCCCGGCATCGAGCGGTCGCCGAGCACGCGCGCGTAGGGCGTCGAGAACCGTACGTCGAACCAGTCCGTGACGGCTTTCCAGAACGTGTCCAGTTCGTCCACGGACCAGCGGTGCAGTGCCGCGTAGCCGCCGTCGGCGGGTGCTCCGTGGTGCTCGGCGGCCCACGCCTGGAAGCGCGTGATCTGCGCGGCGGCGATCCGTTCCTGGTCGGGCTGCCAGAGCGGTGAGGGGTTCGCTGAGGACATGGGGCGGCTCCCGGGCTGTGCGCGTCGTATGCGTGTGAGGTGCGCGCGTGCTGGTCGTGCGCGCGACACGGCTGACAGGGACGATGCCACGTGATCGATTTCGGCACCAGGGTGTGCCTCACACAGTCGGCGCGGCGGCTATGTGCCGTAACCCCAGGTGAACGGCAGCTGAACGATGCACACGCGCGGCTTCTTCGGTGGCAGGGTGAGCAGCATGAACGGTCGTGACCTGGTGCGTTCGATGAAGGCGGTCAGCTTGGTCGGTACGGCGCAGGGGTTGCGTGCGGTGCGGTCCTCTTGGCGCAGGCGGCGGGTTGACGCCGTCGGGCTCTCCCCCCGGGGAGTCGAACGCGCGCGGGTGCCCGGACCGGTGGTGGGTGTGGAGCCGGAGCCCGGGGGCGGGGTCGTGCGGTTCGCGCGTTCCGAGCTGCGGATCCGGGTCACGGCCGGCGGGGCGATCTTCTGGGGCTGGGACGGTGCGGAGCCCGATCCGTCGTACGCGCTTGTCGACGGCAGCCCGGAGGCGGACCCCCGGGCCGTCCTTGAGCCCGACAAGGAGGGCGGCTGGCGGGTGGTGTCGGAGCGGGCGACGGTTGTCGTGTCGCGGCACGGCGCCGTGGAGCTCCAGACGCCCGGTGGCCTCATGCTGCGCCGTGATATGCCGCCGCGCTGGTGGGAGTCGGACGACGGGGACGGGGGCCGCTGGCTTCAGCGGTCGCAAGTGGCGGCCGACGCGCGGTTCTTCGGCCTCGGGGGGCGCGCTGAGGGGCCTCGGCTGCGCGATGGGACGTATCGGATGTGGAACTCCGATCCGGGCGTTCCGTTCGGGCCCGGCGACGGCCCCTTGTACATCACCATGCCCGTGCAGCTCGTGGTGGCCGACGTCGGTTGTCATCTGGTGTTCCACGACAACACGTGGGACGGCACCGTGGCCCTGCGCGTGGGCGAGGAGGGTGCCGGGTCGGGGCATGACAGGCCGGGCTCGTGCGAGGTGCGCATGGACGGCGGGCCGCTGCGGTGCTGGGTCATGGTGGGCACTCCCGCGCGCGTGCTGCACACCTGGGCCTCGCTCACCGGGCCGCCCGCGCTGCCTCCCTCGTGGGCGCTCGGGCACCATCACGCGCGGTGGGGCTTCGGCGGTGAGCGGGAGGTGCGGCGGATCGTCGCGGGCTACCGGGAGCGGGAGCTGCCGCTGGACGCCGTCCATCTGGACATCGATCACTACGAAGCGCATCAGGTGTTCACCGTCGACAAGGAGACCTATCCCCATCTGCCGCAGCTGGCGGACGATTTGCTCAGGGACGGTGTGCGCCTGGTGTCGATCGTCGATCCGGCGGTGAAGGCCGAGCCGGGCAATGAGGTGTACGACAGCGGCAGGGCCGCGGACGTCTTTGTGCGGGATGCCGTGGGGCGGACGGTGCGCGGGGTCGGCTGGCCGGGCGAGGCGGTGTACCCGGACTTCACCGACGGGCGGGTGCGGGCGTGGTGGGGCGGTCTCTACAAGGAGCGGCTCGCCCAGGGGTTCGCGGGTTTCTGGCACGACATGAACGAGCCGGTGTCGTTCGCCGCCTTCGGGGAGCCGACGCTGCCCCGCTCGGCCCGCCACGCCCTGGAGGGCCGGGGTGGCGACCACCGTGAGGCGCACAACGTGTACGGCCTCGGCATGGCCCGCGCCGGCTACGAGGGGCTGTGTGAACTGCACCCCCAGGAGCGGCCGTTCCTGTTCTCGCGCTCAGGTTGGGCGGGAATGCAGCGCTACGGAGGGACGTGGTCCGGGGGTGTGGCCACGGGGTGGCCCGGTTTGCGGGCGTCCCTGTCGCTGGTTCTCGGTCTGGGGCTGTGCGGGGTGCCGTACTCGGGTCCTGATGTGGGCGGCTTCGACGGCAGTCCTTCGCCGGAGCTGTATCTGCGGTGGTTCCAGCTCGGGGCGTATCTCCCGCTGTTCCGTACGCACGCGGCGCTGCGGGCAGGGCGCAGGGAGCCCTGGGAGTTCGGTCCCGACGTGCTGGAGCACGCGCGCGTGGCGCTCGTCGAGCGTCGGCGGCTGCTGCCGTACTTCGTGACGCTCGCGCATCTGGCGCGGCGTACGGGGACGCCGTATGTGCGGCCGTTGTGGTGGGGCAACCCGGAGGACCGGGCGCTGCGTGACTGCGAGGACGCGTTTCTGCTCGGGGACTGCCTGCTTGTGGCGCCTGTCCTGGAGCCGGGGGCTGTGCGCCGTACGGTGCGGCTGCCGCGGGGCCGCTGGTACGACACGGCGACCGGCCAGGCCTACGAGGGGCCTGCCCGTGTGCTCCTGGAGGCTCCGCTGTCCCGTGTCCCGGTGCTCGCGCGTGCCGGTGCGGTGCTGCCGGTGCGTGGGGCCGACGGAGGCCTAGAGCTGGAGGTGTGGGCGCCGGCTCCGGGGCGTACGGGCGGGGGTCTGGTCGTCAGGGACGCGGGGGACGGGTGGGAGCAGCCCGAGATCGAGCGGTTCGCCGCGCGGTGGATCGGGGGGCGTGTGGTGGTCGAGCGGGACGGCAGGGACGGCGAGGACGCCGCGGGCGAGGTCGGGCTGCGGGTGACGGTCCGGGGGGCGCCGCAGCGTCCGACGTAGCGAGCGTCAGGTGTAGCGCCCTTCGAACCAGGCGCGGACGGCCAGCGTGTGCAGAGGGAAGGCGAGTTCGACGGGGCGGTACAGCAGCTGCCAGCCTTCGGTCTCGGCCGTCGGGGCGGAGATCGGCAGCTCGGCCGCCGGGCGCTCGGGCAGCATCCCGAAGAGCAGCAGGTACCCGTCGGGTGCGCTCAGCGCGTCGGCGAGGCGGACGTCCTGGCCGGCCGCGCTGATGCCGGTCTCTTCCTTGAGCTCGCGGACGACGGCGTGCCGCCAGTCCTCCCGGTCGTCGATGAATCCTCCCGGCAGGGCCACTCCCCCGCGCGCGGGGGCGATGGTCCGGGTCACGACGACGAGGGCGGTGCCCTTGGTGTCGTACACGGGCTGGATCGCGACGGCCACGGGCAGCGGGTTGCGGTAAGCCGTCGCGCCGCAGGCGGCGCAGGTGCGGGGCCAGCCGGAATCGCGCTCCCCGTAGGACGTCCCACAGCTCGAACAGTGGCTGCCCGGAAGGGGGTTGGCGTGGTGCTGGGATGCGGACACGCCGCGGACTGTATCCGATCACCCGGGTGCCGGTCTTCCGCTCCGGGACCGGATCCTGATAGATGCAGGGGTCATGACAGGAATTGCGTCCGTCCCGCGGAATCTCGCCGTCACCGCCACCGCTCTCGTCGCCGTGGCCGCCGCGTCCGCGCCCGCCCATGCCAAGCCCGAACCCAAGGCCCCTGACGCGTTCGTGGCCCTGCGTGACGTCGACCCGACGATCATCCAGGAGATGCGTTACTTCACGCCGCACAATTTCGTGGGCGAGCCCATCGACGGCTACAAGAAGCCGATGTGCATCCTTACGGAGCCCGCGGCGAAGGCCCTGCACAAGGCGCAGCGCACGCTGCTGCGCAAGGGCTATTCCCTGAAGGTGTACGACTGTTACCGGCCGCAGCGGGCGGTGGACCAGTTCGTCGACTGGGCCGAGGATCTCGGCGACGTACGCATGAAGGCGGAGTTCTATCCCCATGTCGACAAGTCGCGGTTGTTCGAGGATGGTTACATCGCGGCGAAGTCCGGGCACAGCCGGGGCTCCACGCTCGACCTGACGGTCGTGAAGCTGCCCGCGCCGCCGACGCGTCCGTACGTCCCCGGAGAGGCGCTCACGCCCTGCTACGGGCCGCAGGACGAGCGGTTTCCCGACAACTCCGTGGACATGGGGACGGGCTTCGACTGTTTCGACACCCTCTCCCACACGGACGACCCCCGCATCGCCGGCAAGCAACGTGCCAACCGGGATCTGTTGCGGGGCGCGCTGACCAAGGCGGGGTTCGTGAATCTCCCTGAGGAGTGGTGGCACTTCACCTACAAGCCCGAGCTCTTCCCTGACACCTACTTCGACTTCCCCGTGGCCCGCCGCTCGCTGAACGGGAAGTAGGGCGTGCCGCGCTACTGACGGGATCCGGTTGCCCGTGACACACTTCTGACGTTCCGTCAGATCCAGTGTCGTGGAGGAACCTTGTCGCGTACGCGTACCCCCGTGGTGACCGGCTGGTTCGCCGGGGAGGGAGACAACTTCCGCCTTCTGGGCACACGCTGCTCGGCCTGCGCCTGTGTCTTCTTCCCCCGCGAGGACGGCTTCTGCCGCAACCCCGGCTGCTCGGGCGGCGACCTAGACGAGGTGCCGCTCTCCCGGCGTGGCCGGGTCTGGTCGTACACCGACAGCCGTTACCGGCCGCCCGCGCCCTATGTGTCCGATCCGGAACTTCCCTGGCAGCCTTACGCGTTGATCGCTGTGGAGCTGGAAGCCGAGCGGATGGTGGTGCTCGGCCAGGCGGTTCCGGGGGTATCCGTCGCCGATCTGGAGGTCGGCATGGAGGTGGAGGTCGTCCCCGGCGTGCTCGACGGGGCGGACGAGACCGGCGAGGCCGACGGGGACTCAGCGACGGCATGCACGACGTGGTACTGGCGGCCGGTGGGGGTGGGCGCATGACCAGCGAGGTGGCGGTGCTCGGCGCGGGGATGCACCCGTGGGGCAAATGGGGACGGAGCTTCATCGAGTACGGCACGGCGGCGGCCCGCGCGGCACTCGCCGACGCCGGTGTGGACTGGCGGGACGTGGGCTCGATCGTCGGCGCGGACACCGTGCGCGGCGGCTATCCCGGGTATGTGGCCGGGGCGACGTTCGCGAAGGCGCTCGGCTGGCAGGGCGCGCGGGTCGCGAGCGTGTACGCGGCGTGCGCTTCCGGGGCGCAGGCGATCAACGCGGCGCGTGCGCAGATCCTTTCGGGCCTCGCCGACGTCGTCCTCGTGGTCGGGGCGGACGCCGCGCCCAAGGGGTTCTTCCGGCCCGCGGGTGGGGACCGGCACGACGACCCGGACTGGCTGCGGTTCCGGCTCCTCGGCGCGACCAACCCCACGTACTTCGGTCTCTACGCGCGCCGCAGGATGGCCGTGCACGGCGACACACTGGAGGACTTCGCTCAGGTCAAGGTGAAGAACGCGGCGGCGGGAGCGCTCAATCCGAACGCGCGCTACCGCAAGGCCGTCACGGCCGATGACGTGGCCGCTTCGGCCGTCGTCGCCGACCCGCTGCGGCTGCTCGACATCTGCGCGACGTCGGACGGGGCGGCGGCGCTCGTGCTCTCCAGCATGGACTTCGCGAGGCGGCACGGCCCGGCGGACCCGGTGCGGATCCGCGCTGTGTCCACGGTGACACCGACGTATCCGACCACGGCACTCGACCTGCCGGACATCGCGACGGACTCCGCGGCCGCCGTCGCGCCGGCCGACGTGACATTCAGGGCCTCCATCGCGCGCGCCGCGTACGAGGAGGCCGGCGTCGGGCCCGACGAGCTCTCCTTCGCGGAGGTGTACGACCTCTCGACCGCGCTCGAGCTGCAGTGGTACGAGGACCTGGGACTCTGCGGCGAGGGAGAGGGGGCCAAGCTGCTGCGGGAGGGGGCGACCGCTCCGGGCGGGCGCATACCCGTCAACCCCAGCGGCGGACTCGCGTCCTTCGGAGAGGCCGTTCCGGCCCAGGCGATTGCCCAAGTGTGCGAACTGACGTGGCAGTTGCGGGGTACCGCGGGGGCGCGGCAGGTGGCGGGGGCGCGCGCGGGGATCACCGCGAACCAGGGTCTCTTCGGGCACGGCTCGTCGGTCATCGCGGTGCGTTGAGCGCTGCCACCGGCCCCTTTCGCCACATCGCAGCGGGAGGCCGCGGGCGGGCCGTGGAGGAACGGCGTACACCGGTTAACCGTTGCCGTCCGCGACCTTGACGCTCCATCACCACCGGTGAACACTTCCGGTGTCAGTCGGCATCGCCGCACTTCGGCTCCACGCCACCTAGGGCCCCTGTACGCGCCAAGGCCTTGCACGAAGGCCTGTTCAGCGGGTCATCCCCCCTCTGGGCGATTCGACTGCGACGGCACGCTCGCCACAGATGCCGGGCAGGGCGCGGGACACCCCTGCCTTCGGCTGACGTCACCGGGCGCGGCCAGCAGTAGTCGTGGGACCGCACCCTGCACGGAGTACCGGGGCGACCGCCCCGGGCGAGGGCCTAGGAGCCGCCATGTACTCGAATGGGGACATCTTCGTCGGTGAGATCATCGGCACCGCGATTCTCATCCTCTTCGGCGCCGGCGTATGCGCCGCCGTCACCTTGACCCATTCGAAGGCGAAAGCCTCCGGATGGGTCGTCATCGCCTTCGGATGGGGCTTCGGCGTGCTCGCGGGCGCGTACACCGCCGGTCCCCTCTCCGGTGGTCATCTCAACCCCGCCGTCACGCTCGGCATCGCGATCGACACCGGGGAGTGGGGCAAGGTCTGGATCTATCTGCTGGGGCAGATGGTCGGCGCGATGCTCGGCGCCGTCCTCGCGTACCTCGTGTACTACGCGCAGTTCAACGCCAACGTCACCGGGAGCGTCAAGGACAAGGTGACGGGCGCGCACGAGCCCACGCCGACGCTCGGCATCTTCTCGACCATTCCGGAGATCCGTAACCCGGTCGCCAACCTCGTCACGGAGATCATCGCGACCGTGGGCCTGGTGCTGCCCATCCTCGCCTTCGGGCTCACCAAGGGGCTCGGCGAGTCCGGTACGCAGACGCTGATCGTGGCGTTCCTGGTCGTCGGCATCGGCCTCTCGCTCGGCGGGCCCACCGGCTACGCCATCAACCCGGCCCGTGACCTGGGCCCGCGCATCGTGCACACGTTCCTGCCGATCCCGAACAAGGGCACCTCCGACTGGAGTTACGCCTGGATCCCGGTGGCCGGGCCGCTGATCGGCGGAGCGCTCGCAGGCCTCATCTACAACGTAGCCTTCTGACGCAAGGGGTAGCCATGCCGGACAACTCCGAGAAGTTCGTCGCCGCCATCGATCAGGGCACCACCTCCAGCCGCTGCATCATCTTCAACCACTCCGGTGAGATCGTCGCCGTCGACCAGCGCGAACACCGCCAGATCTTCCCGAAGCCGGGGTGGGTGGAGCACGACGCCACCGAGATCTGGTCCAAGGTGCAGGCCGTGGTCGCGGGGGCGATCGCCAAGGCCGGGCTCCGTGCCGACCAGCTCAGCGCGCTCGGCATCACCAACCAGCGCGAGACGACGGTCCTGTGGGACCGCGCGACGGGCAAGCCCGTGCACAACGCGATCGTCTGGCAGGACACCCGGACATCGGCGCTCTGCACTGAACTGGGCGGCGCTGACGGCCAGGACAGGTTCCGGGAACAGACCGGGCTGCCCCTCGCGAGCTACTTCTCCGGGCCCAAGGCCGCCTGGCTGCTCGACAACGTGCCAGGATTACGGGCTCGCGCGGAGCGCGGCGAGATCGCCTTCGGCACCATCGACTCCTGGCTGATCTGGAACCTCACCGGCGGCACGGACGGCGGCGTGCACGTCACGGATGTCACCAACGCCGGGCGCACCATGCTGATGAACCTGGCGACACTCCAGTGGGACCAGTCGATTCTGGCCGCGATGAACGTCCCCGAGGCGATCCTGCCGGAGATCAGGTCTTCGGCCGAGGTCTACGGCACAGCGGTCGGACAGCTCTCCGGGGTGCCGGTCGCCTCCGCCCTCGGCGACCAGCAGGCGGCCATCTTCGGGCAGGCCTGCTACGACACGGGGACGGCCAAGAACACGTACGGAACCGGCAGTTTCCTTCTTCTCAACACCGGCAACCGGCCCGTGCCCTCGAAGAACGGGCTGCTCACCACGATGGGCTACAAGATCGGGTCGGACGCGCCCGTCTACTGCCTGGAAGGCGCGATCGCGATCACCGGCGCGCTGGTGCAGTGGTTCCGCGACCAGCTCGGCATCATCCGCAACGCCGACGAGATCGAGCCCCTGGCCGCGAGCGTGGAGGACAACGGCGGCGCGTACATCGTGCCCGCGTTCTCCGGCCTCTTCGCGCCCTACTGGCGCTCCGACGCGCGCGGTGTCGTCACCGGACTCACCCGGTACGTGACCAAGGCGCACCTGGCGCGTGCCGTTTTGGAGGCGACCAGCTGGCAGACCCGTGAGGTCGTCGATGCCATGTACCAGGACTCCGGAGTGCGGCTCAACACCTTGAAGGTGGACGGCGGCATGACCAAGAACAATCTGCTGATGCAGCATCAGGCCGATGTCCTGGGGGTGCCGGTGATCCGGCCGCGGGTCTCCGAGACGACGTGTCTTGGTGCCGCGTACGCCGCAGGCCTCGCGACCGGGGTGTGGAACGACCTCGACGAGCTGAAGGCGCACTGGCAGCCGGACGTCGAGTGGACGCCGGTGATGGACGCCGAGGCGCGTGAGCGTGAGTACCACAACTGGCACAAGGCGGTGGAGCGGAGCTTCGGCTGGCACGAGGACGGCGCGAGCTGAGCCGAGGACGGCCGCGGCCCGCACCCCGGTCGGTGGGGGTGCGGGCCGCGGCCCTGTCCGGGGTCAGGTCGTCGCGGGTTCCCTCGCCGCCGCGGCCGTGGCCATCGCGTGCTGGACGACCCCGATGAGCACTTCCTTGACGGACTGCCGCTCGCGCGCGTCGCACATCACCACGGGGACACCGGGGTCGAGGTCGAGCGCCTGGCGTACGGCATCGGCGGGGTAACGGGAGGCGTCCTCGAAGCAGTTGACGCCGACGACGAAGGGTATGGAGCGGCGCTCGAAGTAGTCGACGGCCGCGAAGCAGTCCTCCAGGCGCCTGGTGTCGGCGAGGACCACGGCGCCGAGCGCCCCGGTGGCCAGCTCGTCCCAGAGGAACCAGAAGCGGTCCTGGCCAGGAGTGCCGAAGACGTACAGCACCAGGTCCTCGCGGAGCGTGATGCGGCCGAAGTCCATGGCGACCGTGGTGGTGTGCTTGCCCGAGACGCCGCTGGTGTCGTCGACCGGTCGGCCGGCCTCGCTGAGCAGTTCCTCGGTGCGCAGCGGTTTGATCTCGCTGACGGCGCCGACGAGCGTCGTCTTGCCCACGCCGAAGCCGCCTGCCACCAGGATCTTCAGCGTGACCGGCTCGACGGGGGCCTTGCCGCGCTCAGATCGCTTGAAGATCATCGCTCGTTTCTCCTGGATCAGTGGTGTCGAGCGGGGCCGGACCGTATCCGCCACCGCCTGGGGTTTCGATCACGAGTACGTCGCCGGGGCCCACGTCCGCGAAATCGCTGCCTTCGAGGGTCTGGACGCCCCCGTCGGCCCTCTCCACGCGGCCTGCCCCGAGCGCTCCGGGGCCGCCGCCCGCCATGCCGTACGGCGCCACCCTGCGGTGCTGCGCGAGGGTGGACACCGTCATCGGCTCGCGGAACCGGATGCGGCGCACGGCCCCGTCCCCGCCGCGCCACTTCCCGGTGCCGCCGCTCCCGCGCCGCACCGCGAACTCCTCAAGGAGTACGGGAAGCCGCCATTCGAGGACTTCGGGGTCGGTGAGCCTGGAGTTGGTCATGTGGGTCTGGACGACGGATGCCCCGTCGAAACCGTCGCCCGCTCCGGAGCCCGAGGCCACCGTTTCGTAGTACTGGTGGCGGTCGTTGCCGAAGGTGACGTTGTTCATCGTGCCGGAGCCCTCGGCCTGGACGCCCAGGGCGCCGTAGAGCGCGCCGGTGATGGCCTGTGAGGTCTCGACGTTCCCGGCGACGACGGCAGCCGGTGGCTCGGGGGCGAGCAGGGAGCCCGGCGGCACGATGATGCGCAGCGGACGAAGGCAGCCGTCGTTGAGCGGGATGTCCTCGGCCACCAGGGTCCGGAAGACGTACAGGACCGCCGCGTTGACCACCGCGAAGGGTGCGTTGAAGTTCGTGGCGAGCTGAGGCGACGTACCGGTGAAGTCGACGGTCGCCGAACGGGCTTCACGATCGACACTGACGCGTACCCGGATGACGGCGCCCGAGTCCGTTGGATATACGAACTCGCCCTCTTCCAGGACGTCGATGACGCGCCGCACCGCTTCTTCGGCGTTGTCCTGTACGTGCCGCATGTAGGCCTGGACGACGTCGAGCCCGAAGTTCTCGATCATGCGGGCGACTTCGTCGACGCCCTTCTGGTTGGCGGCGATCTGGGCGCGCAGGTCGGCGAGGTTGGTGGCCGGGTTGCGGGAGGGGTAGGGGGCATCGGTGAGCAGGCTCAGGGTCTCGGCCTCGCGGAAGCGGCCGTCCTTCGCCAGCAGCCAGTTGTCAAAGAGGATGCCCTCCTCCTCGATGGTGCGGCTGTTCGCGGGCATGGAGCCGGGGGCAATGCCGCCGATCTCCGCGTGGTGCCCGCGCGAAGCCACGTAGAAGAGAATCCGCTGTCCCGAAGAGCCCTGCTCTCCCTGCGTGTCGAAGACCGGGGTGATGACGGTGACGTCGGGGAGGTGGGTCCCGCCGTGGTAGGGGTCGTTCACGGCGTAGGTGTCCCCGGGGAGCATGCCGGTGCCGCGGCGCCGGATCACCTCCTTCACGCTGGTGCCCATCGAGCCCAGGTGTACGGGGATGTGCGGGGCGTTGGCGACGAGATTGCCGTCAGGGTCGAAGAGCGCGCAGGAGAAGTCGAGCCTCTCCTTGATGTTCACCGACTGGGCGGTGGACTCCAGCCGGGCGCCCATCTGTTCGGCGATCGACATGAAGAGGTTGTTGAAGACTTCGAGCAGGACGGGGTCGGCCGCGGTGCTCACGCCGGAACCCTCGGGCACCGCCACGCGTTCCATGACCAGGTGTCCCTCGGGTGTCATGGCCCCCTGCCAGCCCTCGTCCACGACCGTCGTGGCGCCGGCCTCGGTGATGATCGCGGGTCCGGTGACCCTCTCCCCCGGTGGCAGCTCCTCGCGGCGGTGGAGGGGCGCGTCGCGCCAGGTACCGCCCGTGTGCAGGCTGACGGTCCGGGGAGTGCCGCGACGGGCGTCACCGGAGAGTGGGGAGAGGTCGGGCTGCTCCGTCAGGCCGGTGGCCTCCACGGAGAGGGCCTCGATGACGACGGGGCGGTCCAGGGTGAAGGAGTAGGTGGTGCGGTGGCGTTCTTCGAAGAGGCGGGTCATGCTGCCGGGCTCCGTGAGCTCCACGGTCAGCGTGGTGTCCGTGCCGTCGTAGCGCAGCTGGGCGCGGCGGGTGACGCGGATGCTGTCCTCGGGCACGTCCTCGGCGAGGAGTTCGGCACGGGCCGCTTCCTCCAGGCGGTCCGCGGTTTTCAGGACGCGGGGCATCGAGGACGGTTCGAGGCGTGCCTCCACGGACTGCTCACGCATCGCGGTGGTGTCGGCCAGGCCGATGCCGAGCGCCGAGAGCACTCCTGCCATCGGTGGTACGAGGACGGTGCGGATGCCGAGCGAGTCGGCAACCATGCAGGCGTGCTGGCCGCCCGCACCGCCGAACGTCGTGAGAGCGTAGCGGGTGACGTCGTGACCCTTCTGGACCGAGATGCGCTTGACGGCGGCCGCGATGTTCGCCACGGCGATCCGCAGATAGCCCTCGGCGACCTGCTCCGGAGTGCGGTCGTCGCCGGTGTGCTTCCTGACCTCATGGGCGAGGGCCGTGAAGCGTTCGCGTACGAGCGTCTCGTCGAGCGGCTGGTCGCCGTCCGGCCCGAACACCCGCGGGAAATGGTCGGCCTGCACGCGTCCGAGGGCGACGTTGGCGTCGGTGACCGTGAGCGGCCCTCCGCCCCGGTAGCTGGCCGGGCCTGGCGTGGCGCCCGCCGAATCGGGGCCCACGCGGTAGCGGCTGCCGTCGAAGTGCAGGAGGGATCCGCCGCCCGCGGCGACCGTGTGGATGTCCAGCATCGGGGCGCGCAGCCGCACGCCCGCGATCTGCGTGGTGAACACCCGTTCGTAGCCGCCTGCGTAGTGCGACACGTCCGTGGACGTGCCGCCCATGTCGAAGCCGATGACGCGGTCGAAGCCCGCGCGGTGCGACATGCGGGCCATGCCGACGATGCCACCGGCGGGCCCTGACAGGATCGCGTCCTTGCCGCGGAACTGGCCCGCTTCAGTAAGGCCGCCGTTCGACTGCATGAACATCAGCCGCACGCCCCGGAGTTCGTTCGAGACGTGCTGGACGTAGCGGTGCAGGACGGGCGACAGATACGCGTCGACGACGGCCGTGTCACCGCGCGGGACCAGCTTCATCAGCGGGCTGACCTCGCTGGAGAGCGAGACCTGCGGAAAGCCGGTGCGCACGGCCAGGTCGCCGACGGCCTGTTCGTGGGCGGGGTACAGATGGCTGTGCACGCAGACGACCGCGACGGCCCGGATGCCGTCTTCGTAGGCCTGGCGCAGCGGCCCGGCGAGCGACTCCAGGTCGGGTGTCCGCAGGACCTCGCCGTCCGCGGTGACGCGCTCGTCGACCTCGACGACCCGGTCGTACAGCAACTCCGGGAGGACGATCTGGCGGGCGAAGATCTGGGGGCGGTTCTGGTAGGCGATGCGCAGGGCGTCGCCGAAGCCGCGGGTGATCACCAGGAGGGTGCGTTCTCCCTTGCGCTCCAGGAGGGCGTTGGTGGCGACGGTGGTGCCCATGCGGACGGAGTCGATGGGGACGGAGTCGATGGGGACGGAGTCGATGGGGACATCGGATACGTCGGGTACACCGCCGGGAGCGCTCCCTAAGCCTCCGGGAGTGTCGCGGGCCTCACCGAGGAGCTCGCGGATGCCCGCGACGGCCGCGTCGGCATAGCGGGACGGGTTGTCCGACAGGAGCTTGTGCGTGAGCAGACGGCCGTCGGGCCGCCGCGCCACGACGTCGGTGAAGGTGCCGCCCCTGTCCACCCAGAACTGCCAGCCTGTCACGTCTCACTCCCCGCTTCCGCGCTGCTCAGAGCGCCCGGAGGCCGTTGATCACGTCGCGCAGAATACTCTCGTCGGGCAGTTCCGCGGGGGGTACGGGACGTGTCACGTGCACCAGTTCGTCGTCGACGAGATCGCCGATGAGGACGCGGATCACGCCGATGGGAAGGTCCAGTTCGGCCGCCAGTTCGGCGACCGACTGGGGGCTGTCACGGCAGAGACCGACGATGTCCACGTGCTCCGGGGACAGCGTCCGGTCCGCCTCCGGGTCACCGGCGCGGGCCTCGGCGATGACCACGGCGATCAGATCGAGACGGTGCTGCGCCGGACTGGTGGTCCGGCCGCGCGTCATGGCATACGGGCGCACCACGGGCCCGGCGTCGTCGTCGAACCAGCGATGGGTCCCCTGTGTCCCTGTGCCGTCTTCGCTCATACCCTCCCGCTACCCTCCCGTGGGCAGGTCGGTGCGCGGCGCCGTACCCAGATGCACACCCACCCTCTTGACCAGCAGCGTCATTTCGTACGCCACCAGACCTACGTCGGAGTCCGCGTCCGCGAGGACGGCGAGGCAGCTGCCGTCACCCGCGGCCGTGACGAAGAGGAACGCGTCGTCGAGCTCGACCACGGTCTGGCGGACCCGGCCCGCCTCGAAGTGGCGCCCGACGCCCTTGGCGAGGCTGTGGAAGCCGGAGGCGACAGCCGCGAGGTGCTCGCTGTCCTCCCTGGTCAGATCCTGCGATACGCCGGTGGGCAAACCGTCGCCGGAGAGCACGAGCGCCTTGCGGATGCTGGCGACCCGCTGCACCAGGTCGTCGAGGAGCCAGTTCAGCTCTCTCCCTGCCCCGGGTGTGGCGGTACGTGCGTCGGCCTTCGGTGCGGTCATCGACCGTCCCCCTCAGATGTCGTTCCTGGTGCTGTGCCGTCAAAGGCGTCTTCGCCCCCGGCGTTCTCTTCACGGCCACGCTGCCAGCCACGCTGGAGCGAAGCCATCCGGCTGCGTACCTCATCGGCGTCACGCTCTTCCGGCCTGGTCCTGGCCGGGGCCGAGTCCCGTTCCGTACGCTGCTCCGGCCCGTCCTTCAACTGCGGGGCGAGGTTGGCCTGACGGACGCGCCGGGGCAGTCCGCCGGGTGCGAGGGCGGGCGCCTGTTCGGCGCCCGGTGCCGTCCCGGTGCGGGACGGGCTCTCCGTGCTCCGTGCCTCCGTGCGCCTGCCGCGCCTTGGGAGGTCCGGCTGCGGGTCGTCGTCGGCCGCGGTGACGTCGCGGTGCGGCGGGGAGAGGTCGGGCCAGGCGGACTGCGGCTCGGGGCGGCGCGGCAGGCCGAGGCCGTCGGCTTCGGCGCCGCCGCTCCTGTCCCGGTCCACGGCGCCGCCCTGGGGGCGCCCCATGGGGGCCTCTGGGCGCTCGGAGCGCTCCGGGCGCTCCGGGGCCGCCGAGTCGTCCTCCGCCGCGCCACGGGGCCTGCTGTGCGTCACGGGGCGGCCGTGGGAGGAGACCAGCTTCGGGGTCCTGCGGCGGGGCAGCGGCACCGCGTCCGCGATGCCCGCGTCGTCGGTGCGGGCGGGCTCACGCTCGCCCGTCTCCCGCTCGTCGCGGGCCTGCTGGTGCTGCTCGTCCCCCGGGATGCCGGCCATGCGGCGGCGCGGGCGGAAGAGCCCGCCACGCTCGCTGTCCTCGTCGCCGAGGGCGCCCGGGAAGGGGTCGAGGCCCGCTATGCCGACCGGCGCCTCGAGCTCTACGGGGCCGTCGAGGACGGAGGAGGGCAATCCCGGCAGCTGCACGGGGACTTGGCCGAGCGCGGCCTGCTTGTCGCCCGACGTGTCGCGGCCCACGGCCTCCTTGGGCTGCGGCCGGTCGAGGCGGAAACCGATGCCGTTCGTGTCCGGTACGTCGTCCGTGAGGAGCGTCTCCGGGATGAACACGACCGCGGTGGTGCCGCCGTACGGAGAGGGCTGCAAGGAGACGCGTACGCGCTGGCGCTGGGCGAGGCGGCTCACTACGAAGAGGCCGAGCCGGTCGGTGTCGGAGAGTTCGAACTCCGGTGTCTCCGCGAGGCGGAGATTGGCATCCAGGAGCGCGTCGGCCGCCATGCCGAGGCCACGGTCGTGGATCTCCAGGGTGAAGCCGTTGGCCACGTGCTCTCCGAGGACCTGCACCGCGGTGTGCGGCGGCGAGAACACCGTGGCGTTCTCCAAGAGTTCCGCCATCAGGTGGGTGAGGTCGGCGACCGCGGGGCCGGTGACGGCGATGCGCGGCAGGCGGCGCACCTCGATGCGTTCGTAGTCCTCGACCTCGGCGACGGCCGCGCGGACGACGTCCATGAGCTGGACGGGCTTGCGCCACTGGCGGGACGGCGCGGCGCCGGAGAGGATCACGAGGCCCTCGGCGTGCCGCCGCATGCGCGTGGTC
This sequence comes from Streptomyces sp. NPDC048436, assembly GCF_043200355.1. Lineage (NCBI taxonomy): Bacteria > Bacillati > Actinomycetota > Actinomycetes > Kitasatosporales > Streptomycetaceae > Streptomyces > Streptomyces sp. NPDC048436. The sequence continues at coordinate 20,885 of NZ_JBICXP010000002.1, forward strand.
AGGTGGTCGAGGCGGAAGAGGTCGGCGAGTTCGTCGGTGTCCTCGGTCCTGCGCTCCATGGTGTCGAGCAGGGTGAGCTGCTTGTGCAGGAGCACCTGGCTGCGCCGTGCGAGGTTGACGAACACCTCGGAGACGCCGCGGCGCAGATCGGCCTGTTTGACGGTGGCCTCGACCGCGGCGCGCTGCAGGGTGTTGAGCGCCTGGCCCACCTGGCCGATCTCGTCCTTCTCGTACGAGAGGCGGGGCGCCTCGGTCTCCACGTCGACCTGCTCGCCCGCGGCGAGGCGGCGCAGCACGCCGGGCAGCCGGACTCCGGAGGCCTCATGGGCCTCCAGGCGCAGCCGGCGCAGGTCGCGGATGAGGCTGCGGCCGATGCGCATCGACATGAAGACCGAGAACAACAGCGCGAGCAGACCGAACACGCCCGCCACGGCCACGCGCACGATGACGCCGACGGCCACCGGTTCGACCCGCTCCTGGAAGCGGTCGCCCGCCGCCTTGTCGCGCTCGGCGAGATCTTTCAGGGCCTTGCCCGATGCGGCGTCCCAGCGGGCCGCCGTGACGACGCGCGGGGTGCCGGCCGCGGACTCGATGACGTCCTTCTCCGCGGCCCTCAGCTCGGTCGTCTCGGCGCCGTTCCAGTAACGCTCGTAGTTGGCGCGCTCGTCCCCGGGCAGCTGCGCGAGGTTGACCTCGTACAGCAGTTTGCGCTGGGCCCTGAGGTCGGAGATCTGCCGGAGCTCGGCCTTGGTGAGGCGACGCGCCACGAGCGCGGAACCGAGCAACGCGTCCTCGCGGGAGAGCAGTTCACGCGCGCGTGCCACCCCGACGAGGGCCCGGCCCTGCTGGTCCATCTTCACGTCGTCGAGACCGTGGAGGGTCATCAGGAAGCCGTAGCACGGGTCGATCAGCTTCGTGTACATCTTCAGCGCGCCGGCGCGCGTGATCGTGCCTTCCTCGACCGTGCGGCGCAGCGACTCGATGCCTTCGAAGGAGTCGAGGAGCGAGGCGAGCCGGTCCGCCGACTGCCCGGTGACCTCGCCGCGTACGTCAGGGTCGGCCGCGTTCTCCACGACCTTGGCCACCATGTCGTCGGTGGCGCTGCGGCTGCGGCGCAGTGCGGCGAGCGCGTCGGAGGCACGGGGGTCGGCGAGATAGACCAGTGTCTGGCGGCGTTCCTGCTGGACGACCCGGGCGGTGTCCTCGATCGGGTAGCCGATCTTGTCGACGACGTTCGTGACGTCGATGAGGTCCTTGGCCGACTGACCGGTGATGTAAGTGGCGAAACCCCACATCGCGGTCAGTGAAATGAGCGGCACCAGCAGCAATGCCACGATCTTCCGGCGGATGGACTTCCCGCGAAAGCGCATGGCCTCCCCCAGATCGGCCCCCTGTGGCCGCGCTATGGCCAGGGGCACACATGTGCGTCAACAAACGGCGTGAGCCTACTACTGACCCAGGAGCAACTCGAAGGCGTGTCCGGACGGATTTCAGCCGTGACGCAAAAGGGACGTCACCAGTTGTCCCTCCAATTCGGGAGATTGCATCCCGCCTGTGGCACATGCCACTCGGCACAGTCACTCCTGGCGCTCCCCCCAGTTGGCCGGATCTCTTCGCTTTCCCGAAACCGCCCGGGAATCTTCCCGGCTTCCCATTCGTCATTCAGTACGGGAGTTGGGGCAGCGGGCGCCAGAGACCGCATGCCGTATCCAGGTGGCGTAAAGCCGCGTATACCGGGCACCCACTGGGGAGTCGGGTCCGCCGACATCTCATCGAACGGCCCGCGGGGCATCGGGGAGTGACAAGTTGATGGGCACGGCAGAGCGCCAGAGGACCGCCGAAGACGCGTACGAGGCATCCGCGCGTCCGTCGGGTGAGTACCGCGGCGAGCCGGAGGACCGCAGGGAGTTGTGGGTCGAGGAGCCGGCGCGCAGACGGCGGCTGCCCGATCCGGTGCGTACGGCCGCGGTGCGGGCCGTGATCATCGTGGCCCTGACCCTCCTTCAGGCGATGACGGCGTTCTTGTGCACGCTGGCCGGATCCTGGCTGTCCTTCCCGATGGTGCTCAGCAGCGTGGCCAGCACCGTGGTCGCGACCTGGGGCGTCCTCGACGTGTGGGTGACCCGCCAGGTCTGGAACCAGCGGTACGGGGTGGTGTCGGTGCCGAGCAGCACGGCGCGTCAGCTGCGGCGCGAGCGGCGCCGGGCGCGTCGGCAGGCCCGGACGGCCGCGCGCAGTGAGGGACGCATACGCAGGCGCGGCAGGGCGGGGCAGTTGTCGCACTCCTAGGAGCGCGGCTGCCGGGAGTTCCGAGGTTGGACCAACGGGGCGGCCCACCGGGGGTCAGACCCCGGCCGGCACCGCCGCCTTCAGCCCGCGCCGCGCCCGCATGAACGGACGTGGCCGGTCCATGGCGAGGACCGCCGTGGTGTGCCCGTCCCGCTCGTACGCGGCGAGGAAACTCCCCTCGTCCGGGGACCCTTCGAGGAGGCGCACAGTGTCTTCGGCGCGCCGCCGCCCGGCGAACTGGATGCGCGAGCCGTACTGGTCGGACCAGAAGTAGGGCGCGGGACGCACGGTCTCGGCGGTGTGGCCCGCCAGCAAGTTGCGTACGGCGACGCGGGGTTGCTCCGTGGCGCTCGTCCAGTGCTCGGCGCGTGAGCCGCCCACTCGGGCGACGTCGCCCACGGCGACCACCTGCGGCAGCGCGGAGACGCAGCCGTCGTCGCAGAGGACTCCGTCACCCAGCGCGAGGGTGGAGCCCGCGAGCCAGCCGGTGTTGGGTGCGGCTCCGATGCCGACGACGACCGCATCGGCGGGGAGCAGGCGGCCATCGGCCAGTTCCACGGAGCGGACGGCCGTGCGGCCGTGCAGTGCGGCCACACCGATGCCGGTCACCAGCTCCGCTCCCCCGCGCGCGTGCAGCCCCGCGCACACGGCCGCCATGTCCGCGCCCAACTGCGGGACGAGCGGCAGCGGGGCGGCCTCGACGACCGTCACGTCATGCCCGAGCGCCACGCAGGATGACGCTGTTTCGGCACCGATGAACCCGCCGCCGATCACGACGACCCGCCGCGGCCCTGCGGTGAGTTCCGCGCGCAGGGCGCGGGCGTCGTCCAGGGTGCGCAGGGTGTGCACTCCCGCCAGCTGTGGCCCCGGCAGGCGGCGCGCGGACGCTCCGGTGGCGATGACCACCCCGTCGCCCGAGACGGTCCTGCCGTCTTCGAGGAGCACGGTGCGGCCTCGCGGGTCCAGGGCGCGGGCCCGCACCCCGAGCAGCCACTCGGCGGCGAGTTCGGTCGTCTCCTCGGCGTCGGACAGGGCGAGTTGGGCCTCGTCGGCCTTGCCGGTGAGGAAGTCCTTGGACAGCGGCGGCCTGTCGTACGGTGGATGCGGCTCGTCGCCGATGATCACGAGTCGCCCGTCGAATCCCTGGGCGCGCAGCTCGCGCGCCGCGTAGAGCCCGGCGAGCGAGGCGCCCACCACGGTGATGGTCCTCATGCGGCGGAACCCTCCTCGGCCACGAGGTGGACGTGGATCGTGCCGTCGTCGACGCTCACCCGGTGGGTGCGCACGGCGCGGCGGGCCGGCAGACAGGTCGGCCGCCCGGTACGGAGATCGAATGAGGCGGCATGGAGCGGGCATTCGACCAGACAGCCTTCGAGCCATCCCTCGGAGAGAGAGGCGTCCTGGTGGCTGCAGGTGTCGTCGATGGCGTAGATCTCGCCGTCGGCGTTGAACACCGCGATGGGTGGAGTGGTGTCGACACGGACGGATTCGCCCGCGGGGAGGTCTTCAAGGCGGCAGACGGGAATCATTGGGCCCCCCTCTTGATCTCTCTCGGCCCGGTCCTGACACCTTCCCGGTCCAGGACCCTTCGGTAACATGATGTTTCACATGGCGCACGAGGGAGCGCTATACGCAACAGAGTCCAGTCGGGGAGCCCGTCGCGTCAAGGGCTTCCCGAAGATGCGGCTTCAACCGGCCGCCAGGTGGTGAGAGTTGAGATATGACCGGCACGCGGAAACAGCCTGATCAGAACGAGGAGCCGCGCGAGGATCGCCCCGAAAACCGACCCGAGTCCCGCGAGAAGCAGCCGAAAGCGGCCCCGGCGTCCGTCCAGTCCGTGGACCGCGCCGTCAGCGTCCTGGAGATACTCGCCCGGCTCGGCGAGGCCGGGGTCACCGAGATCGCCGATGAGCTGGGGGTGCACAAGTCGACGGCCTTCCGGCTGCTCGGCGTCCTGGAGAACCGGGGCCTTGTCGGCCAGGCCAAGGACCGCGGGAAGTACTTCCTGGGGGCCGGCGTACTGCGCCTCGCGGGGGCGGCGGCAGTGCGTCTGGACATCTCCCAGGAGGGCGGCCCGGTCTGCCGTGACCTCGCCGACGAGCTGGGCGAGACGGTCAACATCGCGATCCTGGACGACGACGCCGCGGTCAACATCATGCAGGCCCGCGGCCCCGCGTCCGTGACCGCGCAGAACTGGCTGGGCAGGCGCACCCCGCTGCACGCCACCTCCAGCGGCAAGATCCTCCTGGCCCACCTGCCGACGACGCTGCGCGAGGGCCTGATCGCGCGGACGCTGCCACGCCTGACCGAGCACACGGTGACCGGGATGGTGGCGCTGCGCGGCGAGCTCGAGAACGTCGTCGACCAGGGCTTCGCCATCGCCGTGGAGGAGTTGGAGGTCGGCCTGGCCGCGGTCGCCGCGCCGGTGCGCGCGCACGACGGCAAGGTGATCGGGGCGCTCAGCGCGTCGGGGCCCGTGTACCGCCTGACCGAGGACCGCCTCACGGAGCTGGCCAAGCGCACGGTCGCCGCCGCCGTGGAGCTGTCGCGGCGGATGGGCTACGGCTTCTGACCAACGGTCACCAGGCGCGCGGGACGAGGGCGGAACCGGAAACCCCGGTTCCGCCCTCGCTGCGTGTCGGCCACGCCCCGTGTCTCGATCGCGTTTCGCCGTGCCCAGCTGATTTGCCAAGGGTTAACTCCCACCCCTTGACGGCCTCTTGATGGCGTTCCCAGTATGTCTCTCATAGCGCAACCCGTCGTGCAGTGCGCAACAGCAGAGGAGCCTGGCCGTGCCACACGAGGTCCGTGCCGTCGTCGCCACGAAGAAGGGCGCACCCGTCGAGGTGCAGACGATCGTCGTGCCAGATCCCGGACCGGGAGAGGTACTCGTCTCCGTGCAGGCCTGCGGGGTCTGCCACACGGATCTGCACTACCGGGAAGGCGCGATCAACGACGACTTCCCGTTCCTGCTCGGCCACGAGGCGGCAGGCACCATCGAGGCGGTCGGCGCCGACGTCGCCGATCTCGCCCCCGGCGACTACGTCGTGCTCGCCTGGCGCGCGCCCTGCGGGGCCTGCCGCTCCTGCCTGCGCGGCCGCCCCTGGTACTGCTTCGACTCCCGCAACGCCACCCGGCCCATGACCCTCATGGACGGCACCCCCCTCAGCCCCGCCCTCGGCATCGGCGCCTTCGCCGAGAAGACCCTGGTCGCCGCGGGACAGGCGGTGAAGGTGGACCCGGCGGCCCGCCCCGAGGCCGCCGGACTCATCGGCTGCGGGGTGATGGCCGGATACGGGGCGGCCGTGAACACCGGCCGGGTGGGCCGGGGCGACACCGTGGCGGTCATCGGCTGCGGCGGTGTCGGCAACGCCGCGATCGCCGGGGCCTCCCTTGCGGGCGCGCGCCGCGTCATCGCCGTCGACATCGACGAGGCCAAGCTCGACGGGGCGACACGGTTCGGCGCCACGCACACCGTCAACTCCCGTGGCACGGACCCGGTCGACGCGGTCCGCGAACTCACCGGCGGTTTCGGGGTCGACGTCGCGATCGACGCGGTCGGCACCCCGTCGACGTACAAACAAGCCTTCTACATGCGCGACCACGCGGGCGTGCTCGTCCAAGTCGGCGTGCCCGACCCGGAGATGACCATCGACCTGCCCCTGATCGATCTGTTCTCGCGCGGCGGCGCCCTCAAGTCCTCGTGGTACGGGGACTGCCTGCCGACCCGGGACTTCCCGATCCTCATCGACCAGTACCTCAGCCGCAGGCTCGACCTCGGCGGGTTCGTGTCCGAGACCATCACGCTCGACCAGGTCGAGGAGGCCTTCGGCAGGATGCACCGCGGTGAGGTCCTGCGTTCGGTGGTGGTCCTGTGAGCGACCGCCCTTCGACACCCCGCGTCGTCGTCATCGGCGCCGGCATCGTCGGCTGCTCCCTCGCCGACGAGCTGACCGCCCGCGGCTGGACCGATGTCACCGTCCTCGAACAGGGCCCGCTGCCCGCCCCCGGCGGCTCCACCTCGCACGCCCCGGGCCTCGTCTTCCAGACCGGCCCCTCCAAGACCCTGACCGCCTTCGCGACGTACACGGTCGAGAAGTTCGGGGCTCTCGAGGTGGACGGCCTCTCCTGCTTCAACCCGGTCGGCGGCCTCGAACTCGCCACCACGCCGGAGCGCTGGGCCGATCTGCACCGCAAGGCCGGGTACGCCGCCTCCTGGGGCGTCCGCGCGGAGCTGGTCGGCCCGGCCCGGTGCAAGGAGATGTGGCCGCTCATCGACGAGAGCATCGTCCTCGGCGGCCTGCACACCCCCGACGACGGGCTCGCCCGCGCCGTGCTCGCCTGCCGCGCGCAGATGGAGCGGGCACGCGCGCGTGGAGCACGTTTTCTCGACCGGCACACCGTGACGGGCATCGAGCAGGAGGGCGGCCGGGTCACCGCCGTCGTCACCGACCGGGGCAGCTTCCCCGCCGACCACGTCGTGTCGGCGGCCGGTTTCTGGGGTCCGGTGATCGGCCGCATGGCCGGTGTCGGCATACCGCTGCTGCCCCTCGCCCACCAGTACGCGAAGACGGAGCCGCTCCCCGAGCTCGCGGGCGTCAACGACCCGCGCACGGAAGCCTCGAAGCCGATCCTCCGCTTCCAGGACCGTGATCTGTACTTCCGTGAGCACACCGACCGCATCGGCATCGGTTCGTACGCCCACCGACCGCTGCCCGTCGACGCGTTCACCGTCCCGGCGTACGACGACTCCGATGAGATGCCGTCCTCGTACCCCTTCACTGAAGAGGACTTCGCGCCCAGTTGGGAGGACTGCCGCCGACTGCTTCCCGCGCTGCGCGGCACCGAGGTCGCGGAGGGCTTCAACGGCGTCTTCTCCTTCACCCCGGACGGCATGCCCGTCCTCGGCGAATCCCGTGCGCTGCGCGGCTTCTGGCTGGCCGAGGCCGTGTGGGTGACTCACTCGGCAGGTGTCGCGAAGGCGGTCGCCGAGTGGATGGTCGACGGACGGCCCTCCATCGACGTACACGACTGCGACCTCACCCGCTTCGACGATGCCCAGCGCTCTCCCGCGTACGTCGCCGACCGCGGCGCACAGCAGTTCGTCGAGGTCTACGACGTCCTGCATCCGCTGCAGCCGATGGAGCAGCCGCGACCGCTGCGGGTCAGCCCCTTCTACGCCCGGCAGGAGGAGCTGGGCGCGTACTTCCTTGAGGGCGGCGGCTGGGAGCGTCCGCACTGGTACGAGGCGAACGCCCCGCTCCTCGCGGACGTCGAGGTCCCCGAACGCGACGCCTGGTCGGCCCGCCACTGGTCGCCGATCGCGGCAGCCGAGGCGAAGGCGACCCGCGAGAAGGTCGCCCTGTACGACATGACTCCCCTGCGCCGCCTGGAGGTGTCGGGGCCCGGAGCGCTCGCCTTCCTGCAGCGCATGACCTCCAACAACCTGGCCAAGAAGCCCGGTGCGGTCACGTACACCCTCCTCCTGGACGAGGCGGGCGGCATCCGGTCCGACCTCACGGTGGCCCGGCTCGCCCCTGACCGCTTCCAGGTCGGCGCCAACAGCCCGGCCGATCTCGACTGGCTGCAGCGGCACGCCCCCGACGACGTACACCTGCGGGACATCACCTCGGGCACCTGCTGCGTCGGCGTCTGGGGTCCGCTCGCCCGCGAGCTCGTCCAGCCGCTGACCCGCGACGACTTCTCGCACGAGGGGTTCGGCTATTTCAGGGCCAAGGAAACCTATATCGGCCATGTCCCGGTCACCGCGATGCGCCTCTCCTACGTCGGTGAGCTGGGCTGGGAGCTCTACACGAGCGCCGACACCGGGCTCCGCCTCTGGGACACGCTCTGGGAGGCGGGGCAGGAGCACGGCGTGATCGCGGCCGGGCGGTCGGCGTTCAACAGCCTGCGTCTTGAGAAGGGGTATCGCGCGTGGGGTCATGACATGACCACCGAGCACGATCCGTACGAGGCCGGGGTCGGCTTCGCCGTCCGCATGGACAGGGGCGACTTCGTGGGCCGTGCCGCGCTCGAACAACTCGGCCCCGCCACTCGCAAACTCACCGCCCTGCTCCTCGACGACCCGGCCGCCGTCGTCCTCGGCAGGGAGCCGGTCTACGTCGACGGGGCACCGGCCGGGTACGTGACCAGCGCCTCTTACGGCTACACGCTGGGCCGTTGCGTCGCCTACGCGTGGCTGCCGCCGCTGGAGACGGGGTCGGGCGTCCACATCGAGTACTTCGGCGAGAAGGTGCCCGCGACGGTCGCCGAAGAGCCCTTGTTCGACCCGAAGATGACCCGCATCCGCCGATAGCCGCCGCTAGCAGTCCCTCGGCGTTCAGCAGTCCCTCAGCGTTCTGGAGGAAGCCCCGTGTCCCCCACCTATGACGTGATCGTGATCGGCCTCGGCGGCATGGGCAGCGCCGCCGCCCACCATCTGTCCGCGCGGGGAGCCCGTGTCCTCGGCCTGGAGAAGTTCGGACCCGTCCACAGCCGCGGTTCGAGCCACGGGGGTTCGCGCATCACCCGGCAGTCCTATTTCGAGGACCCCGCGTACGTCCCGCTGCTGCTGCGTTCGTACGAACTGTACGAACGACTGGAGCGCGACACCGGCCGCGAGATCGCCACCCTGTGCGGCGGTGTGATGCTCGGCCGGCCCGAGAGCCGCACCGTCTCCGGGTCGCTGCTCTCGGCCCAGCAGTGGGGCCTCCCCCACGAGATGCTCGACGCGACCGAGATACGCCGGCGCTTCCCGACGCTCAGCCCGCGCGACGACGAGGTCGCGCTGTACGAGGCGCGGGCCGGGCTCGTCCGACCCGAGAACACCGTCGCCGCGCACCTTCAGCTCGCCACGCGACAGGAAGCCGACCTGCACTTCGAGGAGCCGATGACGCGCTGGGAGCCGTACCGGGGCGGCGTTCGCGTGCATACCGCCGAAGACACCTATACGGCAGGTCAGTTGGTGATCTGTCCGGGGGCCTGGGCACCAGGGCTGCTCACCGACATCGGGGTTCCGTTCACCATCGAGCGGCAGGTCATGTACTGGTTCCAGCCAAGCGGCGGTGTGCGGCCCTTCCTTCCGCGGCACCACCCGATCTACATCTGGGAGGACGCGGACGACGTGCAGGTCTACGGCTTCCCCGCCATCGACGGCCCGGAGCTCGGCGCCAAGGTCGCCTTCTTTCGCAAGGGCACCGTCTGCACACCCGAGACCATCGACCGTACGGTCCACGACCATGAGGTCTCGGCGATGGCCGACCACATGGCGCGCCATATCCCGTCCCTGCCCGGCCAGTTCCTCAAGGCCGCGACCTGCATGTACTCCAACTCGCCCGACGAGCACTTCGTCATCGCCCGCCACCCGGCCCACCCGGACTCGGTCACCGTGGCGGCCGGGTTCTCCGGGCACGGCTTCAAATTCGTCCCCGTCGTCGGCGAGATTGTCGCCGATCTGGCGCTGCGGGGCGCAACCGAGCACCCCATCGAACTCTTCGACCCCAGCCGCCTTGCCGCCACGCCCGCCTGAGGAGTACGCCACCGTGACGACGACCCCCGCGGCACCGTCCGCCACCAGCCTGATCACCACGCTCCCGGGCCACTTCTACACCGACCCGGAGATCTTCCGGCAGGAACAGGAACGCGTCTTCGAGTCCCTCTGGTTCTGCGCGGTGCGCGCCGCCGACCTCGGCAAACCCGGTGCCTTCCGCACGGTCCAGATCGGCCGCGAGAGCGTTCTGGTCACCCGTTCCCGTGCCGGAGAGCTGCGTGCCTTCCTCAACATCTGCCGCCACCGCGGCGCCCGGCTCTGCACCCAGGAGTCGGGTGAGGTGCGCCGCGCGCTCCAATGCCCGTACCACGCATGGACGTACGACCTCGACGGCAAGCTGATCGCCGCGCCGAACCTGGTGAAGATGCCCGACGTCGACCGCGCCGAGTACGGCCTGGTCAAGGTCGCCCTGCGGGAGTGGCTCGGTTACGTCTGGGTGTGTCTGGCCGACGAGCCGCCCTCCTTCGAGGAGACCGTCATCGGAGCGGCCGTCGAACGCCTCGGCGAGACGGCGTCCATCGAGCACTACGGGACCGAGTCACTCGCCCTCGGCAAGCGCGTCACGTATGACGTGCGCGCCAACTGGAAGCTGATCGTCGAGAACTTCATGGAGTGCTATCACTGCGCGACCATCCACCCCGAACTGACCGATGTCCTGCCGGAGTTCGCGGACGGGTTCGCCGCGCAGTACTACGTCGGGCACGGTGCCTCGTTCGGCGAGGAGGTCAGCGGCTTCACCGTCGACGGCAGTCCGGGATTCGGCCGTCTCCCCGAAGTGGCCGACGATCAGGACCGCCGCTACTACGCGATCACGATCAAGCCGACCGTCTTCATCAACCTCGTACCCGACCATGTGATCCTGCACCGGATGTTCCCGCTGGCCGAGGACCGCACGGTCGTCGAGTGCGACTGGCTGTACGCGCCCGAGGTCGTGGCGTCCGGCGTCGATCTCACCAAGTCCGTGGAGCTCTTCCACCGGGTGAACGAACAGGACTTCGAGGCCTGCGAGCGCACCCAGCCCGCGATGGCGTCACGCGCCTACCGCGGGGGCGGGGTGCTGGTCCCGACCGAGCATCACATCGGGCTGTTTCATGAGTGGCTGACCGGTCGGCTGGCCTAGCCGGTCGTTCTACGGGGCGGTCGCGGGGCGCTTGTACATGCGCGTCGCCGTGATCTCCCCGTGCACCGTCTCCTCGGCCGGGTCCTGCTGCGGCAGGCCGGGCCGCAGGTGCTCCTCGACGCTGATGTACTTCAGGCCCGCACGCAGGTCCGCGTCATTGCGCAACCGGATGACCAGCGGGAACTCCGCGAGCGCGGTCGTGTCGAACAGGCCGGTGGTGTACAGCAGCTGCACGCCGAGCGCGTCCGACACGGCCCGCTGGAGCTCAAGCAGATATGTGGCGTTGGCGCGGCCGATGGGGTTGTCGAGGAAGAGCGTGCCGGCGTGGCGGTGCTTGTCGCGGCCCCGGTCGTTGCTGCGCAGCGCGGCCATCGTGCAGTACAGGGCGATGGCGGCGGTGAGCAGCTGGCCGCCGGAGAAGACGTCTCCCATCTGCCCGACCGGCACCCGCTCGGCGCGCAGCACTGCGTCCGGTTTGAGGATCTCCACGGCGATGCCGCGCGGCTCAAGGGCGGCCTGAACTCCGCGAAGGAGCAACGACATTCCGTCCCGCCGCAGGTCGGAGTTCTTCTTGACCGCGGCCCGGGTGGCCTCGTCGATGACCTCACCGAGGCGCTCGGTGAGCGTGGCCTGGTCGGGCTCTTCGAAGCGGACGCGCAGGAACTCCTGGCCCGACCACTCGCCGAGGCCCTCGGGCAGCTGTGAGAGGCGCTGCGCGGAGCGGAGCGTGGCGAGCGCGGACTCCACGAGCCCGCGCAGGCGGTCCACGATGCTGTCGCGGTTGCGCTCCAGCTGCTCAAGCTCGTCGGTGAGCACGCGCAGGCGGGGCGCGAAGGCGTCGGCCCACTTCTTGGCGTGCTCCGGCAGCGCGGACGCGGGCAGTTCGCGGATCTGCTGGCGGGCGGGGGTGCGCACCTGTTCGTAGCGGGTGGAGTTGGCATGTCGTACGAGGATGTCGCCGGCCTCGCGGACGGCGGCCTCGGCGGCGGAGAGGTCCGCGGCGCAGCCGCGCAGGGAGCGCCGCGCCTCGGCCGCGGCGTTGCGGGCCTCTTCGAGGGTGCCGGGATAGGGCTCGGGCTCCTCGGCCGCCGCGGCGCCCTCGGTGTCCTGGTGCGGCTCGCGCAGCAGGTCGCGCAGGAGGGCTGCCGTCTCGTCGAAGCCGCCGGCGGCTTCCTCGGTGGCGCGGTGGGCGTGCAGGAGGGTGGCGTGCGCGTCCTTGGCCTGGCTCAACGCCTCGGTGTGGGCGGCCAGTTCACCGGTGGCGGTGCGCAGGAGGGCCTGGGCGTGCTCGGCGTCGGCGGGGACGAGGTCCTCGGGGAGCTCGGTGTGTGCGTCGGCGTCATCCTGCGGGGCGAGCCGCTCGGCCTCGCCGCGGAGCCGGCCGAGCTGCTCGCTGGCGGCGGACGCGCGGGTCTCGATGAGCTGGACCTGGGCCTCCGCGCGGGCGGACGCGGCCTGCCGGGAGGGGCCGTCGGAGCCGTCCGTGCCTTCCAGGAGGAGGGCGGCACGGGTGCGGACCTTGTTGCTGAGCCGGTCGAGCTCGGCGAGGGCGCCGCTCTCGTCGCTCTCGGCGCGGGCCTGTTCGGAGCGCAGGTCGGCGCCGACGCCGACCTTCTCGTAGAGCTGGGAGGCGGCGCGGTAGGCCTCGCGGAGGGCGGGCAGCGAGGTCTTGGGGGCGCTGGTGTCTTCCGGCAGGTCCTCGGGGGCGCCCGCGATCTCGGCGCGTTCGGCGCGCAGGGCGCGGGCGGTGCGGCGGGCGTCGTCGGCGGCGCGCTGGGCGGCGCGGCGGTCCTCGTCGGCGGCGCGGGCACGGTCCAGGCAGGTCTGGGCGCGGGCCTCCGACTCGACGGCGTCCTCGGCGAGTTCGCGGAGCTTGGTCTGCCAGCCCGCGCGCTCACGCAGGCGGAACGCGAGCCCCGCGAGGGCGTCGGCGACGCGCCGCGCGCGCTGGGCGGCTTCCTGCCGCTCGTCACGCGCGCGTGCCGCTTCGGCCGCCGCCTCGTCGGCCTCGGCCCGGATCGTACGGGCTTCGACGAGCTCGGCCTCGGCCTCCTCGGCGAAGGTGCGCGCGTCGCGTGCGGCGGCGGCGAGCTCTTCGATGCGGCCTGCCGGGCAGCCGCCGCGCCAGGAGGCGAGCCGCGCGGCGAGCTCGCGGTCCTTGGCCAGGCGGACGGCGAGCGCCCTGATCTCCTCGTCGCGCCGCGCCGCCCGCGCGCGGAGCGTCGTCCGCTCTTCGTCTGCGGCGTGTTCGTCGTGCATGGCGGGGTTCGGCGGTACGAGGAAGACGCTCCCGTCGGAGCCGCCGCCGGCGTCCTCGCTCGGTGTCGGGGCGAGGAGGGCGGCCGCGGTGCCGACGGCGACGGCGGAGCGGGGCAGCAGGGCGGCTCCGGCGAGCGCTTCTCGGGCACGGGCGTGCGTGGCGGGGTCGGTGATGACGACGCCGTCGACCAACTCGGGCCGGGCGGCGAGCACGCGCGCGTGGTCGGTGGGGTCGACGGCCTGCGCGAGGTAGCGCCAGCCGGGGAGCGCGGGGATGCCGTGCTCGCCGAGGAACTCGACGGTGGCCAGGACGTCGGGCCCCGGGGGCAGCAGCCCTCCGTCACCGAGGGCGGCCAGGATCCGGGAGTCGTCGGCGGCGGCGGTCCGCAGTTCGAAGAGCTGCCGCTCGGCGGATGCGACCCCGTCGTCGAGGAGTGTGCGGAGGTCGTCGGCGCTGCGGTCGAGCTCCGAGAGGGAGAGGGGGCCTTCGGGGAGCGACGCGGTGGCGGTGCGGGCACCCGGGCGCTCGGCGGAGGCGGCCGTCGCGGTGCCGGAGCCCGCGGCTTCGAGGGCTGCGGAGCCCATGGCTCCAGGGGCTGCGGAACCCGTGTCTTCCCCGTCCGACGAGCCGTCCCCGCGGGCCTCCGCGCCCTGCCGCGGCTGCGGAACCCCGCGCGGGGAGACCGCCCCCGGAAGGCCGAGCAGTTCGGCGACGCGCTCATCCTCGGCGATCGACTCCGCGGCGCGGCGCTCGGCGTCGTACGCGTGCTCGGCGGCGTCCGCCGCGTCCGAGGCGCGGGCCGCGGTGAGTTCGGCGCGGGCCTCGGCGGCGGCCGCGTCCTTGGCGTGTTCGGTGGCGCGCAGCGAGGTCTCGCGGGCGGTGTCCCAGGCGGCGCCCGCGGCCTTCTCGGCGTCGCTCGCGGCCAGGGCCGCACGTGCCGGGTCCGCGTCCGGTGCGGTGTCGTCGAGCCAGCCCGCGCGGACCGCCTCCGCGGTCTCCTGCTCGACTTCGGAGAGGCGCTGGCGCAGGTGTCCGGCCTCGCTGCGGGCGCGCTGCGCCTCGGTCGCGGCGACGGTGGCGTCGCGGTGGGCCGCCTCGCCGGTCTCCTGGAGCGCCGCCGAGCGCTCCTCCTCCTCGTTCGCGAGGGACTCGGCGCCTTCGGCCGCGGTGTGCAGGACCCGGACGAGATCGGCCGCCGCCTTGGAACGGGCGGCCAGCGCGGGCGCCGCGTCCCGCTCGGCCTCCAGGATCGCGGAGGCCACGCGCGCGGAGCGGTCGGCCGCGGCGCGGTGCCGCAGGACGGCTTCGGCCGCCTGCCAAGCGGAGTGCAGCTGGCGGGCGTCGGCGAGCTCACGGCGCTGCGCCGCGGCGGCCTTCTCGGCGACGGTGAGCGCCAACGAGGCGTGCCGGAAGGCGAGTTCGGCGGAGATCAGCGCGGAGCTGCCGCGTGCTTCCTCCGCCGTGGTGACGGTCCGCGCGGCGGCGGTGACCCGCTCGGCGAGCTCCCCGGCGCGGCCCCGCTCGGCGACGGCGCGCGCGGAGAGGCGGCGGGCGAGCGTCCGGGTGCGCCGCTCGGCACCCGCGTGCACGTCACGCGCTCGCGCGCGCGCGTCGGTGGCGTCGACGATGCGACCCAGCAGGTCGACGGAGCCCGCGGTGAAGTCCCGTTCGGCGATGAGTTCGGAGCGGCGCCCCAGCTTGTTGCCGAAGCCGTGGACGAGGTCGGCGAGGCCGTCCGTGTCGCGGGTGTCCGTGACGGCGCGCAGCAGCAGGTCGGTGAAGTCGGAGTCCTTCTTGACCGCGAAGAGGCCCGCGGCCTCACCCTCGTCGGCGTTCATCTCCCGCTGGTAGCGGAAGAGTTCGGGGTCAAGGCCCAGATCGCCGAGGTGTTCGATCCAGCGGTCGTGGATCTCCTCCCAGTGCACTTCGAGGTGGGGGTACGCCTTGACCGCCTCGGTCATGGCGTCGCGGAAGCCCTTCATGGTGCGCCGCCTGCCCTGCGCGCCCGAGACGCCTTCCACGGACGGCCGGACGGCGGTCGACTCGGCGACCGGCAGCGAGTCCAGGCTCAGGCCGGGGCCCGGCCGGAAGGAGTACCAGGCCTCGGCGAACTTCCGCGGGTCGTTGGAGACCTGCCGTCCGCGCCATTCGCTGACCTTGCCGACGACGACGCACTCGCCGGTCAGCGTGTGCTGCCACTCCAGGGCGACATGCCCGCAGTCGTCGGCGAGGAGGAACTTGCGCAGGACGCCGGAGCTGGCGCCACCGAGGGTGTTCCGGTGGCCCGGCAGCATCACCGAGAAGATCAGCTTGAGCAGCACGGACTTGCCGCCGCCGTTCTCCAGGAAGAGCACGCCCGCGGGCGCCGGGCGGCGCGGCGGGCCGGTCGGCTCGTCCTCGAAGAACTCCGCCTGGGCGGGCGCGGGGTCGGGCACCTCCGCGCCGACGCCGCGCAGGTCAAGCACGGTGTCGGCGTAGCGCGCACCGGCGGGGCCGATGGAGTAGAGGCGGACCCGGGACAGCTCGTACATGGCGGCGGACTCTCGTCGTAAGTCGTGCGGAACGGCAGGAAGTGGTGAGGCGGGCGGGGCGGCGACGTCAGGAGTGGAACGGCAGGCCCGCGTCGGCGGCCAGCTCCAGATCGTCGGACTCGTCGGGAGGCAGCAGGGTCGCGGACCCGTCCGTGACGGGCACGATGCCGAGTTCCAACAGCTCGGCCATCGCGGCGGCGCCCGCCATGTCGCGCACCTGCAGCTGATAGCGGGCCGTGGTGCGGTACGTCCCGCCGGAGTCGTCGCCCGTGCGCTGGAGGAACCCGGAGTCGGTGAGGAACGCGACGGCCTTGGCGATGATCCCGGTGGTCGACCCGGCGAGGCGCCGGGCGTCCTTGGTGGCGCCGGTCGAGCTGCGCCGTGCCCAGATCCGCCAGGCGGCCTCAAGGCCGGGGGCGTCGGTCGCCGGGTCGGTGTTCTCGCCGTGCTCCTCGGCGCGCTCCTCAAGGCGGTGGCAGGCCTGGCGCACGAAGGCGTCGACTCCGTTGACCGTGACCCTGCCGATGTATCCGTCGTCGGCGAGGTCCTCAGGGCGCGGGAATGCCAAGGCGGCGACGGCGAGATGGGCGAGGCCGTGCAGGAAGCGGTCGGTGGAGTCGGCGGCCGTGCGGCGTGCGTAGTCGCCCATGCGGACGGCGAACACGGAGTCCTCGGCGGCCGTCACGGCCATCCCCGCGCGCGGGGACACTTCGAGGACGACGAGCCCGAGCCCGGTGGCGACGGCGTCGGCGAGCCGCGCGAAGGGCGGGTCCTCACGGTAGCGGCGCAGCAGTTCGGCGTACTCCTGGTCGCGGGCGGGCTGCAGCTTGGGCTGGAGCCCGAAGGCGACGAGACGCGCGGCGTCGGCGGCGTCGGCCGGGGTGATGGCGGCGGTCGCCGCGGGCGCCGCCGCCGCGTCCGGCTCGCCCCACGCGGCGTGCTCTGTGGGGTGCTCGGTCACGGCTGGTGCTCCTTGCGGCGGTCGTACGGGAGAGGGTGGCGTGTGAGGTGTCGTGTGCCGGGGGTGCTCACGTGGCCTCCGTCCGGCCGGCCGCCATGCCGGCCGCGTCGAGGAGCGCCGTGCCGACGATGAGGTCGGCGCCGCCGAATTCCTTGTCGTCGAGTTCGGTGCCGTCGTCCACGGCGAACAGGAGCTTCTCCTCGCCCTGGCGGTAGGCGGTGCCGACCGGCGGGCTTGCCGCGTGGACGGCGAGCAGGGCGACCAGGTAGGGCAGTTCGGGATCCTGGAGCCGGGCGTCGGCGAGCAGTCCGGAGAGCCGGCGGGGCGCGTCGGACGGCAGGTCGAGCAGTTCCATGGCGTTGGCGAGCTGTTCCTCGCTGAAGCGGCTGTCGTCAGGTGTGGCGATGAGGTCGGGCTCGGGCATCTCCACGCCCAGGTGCTCGCGCTCCTGCGGCGGCGTGAGCAGTATGTCGACGAGGTCACCGACGCGGACGGAGACGGGCGTGCGCAGCCCCGTGCCGTGCGCGAAGAACGCGTTTGTCACGCGGCTCGCCTGCTCCACCGGGAGCGGCAGGAGGGGCGCGACAAGCTGGCCGTACAGATCGAGCCCGGACTTGGCGGTGGGCGTCGCGAAAGCCTGGCGGTCCTGCTCGGCGCGGAACAGCGGGCCCGCGTCGAGGAGCCGGGACTGCAGCTGCGTGTGGCGGCGGATGCAGTCCTTGACGATGTCCACCAGCTCGGCGGCGCGGCGCTTGTGCTCGCCCGCCTTCGATTCGAAAACAGCCTCTGACTCGTCGCGGGCCTTGCGGATGTTGGTCAGGATGGCGTTCTCGTGGCGGTAGCGGTCGGCCACGTGGTCGAGCGCCTCCGCGATCATGTCGGGGACGGATTCGAGCCAGTCCACCGCCCGGACGTTGCGCCGGGTCGCGTCGAGGGCTCTGCGGAGCGTCTCCGAATACTGCACCGTGCGGTAGCGCGCCTGCTCCGCGGCGAGCTGGGCGTCGGCGAGACGGCCGCGGCTGATCAGCACCTCGAGCTTGACCTCGGCGGCGATCTGGGCGCTCGTGACGTCCGTGTCGAGGGCGCCCACCAGGACGTTGACGGCTTCGTCCGTCGTACGGAGATAGACACCGCCCCCGTAGCCGGGGACCTCTTCGATGAGCTTGAAGTCGTAGTCCCTGCGCACATAGGTGCCGTCGGGCGCGAAGGTGCCGTACACGGCGCGGAAGCCGCGGTCGACGCTGCCGACGTTGATCAGGTTCTCCAGGACCCAGCGGGCCACGCGCTCGTGCTCGGCGGCGGGGCGCCGCGGGGCCTGGGCGGCGACGCGCGGAATCAGCCTGGCCACTATCTGCTCATGATCGGCGCCGGTGTCGAAGTCCATGTTCAGTGTGACGAGGTCGATGGCGGAGAGGGCCACCTCCGCCATCGCGTACACCGAGTACTCGCCCGCGAGGTTGGCCTTGCGCACGTCCAGGTCGTGCAGCGGCGCCGTGCAGGCGAGCGCGCGGAGCCGCCGCGCCAGGCCCTCGTCGGCGGCCGGGCCCAGAGCGGGCCTCGGCCCCGCGCTGAGCTGGGGCGGAGCAGTGTCCGTTACGGCAGGCGAAGTCACGGTGCACAGACTAGATCCTCGGTCTGACAACGGTCGAAACGGCGCAGATCTGGCAGGGCCCGACGCGGGCTCGCCGGGCGCTCAGCAGCCCGTGTGCTCGCCCTGCGCCACGCGCTTGCCATAGACCTCGACGAGGCCGAGGCGCGAGTCGTCGAGGTAGACCGCGAGCAGCTGCTCGGCCTCTGCCGCGTCACCGGCCTGGAGGGCCGCCAGGATCTGCCGGTTGCGTGCGAGGTACGGCTCGTGCAGTCCGCGCGGGTCGTCCACCACGTGGAAGGCCAGGCGCAGTTCGGCGAAGACGCTGCGCATGACCTCGTCGGTACGGGCGCTTTCGGCGAGGGCCACCAGCTCCCGGTGGAAGTGGATGTTGGCCGTGGAGACGCCCTTCCACTTCCGTTCACGGGCGGCCTTCGTGCCGTCCGCGACGGCGCTCGCCAGTCCGTCGAGCGCGAAGGGCGGGTCCCCGAGCCCCCGGACGACGGCGCATTCCACGAGGCGGCGCGTGCGGTAGATGTCCTCCACGTCCTCGACCGTGAGAACTCGGACAAATACCCCGCGGTTGAGCTGATGGACAAGCAGTCGTTCATGAGTGAGGAGGCGGAACGCCTCGCGCAGCGTGTTGCGCGAGACACCGAGTGCGCCTCCGATGCTGTCCTCCGACAGTCGTGCCCCTGGCGGGAAATAGCCCTCCGCGATGCGGCTGCGAAGGATGTCCGAGACCCGCTCCGCAGTGCTGGTGCGCCCAAGGAGCGCACGGTCGCCGGCCAGTCCGGTCGCTTCAGCCATTCCCTCAGCCATGCCCGGATTCAATCGCAGATACAAGAACGAAACAACATGGGTATTGAGGGATCGTTCAACGATCCTCTACCTTGTCGAGCACGGCCCGGCCCCCGCCCGCTCCGTCCCCCTTCTGCGAGGTGCCCATGAGCACACCCCCTCCCGCCCGGTCCGCCTCGGACGAAGCACGCCCCGTAGAGGGCGAACTTCCTGACGAAGACGGCGCGTTCAGCTGGGTGCGCGCCCTCGGCCCGCGCGGCCGCCGCGCCTTCGCGGGCGCCTTCGGCGGCTACGCACTCGACTCCTACGACTACTTCACGCTGCCGTTGAGCATGGTCGCGCTGGCCGCGTACTTCGGCCTGGACAGTGGCCAGACCGGCCTGTTCACCACGGTCACCCTGGTCGTGTCCGCGATAGGCGGCGCGATCGCCGGGGTGATCGCGGACCGGATCGGCCGGGTCAAGGCCCTGATGATCACCGTCGTCACGTACGCGGTCTTCACCGTCGCCTGCGGCTTCGCGCCCAACTACGAGACGCTGCTGGTCTTCCGTGCCCTCCAGGGCCTCGGTTTCGGCGGCGAGTGGGCGGTCGGCGCGATCCTGGTCGCCGAGTACGCCACCGCCAAGAACCGCGGCCGTACGCTCGGCGCGATCCAGAGCGCCTGGGCGGTCGGCTGGGCGCTCGCGGTGATCGTCTACACCCTGGTGTTCCAGTTCCTCGACGAGGACATCGCCTGGCGCGTGATGTTCTGGACCGGCGCGCTGCCCGCCCTGCTCGTCATTTACGTACGACGCAATGTGCACGACGCCCCGCAAGCGGCCGAGGAACGCCGGAAGAGCACCGACAAGGGGTCGTTCACCGCGATCTTCAAACCGGGTCTCCTGCGCATCACCCTCTTCGCGGTCCTGCTCTCCACGGGCGTGCAGGGCGGCTACTACACGCTCGCCACCTGGGTGCCGACGTACCTCAAGTCCGACCGCGGACTCACGGTGGTCGGCACGGGCGGGTATCTCGCGTTCCTGATCTCCGGTGCCTTCATCGGCTATCTGACCGGCGGCTATCTGACGGACAAGCTGGGCCGCAAACGGAACATCACGCTCTTCGCGTTCCTCTCGGCGGCCAGCATCCTCGCGTACACGAACATCCCGGACGGCGCCAACGGCCTTCTCCTGGTGCTCGGTTTCCCGCTCGGCTTCTGTATATCGGCGATTTTCAGCGGCTTCGGCTCGTTCCTCAGCGAGCTGTATCCGGCGGCGGTGCGCGGCACCGGGCAGGGCTTCACGTACAACACCGGTCGCGCCGTGGGCGCCGTCTTCCCCACCATGGTCGGCTTCCTGGCGGACAGCTGGGGCGTGGGCGGTGCGCTGATCTTCGGCGCGATGGGGTACGCGATCGCCGTCATCGCCCTCTTCGGGCTGCCCGAGACGCGGGGAAGGGAGCTGCTGTGACCGGGCGTACGACCGACGCTGTCATCGATCTCAACGCCGACCTGGGTGAGGGCTTCGGCCGCTGGCGCCTCACCGACGACGAAGAGCTGCTCTCCGTAGTCACCAGCGCCAACGTGGCCTGCGGCTTCCACGCCGGGGACGCGGCCACCATGCGCCGGGTGTGCGAGCAGGCCGTCGCGCGGGGGGTGCGGATCGGCGCCCAGGTCTCCTACCGCGACCTGGCGGGCTTCGGGCGGCGCTCCATGGACGTGCCGGCCGATGAGCTGGCGGCCGAAGTGGCGTACCAGATCGGCGCCTTGGAGGTCTTCGCGCGGGCGGCCGGCGCGCGCGTGGCCTATGTGAAGCCGCACGGCGCGCTCTACAACCGCGTCGTCCACGACACGGACCAGGCGCACGCCGTGGTCGAGGGCGTGCTGCTCGCGGACGACGCGCTTCCTGTCCTCGGCCTGCCCGGATCGCGCTTCCTTGAGGTGGCCGAGAAGGCCGGACTGCCCGTCGTCACCGAGGCGTTCGCGGACCGCGCGTACACCCCGGAAGGGACGCTCGTGCCGCGCGGAAGCGACGGCGCCGTCATCACGGACGCGAAGGCCGTGGTCGAGCGTTCCGTGAGCATGGCCCGGTCAGGGGCCGTCACCGCCCGGGACGGACAGCGCATCGGCGTCCGCGCGCGCTCGCTGTGCCTGCACGGAGACACTCCGGGGGCGGTGGACCTGGCCCGGGAGGTCCGGGCCCGCCTCGAAGGCGCGGGCGTTCGGGTGGAGGCCTTCGCGTGAGGGTGCTTCCGGTCGGCGATCTGGCGCTGCTCGTCGAACTCGCCGACGGCGACGAGGCGCAGGCGCTCCACGCCGAGCTGCTGCGCCGCAGGGCCGCGGGCCTCATCCGCGTACGGGAGATCGTGCCGGCGGCCCGCACGGTGCTCCTGGACGGCCTTGACGACCCCGGCCGTGTCGGCGCCGAGCTCAGCGCCCTGGAGATCCCGCCGCTCTCGGCGCGCGCCGAGGACGTACGCGAGATCCCGGTCCGCTACGACGGGCCCGACCTGGCGGAGGTCGCGGCGCTCTGGGGGGTACCGGTGACGGAGGTGGCGCGGATCCACTCGGCGGCCGAGTTCCGGGTCGCCTTCTGCGGGTTCGCGCCCGGCTTCGGTTATCTGACGGGGCTGCCGGAGCGCTACGAAGTGCCTCGCCGGGACACGCCGCGCACCAGCGTCCCGGCGGGCAGCGTGGCCCTGGCGGGGCCGTACACAGGGATGTATCCGCGCTCCTCCCCCGGTGGCTGGCAGCTGATCGGCACGACGGACGCCGTGCTGTGGGACCACGCGCGCGTGCCCGCCGCGCTGCTCACCCCCGGGGTGCGGGTGCGCTTCGTACCCGTGTCGGAGCCACGATGACCGACCGGGCCTTCGCCGTCGTACGGGCCGGGGCGCTGACCACGGTGCAGGACCAGGGGCGTCCCGGTTACGCGCATCTCGGAGTGCCGCGCTCCGGAGCCCTCGATCCGCCGGCGGCCCGCCTCGCCAACCGCCTTGTCGGCAATCCGCCTGACGCGGCCGTCCTGGAGACCACCCTCAACGGCTGCTCCATAAGGCCGCGTTGCGCGGTGACGGTGGCGGTCGTGGGCGCGCCGTGCCCGGTGAGGGTCGACGGCCGGCCCGTGGCGTGGGGCGCTCCCGTGCGGGTAGCGGCCGGTGCGCTGCTCGATGTCGGAGCGGCTGTCTCCGGAGTACGCGGCTATGTCGCGTTCGGGGGCGGTGTCGGCGTCGACCCGGTCCTCGCCAGCCGCTCCACGGACCTGCTCTCCGGCCTCGGCCCTCCGCCGCTGGCGGATGGAGCCGTCATCCCGCTGGGGAGCCCTGTCGCGCCCCACGCGCGCGTGGACGGCGTTCCGCTTCCGGCGCCGCCCCGCGAACTGATCCTGAGGGTGACGCCAGGGCCGCGCGCCGACTGGTTCACGCCCGAGGCCCTGAGCACGCTGGCCACGCGCGCGTACAGGGTGTCGGCGGCGAGCAACCGCATCGGCCTGCGCACCGAAGGGCCGCCCCTGGAGCGGGCGTTCACCGCCGAGCTGCCCAGTGAGGGCATGGTCCTCGGCGCCGTCCAGGTTCCACCGGACGGCCTGCCCGTGGTGTTCCTCGCCGACCATCCGACGACCGGGGGCTACCCGGTCATCGCGGTGGTGAGGGAGTCGGACCTGGCGCGGGCGGCACAGGCGGTGCCGGGTACGCCGCTGCGGTTCGTCCCGGCGGCACGGCGTTGAAGTCCACCGCCGGGTGGACGGCGACGGCGGGCAGGCCCAGGCGCGCGGCGGCCAGGCGCCGACTGACGAGTTGCCGGGCGGTCTGCACGGCGCAGTGCGCCACTCCGTTGACATCGGGAGGGAAGGATTCGGTGACGATGACGACACGCGTACCCGTGTTGTCGTCGCGCGGAGCGTGGTCACGTCGACGTCGATCTTTCCTGGCGAGGAATGTCCCGTGAGCGTCGCGCTCCGCACGTGCCCCGCCCCAGGGCACGCCCGGCTACACCTCGGCCGCGTCGGGCCCGATCCTGCTGCGCACCGCGGTCTGCACCTCGTCCTCCTCGGCGGGGTCCGCGGCGAGCCTTCTGAGCTGGGTGACCACGCGGGCGTCGCCGGTCTCGGCGTGCCGGGCGGCGACTTCGCGGGTGGATTCCTCGCAGTCCCACAGGCATTCGACGGCGAATCCGGCGGCGAAGGAGGGATCGGTGGCCGCGAGGGCGCGGGCCGCGCGGCCTCGCAGGTGGGAGGAGGCGGTCTCGCGGTAGACGTGGCGCAGTACGGGGGCCGCGCAGGCGATGCCGAGCCGGCCGGCCCCGTCGACGAGCGTCCAGAGGGTAGGCGCGTCCGGTCCTTCGCCGCGGACCGCTTCCCGTAGCGCGGCGAGGACGAGCTTGTCGTCCTGGGCGCCGCCCCTGCAGGCGAGCATCCGTCCGGCGGCGGCGCCGAGTTCGTCGGGCCGCAGGGCCCAGCGGCGGGCCCGCTCGACGGCGGCGACACCGCGCATCCGTTCGAAGGCCTCGGCGGCGGCGTCCACGACGGTTCGTGACGGGCTCTCCACCGCGTACTCGATCAGCTCGAACACGGCGGGGTCATGGGAGTCCGCGAGGTAGCGCAGAGCCGTGCCGCGCGCCCCGTCGGAGCCGTTGCGGGCGGCTTCGATGATCTCGGCCCGGTCGTCTGGTCCGGCGACGGCACTCAGGCAGCGGGCGGCGGGCACGTGCAGGACGGCGCCGCGTTCGAGCCCTTCCTGTGCCCAGTCGAAGACGGCCTGGACGCTCCACCCGGGGCGTGGCCCCGATGGCCGCATCTGCCGCTGCCAGCGATCGAAGGACCCCTGCTCACGGGCGGCCCGCACGCGCGCTCCGACGGCCTCTCGCGGGTCCTCCTCCCACAGCCGCCAGGGCCGGGGTTCGTAGGCGTCGCGCACGACGGCGGCCAGTTCGGCCTCGCCCTCCGCGTCGTGGGGGAATCGGGCGAGCACGGGCACGGCGAGTGCGCGCAGGCCCGCGTCGTCGTCGCGCAGCGCCAGTTCGTCCAGGGCCCAGGCCCAGTTGGTGCCGAAGGCCGCGTACCGGCGCAGCAGTTCGAGGGCGTCGCGCCTGCCGTACGAGGCGAGGTGGCCCAGGACCGCGAGCGCGAGGCCGGTGCGTGAGTCGTCCGTGTCCAGGACGTCCTCGGGGTCGAACAGATGCCGCTCGATCACGTCGATCTCGCCATGGAGGTCGAGGTAGAGCCGTGCGTAGTAGAGGGAGCGGTTCTCCACCTGCCAGTCGTGGCGTGGGTCGTGGAGGACACACTGCTCAAGGGCGGCGAGCGCCTCGGAGCGGGGGGCGGTGAGTGCGTGCAGCGTGCCGTCACCGCGGCCCCGCTGCAGCAGGCCGAGCAGCGTACCGCTGGGCGCTATGACCGGATCGAACATGGGAAACAGCCTCACATCAAGCGTCGACGCAACCGGGAATCGTGAATTACCTGGCCGCGCGCCAACACGTCGGGCCGCCCGCCGTCTCTTGCTTGCTGTAGACCATCTTCCTCTGCCTCTCGTCGGTGGCCCGCGGGGATCCCGGACGGGAGGTCCAGGGGCGAGCCGCTCACGGTCCGCGCGGTGCGGCAACATCTGCCCCGCCGTCGCGTCCGTAAATCACGTCGTCATGATGACCCAGCGGTTCAGCCCGCCGCGACCACATTTCCAGCGCCCCCGTTGTTGCTGGTCAGGTACCCCGCTCAGGCCGCCCCGAACAGCTCGAGCAGCTCGGTCTTGGCGAACATCCGGGCGGTGTCCACCGCCGACGGCATGCCCGCGGCCGGATCGGCGCCGCCGTCGAGCAGCGCCCTGATCACCGCTTCCTCGCCCTTGAACACGGCGCCCGCGAGCGGCGTCTGCCCCCGGTCGTTGGCGCGGTTGGCGTCGGCGCCGCGCTCCAGGAGGGCACGGACCGCGTCAGCGTGGCCGTGGTAGGCGGCGAGCATCACGAGCGAGTCGCCGCTGTCGTTGGTGAGGTTCGCCGGAACCCCTGCGTCCACGTACGCGGCGAGCGCCGCCGCGTCGCCCTGGCGCGCCAGATCGAAGATCTTGGTCGCCAGCTCCACGACTTCAGGGTCGGGGGCTTCACTCATGAACCGGACCGCCTTTCGACTACGGGGACTACGGGGACTACGGGGTGCCTCCGGGCGTACGGCAGCCCGGTACAGCCGTATGGGTGAATCGACAGGGTACTGCGCGTCCGGGTACATGACCTGGCACGCCCGCGGCAAAGATCACGCAGGGGCACCGGCCACCCGCCGGACCCGCGCTCGGGTGGCCCAGCATCCCTCCACCATCCGAGGGAATTTGAGCAAAATTCGCCCATTTGCACCTTTTATCGTATGGATACATGCTGTGAACCTGGAACAACTCATGGTGACTGTCCCCACCAACCAGGAGAACCGTCATGATCCTTTCCATCTCGGGCGTCGTGCTGCTCGGCATCATCGTCTTCCTCTTCTTCCGCAAGGACGGACTCAAGGCGTCCCACGCGGTGGTCTGCGCGCTCTTCGGCTTCTTCATGGCGGGCACCGCCATCGCCCCGAGCATCAAGGCCGGCAGCGCGAGCCTGGCGAGCCTCCTCGGCGGGATCAAGTTCTGACGCCTCCTGCTCCCTGTAGTACTTCGTTCGCACCAACTGGAGACTGACGTGGCCCGGCGCCCCCTCCCCCGCATCCTGAGCAACGGCACCGCCCAGATCGCCCGGAGCCGGGAACTCGCACGGTCAGCCGCCGACAGCGCCACCGACGTCCTCCACCCGCTCATCACGATCACTCGTGGACTGCGCCGGCTGGCAGGGGCCGGGCGGCGCAAGTGGGCCGACACACCCAAGGACCGGCGCGGACCGCTGCTGTTCCTGGTGGCCTCCGTGGTCCTGGTCGTGGCCCTCATTCCGTACGGTCCGCTGCTCGCCGCCATCTGCCTGATGGCGGCCGCCGCGTGGACCGGCCGGGAGCGGACGGCGCCGGTGCCGGACGGTCCCGACGAGGCGCAGACCCAGCGCCTGCAGTCCCTCTACGAAGCGCTCGTCCCGTACTTCTCCGTGCCCGAGGACCCTGCCCCGCTCTTCGCGCACGGTGGTGAGTGGGACAAGGCCCTCACTTCGTACGAGTTCGACGACACCGGCCGGATTTCCCACCTGGTGGTGAGCTACCCCGCGTACTTCATGGACGGCGAGGCCGAGTCGCGCGGGCGGATCGAGCAGTTGCTGCACGCGAAGTCGGGGCGTGGCCGTGAGTACCACTTCGAGTGGGACGAGGAGGGCAACCAGCTCACTGTCAACGTGCTGTCCCCGCTGCCCACCGACATCGCCGCCCAGCGGTTCGTCACGGCCCCCGGAGAGACCCTCCTAGGCTTCACCGACCCCACCGGGGTCCCCCGCACCCTCCCCGTGGCAGACGGCGACGAGCAGCGCGACGTACCCCCCGTGCTGTGGCGCACGGGCCCCCGCTCCACCGAGCCCCACCTCCTGGTGGTCGGCGAACCCGGCAGCGGCACCACCACCCTGCTGCGCTCCATCGCCCTGCAAGCCCTCCTCCACGGCGACGTCCTCATCGTCGAGGGGAGCGGCATCGGCGACTACGCCTGCCTGACCGGGCGTGACGGCGTCCTGGCCATCGAGTGCGGGCTCGCCGGGGCCCTGGCGAGCCTGGAGTGGGCGGCGCACGAGACGGAGCGGCGCCTGATCTCCGCCAACCGCGCCCGGCAGGCGGGCCAGTCCGCCCCGGAGGACACCAAGCGCCCCCTGTGGATCCTCCTGGACCGCCCCAGCGTCCTCGGTCACCTGGCCGCCGCCGACGGACGCAAGGACCCGCAGTCGCTGCTGCAGGTGCCGCTGCGGCACGGCAGGGCAGCCAATGTCACGGTCGTCGTGGCCGACCAGTTCGACAGCCTGGACGCCCTGAGCGATCCGGTGCGCCAGCACACCCGCGCGCGCGTGGTCCTCGGCCCCACGACACTCGACCAGGTCGAGGACGTCCTCGGGGTGCCGCCCCACACGACCCCCACATCCGACGTCCCGCCCGGCCGCGGCTACGCCCGACTCGGCACGGGCCGGGTGCACCGGCTCCAGGTCCCCGCGACGCCCGACCCGTACGACGAGGCGACGAGCGAGGCGCATCGCCAGGCGGTACTGGAGCTACTGCCCGTGCGGAGTACTCCGGCCGACACGGTGGCTACGGAATCCGGGGCGGACGCGGTGGCGGAAGCCGATGGGGTGATGCAGACCGAGGCAGTGGCGCAAACCGAGGCGGCAGTGGAAACCAGCGCGACACCGGAGCCTGTGCCCGCCGAGGGGTGAGCCGCGGGGCGGGCAGGGCGCGGGGCCTGCGGGGCGCGGAGCAAGCAGGAGCGCGGCACGAGCAGGGAAGCGGACCGAGCAGGCCAGCAGCCCATCAGCACCGGCGAAACTCAGGCCCCCCGTGGGCCGAGCAGGATCGCGCCCCGCCAGCCCCCGCAAGCCCCCGTCAGCCCCCGCCAGCCTCACGCCACGAACGCCCGCGAAGTCTCCACGCCCGACCCCGCCCCCGTCTCCACCAGACGCGCCGCCGCCGCGAGTCGCACCGCCGCCTCCTCCGCCACCGCGCCGCTCACGGTGAACGGCAGCCGCACATACCCCTCGAAGGCTCCGTCCACTCCGAAGCGTGGCCCTGACGGAACCCGGACTCCCACCCGCTCGCCCACTTCGGCCAGACGTGAGCCGGAGAGGCCCCCCGCGCGGGCCCACAGGGTGAGGCCGCCCGCGGGTACCTCGAACTCCCAGCCGGGCAGTTCGCGGCGGACGGCAGTGACCAGGGCGTCGCGGTTCTCGCGCGCCTGGGCCCTGCGCACCTCCACGGCCGACTCCCAGCCCCCGGTGCTCATCAGCCAGTTCACGGCCAGCTGCTCAAGGACCGGGGTGCCCATGTCGGCGTACGCGCGGGCCGAGACGAGGCTGCGGATCACGTCGGGCGCGGCCCGCACCCAGCCGATGCGCATGCCCGCCCAGAAGGCCTTGCTCGCCGAGCCGACGGTGATGACGGTCGAGCCCGCCGGGTCGAACGCGCAGACGGGACGCGGCATCGGCCGGTCATGCCGGTCACCGTCGAGCTGAAGTTCGATCATGGTCTCGTCGACGACGACGACCGTTCCCGCGGAGCGCGCGGCGTCGACAAGCTGGCGCCGCTGGTCCTCGTCGGCGAGCGCGCCGGTGGGGTTGTGGAAGTCGGCGACCACATAGGCGAGCCGGGGCGCGGCGTCGCGCAGCACCTGGCGCCAGCGGTCCATGTCCCAGCCCTCGAGCCCTTCGGCCATGGCCACGGGGACGAGACGGGCGCCCGTCTCGCGCATGAGCTGGAGGATGTTGGCGTACGACGGGGACTCGACGGCGATGCGTTCACCGCGCGGCGCGAAGAGATGGCAGATCGCGTCGATGGCGCCCATCGCGCCGGTCGTGACCATGATCTGTTCGGGCATGGTCGGGATGCCGCGGGCGGTGTAGCGCTCGGCGAGCATCTGGCGCAGGGCGGGCAGACCGGCCGGGAAGTCGCCGTGGGTGTGGGCGTACGGAGGGAGTTCCTCCAGGGCGCCCTGGACGGCGCGGGTGAGCCAGGGCTCGGGGGCCGGCAGCGCCGCGCAGCCCAGGTCGATCATGGAGCCGAGCGCGTCCGGCGGCAGCGGTTCGAGCCCGCGCGCGGGGAGGGGGTTCCCGGCCGGCACGGCGGTCCAACTGCCCGCTCCCCGGCGGGACTCCAGGAACCCCTCGGCACGCAGCGCCTCGTACGCGGCGGCGACCGTGGTCCGGCTGACGGCGAGGGACACGGCGAGCTCGCGCTCGGCGGGCAGGCGTGCGGCGACGGGGATGCGTCCTTCGAGGACGAGCATGCGGATGCCGTCGGCGAGGGCACGATAGGCGGGCGGGCGGCGCGTGCCGGGGCCCGCGGGGCGCGTCTGCTGAGAAGTAAGCAGCCGGGCAAGCTGTGTGGCGCCCACTGCCGAGGTCCACTGAGCCATGATTCCCAGTCCACCTTCCTGGAATTGGCCATGGTTGGCATCCCTTTACAAGCCACAGAGTGTCATGCGTCAGGCCACTACCACCAGCAGGGGGGACCTCTTGTCCACGACGAAGCCACCGAAGCCACCGACACCACCGACGCCGCCAACCTCACCGACACCACCAGCAACAGCAACAGCAACAGCACCGCACCTCGCGCGTCGCCTGATCCAGCTCTACGTAGGCTTGGCTCTGTACGGCGCAAGCTCCGGGCTCCTCGTGGTGTCCGGCCTCGGCCTCGAACCCTGGAACGTCCTGCACCAGGGCCTCGCCGAGCTGACAGGGATGTCCATCGGCGTGGTGTCGATCTTCGTGGGCGCCGCCGTACTCCTCCTGTGGATTCCGCTGAGGCAGCGCCCCGGCCTCGGCACGGTCTCCAACGTCTTCGTCGTCGGCCTGGCCATGGACGGCACCCTCGCGCTGATGCCGGACGCGCACACGCTCGGCGTCCGGATCCCGCTGCTCGCGGCGGGGATCGTCCTGAACGGCCTGGCGACCGGGCTCTACATCTCCGCGAAGTTCGGTCCGGGCCCGCGGGACGGCCTGATGACGGGCCTGCATCAGCGCACCGGCCGCTCGATCCGGCTGATGCGGACGCTCGTCGAGGTGGCGGTCGTCGCCACCGGATTCGCGTTCGGCGGCACGGTGGGCGTCGGAACGGTTCTCTACGCCCTGACGATCGGCCCGCTGGCCCAGTTCTTCCTGCGCTTCTTCGCCGTCCCCGCTCCATCCGGGGGAGGCATCGCGGCTGCCGACAAGCAACCGGAGCAGGCAATACTGCAGCCGTGACCACGCCCGCACGCCACCCCTATCTCGACCACCCCGGCCCGCTCGCCTTCGCCCACCGCGGTGGTGCGGCGGGCGGCCTGGAGAACACGGCCGCCGCGTTCCGGCGAGCCGTCGAACTGGGCTACCGGTACATCGAGACGGATGTGCACGCCACGTCGGACGGCCGTCTGGTGGCGTTCCATGACGCGACGCTCGACCGGGTGACGGACGCGGCCGGAGCCATCGCCGCTCTCCCCTGGAGCGTCGTGCGCCACGCGCGCGTGGCGGGCGATGAGCCGGTACCCCTCTTCGAAGAGCTCCTGGAGTCCTTCCCCGGCGTCCGCTGGAACGTGGACGTCAAGGCGGAGCCCGCACTCCTCCCCCTGCTCGATCTGCTGAGCCGCACCAACGCCTGGGACCGCGTGTGCGTCGGTTCGTTCTCCGAGGCCCGGGTGGCCAGGGCCCAGCTGCACGCGGGCCCCCGCCTGGCCACCTCGTTCGGCACGCGCGGCGTGGCCGCCCTGCGGCTCAGCTCGTACGGCGTCCGCGCCGCAGTACGCCGCTCCGCGGTCTGCGCGCAGGTGCCCGAGACCCACGCCGGCATCCGGGTCGTCGACCACCGCTTCGTCCACGCCGCCCACGCGCGCGGGCTGCAGGTGCACGTCTGGACGGTCAACGAGGCGGAACGCATGGCCGCGCTCCTCGACCTGGGGGTGGATGGCATCATCACTGATCACATCGAGACGCTGCGCGAGGTGCTGAAGGACCGGGGAGCCTGGACCTGACCTCCTTGGAGGCGGCGCCGGACACGGGGACCAGCGAGGGGGCACGGGTGGGCACCGACACCGTGCGGGCAACGCCACAAGCCGACGAGAGTGACGAGAGCACCGCCGAACGGCGGCGCGAACAGCGCGGCTGGTACTTCTACGACTGGGCCTGCTCGGTCTACTCCACGAGCGTCCTGACGGTGTTCCTCGGCCCTTATCTGACGGAGATCGCGAAGACGGCCGCCGACGGGGACGGGTACGTCCACCCGCTGGGCATCCCGGTCAGCGCCGGGTCCTTCTTCGCGTACGCGGTGTCCGCGTCGGTGCTCGTGTCGGTCCTGGTCATGCCGCTGGCGGGCGCCGCCGCCGACCGGACGGGCCGCAAGAAGCCGCTGCTCGCGGTGGCCGCCTATCTGGGGGCCGCGGCGACGGCGGGCATGTTCTTCCTGGACGGCGACCGCTATCTCCTCGGCGGCCTTCTGCTGATCGTCGCCAATGCCTCGCTCGCCGTCTCGATGGTGCTCTACAACGCCTATCTGCCGCAGATCGCCCCACCCGAGGAGCGCGACGCGGTCTCCTCGCGGGGCTGGGCGTTCGGGTACGCGGCGGGCGCGCTCGTCCTGGTGGCGAATCTGGTCCTGTTCCTGGCCCATGACACCTTCGGTGTCTCGGAGTCGACGGCCGTGCGCATCTGTCTTGCCTCGGCGGGCGTCTGGTGGGGCGCCTTCACCCTCGTACCGCTGCGGCGGCTCCGTGACCGCGAGGCGCCGCCCTCAGAGGCGACGGCGCGCGGCTGGCGGCAGCTGGCGTCGACGGTGCGCGACATGCGCTGCCATCCGCACACCCTGTCCTTCCTGCTCGCCTATCTGGTCTACAACGACGGCGTACAGACGGTGATCTCCCAGGCGTCCGTCTACGGCTCCGAAGAGCTCGGCCTCGAACAGTCCACGCTGATCGTGGCGGTCCTGCTCGTGCAGGTACTCGCGGTGGCGGGGGCGCTCGCCATGGGACGCCTCGCACGGACGTACGGCGCCAAGCGCACCATCCTCGGCTCGCTCGTCGCCTGGACGCTGACGATCGGGGCCGGGTACTTCCTGCCCGCGGGGGCTCCGGTGTGGTTCTTCGTGCTGGCGGCGGGGATCGGCCTGGTGCTGGGCGGTTCGCAGGCGCTCTCGCGGTCCCTGTTCTCGCATCTGGTGCCCGCGGGCAAGGAGGCCGAGTACTTCTCCGCGTACGAGATCAGCGACCGCGGCATGGCCTGGCTCGGGCCGCTGATCTTCGGCCTGACCTATCAGCTCACGGGCAGCTACCGGGACGCGATCGTCTCGCTCGTCGCCTTCTTCGTCATCGGTTTCGCCCTCCTCGCGCGGGTACCCGTACGCCGAGCGGTGCGCGACGCGGGAAATCCCGTACCCGACAGGATTTAGCAACTGAAGCCAAAGGGCGGTAGTGTACGCGTTTGGCCTACCAGGCGGACCGTTACTGCGCGCTGAAGATTCAGAATCGCTGGGTGACATCTGTTGCTAGATGTGACAAACCGGGCACTGGTGGGTACAACAAGGGGCGGCATACGACGGCGACGCATGACCCTGAACGGGAATCTTTACCGCCGACCGGACGTTGACCGGATGACGACGACAGCGACACCTGTCCTGTGGGCGACAAGCCCGGGAGGCACGATTCATGAGTGAGCGAGCTCTTCGCGGTACGCGCCTCGTGGTGACCAGCTACGAGACCGACCGCGGCATCGACTTGGCTCCGCGCCAGGCCGTGGAGTACGCATGCCAGAACGGACATCGTTTTGAGATGCCCTTCTCGGTAGAAGCGGAAATCCCGCCGGAGTGGGAGTGCAAGGTCTGCGGGGTCCAGGCACTCCTCGTAGACGGCGATGGACCTGAAGAGAAGAAGGGGAAGCCTGCGCGTACGCACTGGGACATGCTCATGGAGCGCCGTACTCG
The DNA here is from genome assembly GCF_043200355.1 of Streptomyces sp. NPDC048436. Lineage (NCBI taxonomy): Bacteria > Bacillati > Actinomycetota > Actinomycetes > Kitasatosporales > Streptomycetaceae > Streptomyces > Streptomyces sp. NPDC048436. The sequence goes on from NZ_JBICXP010000002.1 coordinate 53,495, forward strand.
AGAAGAACTCGAGGAGGTCCTGGAGGAGCGCCTCGCGGTTCTCCGGTCAGGAGCCATGAACATCGCGGTGCATCCGCGGGACAGCCGCAAGTCCGCCTGACGGCGGATTTGACAACACCGCACAACACCGCACACACGAAGGCCGGGGCCACTGCTCAGCAGTGGCCCCGGCCTTCGTGCTGTACCGGCCCGCACAGAGGCGGGCCGGACCGCTCAGCGCGGCGGCAGCTGCGGGTCGTCCGGGTGCGGACCGCCGGCCGGACGCTCGTCGTCCCTGATGACCTCGCCCTGGACGACCTTGCCGTCCGGGCGGCGCATGCGCGCCTGCTGGAAGGCGTCGCCGAGACCGCCCTGGGTGGCCGCCTCGCGGACCTTGCGCTCGAAGGTCTTCTCCGCGAAACGGCTGACCGCCTTCTGAATGGGCGGCACCAGGATGAGCAGCCCCAGGGCGTCGGAGATCAGCCCCGGCAGGATGATCAGCAGGCCGCCCAGCATCGTCAGGGCATTGCCGCCGCCCCGCTCGGAGGGCGGCGGCGCGACGCCCCTCTGCTGCTGTTGCAGCGCCTCGCTCAGCTCGCGGAAGGCGCGCCGCCCGGCGTGCTTGATGACCATGCCGCCGAGCACGACACCGGCCACGAGCAGCAGGAACACCAGGAGCCCGCTCGCGGCGCCCGCCACGACGGTGAGCAGCCAGATCTCCAGGACCAGCCAGGCGGCGATGCCCAGCGGCAGGAACCTCAGAACTCCGGAGCGCCGGGGCTGGGCGGGTCGGGTGGGCGGTACGCCAGTCGTCATGGCTCCAGTGTGCCTGGGCCAGGCTCAGAGCGGCATAAGGGGATGATCAACAAGCCAGGCCGGAGCCGAGCCGACGGCAGCGAGGCCGGAGCCGCGGGTCAGGGCTTCTTTCCGCCCTCGGGGGCGGCGTCCTTACGGCCGAGCACACGGCCGACACGGCCGACACGCTCCCCCACGCCCCACGCCGTGACGCGCCAGAGCGCCTCGGCGACGATGTCCTGGCTCATCTTGCTGTCGCCGTGCTCCCGCTCGACGAACGTGATCGGCACCTCGACGACGTGATGGCCCGACTTGATCGCGCGGCGCGCCAGGTCCACCTGGAAGCAGTAGCCCTGTGAGGCCACCTCGTCCAGGCCGATGCCTTCGAGGGTCTCGCGGCGGAAGGCGCGGTAGCCGCCCGTGACGTCGCGGATCGGCACGTCGAGCATCAGCCGGGAGTAAGTACTGCCGCCGCGGGAGATGATCTCGCGGTACTTGGGCCAGTTGACGATCCGGCCGCCCGGCACCCAGCGCGAGCCGAGGACGAGATCGGCACCCTTGAGCGCGGTGAGCAGCCGGGGCAGCTCCTCCGGCTGGTGGGAGCCGTCGGCGTCCATCTCGACGAGCACTCCGTAGTCGTGGTCAAGGCCCCACTGGAAGCCCGCGAGGTAGGCCGCGCCGAGGCCTTCCTTGCCCTTGCGGTGCAGTACGTGGACGTGATCGTCCCCGCCCGCGAGCTCATCGGCGATCTTGCCGGTTCCGTCGGGGCTGTTGTCGTCGGCGACGAGGATGTGCGCCTCGGGCACGGCGAGACGGACCCGGCCGACGATGGACTGGAGGTTCTCCGCCTCGTTGTAGGTCGGAATGATCACCAAGGCCATGCCGAGCGGGCCGAACTGCCTCCCCTGGTCACCGGTTTCGGAGACCCCACCGCCGTCGTTCACTACTGCCCCTTCGTTCGTACGCAGAGGACCACCATAGTGGCCGCCTCCCGCACTGCCACGACGGCACGGGCGGTTGGGGGGGAGTACTGCGGATCGGGGCCCGGCACCCTTCGGGCCGACCTGGGGCCCGCTGGCTGCGGGTCGACCGAGAGCCGTTGTCTACTGAGCGTCCGGGCCCCACCCGGGTCACACCTGCCGGTCCGGTGGAACGTTCCCTCGCGTCCGCGACGCGGGCGCTGGACCTGGCTCCCAGTGGTGGTGCGCCGGTGCGGCACACCGCCCATGGCCCAGCGGCGTTCGACGGTTGCGTGGACGTTTCACGGTCGGGCGTCCTTGGTGGACCCGGCCGAACCTACCGGCCGACGGGCGCTTTCTGTCAATAGCCGTTTGACCTGGGCCTATTCCAAAGACAGCCAGGTCAGTGCCGAGGATACGCAGGTCGTACGACGCGCCGACGGCCCGCGATCGGCGGTACGCACCGCCGGGACATCACTCTTGTGGCCGTACGAACACCGGCTCTCCGAAGACCACCGTGCGCAGGCAGACGGGGAGTTCGGCGCCCGGCGTCAGATCGGGCAGGCCGGGCGTGCCCGAGCGCGGGTCGGTCGACCAGCGGGCGACACGGTCGTCCGGCGCCTGGACCACGAGATCCCGCGTACGCCATACGGCGTAGTCGGCCGGAGCCCCCGGCACCAGGGTGCCCGCGTCGTCCCGGCCGATGGCCCGCCAGCCGCCCCGGGTGTGGGCGGTGAACGCGGCGCGCACCGAGACACGGTGCTCGAGGTTCTGGTGGAACGCGGCGGCGCGGACGGTGCCCCAGGGGTCGAGCGGGGTGACGGGGCTGTCGGAGCCGAAGGCCAGCGGGACCCCGGTGCGCAGGAGGGCGGCGTACGGGTTGAGGGTGCGGGCCCGTTCGGCGCCGAGGCGCTGGACGTACATGCCGTCGTCGCCGCCCCACAGGGCGTCGAAGGCGGGCTGCACGGAGGCGGTGAGGCCCAGTTCGGCGAAGGCGGCGATGGACTCGGGGGTGAGCATCTCGGCATGCTCGACGCGGTGCCTGGCGGCGCGGACGCGGGCCAGGCCGACCTTCTCGGCAGCAGCGCGGATGCCCTCGACGACGGCGGTCACCGCGGCGTCGCCGATGGCGTGGAAGCCCGCCTGGATCCCGGCCTCGGTGCAGGCGACGACATGCGCGGCGACGGCGGCGGCATCCAGGTAGGCGGTGCCGGTGTGGCCGGCGTCGGCGTACGGCTCGTGCAGGCAGGCGGTGTGCGAGCCGAGCGCTCCGTCGACGAACAGGTCACCCGCGGCGCCGATGGCCCCCAGTTCCTTTGCACGGGCGATGCCTGCCTCACCCTGCTCCGCCCAGTAGCCGACGACGCGCGGTCCGGCCTCGTCGGCGGCGAGGCGAAGGAGACCGGTGAGGTCGTCCTCGCCGGAGATGTCGGGTCCCGCGCACTCGTGCAGGGAGCCGATGCCGAGGGACGCGGCATGGCGCAGGGTCGCGCGCTGGGCCTCGGTGCGCTGGAGCGGGGAGAGCGCGCCGAGGGCGGCGGCGCGCACCGCGTGGTGGGCGTCGGCGGTCAGCGGTGCGTCCGGGTGGAAGCCGGTGCGCCCGGTGATGCCGGGGACGAGGTCGAGCAGGGCGGTGGTGACGACGGCCGAGTGGACGTCGATGCGGGAGAGATAGAGGGGACGGCCGCCGGCCGCTTCGTCGAGCTCCTCGCGCGTGGGCGGACGGCCGTCGGCCCAGCGGGCGGCGTCCCAGCCGTGGCCGAGAAGGACGCGGTCGTGCGGCCGGGCCGCCGTGTGTTCGCGTACGCGGACGAGGGCGTCGTCCAGGGAGCGGGCGCCCGTCAGATCCAGTCCCGTCAGCGCGAGTCCGGTCGCCGTGGTGTGCACATGCGCATCGGTGAACGCCGGGGTGACGAGGGCCCCTTCGAGGTCGATGACCTCATCCACGCCGTCGGCGAAGGCGTCGGCCGCGCCTTCGGATCCCACCCAGGCGACGTGCCCGCGTTCGACGACCATGGCCGTGGCGAACGGATCGGCGGGGCTGTGGACGTCTCCGCCGCGCAGCAGCACGGTGCGGTGGCCCTGAGGGCCGTTCTGGGGGGTGGTGCTCTCGCTCATGGGACCAGTCTGGCCCCTGCGTGCGGGCGCCCCGCGCAGGGGTCGCCCACGGGCGGCTCAGACCTGCGGGGGCCGCGCCTCGTACGGAGTGGAGAGCACGACCGTCGTACGGGTCGAGACACCGGCGAGGGCGCGCAGCCGGCTCAGCAGGTGCTCCAGTTCGAGGGGGGTCGCCACTCGGACCTTGAGGATGTAGTTCTCGTCGCCAGCCACGCTGTGGCACGCCTCGATCTCCGGGACGCCCGCGAGGCGTTCGGCGATGTCGTCGGGGGCGCTGGGGTCGAACGGTTTCACCGAGATGAACGCCGTGAGCGGCAGTCCGACGCTTTCCGGGTCCACGACCGCGGCATAGCCGCGGATGACGCCGCGCTGCTCAAGCCGGCGCACCCGCTGGTGCACGGCCGACGTGGACAGGCCCGTGGCCTTGCCCAGGTCGGTGTAGCTCATCCGCCCGTCCTTGACGAGCAGCTGCACGATCTGTCGGTCCAGCTCCTCCATGCGCCGAACCTACAGGGCTCTTGATCCCTTCGGATACCGGAAGGCGCGACGGCGGCATCTTCTCCGGGCATGTGACGAACGACACATACCTGTGACCCTGTCCGAAGGGATGCCACGATTACCTCTACGACGGGACGGGAAGTGCTTGCTGTGGCCGAGGCCGCAGCGCCTTCTCGGCCCACCCAAGGGGGAGAATCCCATGCAGAACTTGAAGCGCCCCGGTCGCCCTGCCCGCAGTAAGCAGCAGCGCTCCGATGAATCCACGTCCGCACCCGTATCGGAGGGCGTCGAACCGGCTGACACCGAGTTCGACGAGTACGACACCTTCGAGATGTACCGGGTGACGTGCCCCGACTGCGCGCAGCCGATCGCACTCCTGGCCGACGAGGACGTGCTGCCCGAGCACGCGCTGTGTGCCACTCCGTGGAACCCGTTCGGGCTCACGGTGTGCGCGGGGACGGGTCGCTCCGCGGCCGAAGCGGAGCCCGCCGACGACACGATGGAGGCTCAGGAGCAGGACACCGCCCTGCTCCTGACGCTCCCTCAGAGTCTGGACTGGCGGACACAGCCCTTCTCGCACGTCGGCGGCCAGGCCTCGCGCCCCTTCCACGTGCCCGAGCAGGACCGGCGTTCCGCGGCCTGACGCCTACCAGTAGCTGCCCTGCACCATGGCCGCCAGGCCGGCGTGGTGCAGGATCAGCGTGTCCGGGTCCGCGGGGACCGCGACCTCGCCGAAGTGCACCTGGCGGTAGGCGACGCGCAGCATGACGACGGCCTGCCGCAGCGCCGCGTACAGCGTGTAGAAGTCCATGGACCGCGGTGTGTGGCCGGTGAGTTGGGCGTAGCGCTCCTCGACGCGGTCGCGGCGCAGGAAGTCGGGCAGGCCCTCCTGCCCGAAGCTCACCGTCAGGTCCTGGAAGAAGCGGTGCAGATAGATCAGCCAGCCCAGGTCGACCTCGCGGGGTGCGAGCGCGGCCATCTCCCAGTCGAGTACGGCCGCGGGCTCGAAGCCGTCGTAGATGACGTTCCCGATGCGTGCGTCGCCCCAGTTGAGGACGGTCTCGCCCTCGTCACGCGGCCACCACTCCACAAGCCGGTCGAAGGCGCTCTCGATGAGCGGTGAACGGGGAAGTCCGTCTACCACCCATTCGTAGTAGGCGCGTTGGGCGTCGACGTGGCGGTGCAGCGGGCTGCCGTCACCGGGCAGGGCGAGGAACTCGGCCTGGGCGAGCGGTACTTGGTCGTGCAGGTGGGCGACCAGGCGGATCGACGCCTCCTCCAGGTGCGCGCGTTCGGCGTCGCTCGCGGAGTAGAGCCAATTCCCCTCGTACGTATAGGGCATGACGTCCGGCGGCACGCGCCCCTCGACCCGCTCCATGACGAAGAAGGGCGCGCCGAGCGGTCCCGGGTCCTCTTCGAGCCACAGCACGCGCGGCACGGGAAGGTCGGAGCTTTCGGCGACGAGCCGCATCGTGCGGTGCTGACGCGGCAGGTCGTACACCGGGAAGATCGTGTACGCGGCCGGGTCCGCCGCCACGCGCAACGCGCAGGCCCGCAGCGGCGGTTCGGGGTGCTCTATGTCGAACAGGAGCGTCTCGCTCGACATGCCGTTGGACTCCGGTACCCGCACGCCGGTGGCCTTGGCGCCGGGCAGCCGCGCGCCGAGCCAGGACGTGAGCCTGCGGGCGAGCTCCTCGGGTTCGCGGGTGGTGGTACGGGGGCGGGGCTGACGGGGTGCTTGCGCCATCGCGGAGCTCCTCTCGGGGACCATCTCTGGGGGCCGTCTCAGGGCGCCGACTCAGGGGGCTCAGGGGGCCACGGAGTCGAAGCCGGTGAAGCCGCTCGGGTCGTGGCGGCCGAAGCTGCCGTGCTCGAAGATGCCGTATCCCGTACGCCCTTCGAGGGTGAACCGGGCAGCGTGGTCGATGACTCCGTAGGCGGCCATCGGGTGCGCCGCCGGGTCCGACAGGTCGTAGTCCCTGCGGTCGCTCCAGCCGCGCCCTTGCCAGGTGCCGTGCTGCCAGTCGTCCGCGGGCGGATAGCCGGCACCCACGGCCAGCGGCAGCGAGGCCAGGACCTCGACGTCCAGCTCCAGAGGCTTGCGGTCGTCGGGGTCGGTGAGGTGGATGACGGCGCGCTCGGGATGACGCGTGCCCGAGCGGTAGGTGATGTCCGCCTGGGGCCAGCCGAGTTGGCGGTCGCGCGCCCCGGGCCGTACGAGCGTCGCCTCGTTGAGGGACCGGTAGCCGTCCGCGTCCTCCTGGGCGATGACCATCAGGAAGCGGTCGTCGAAGCGCACCGGGCTCCAGATCCAGTGGAACCCCTCGGTGCCGAACTCCTCCTCCAGGCGCCCGCGTTCCTCGCCGGGGATCGGCCGCACACCCCAGCTGCGGTCGCGGGTCGAGGTCCACTCCCCCGCCGTCACGGGTATGTCCTCGCCGCCGACACGGATCACCCCGGAGCAGCCGCCCGCCTGGACGAAGCGGCGCCCTTCGAGGGAGAGCCGGTCGCCGCGCCGCTGGATGTGGTGCGGCTCCCAGAGGGCGGGGAAGGAGGCGGTCCACGTGATGTCGTACGAGAGCGACGCGGGGTCGTCCGGGTCGGCGGCGCACGTCAGGCGCAGCCTGCGCAGCGGCTCCTCGACGGTGATGGTCAGCGGGCCGACGGAGAGGTTCATCCGGTCGTCGCCGAGTGCGTCGGACGCGCGTACGGCGTGCAGCGTATTCCCTCTGCGCAGGGTGGCGTAGGCGTCGATCACACCGACGTTCGGATAGACGCCGAGCCCGAGGATGAGGAGGGCGCGTCCCTCGTGGTCGAAGAGGTGGAAGATGCAGCGGTCGTAGGCGTTGCGGTCGCCCGTCGCGACCTGCTTCATGGAGAGCGGCACCTGATGGATCGGGTACTCGTCGAGCGGTACGGGGCGGTCGTCTGCCACGGCAAACCTCCCTGGGAGCAGTGAAGTTGGCGGGTGCGGGCCGAAGACCGGGCCCCGGCGCGGAGTTGACGGTACGTCAGGCAGCGTGCCGGAGCCAGACACGTGCCGACCGGTGTTCCGGGGCCGTGCGCGCGCCTTCGCCGAACTGTGCGCGGGCCTTCACCGAGCTGTGCGTGCGCCTTCGCCGAGCTGTGCGCGGGCCTTCGCGCAGCCATGCACGGGCATTCGGCAGCCGTGCGCAGGCCTGGACCGGCCGCACAGGGCTCCGCAAGGGCCCGGGTCCGCCACTCCGAGGGGCCGCTGGTGAACTGACGCTCGAATCCGCGGGGCGGTGACTTGTCCCGCGCGAGGCGCGTTGGCCCGGTATGACCACCCCCACGCCGACGCCCACCGCACATCCGCCGACCGGCCGCCGCAGGCGCCCCCTGCTGATGGCTCCCCCACTGCCAGCAGAATCGGTTCCGCAATACCCCCAGCAGCCCCAGTACCCGCAGAGCCCTCAGTACCCGCAAGGGCCTCAGCACTCCCAGGGACCCCAGCACCCCCAACAGCCGCAGCCTCACCCTCAGCCGCCTCAGCAGCAGCCGCACCTGCAAGACCCGCCCATCTACCGCGCCCTGATCCGGCACTGGGCCGAGCGCGGCAAGACCCTGCCGGGGCGCCACGACCCGGAGTGGGTACGGCTGGCGGCGCCGCCGGTCAGGATCGGCCAGTTCAGCGCGATTCGGGACCCGCGAGGTGACGGGCGATGACCATCCGCTGGATCTGATTGGTGCCCTCGACGATCTGGAGCACCTTGGCCTCGCGCATGAAGCGCTCCACCGGGAAGTCCGCGGTGTAGCCATAGCCGCCGAGCACCTGCACGGCGTCCGTCGTGACCTTCATCGCGGTGTCCGTGCACAGCAGCTTGGCCATGGCCGCCTGCTTGGAGAAGGGGCGACCCGCGTCCCGCAGCCGCGCGGCCGCGAGGTAGAGCGCCCGGCCCGCCTCGATCTGCGTCGCCATGTCCGCGAGCATGAAGCGAAGACCCTGGAAGTCCGCGATCGGCCGCCCGAACTGCCGCCGCTCGGTGGCGTATCGGAGCGCCTCGTCGAGTGCCGCCTGGGCCACGCCGACCGCGCAGGCCGCGATGCCGAGCCGCCCGGAGTCGAGCGCCGAGAGCGCGATCGCGAAGCCCTGGCCCTCCTCGCCGATGCGGCGGGCGTCGGAGACCCGTACGCCGTCGAAGTGCACTTGAGCGGTGGGCGAGCCCTTCATGCCCATCTTCTTCTCGGGCAGCGCCGCGTCCAGGCCCTCCGCGTCACCCGGCACCAGGAAGGCCGAGATACCGCGGGCGCCTTCGCCGCCGGTGCGGGCGAGGACGGTGTAGAAGTCGGCGACTCCGCCGTGCGTGATCCACGCCTTGGTGCCGGTGATCACCCAGTCGTCGCCCTCGCGCACGGCCTTGGTCCGCAGGGAAGCGGCGTCGGAGCCTGACGCGGGCTCGGAGAGGCAGTACGCCCCGAGCAGTCCGCCGCCGAGCATGGCGGGGAGGTGCTCCGCCTGCTGCTCCTTCGTGCCGTAGCCCGCGAGCGCGTGGCAGGACAGGGAGTGGACGCTGACGCCGAGGCCGACGGTGAGCCGGGCCGCGGCGAGCTCTTCAAGGACCTGGAGGTAGACCTCGTACGGCTGGTCACCGCCGCCGAACTCGGAGGCGTACGGAAGCCCGAGCAGTCCGGACTCGGAGAGGAGGGTGAAGACCTCGCGCGGGAAGTGCCCGGCGTCCTCCTCCTCGGCCGCGCGGGGAGTGATCTCCCGCTGGACGAGTTCACGGACGAGCGAGAACAGGTCCCGCGCCTCATCCGTCGGCAGCTGACGGTCCACCGGCTGCTGCAAGGTTCGCTCAGGCATGGCGCTCGCATCCTCCCTTTCGGCACTGCGGCGGACCCGCGGGGTAGTGCGGGCGCCACCGTGTCTCACGGCCCGGCCGGTGGTGCCCTTCCGGGTCGCGGAAGGTGCTGTGACCAGCGGCTGTGGCGCGTTGAGTATGCCCGATCGGCGGCGGCCCGTCACTAGTTAACGACCGCTTACTCAAAAGATAACCGACAACCACAAGAGGGTCGTTGAAATTGGTCCGAACCATTGACCCCACTGGTCTAGTCCTCCTAGAGTCCAGCCGAGCGCCTTACCGCGTTCATGCCAAGTCGGAATTCCGTTCCCCTCATCCGGCTCTCCGACAGGCACCCGCAGGTCACAGCACCATGTCCCCCCATGCGCCCTCTCCCCCCACGAGGAGAAACGATGCTCAGACCGCACCTCCCCCGCGCGCCCTTCCGCGCCCTCGTCGCCACCGCCTGTTGCGCCGTACTCGGCGCCGGACTGCTCGCCGGGGCGGGCACCGCCGCCGGGCAGGACACCGGATCCGCCGAGGCCACGGCCTCGGGCGCGAAGGCCGCAGCCGGTTCCAAGGTCGTCGGATACTTCACCGAGTGGGGTGTCTACGACCGGAACTACCACGTCAAGAACATTCAGACGTCCGGCTCGGCCGACAAGCTCACGCACATCAACTACGCCTTCGGCAACGTCCAGGGCGGCAAGTGCACGACGGGCGACGCCTACGCGGCGACCGACAAGGCGTACACCGCCGACCAGTCCGTCGACGGCGTCGCCGACACCTGGGACCAGGACCTGCGCGGCAACTTCAACCAGCTGCGCAAACTCAAGAAGCTGCACCCCGACCTGAAGGTCCTGTGGTCCTTCGGCGGCTGGACCTGGTCCGGCGGCTTCACCGAGGCCGCCAAGGACCCGGCGGCCTTCGCCCAGTCCTGCTACGACCTGGTCGAGAACTCCAAGTGGGCCGACGTCTTCGACGGCATCGACATCGACTGGGAGTACCCCAACGCCTGCGGTCTGACCTGTGACACCAGCGGGCGCGCGGCGTACAAGGACCTGATGTCCGCGGTGCGTTCGAAGTTCGGCGCCGACAACCTCGTGACCTCCGCCATCCCGGCCGACGCCGAGGAGGGCGGCAAGATCGACGCCGCCGACTACGCGGGCGCCGCGCGTTACGTCGACTGGTACAACCCGATGACGTACGACTACTTCGGCGCCTGGGACGCGAAGGGCCCGACTGCCCCGCACTCGCCGCTCAAGACGTACGAGGGCGCGCCCAAGGCGAACTGGAACACCGACGCGACGATTCTGAAGCTCCAGGGGCTGGGTGTCCCGTCCGAGAAGCTGCTGCTCGGCATCGGCTTCTACGGGCGCGGCTGGACGGGCGTCACACAGAAGGAGCCCGGTGGCACCGCGACCGGGGCCGCCGCGGGCACGTACGAGGCGGGCATCGACGACTACAAGGAACTGAAGACCAAGTGCCCGGCCAACGGGACCGTCGGCGGGACCGCGTACGCGCACTGCGGCACCGACTGGTGGAGCTATGACACCCCGGCCACCATCGCGGGGAAGATGGACTACAAGAACCAGGCGGGGCTCGGCGGCACCTTCTTCTGGGAGCTCAGCGGCGACACGGCCGACGGCGAGCTGATCAAGGCCATCAACTGAACTGCCATACACGGGTGTTGGGGCGGGAGCCGAATGGCTGCCGCCCCTTCCTCATGGCCGCGGCGGGGCAGGGAAGGACGGCTCGAAGTCCTCGATCACGCGCAGGGCGTCGCCGAGCGTCCGCACGAGGAGGTCGCAGACCGTCTCGCGCGACAGGGTCCGGTGGCCGATCCAGTCGAGCGTGACGCCCTCGACGCTGCACAGCCAGCCGAGCAGCGCCGTGCGCGCCAGCTCCGGGATCTCCCGGCGGCCGTACGCCCCCTCGGCGATCGCCCCGATCAACGCCTCGCGCACTCCGTCGCGTATGGCGTGCACCTCGGCGTCGAAGCCGACGCCGCCGCTGATGATGGTGCGGTACGCCGCCTGATGGTGCTCGGCGTAGCGCAGATAGCCCTCGATGGTGCTGTGCACGCGCTCCACGGGCGGGAGGTCGTCATGGCGTCCGGCGCGGGCGACCAGTTCGGCTACCGAGTCCTCGATGATCGCGAGGTAGTAGCCGCGCTTGGACTTGAAGTAGTAGTAGATCAGCCCCTTGGCGACGGACGCCTGCTTGGCGATGTCGTCCATCGACAGGGCGTCGTACGACGTGTCGGCGAACAACTTCCGCCCGATGGTGATGAGTTCGGCGCGGCGCGCCACGGATCGTTCGGTGCCGCGCGCCTGCGGGCGGGCGTCCGCCGGACGGTCGGCACCGCGCTGTTGACTATTATTCAATTTCGGCCCTAGTCTCCAACTGCCTCGGGTATCCGCAGTATGGCAGAACCGCGCCACCTGCTGGTTCCGCACCCGATGGTGCTCTCTTCGCACTTCCCCTGCGCACGTGGACGACGTACGGGAGGAAACTCATGAGCACATCGCGTACCCCCTTGCGTGAAGGCAGAACCGCCTGGAAGAAGACGGCCGTCGTGGCTCTGCCGGCCGTCCTGGCCGTCGGCGCGATGGCTTCCGTGATGGCCGAGGGGGCGCTCGCCGCCTCCTTCGCCGTCTCGGGCACCAGCTTCCAGGTGTCATCGGGCAAGCTCACCAGCCAGGGCCTGTCCTCCTACGTACAGACCGACCGGGACATCGACGGCAAGGGGCACCCGGTGGCGCTCCTCGGGATCGGTGACGCGACCCTCTCCGACATCTGCCAGGCCGCCGAGGTCAAGACCCCGGTCGGCACCGTGGTGTTCAAGCTGACCGCGGGCGGCTCGGCGGGCGAGGTCACCGCGAGCAATCTCATCATCGACGGCGAGGATCTGAAGGGCGACGCCCGCTTCGGCACGGCCGAGATCGGCCGGGACGCATCGACCCTCGACGAGGTGTCCGGAGTCCAGGGCGAGAAGGGGAAGTTCGGCCTCCAGGCCGGGGACATCACCGTCTCCGGGGTGAAGTCGCACGCGTGGTCGGCGACCGGCGGGAACTTCCGGCTCAAGGGCATGAAGCTCGACGTCAGCATCGGCGGCAAGAAGTGCTTCTGACCGGCGGCCGAAGAGCCGGAGTCAGGGCGTGGGGCAGGGACGGCGGCGGCTGGCTCGACGAACGCCTTCCGCTGCGCGAACCGCGCCGGGTGCTGCGCAGGTGGCGGCGCACCCGGCCGTTCTGGGGTGGCCTGTTCCTGGTCCTCGGCGGCGCCGAACTGCTCCTCGTGCCGCTGTCGCCGCTGACCGTCCTGGTCAGCCTGGGGCTCGGCGGGCTCGCGGCGATCGGCATCGGGCTCGCCCTGGTCGCCGCCGGGATCTTCCTGTGGCTGCTGCCGCACGCCCACCACTATGTGAGCGTCAACGCCCTGATCCTGTCGGTGCTTTCGTTCGCGGCGACGAATCTCGGCGGGTTCCTGGTGGGCATGGTGCTCGGCATCCTGGGCAGCGCGATGGGGTTCGGGTGGACGCCGGTGCCTGAGGGCGCCGATTCAGGGGAGGATCCCGAGCGGCCGAGGGTGCGGGACGGGCAGGGCACGCGGACGCTCGGTGTGCTGCTTCCGGTGATCATCGTGGGGGCGACGCTGTGGGGCGGCACTCCGGCGAAGGCGGCGCCCGGCGACGTGGTTATGGCGGCACCTGGCGAAGCGTTCGTGGCGGCGAGGACGCCGCCGACGGTCACCACCACGCTCTTCTCGCCGCAGGGCTTCACGCTGGCGGGCGTACGCGAGATCCCCACGGTGGACGGTCCGTTGAAGGTCATGGTGCTGCGGATGAAGGCCGCCTCGCTCACCGACTACCGGCTCACCACACGCGACGGGAGCCGCGAACTGGCCCTGGGCGCCGACACTTTGGACCTCAGCGGCTCTGTCACGCTCTACCTGACGAAGTTCAGGGGCTGCCTCGAGGGACTGCTCTGTCTGACCTTCACACCCGACAAGCTGCCGGTGCCGCCCGTCATTCCGCCGTTCGTCTTCATGACCGACGTCCAGGCCGAACAGGCCCTGGTCACATCGGACTTGATCGTGGCGGGCGGACTCGAGCTGAAGGCATCAGCATGATCCAGATTCAGGCCGCCCTCTTCTGGGCGTACGCGATCGGCGCGACGTTCGCGCTCTCCGCCGGGCGGCAGCTACAGGTGTGGGAACGGATCAACGCGGGTGAGGGTCCGCGGACGCGCAGTCGCGCCGCCAATCCCTATCTGGCCCTTACGGCGCTCTTCGCGGCGGTCCTGATGGTGCCGACGGGCCTCTTCCTGCTGTGGCAGAACCCGGCGTGGGCGACGATGCACGTCGCGGACGGGCACGAGGGGGTGTGGGCGGGGTTCGTGCTCTTCTACGCGGGCGGGATTCCCGTCGCCGCGATCCTCGGGTTCCTGGTGGCGCAAGGGCTCGTCCTGGTGGGTGCCGGCTACTGGGCGTATCTCCAGTGCGTGGGCGGGTACTTCCTGCTCTTCGGGACCTTGATCCACGGCTGGGACGGCAGGGGGTACGAGCGGTTCCTCTCCCCCGGCGCACGCGACTTCGCGCACTGGCGGCGGGACAGCGTCGTCAATCACGTACTGGACTTCTGTACGTCCGGGACGTTCCTGGCGCTGCTCGTCTTCGGCGCGGCCGTGATCGGCACGATGCTGCTGACCGAGATCGGCTGGCTGATGGAAGGATGGTCGCTGCCGGGCGCGGACGAGGACCGCAAAGTGCACCGGCTCCTGGCGATCGCCATCGCGGCGGCCGGGGTCTACGGGCTGCCGTTCGTGGGCGCGCTGGCCGCGAGCGGTCTCGTCCGGCTCCTGGGCGGGTGGATCGGCCTGCCGCTGTTCGCGGTGCTCGCGGGGCTCACGCTCCTGTCGCGGCGCTCGCCCGTGCGGTGGCTGTACGGCCTGGTGGGTGTGCCCGACCGGCACTGGCGGGCGGGTCTCGATCAGGACGGCGACGGCTACGCGTACGAGACCGAGGTCACAGCAGACGTCACGGGAGAGGTCACCGAAGACGTCACAGCAGACCGATCTGCGTGACGAGCATCGCGAGTACGACGACGAGGGTCCAGCCGAGGACGTGCTCGAGCACCTTCGGGCCGTCTTCGTCGGGGCCGCCGGTGCGGGTGGTGGCACGGGTCTGTGCGGTGACGGTGGCAGTGGTCGCGGTCATGGCATCACTCGATACGTAAGCGGCGGCGCGTCTCTCGGCGCGACGTCCGGCAGTGGACTCCCCCCACTGACCCGTCCACCTTGCCATCGGATCGCGCCGCCGCGGGCGAGAGCTTGGTCACTCGTCTCGCCGCTCCCGTGCAACTCGGGCCAGGGGCTGTGCGTCTCCATACAAGCGGTGGGGGCCACCCACAGGCGCCTCCCGCCGCCTGTACTCGTCCGCGCAACCATCCGACCGAGAGGTTCCCGATGAGCACGTACCGGACGCCCCGCCGCAGAGCGCGGCTCGCCGCCCTGGCGGCAGCAGTCACCGTGACGGCGGCCTTGACCGGCCCGGTCTCGCAGGCCGCGCCGTCCCCGGCAGGGAAGCCTTCGCCGGGCGCACCCGGCCTCGGCGACCCGATGTTCCCCCTGGACGGGAACGGCGGGTACCACGTCGACCGCTACACCCTGGACTTCGACTGGCAGGCGCCGAGGACCCCGTTCGAGGCGACGGCGACGATCAAGGCCACGGCCACCCAGTCGCTCTCCCGCTTCAACCTCGACTTCGGGGGCAACACCCTGCACGGCGTGAAGGTCAACGGCTCCGCGGCGGGCACGTCCCGCGCCGGGGACGAGCTGACGGTCACCCCCAAGTCCCCTCTCACCAAGGGCAGTACGTTCACGGCCAAGGTCACGTACACCGCCGACCCGACGCAGACGCGGCACCGTGACGACGCCATCGAGGACTACGGGTGGATACCGACCGCCGACGGCACGGTGGTCTATCCCCAGCCGAACGGGGCCCGGCTGATCTTCCCGGCGAACGACCACCCCAGCCAGCGGGCGCCGATCACCTTCCGCATCACCACGCCGAAGGATCTGACGGCGGTGGCCAACGGCAAGCTGGTCGACAAGGCCGAGCGTCCCGGTGACCGGGTGCGCTGGACGTACGACTCCGAGCAGCCGCTGTCCACGCAGCTGGTGCAGATGGCGGTCGGAAAGTTCCAGCTGATCGAGGGCAAGGGCCCCGGCGGCCTCCCGCTCCGGGACGTGGTCCCGGACACACTGGTCGAGCCGACGGCGCCCTACCGGGGCCTCACCCCGGACCACCTGACCTGGCTCCAGGAGAAGCTCGGCCCCTACCCCTTCGACCGCTACGGCCTCCTGGTCGGCGACACGGACCTGGGCGTCGCCCTGGAGACCCAGACGCTCTCCCTCATCCCGAAGGCCGACCTGCTGGGCACGAAGGTCGACGCGGAGCGGAACATGGTCCACGAACTGACCCACCAGTGGTTCGGCGACAGCGTCGCCCTGAAGAGCTGGTCCGACCTGTGGGTGAGCGAGGGACACGCCCGCTTCTACGAGCGGATGTACTCCGAGGAGCACGGCGGCGACAGCTTCGAGGCCGCCATGAAGACGGCGTACGCGGCCCACGACCAGTGGCGCAAGGACTACGGCGCCCCCGCCGAGCCCACAGAACCGAACCTCTTCAAGCGCATGCGGTACGACGGCTCGGCACTGGTCCTCTACGCCTTGCGGGAGCGGGTGGGCAACGCGACATTCGAGAAGATCGAACGGGCCTGGGTAAGCGACTTCCACGGAAAGACGGCGAGCACCCAGCAGTACATCGACCTGGCGTCGAAGGTAGCGGGAGAGAACCTGGAGAACTTCCTGCACCCGTGGCTGTACGGCTCGAAGACACCGCCGATGCCGGGACATCCGGACTGGGTGGTGACTCCGGTCCA
The DNA here is from genome assembly GCF_043200355.1 of Streptomyces sp. NPDC048436. Lineage (NCBI taxonomy): Bacteria > Bacillati > Actinomycetota > Actinomycetes > Kitasatosporales > Streptomycetaceae > Streptomyces > Streptomyces sp. NPDC048436. The sequence continues at coordinate 69,592 of NZ_JBICXP010000002.1, forward strand.
GGGCTGAGGCTGGGCGAGGGGATTCGGTACCATCCCGGGAGTCTCGCTGGAGGCTGGGACGGATGGTACGGGTGGCCCGACTTCGCCCCTCCGACGACGGCGTGACTCATTTGGTACAGCAGTCACGCCACGGGAGGGAGAGCCGTGTCCCGTAGGGACCTCACGGTCGACTATGAGTTCTTGAGCGACTGCGAACGTCAACTCGGCAATTTGCGCACGACGTTCAAGGACATCGAGAACCGTCGTGACGACATGGACAAGCACTGGGGTGCCGGGAACATCGCGGACGCCATGGGTGATTTCGTCGACAACTGGGACGACTACCGCACCAGGCTCATCGAGGGCCTGGAATCGACCGGCAAGCTCGTCGCGGAGACGAAGAAGTCATTCGAGAAACTGGACCAGGAACTCGCCGAGCAGAGCAAGGGCAAAGGCAAAGGCGAGAGGAAGGGCCGGTGACTACAGCGGCATCGAAACGCCGCCCCGTCGACTGGCAGCCGCTGTGCGATGCCGACCCCGTTCCCGGCGACCCGGAGGAGATCCGGGCAGAGGTCCGGCACATGGTCTCGGTCGCCGAGAAGCTGCGTAAGCAGGCGCGAAACCTCAAGACCATCTCGGACGAGGACAGGCTCAAGGGGAAGTACGTCCAACGCCTGCGCGAAGACTCCGGCACGCTGGAGAAGCACATGCGGGAGGTGGCCTCCCGATACGAGCGGGTACACGGACACCTCACCAAGTGGGCGAACAAACTGGAGGACCACCAGGGCGACGCCGACCGGATTCTGCGCGAGGCCAAGGAGAAGCACGCAGAGGTCGAGCGGGAGAAGGCCAAGGACGCCGAGAAGGCGGGCGAGGACAAGAAGCCGAACCCGTCGGTGAGCGGAACTGATCACGACCCGCTGCAGACATACAGAAGTCGGCTGGACACCGTCACCGGGGACCGCGACAGCGACGCCAGCAACTACGCCGGCAAAATCAACGACGAGATCGACGACGTCATCGAGGACTCATGGTGGGACGACGTCAAGGGCTGGGCCCATGACAATGCGGACCTGATCAAGGCCTTCATCGATGTTCTCGGCTGGATCGCGACGGCGGCAGGCTTCCTGGCGCTGCTCATCCCCGGCCTGAACCTGCTCGTCCTGGGCATCGCGGCGCTCACGATCGGGCTCAGACTCCTTCTGGTGGCATCCGGCGATGCCACCTGGACGGATGTCATCTTCGACGTCGTGGGCGGGCTGCTCGTGGTGGGTGGCCTCGGGGCCGCCGCGAAGCTTGCCAGCGGCGCCAAGGCCACCGTGGGCGCTGCTCAGACCGCCCGGACCGCCGGCCTGAGCAGAGGGCTCAGTGGCGTCAAGGGCATCATGGACGACATGGGGCGGGTGATGACCAAGCTGCCGGAGGGACAGGGGCGGCAGGCCATCGGTGGGGCCCGTAACGCCATGCGCAAGTCCATCTCCCAGAACGTCGGCCTGGTGGCCAAGGGGCCGCTGAGGGTCAGCCCGCTGTCGACGGTGCTGCACCTCGGCGACAAGGAGATGGCCGGCATGGCGAAGATGCTGCAGGCGAACAAGGCCACCTTCCCGGCCGCTGCGGGGGCAGCCGCGGACAAAGCGTACAAGTCCTACCAGGTGGGCCTTGGCCTTGCCTGGACCGGCATGGGGATGGACGTCATGGACAAGGCGCTGGGCAAGAGCGACCTGACAAGCGTGACGGATGAGAAGTTCGGAAGCGGCGAGAAGCCGTACAACGAGGCGTACTCGGACTGGAAGGACAACACCCTGAAGCCCGCCCCCGACACCCACTGGTAGCGATACGAATTCCTGGAGCGACGTACCCCGCGGGCCCGTCCCCACCCCACCCCACCCCTGAGGAACGATCATGGACCTGTACTCGGCGCAACGCATTGCCGAGGCCGAAGCCGCTCGCACCGGACTCGGCACCGGCCCCAACCGGCGGCTCCGACTGACCCTGCTCATCGGAATGCCCCTGTTCCTGCCGGTATTGGGGATCATGATCCTTGTGCCGAAGTCCCTGATGAGCGACGTCCTTCACGTCTATGAGGCCGGGATCATCGGCTGCCTCCTGCACTACGTCTGGGTCTTCGCGAAGTACCCCCGGTACGCGGGGCGTCCGCCCTACCTCACCCGGGATCTCGCCATGGGCGGCGGCTTCTTCCTGCCCTCGCTGTTCTTCGGTTTCTGGGCGGGCATGATCGCCGCCCCGGCGTGGGCGCTCTTCGTCGGCGTCGCCTATGCCGTGGAAGGGATGCGGGAGCGCCATGGCCACCGCTGAGCACCGCCCGGCCCCGACCGGCTTCAACCTGGTGCCGCCGCCCGGCTGGGACGTGATTCCGCTGCACACGGGCACCCAGGAAGCGATGGACCGCATCGTCCGCAAGGCCGTCTCGCAGCTGCCCGTCGGCTTTCCCAAGGACGACATTCCGAAGGCCCGGCTGAAGCTCACCCAGGAGATGAAGAAGGTCGTCCGCCGGGCAAGTGCCAAGGGGGGAATGACCCTCTATCTCCCCACCGAACGGCTCCACGGCGTCGCGCTGCCCGTCTCGATCGTCGCCTCGGAACCGATCGAGATTCCGAGGGTCAGGCCCGAGAGCGGCCCAGGAGCGGTCCTGGCCGCGCTCGCGTCCGAGACCCCCGGAGCCGAGATGCGGGAGCTCGACGGCACCGCGGCGCTGCGCTCGGAGCGAGATGTCCCCGCCGATCCCGCACAGGGCGTCGACGTCGCTCACCGCCAGGTCGAGTACTTCGTGCCGGTCCCGGACAGCGCCCCCGACCAGTACCTCACGTTCTCCTTCAGCGCCCTGATCGCGCCCGGCTCGGACCCCGCCTTCCACGACACCCTCGTGGAGCTGTTCGACGCCGTCATGGGCACCTTCCGCTGGAGCTATGCCTGAAGGCTGCCGCCCTGCCCGCGCCCCCGACGAAAGAGACCGCTCATGTCCGAAGGCACCCTGTGGAGCACCGACCTCGGCGCCCCGCTCCACATCGACACGGATGCCAACCCACATCTCTGGGGCTATCTGCACCTCCAGATCGACAAGCGGACCTTCAAGGAATGGCTGGACCTGCACTTGACCGGTCTGGCCTCCATCCACGGCATCGAACTCACCCGCAAGCTCCGCCGATTCCACAAGGACTTCTACGAGCAGACGCTGGCGACGCTCCGGGACAAGCTCCAGGCCGACGAGGCGTTCATCTACCACCCCGTTCCGCTGACCTACATGCCGCTGGTGATGCACGCCACCCGCATCCACTGCGAGGCTCCTGACGCGGCCTCCTGCGAGGGCATCACCGCGCCCACCGTGCCGCACCCGGACATCCCCGAGTGGCAGCAACGAACCGGCAGTGTCGCTTTCGCCTCCCCGTACCTGGGCGAGGAAGGGGTCCGGGTCACCCGCTCCTACCCCGCGGACAGCACCACCATGATGACCTCGGTGACGTACCACTGGCACACCCCGCCCGGCATCCCGGACGTCTGCCTCCGCGGGCACCACGACGATCCGGAGGTGATCGCCGCGGCCATGGAGCCCCTGGACGACTTCGCGCGGACGCTCCGGCTGCCCGGAGGGCCCTCGTACTAACTCAGCGGATCCCAACTGCAGCAAGCGCATCGCGCTGCGCCGCGCTCAGCTTCGCCGGGAAGTACAGGTAACAGACACCCCCCGTCCCCGACACCACCTTCCCTGTGGAGTTGTAGCGCTTGGTCCTGAGCCAGATGTTCTCCCACTCCCGCCTCTTGTAGACCCGCCGCACCTTCGCATCGCTCGCCGACGCCGGGTCGTTGGCGATCACGTCGCCCTCGGGCGTGAAGCCGATCACCGTCATCAAGTGGCCCGCCGTGCCGTAACCGGCGCCTGTCAGTTCCTCCTTGAGGAATGACTGGGACGTTATGGCCGGGATGCCCGCCGCGATCAGTGACTCCAGTTCCGTGAGCGAGGCCAGGCGGGTGACGACGCCCTGGAGGTCCTTGTACGTCGATGCGTAGGCCGCGTTGAAGGGCCAGTTGCCGCAGCCCGCGTACTGGTAGTCGAAGGTGTAGCGGGCCGCGTGGCACACCTGGGGGTCCGCGTAGCTCGGGTCGACCCAGGCCAGGTCGGCGGCGGTCGGTTTGCGGCCCCAGTACTCGATGATCATCTGCGAGGAGGTGGGGCTGCACCACGCCTCGCCTCCGTTGTCGTACTCCGGGTACTGCCCGGCGTGGATCTCCTGCGAGTAGCGCGGGACCGTCAGCTCCTTGGCGAGGCCCGGCTCGGAGGCGGGGACCGTGAAGCGGTCGGGGACGTCGGAGGACATCGCGCCGAGCCGCCACACCGTGGGCGTGGCCTCGGCGCCCGGCTTGCGGTACAGGGTCAGGCGCAGGCGGTACGAGGTGAGGCGAAGCCCCGTTGTCGTGTCGTCGATGGAGAAGGTGTCCGTCCAGATGCTGGACTTGCCGTCGCTCTGGTCGTCGACCGACGTACGGCGGATGTCCTTCCCCTTGTCGTCACCCGAGGCCCAGCGGCCGAGGACGTACCAAGGAGTCTTCTTCTTGTCCGAGTACGTGCCCTGCAGCTCCACCTGGATCCAGGTACCGGAAGGCGTACGGGCGTTCCAGGACGCGACGAGCTCCGTGGCCGGCACGGCGGGGCGGTGCAGGGGCGAGGTCCACTGGGCGTACTCCCAGGTGGCGGTCTTGCCGGTGTGCGGATCGGCGTACTCGGTGCGGCCCGCGGCCTTGGCGATCTGCACGGCGGGACGGGCTCCGGCGACGGCACGGGTGCCGTTCGCGGTGCCCGCGCTCCAGTCCGCGTACGAGGTCCAGAAGCGGTTGCTCACCGGCCGCTCCGCGCGCGGCGCACGGCTCATACCCCCCGCGGCGAGCGAGGGGCTCGCGGCGGCGGCCACCGCTGCCACGGCCGCGGCGGCGGCGAGGACGGTTCTGCGGGACATGTCATCAGCTCGGTCCATGGCGGGACCCCCAGTCGACGCGGGTTCCGGAGCGGGTCCGGAAGGGGCAGGTCAGATGCACGGCGGTAGCCCAACTATGGCTGCTCCACGCCGACTTCTGCCAGCGCTTCGCGGCCTGCACGCCTGCCAATATTGGCCTCGACCACTGGCGTGAGCTGCGACGGCGCGCGGAACCTGTCATTCCGCACCCGTATCCGCACCCGTACGCTGGTAAACGATGACCGCACAGCCGCCACCCACGCCCGCCGCCCTCTCCCGCCTCGCCGGCATCCTGCTCCGGCGGCCACCCTCCTGCGGCCCCGTCCGCCTCGTCGCCGTCGACGGCCACGCGGGCTCCGGCAAGTCCACCTTCGCCGACCGCCTCGCCGAGGCCCTGGGCGGCGCCCCCGTCCTGCGCCTCGACGACATCGCGAGCCACGACGAGCTGTTCGGCTGGACGGAGCGGCTGCGGCGGCAGGTGATCACGCCGCTCTCGCACGGCGAAACGGCGCACTACGAGACGTACGACTGGAACGCGCGCCGCTTCGGCCCCGATGTCCGCACCCTGCCGCCCGCCCCCGTGATCATCATCGAGGGCGTCGGCGCGGGCCGCCGCGCGCTGCGTCCGTTCCTGGCGCGACTGCTGTGGATGGAGTTGCCGCAAGGAGAAGCGTGGGGGCGGGGGCGCCACCGGGACGGGACGGTCCAGAGTGAGTTCTGGGACCAGTGGGAGCCCGCGGAGCGCCGGCACTTCGCAAAAGACCCTTCGCGCCCCTTTGCCCAGACTTTGGTACGACAGTGGCGCGAGGGATATGAGGTGCTGCCGGGGCCTGATGAGACGGCTGCGCAGAGCCAAACCGTCACACAGCGTGATGGACCGTCGGCGGTCCGCTGACCCTCGCAAAGAGCGCTCCCAGAAGTTCGCGCCAGTTTTCATGAGTGCCTCAACTCGGCTTGACCGAGGGCCCTTACAGGACTTACGTTCTGAATGTGCGGCCTTTCGGGGCCGCCCCGCAGACGCGAAGCCCCCGGTTGTTCCCCCGTGATCGGGGGCTTCGTTCTGCCTAGCGAGCTCGCATTTCGGGCGCTGCGAGCCGCCATTCACTCACCCTCGGTGACGACGCCCTCCCTCTCGCCTGCCCGATCCCGCGCTGCGGCACCCTACGGCCGAGCGCTCCCCCGCAGGTACGATGCTTTTCGGTGCGGCTTACGGACGGCCGCGCCGCGCACCGAGGCAACGTCCGTCCGCAGCACGGCGGTTCAGCGAAGTTGCCGACGGGCACCGGTCCGGCGGTACACAAACGGGGGCACGGTTTGTGGGGGACGTGATGGACTTCGACGCGGTGGGCTCACCCGCCCCGGCCGACCTCGCCTGGCTGAGGGGCGTCGACGCCTACACGATGGGCGCCTATCCCCAGGCCGAGGAGGAATTCCGCGCCGCGGTGCGGATGGATCCGGGGATGGCCGACGGCTGGCTCGGACTGCACGCGCTGCGCATCGACACGACGACGGCACTCCTTCGGATGTTCCAGCACCGCGACAGGTTCGGCGAACAGCGCACCCGGCACGGCCGCACACTCAACTCCTGGTACTGGCTCGGCTGGTGGGTGCAGCCCGTCCTGGAGAGCACCCGCGACTTACTCCTCGCGCACGCCTCGCACTGGCTCGACGGGCGTCATGTCCCGGAGCTCGACCGGGCGTTGGCGGGGCTTCCGCCGGTCGACGCGGATCCGCAGGTGCGCTTCCTGCACGCCTGCCGGTCCTATCTGGTCAAGGACTGGGAGCAGTTGGTCCGCCACACGGACTCGCTGATCGACGACGCGATGCTGGGCATCGAGGCAGGGCTCTTCGGCGGCATGGCCCGCGTACGCCTGGAGATGTACGGGCAGGCGGAGCCCCTCCTGTCCGCCGCCCTGATGCGCTGCCGCAGCGAGCAGCCGCAGCGCAAGGAGCTTCGCTACTGGCTGGCCCGCGCGCACGAGGGCACGGGCCGCTCGGCGGCGGCGCTTCCGCTCTACCGCGCGGTGCACCGGGTCGATCCCTCCTTCATGGACACCTCCGCGCGGCTCGCGGCGATCTCGGAGGGCGACGGGTACGACGAGGTCAGCGACCTGGCGTCGATCGCCCTGACCGGCTTCGGGCAGGACGTGGTGGACGGGCCCGAGGGGATCGAGCCGCTCTTCGGTACGGAAGGCCGCGACCTGCGGGTCACCGAGCCCGAACTGCCCGTCGGCGGCCCGCCGGCCGAGACCGACGCGGTGCGCGAGAAGGCCGTGATCCCCATCCAGCCGGGACTGCCGCAGCTGCCCCCAGGACCCACCGACCCCGCGCTTCTTGAGGCGGCGCTTGCCGAGCTGGAGGGAATGGTCGGCCTCGAACCGGTGAAGCGGCAGGTCAAGGCGCTCTCCGCGCAGTTGAACATGGCGCGGCTGCGGGCCGCGCAAGGGCTGCCCGTCCAGCCGCCGAAACGACACTTCGTCTTCTCCGGCCCCTCGGGCACCGGCAAGACCACGGTGGCCCGCATCCTCGGCAGGGCGTTCTACGCGCTCGGCCTGCTCGGCGGCGACCACCTGGTGGAGGCACAGCGCGCGGACCTGGTCGGCGAGTATCTCGGCCAGACCGCCGTGAAAGCGAACGAGCTGATCGACTCGGCGATCGGCGGCGTCCTCTTCGTGGACGAGGCCTACTCCCTGTCCAACTCGGGCTACGGCAAGGGCGACGCGTACGGCGACGAGGCCCTCCAGGTCCTCCTCAAGCGCGCCGAGGACAACCGCGACCACCTGGTCGTGATCCTCGCCGGCTACCCCGAGGGCATGGACCGTCTGCTCGCCGCCAACCCCGGCCTCTCGTCCCGCTTCACGACCCGCGTGGACTTCCCCTCGTACCGCCCGCTGGAGCTCACCTCCATCGGCGAGGTGCTGGCCGCAGAGAACGGCGACGTGTGGGACGAGGAGGCGCTGGACGAGCTGCGCTCCATCAGCGGGCACGTCGTCGACCAGGCGTGGATCGACGAGCTCGGCAACGGCCGCTTCCTGCGCACGCTCTACGAGAAGAGCTGCGCCTACCGCGACCTGCGCCTGACCGGATACCCCGGCGACCCGAGCCGCGACGACTTGTCGACACTGCGGCTCCCGGACCTGATGCAGGCCTACGGAGAGGTGCTGTCGGGGCGGGGGCCCCAGGCCCCACCAGGGATCTGACACCCCGGGGTCCGAAGCCCCCGCCCGGTCACACCAGAGCGCCGTCCCGGACCTCCTGAGGCCGGCGCGGCACCGCGACCCGGTGCGCGGGGTCACGGACCTCACCGACCAGGAGTTCCAGTACGTCCTCCAGGGCGACCAGGCCGAGCACCTTGCCCGAGGCGTCGGCGACCTGCGCCAGATGCGTCGCGGCGCGGCGCATCACCGTCAGGGCGTCGTCCAGGGGGAGTTCGGCGCGCAGCGTCGTCATCGGGCGCCAGACCTGCTGCGGCACCGCGCGGTCGGTGTCCGCGCCCTCGGTCAGATCGAGTACGTCCTTCACGTGGAGGTAGCCCATGAAGGCGCCGTTCTCCGCGCAGACCGGGAAGCGGGAGTAGCCGGTGCGCCCGGTGAGCTCGATGACCTGGGAGGGGGTGACCCCGGCGCCCACCGTCACCAGTGAGGCACCGTCGAGCAGGACGTCCGTCACCGGGCGCGAACCCAGCTCCAGGGCGTCCTCCAGGCGCTCCTGCTCCTCGGGGTCGAGGAGTCCCGCCTGGCCCGAGTCACCGACGAGGCGGTTGAGCTGCTCGCTGGTGAAGACGGCCTCGACCTCGTCCTTGGGCTCGACCCCGAAGAGCGTGAGGACGCCTCGCGCGCACGCACCGAGCGCCACCGTGACCGGGCGGCAGACGCGGGCGAAGGCGACGAGACCGGGGCTGAACCAGAGCGCGGTCCTCTCCGGGGCGGCCATCGCGAGGTTCTTCGGGACCATCTCGCCGATGACGAGGTGGAGGAAGACGACGACGGCGAGCGCGATGGCGTACGTGAGCGGGTGGATCGCCCCTTCGGGGATGTGCGCCGCTTCGAAGACGGGCTCCAGGAGATGCGCGACGGTGGGCTCGGCGACCGCGCCGAGCGTCAACGAGCACACGGTGATGCCGAACTGGGCCGCCGCCATCATCTGCGGCAGATGCTCAAGGCCGTAGAGGACCTGGCGGGACCGCTTGGTGTTCAGCGGCTCGATCTGACTGCGCCGTACGGAGACGAGCGCGAACTCGGCGCCCACGAAGAAGCCGTTGGCGAGGACGAGGAGGAGGGCGAAGAGAAGTTGGAGCATGCTCATCGGGCGGCCTCCGGCACGCTCACGGCTTCCGGGGTGACTGAGCCTTCCGGGGCTTCCGGGACCGCTACGAGACGGACCCGCTCGGCTCGCTTGTGGTCGACCTGGCGCACCGCGAGCCGCCAGCCCGGGAGTTCGGCCCGGTCACCGGGGGCGGGGATACGGCCGAGGAGATCGGCGACGAGCCCCGCCACGGTCTCGTAGGGCCCTTCGGGGACGTCGAGTCCTATCCTCTGGAGCGTGTCGACGCGGCAGCTACCGTCGGCGTCCCACGCGGGTCTGCCGTCCTCCGCCGGTGCCACGATGATGTCGGGCAGGTCGAGCAGGTCGTGTTCGTCGCGGACCTCGCCGACGAGTTCCTCGACGATGTCCTCCAGGGTGACCACGCCGGCCGTGCCGCCGTACTCGTCGACGACCACGGCTATCGGCTGCTGACTGCGCAACTGCTCAAGGAGCTGCTGCACGGGCAGCGTCTCGGGCACCAGGAGCGGCGCCTGCGCGATACGGCTCACGGGCGCCCGCAGGCGCTCGTGGGCGGGGACCGCGAGGGCGTCCTTGAGGTGCACCATGCCGACGATCTCGTCGATGCGCTCGCGGTACACGGGGAAGCGCGAGAGTCCCGTGGCGCGGGTCAGGTTCACCACGTCCTCGGCGGTCGCCGACGTCTGCAGCGCGCTGACCTTCACCCGCGGGGTCATGACGTGCTGCGCGGTCAGCTCGCCGAGGGACAGCGTGCGGACGAACAGGTCCGCGGTGTCCTGTTCGAGGGTCCCCGCCTGCGCCGAGTGGCGGGCGAGGGAGACCAGTTCGCCGGGGGTGCGCGCCGAGGCCAGCTCGTCGGCGGGCTCGACGCCGAGCAGCCGTACGAGGCGGTTGGCCGTGGTGTTCAGGAGGGAGATCACGGGCCTGAAGAGCCGCGCGAACACGTGCTGCGGGCCCGCGACGAACCGCGCGACCTGCAGCGGCTTGGAGACCGCCCAGTTCTTCGGGACGAGCTCGCCGATCACCATCTGCACGGCGGACGCGAGGAGCATGCCGACCACTACGGAGACACCCGGTACGGCGCCCTCCGGAAGGCCGGTGGCCGTGAAGGGGCCCGCGAGCAGATGCGCGAGGGCCGGTTCGGCGAGCATGCCCACCACGAGTGAGGTGATGGTGATGCCGAGTTGGGTGCCGGAGAGCTGGAAGGACAGCTCCTTGAGGGCGTCGACGACCGTACGGGCCCGTCGGTCGCCGTCGGCTGCGGCCTTCTCGGCGTCCGGGCGCTCGACGGTGACGAGCCCGAACTCCGCGGCCACGAAGAAGCCGTTGGCGAGAATCAGCAGGAATGCCGCCCCGAGAAGCAGCAGGGAAGTCGTCATGCCGCCGCCTCCCTGGTCTGACCGGTCCCGGTGTTTCGGGAGGGGGCGGCGCATGTACTACAGGACGAACCGTCCATCGCCGGAGGGAGTCACTCCTCGGGTAGCAGGAGCCCCTGGGGGCCGGGCGGGCCCGTCAGGGGCGGGGCGGCACACCATGCGTGCCCCGCCACCAGATTAATCAAGACCAGGGCCGAAACGTCAGCCCCGCGGGGTGCGGGCGTCGGCGAGGGCGCGCAGGGCGCGGGCGTCGCTGATGGCCCGCTCCTTGGCGATGCCGGGCTGGATGCCCATGGCGGCGAGGCTGGTGCCGTCACTGAGGTCGAGGAACACCCAGGGGTCGCCGGGGCGCAGGTTGACCTGGACGATCTCGGCCCAGGCGAGGCGCCTGCGGGTGGCGATGTTGACGACCGTCACACCGGATTCGTCGGCGACGACCTTGGGCCTGCTCAGGAGCATGAGTACGCCGAAGAGCAGCGCCCCGGTGAAGATGAAGCTGATGCGCTCGCCCGGGCTGAGGTTCGGGATGAGCAGGGCGACCACCGTGAGGACCACGAAGATCGCCACTCCCGCGCCGAGCAGCACGGCCCGGGTCCGGCCGGGCCGGAAGGTGACGGGCAGGGCGGGCAGCGCGGGGGCACCGGGCTTGTCCGGTGTGTCTGGCGTGTCTGTCATGGCCGGGTTCTCCTGCCGGGTCATCAGAGGCGGCAGGCGTGGATGGCCGTGGTCAGGATGGCCCGCGCCCCGATGGCGTACAGGTCGTCCATGATCCGCTGGGCCTCCTTGGCGGGGACCATGGAGCGGACGGCGACCCAGCCTTCGTTGTGCAGCGGCGAGATCGTCGGCGACTCCAGGCCCGGGGTGAGGGCGACGGCCTGCTCCAGGTGCTCGGCGCGGCAGTCGTAGTCCATCATCACGTACGCCCTGGCCACCAGGACGCCCTGGAGGCGGCGCAGGAACTGCTGCACCTTGGGGTCGTCGCCGTCGGCGCCGGTGCGCCGGATGACGACGGCCTCGGACTTCATGATCGGGTCGCCGAACACTTCGAGGCCCGCGTTGCGCAGCGAGGTGCCGGTCTCCACGACGTCCGCGATGACCTGGGCGACGCCCAGCTCGATGGCGGTCTCGACGGCGCCGTCCAGGTGGACGACGGAGGCGTCCACGCCGCTGTCCGCGAGGTGCTTGGCGACGATGCCCTCGTACGAGGTCGCGACGGTCTTGCCCGCGAGGTCCGCGATGGTGCTCGCCGTGCCGGGCTTGGCGGCGAAGCGGAAGGTGGAGCGGGCGAAGCCGAGCGGCAGGATCGTCTCGGCGTTGGCACCGGAGTCGACCAGCAGGTCCTGACCGGTGATGCCGATGTCCAGGCGGCCGGCCGAGACGTAGATCGCGATGTCCTTGGGCCGCAGGTAGAAGAACTCCACCTCGTTGTCGGGGTCGACGAGGACGAGCTCCTTGGACTCCTTGCGCTGCTGGTATCCGGCCTCATGGAGCATCGCCGACGCAGGTCCGGACAGTGAACCCTTGTTGGGGACGGCGATGCGCAGCATGAGGACGGATTCCTTTGCGTTCAGGGGGAGTTGGCTGGCTGTGGGCGTACGGCTCAGAGGTGCGCGTACACGTCGTCGAGGGAGATGCCGCGGGCGACCATCATCACCTGTACGTGGTACAGGAGCTGGGAGATCTCCTCGGCGGCGGCTTCCTTGCCCTCATGCTCGGCGGCCATCCAGACTTCGGCGGCCTCCTCGACGACCTTCTTGCCGATGGCATGGACGCCCTTGTCCACCAGCTCGGCGGTGCGCGACGTGGCGGGGTCGCCGTTGGCGGCCTTGTGCTGGAGCTCGGTGAAGAGCTCCTCGAAAGTCTTCTTGGACATGATGTCGCTTACTTTACGCGGCTCTCCGGCCCTGCTCACCGCCAGGGTTCGGAGATCGTACGCAGCGTGGTCGCGGTGGCGACGGCGGCGGTGACCGCTTCGTGCCCCTTGTCCTCGCGGGAGCCCTCGATGCCCGCCCTGTCCAGGGCCTGCTCCTCGGTGTCGCAGGTGAGCACGCCGAAGCCGACGGGCACTCCGGTGTCGATGCTGACCTGGGTCAGGCCCTGGGTGACGCCCTGGCACACGTACTCGAAGTGCGGGGTTCCGCCGCGGATGACGACGCCGAGCGCCACGATCGCGTCGTAGCCGCGGCCCGCGAGGACCTTGGCGACGACCGGCAGCTCGAAGCTGCCGGGCACCCGCAGGACGGTCGGCTCGTCGATGCCGAGCTCGTGCAGGGCGCGCAGCGCGCCGTCGACGAGGCCGTCCATGACCTTCTCGTGCCACTGGGCGGCGATCACCGCGACCCGCAGGTCTCCGCAGTTCTTCACGCTCAGTTCCGGTGCACCCTTGCCGCTCACGCGCTTCTCCTGGTTCTCGTATTGCCGGTACTTCTCGTATGCCAGTACTTACTGATTGCCGCAGGCGGACACCTCAGGGGTGTCCAGCCAGGGCAGGTCGTGCCCCATCCGGTCCCGCTTGGTCCGCAGGTACCGCAGGTTGTGCTCGCCGGCCTGGACCGCCATGGGCTCGCGTCCTGTGACCTTCAGGCCGTGCCGGATCACCGCGTCGGTCTTGTCGGGGTTGTTCGTCATCAGCCGTACGCTCCGTACGCCGAGGTCGTCGAGGATCCTCGCGCCCGCGCCGTAGTCCCGGGCGTCGGCGGGCAGGCCGAGTTCGAGGTTGGCGTCCAGGGTGTCGCTGCCGCGCTCCTGGAGCTCGTAGGCGCGCAGCTTGGATACGAGGCCGATGCCGCGCCCCTCGTGGCCACGGAGGTAGACCACGATGCCGCGTCCCTCGTCCGTGATGCGCCGCATGGACGCTTCGAGCTGCGGGCCGCAGTCGCAGCGCAGCGAGTGGAAGACGTCGCCGGTCAGGCACTCGGAGTGGAGGCGGACCAGGATGTCGTCGCCCTCGCCGATCTCGCCGTGGACCAGGGCGACGTGCTCGACGCCGTCGACGGTGGAGCGGTAGCCGAACGCCGTGAACTCGCCGAATGCGGTCGGCAGATGGACCTCGGCCTCGCGGCGGACCGTCGGCTCGGCGCTGCGGCGGTAGGCGATGAGGTCCTCGATGGAGATGATCGTCAGGCCGTGCTTGCGGGCGAACGGGATCAGCTCAGGGAGGCGGAGCATCGTGCCGTCCTCGCCGGCGATCTCGACGATGGCCCCGGCGGGGCGCAGGCCCGCGAGCCTTGCCAGGTCGACCGCGGCCTCCGTGTGGCCGCCCCGGACCAGGACGCCGCCGGACTTGGCGCGCAGCGGGAAGATGTGGCCCGGCCGCACGAAGTCGTCGGGCTCGTAGGTGCCCGCGGCGAGCAGCTGGAGCGTGGTGGCGCGGTCGGCGGCCGAGATGCCGGTGGTGACGCCGTGCGCGCCGCTCGCGTCGACGGAGACCGTGAAGGCCGTCCGCATCGACTCGGTGTTGTTCTCGACCATCTGCGGGAGCCACAGGCGGTCCAGTTCGTCGCCCTCCATGGGCGCGCAGATCAGACCCCGGCACTCGCTCATCATGAAGGCGATGATCTCGGGGGTCGCCTTCTCGGCGGCGATGACGAGGTCGCCTTCGTTCTCGCGGTCCTCGTCGTCGACGACCACGACGGGCCGCCCGGCGGCGATGTCGCGGATGGCCGACTCGACGGCGTCGAGGGCCAGGTCGGAGGCGTCTTCTTCATGACCCGTGCTGTACCAAACAGGTGCCGCGCTCATGCCGGGGCTCCTTCCATGTCGGGCTGCGAGGCCTGCGAGGACACAGTGCGCGACCGCAGCCACCAGTCGCGCATGCCCCACAGGACGAGGGCGAGATAGATGACGTACACAAGACCGGAGAAGGCGAGGCCGCTGCTGAACGCGAGCGGCACGCCGACCACGTCGACGAGGAGCCAGGCGAACCAGAACTCGACGAGGCCGCGGGCCTGGGCGACCATCGCGGCGAGCGTGCCGACGAAGATGTAGGCGTCGGGCCAGGGGTTCCAGGACAGGTCGGGGACGGCGGAGAACAGGGCGCCGACCGCGAGGGTGCCGACGGCCGTGCCGCCGAGCAGGATCCCGCGCTCCTTCCAGGTGGCGAACCGGACGGCGATGGAGCCGTCCTGCGCCTGCTGCTTGCCGCTCGTCCACAGGCGCCAGCCCCACAGGGCTACGCCGATGACGAGGAGCTGCTTGCCGACGCCCCCGGAGAGGTGGGCTGACGCGTAGGCGCCGACGAGGATGACACCGGACAGGAACTGGGCGGGCCAGGTCCATATGGAGCGCCGCCAGCCGAGCGCGAGGGCGATCAGGCCGACGGTGTTGCCCACCATGTCGGACCAGATCACGTGCTGCCCGAAGGCCGTGAAGGCTTCGGAGTTGAGCCAGTTCACTTCGTGGCCTCCTGGGCTCCGACCGCGGGGTGTGCGCGGTCGCCGAGCATCCGCTCGACGTACTTCGCGATGATGTCCACCTCGAGGTTGACCGGGTCGCCGGGCTGCTTGATGCCGAGCGTGGTCAGGGCGAGGGTGGTGGGGATGAGGCTGATGGTGAAGTAGTCGGGTCCGGCGTCGACCACTGTCAGGCTGACGCCGTCGACGGTGATGGAGCCCTTCTCGACCACGTAGCGGGCGAGATCCGCGGGGAGCGAGATCTTGACGATCTCCCAGTTCTCGGAGGGCTTGCGGTCGACGACGGTCCCGACAGCGTCGACGTGCCCCTGCACGATGTGGCCGCCGAGGCGGTCGCCCACGGCGGTGGGCCGCTCCAGGTTGACCCGCGAGCCGGGCGCGAGCGCGCCAAGGCTGGAGCGGTTCAGGGTCTCGGCCATCACATCGGCGGTGAACTCCTCGCCCTCGTGTTCCACGACCGTCAGACAGACGCCGTTGACCGCGATGGAGTCGCCGTGCTTCGCGCCGTCGGTGACGACGGGGCCACGGACGCGGAAGCGGGACGCGTCGTCCAGGTTCTCGACGGCGGTGATCTCGCCCAGCTCTTCGACGATTCCGGTGAACACTTCAGTGCTCCTTCGCTACGAGGGTCGCGGTGACGCGCAGATCGGGGCCGATGCGGACGGTCTCGCTCACGTCGAGCCGCAACGCTTCGGTGATGGTCGTGATTCCGCCGCCGCTGAGGACGGCGGGGCCCGCGCCGAGGAGGACGGGGGCGAGGTAGCCGACGACGCGGTCGACGGCGCCCGCGGCGACGAAGGCTCCGGCGAGCGTCGGTCCGCCTTCGAGGAGGACGGACCGCACCCCGCGCGCGTGCAGCTCGGCGAGGAGGGCCGGGATGTCCAACCCACCGGCGGCGCGCGGGAGTCGGACCGTCTCGGCATCGCCTTCGGTGGTCACGTTGTCGGCGACCGCGATGAGCGTGGGCGCCGCGTCGTCCAGGACGCGGGCGCCGGGTGTCACGGCGGTGCCGTTCGTGTCGACGACGACGCGCAGCGGCTGGACGGCTCCGTCGATGTCCCGCACGGCGAGGTGCGGGTCGTCGGCGCGCTGGGTGCCGGAGCCGACGACGACCGCGTCGCACTCGGCGCGCAGCCGGTGGACGTCGGCGCGGGCCTCGGCGGAGGTGATCCAGCGGCTGGTGCCGTCGGCGGCGGCGATGCGGCCGTCGAGCGTCGCGGCGTACTTCCAGGTGATGTGCGGCCGGCCGAGCCGTACGGAGGTCAGCCAGGCGGCGTTCCCGGCAGCGGCCTCTTCGGCCAGGAGCCCGGCTTCCACGGAGACTCCGGCGGTACGCAGCCGCTGCGCGCCACCGGTCGCGGCGGGGTTGGGGTCGCCGACCGCGTAGACGACGCGGGCGATCCCGGCGTCGATGAGCGCCTGGGCGCAGGGGCCGGTGCGTCCGGTGTGGTTGCAGGGTTCGAGGGTGACCAGGGCGGTGGCACCGCGGGCCTTGTCGCCGGCCGCGCGCAGAGCGTGGATCTCGGCGTGCGGGCCGCCCGCGTGCTGGTGGTAGCCCTCGCCGACGCTCTGTCCGGAGGCGTCGATGATGACGCAGCCGACGACGGGGTTGGGGCTTGTGGAGCCGAGTCCGAGGGCGGCGAGCGTGACGGCGCGGCGCATGGCGGCGCGCTCGTGCTCATTCGCTGTGGCTGCGGCTGCGGTGGCCACCGGGTCCTCCTGCCTCATAGGGCACGGACTCCGGGGCCTGTCGATGACGACAGAATGTACGGACTGCGACACCGGGAGCGACGCCGGAAACGGGACTTCTCCCTGGGGGAACCCGGAGAAGTCCGGGAATCCCAAGAACAAGCCACTACGGCGACGTGCACGAATGCCCGCCCGCCGCGCACTGCCTCCCATCCGGACTTTCACCGTCGGTCCAGGAGTTTCACCTGGTCAACCGGCCACTGGAGGCGGCCGGGTCGCGGACTATAACCGCCGGTTCGGAATTACACCGACCCCGGAGTGCGCTGCTTTTGGTACGAGGCCAGTGTGCCACGCCTGATCGACGCCCATACGGGCGAACCCCTGTGGCCTGGCTCACAGCAGCCTGTGACAGCCCTCTGACCGGCGGTGACGACCCCTCCCCCGGATGCCTCAGGGCCCCCTCGCGGTGGCTCAGCGGCGCGGACCGAACACCTCGTCCTGCGCCGCGTCCCTGGCCGCGAGCAGCGCGCCCCGCAGCACGGCCGAGCCGCCGAGCGCGCTCGCCCGCACCTCCGTGCGCAGCGGTGACATGGCGGCGACGCGGGCCTCGACCCGGGCCGCGAGCGCGTCGCCCCCCGCGCGGCCCACCTCGCCGCCGAGTACGACGCAGCCGGGGTCGAGGACCGCGGCCATGGCGGCGGCGCCCACGGCGACGCGGTCGGCGGCGGCGTCCAGAAAACCGGAGTGGCCGGACTCCACAGCATGGCGCACCAGATCCGCGGCGTCGCCCCCGCCCACCAGGCCGTGCTCCGCGCCGAGTTCACGCAGCGCGGCGGCGCAGGCCAGCGAGTGGAAGCCGCCCTCGCAGCCGGTGGCGGACGGCAGCACCTTGGTGCCCGGCACCGGCAGGAAGCCGATCTCCCCGGTGCCGCCCGACGCCCCGCGGCGCAGGACCCCGTCGAGCACGACGGCGGCGCCGACGCCTTCGCCGAGCCACAGGAGCACGAAGGTGTCGCGGTCGTGGGCGGCGCCGTCACGCTGTTCGGCGCGGGCGGCGAGGTTGGTCTCGTTCTCCACGAGCACGCGAGCCGGCAGCCGTTCCTGGAGTGCGCCCGCGAGGCCTCGGTGCCAGGCGGGCAGCGACGTGGTGTCCCGCAGTTCACCGGTGGCGGGGTCGATGAGGCCGGGGGCGCCGATGGCGACGGTGTGCAGCCGCTGGACGCCGCCATCCCGCGCGGCGCGTTCCACCAGGGCGACGGCACGCTCGACGGCGGGCCCGGTGCCGGTGTCGGGCCCGATGGGCGCGGAGGCCTCGGCGAGCACCGCGCCGAGCAGATCGGTGACGACCACGGAGACGCCCCCGGTGCGTACGTCGAGGGCGGCGAGGTGCGCCCGGTCGGCGACGATCCCGTACAGCCGGGCATTGGGCCCCCGGCGCTGGGCACCCGCCTCTCCTACGACGGCGATCAGGCCGGAGCCCTGGAGGCGCTCGACGAGGTCGGCGACCGAGGGCCGGGACAGGCCGGTCAGCTGCTTCAACTGGTTGGCCGTCAGCGGCCCTTCGCGCTGCAGAAGCCCCAGGGCGAGCCGGTCGTTGATGGCCCGGGCAGTGCTCGGTGATGCGGGCATGCCGGGGATCCTTCCATAAAGCCGCTATTTATCAGGCAGGGTTCCTGATAGTTTACGTCGCCGTAGCGGGCGGACCTTGGGAGGGGCGGGGCATCGATGAGTGAAGTGGCCTACGACGTACGTCAGTTGAAGCGGGCGCGGTACGCCGTGGCCGCCGTCTTCTGCGTGCACGGCGCCGTGACCGGCTCCTTCGCGACCCGCGTGCCCTGGATCCAGGAGCACGCCGACCTCAGCGCGGGGCTGCTCGGTCTCGCCCTGGCCTTCCCCGCGATCGGCGCCTCCGTGGCCATGCCGCTCGCGGGCTCGGTCAGCCACCGCTTCGGCGCCCGGACCGCGCTGCGCGGGCTGCTCGCCCTGTGGACGATGTCGCTCATCCTCCCCTCGCTCGCGCCGAACGTGCTCACGCTCTGCTTCGCCCTGTTCGTCTACGGCGCGACGGCGGGCATGTCGGACGTGGCGATGAACGCCCTCGGCGTCGAGGTCGAGACCCGCATGAAGAAGTCGATCATGTCGGGCCTGCACGGCATGTGGAGCGTCGGCGCCCTGATCGGCTCCGCGGCCGGCACGGTCGCCGCCCACCTCGGCTCCGACGCCCGGCTGCACCACGCGCTCGCCGCCGTGGCGCTCACCGCGATCGGCCTCGTCGCCTGCCAGGGCGTGCTCGATCTGCGCAGCACGCCCGGCGATGCGGCGCCGCCGCGTTTCTCGCTGCCGCCCAAGTCGGCGCTCCTGATCGGCGCGGTCGGCTTCTGCGCGGTCTTCGCGGAGGGCGCGAGCCTTGACTGGTCGGCGGTCTATCTGCGGGACGTCCTCGACTCGTCGGCCGGTGTCGCCGCCGCCTCCACCACCGGCTTCACGCTCACCATGGCGATCGCGCGGCTCGCGGGCGACGCGGTGGTGGACCGCTTCGGGGCGGTCCGCACGGTGCGCGTGGGCGGCGTGGTCGCGGCGCTCGGCGGTCTGCTCGTGGTGGTGGCGCCGCATCCGGCGGTCGCCATGGGCGGGTTCGCGCTGATGGGGCTCGGCATCGCGGTCGTGGTGCCCCTCGCCTTCGCCGCGGCCGGGCGCAGCGGTCCGGCTCCGAGCCAGGCCATCGCGGGCGTGGCGACCATCACGTACACCTCGGGCCTGATCGCCCCGTCCGCGATCGGCACGCTCGCCGACGCGACGAGCCTGGTGGTCTCCTTCGGCCTGGTCACGGTGCTCGCCTGCGGGCTCGCGGTGTTCGCCGGGGTCCTGCGTCCGGCCGGCCGCGAGGCCACGCCGGTCGGTGCGGCGGATGCGACGGCACCCGGCCCGAAGCCCTGAACGAGAAACGATAGAACTTATGCCGGATTAACATTGCGCTGACTCATTCAGGTCTTGACAAACGGTCCGGACAAAGTCGGCGCACAGAAGGCGGAACAGAACCATGGATCTCGGCGTGCGCTGGAGACTGCACGGCGACGGGCGCACGCCCGCGCCGGGAGCCGTCGTCCGTCCCGACGAGCGGCTCTCTTGGCCGCGCACCTTCGGGCTCGGCGCCCAGCACGTGGTCGCCATGTTCGGGGCGTCCTTCGTGGCGCCCGTCCTGATGGGCCTCGACCCGAACCTGGCGATCATGATGTCGGGTGTCGCGACCGTCATCTTCCTGCTGGCCACGCGCGGCCGGGTGCCCAGCTACCTGGGCTGTTCCCTCTCCTTCGTGGGCGTGGCCGCGGTCATCCGCGCGCAGGGCGGCTCCTCCGCGACCGTGACGGGCGCGGTCTTCGTGGTCGGCGCCGCGCTGTTCCTGGTGGGCCTCGCCGTCCAGAAGTTCGGGGCGCGGATCATCCACGCCGCGATGCCGCCGATCGTCACCGGCGCCGTCGTCATGCTCATCGGCTTCAATCTGGCGCCGGTCACCGCCTCCACGTACTGGCCGCAGGACCAGTGGACGGCGCTCCTGGTGATGCTGTTCACCGGTTTGGCCGTGGTGTGCCTGCGCGGGTTCTGGTCGCGCGTCGCGATCTTCCTGGGGCTGATCTTCGGATACGCGCTGTCCTGGGCCCTCGACCTGATCTTCGGCAAGATCCACTCCGCGGACGGCTCGGGCAAGGTCGTCGACCACTGGCGCCTCGACCTCTCCGCCGTCGGCAACGCCGACTGGATCGGGCTGCCGTCCTTCCACGCGCCGAGCTTCGAGTGGTCGGCGATCCTCGTCGCGCTGCCCGTCGTCATCGCGCTGGTCGCGGAGAACGCCGGGCACGTCAAGGCGGTCGGCGAGATGACCGGGGACTCCCTGGACGACAAGCTCGGCACCGCGATCTCCGCCGACGGCGCCGCGTCCATGCTCTCCACCGCGGTCGGCGGCCCGCCCAACACGACGTACTCCGAGAACATCGGCGTGATGGCCGCGACCCGCGTCTACTCCACGGCCGCGTACTGGGCCGCCGCGGGCTTCGCCCTGCTCTTCGGTCTCTGCCCCAAGTTCGGCGCGGTCGTGGCGGCCATCCCGGGCGGAGTGCTCGGCGGCATCACCGTCATCCTCTACGGCATGATCGGCCTGCTCGGCGCGCAGATCTGGATCAACGCCGGGGTGGATCTGCGCAATCCGCTGAACCTCGTCCCGGCCGCCGCGGGCATCATCATCGGCGTCGGCGGCGTCTCGCTGAAGATCTCCGACAACTTCGAGCTGAGCGGCATCGCCCTCGGCACGATCGTCGTGATCACCGGCTACCACGTCCTTCGCGCCTTCGCCCCGCCCCACCTCAAGTCGCAGGAGCCGCTGCTCGATTCGGGCACGTCCACGTACGACGAGGACGGCGAGGGCCCCGAGGCAGGCGGCCCTCAGCCGCGCGCCAAGTCGTAGGCGTACCCCGGTGTGAAAGTCCCGGGCTCGCCCCTGCAGCCGTCGGACTCGCCCGGCGGTTTGACCCACAGATAGGCGTCGATCCGGGCCCGGCCGGTGCGCAGCGTCGGGCTCTGTCCGAGCGCACGGCCCGCCGGATCGCACCACTCGCCGTCCGCCGGGGCGCCGTTTCCGTTGCGGCTCGTGTCGATGACGGCGCCCAGGCCGGAGGGGCCGCCGAGCGCGGAGAGGACCTTGCGGGCGTAGGCGGCCTCGTCGGCGGTGCGGTGGAAGTTGGATACGTTCGTGAAGACGCCGTCGGACGAGGCGGGGGACGCGGCGCCCGCCGACCGCAGCCGCCCGGCCTGCTGAGCCACCGCGTTCCAGCCGGAATGTCCGGCGTCGAAGTAGACCCTGGCCCTGGGGTCGGCGGCCTTCAGGGTGCGGCCCGCCCGGGCCAGCGAGGCGTAGCGTGCGGTGCGCTCCTTCGCGGAGAGGCACTCGGACTGGGCGATCGCGTCCGGTTCGAGGATGACGATGACCTCACCGGAGCCGAGGCCCGCGGCGAACTTCGCGATCCACGCGTCGTACGCCGCCAGATCCGGCGCCCCACCCTCCGACGCGCCCCCGCAGTCGCGGTCCGGTATCGCGTACGGCACGACCACGGGAACGCGGCTCTTGGCGCTTGACGTCACCGCCCTGACCCGCGAGGTGATGCTCCGCGGTGTGTAGTCGGCGAACCAGACAGCCGCGGGTTCGCCTGCGATCCGTGACTCGATGAGCGGGCGCCGCGGGTCGCCCCGGTTGGCCCTGACCCAGTCGAGGACCTGCGAATCGCCATGGCGGTAGAGGGAGTTGAGGGTGGGTGCCGTCCTGCTCGGCTCGGGCCGCTTCGTCGACGCCTTCGGTTTCGGCTTCGCGGACGGGGAGGAGGATGTCCTTGACGGGCTCGGCTCGGCCGACTCCGACGACTCGGACGGCGTCGGCACGGCGGGCAGCGGTTCGAGCGTCGGGGAATCGGTCACCTTGGGGCGCGCCCGGTCGCTGCCGCCGCCCTCGTCCAGGGCGGAGACCATGCCGGTGACGGTGCCGACGGCGGCCACGACCGAGGCCGCCGCGACCATGACGCCGTGGCGGGTGGCGCGCCCGCGCTCGGCCCGGCGCTCGGCGCGATGTCTTGCGCGGTTGCCTGTCACGGTGCCGCTCCTCCCCCTCCTCCGTGTCCCCCTGACACGGCCGTGCCGCTCCCCTCCCCAGGGGTACACACGGTCGCCGTTCCCTCGTTCTGGGGAAGCGTCCGGTGCGGCGGCACGCGGGCCAGCCTAAGACTGGGACGCTGCCACCATGGCGCAGTTGGAGCGGTTCGCGGAGTTCACAGGCCCGGCACACCGGGTCGACGGGGTGGTGACGCGGATGCGCGCGCTGGGGGCGGGTTTCCCCTCGGGCGACGGGGTGGGGGTCTTCAACCGGGTCTATCTTTCGGTCACCGAAGAGGTCGGCCGGCACGTCGGCCGCGGCCTGTTCCCTGATGCCGGGGCCGCGGTCACGCTGGACGTGCTCTTCGCCGAGCGCTATCTGACGGCGGTGGACACGGTGGCCGCCGACCGTCTGCCGCCCGCGTGCTGGCGGCCGCTCTTCCAGTTCCGGCGCCATCCCGGCGTACGTCCCCTGCAGTTCGCGCTCGCGGGCATCAATGCGCACATCGGGCACGATCTTCCGCTGGCCGTCGTGGACGCCTGTCGTACGCTCGGCTGCGAACCGGCCGATCTTGAGGACGAGTTCGACCGGGTGGGCGACATCCTCGTATCGCTTGAGGAGCGCATCCGCGAGGATCTGATGCCGGGCCCCGACCTCCTCCAGATCGCCGACCCGCTGACCCATCTCCTTGGTTCCTGGAGTCTGGAGCGGGCCAGGGACGGCGCGTGGGCGACGGCGCTGACGATGCGGGCGCTGGGTGACCTGCCCTCCGTCGCGGAGAAGTTCCGCGCACGGCTCGACGGGGCGGTCGGCCTGGTGGGGCGGATGCTGCTCACTCCCCTGCCGGACTGATCACTCCCCGCCGGGGAACTCCCCTGCGGTCGCCGTACGTTGAGACATGAGAGACCCCGGATGCGACGGATGCGAAGGAGCACCAGGATGGCGACTCGACTCGGACTCAGCCTCCCGCAGGGCCGGCAGTACAGCATGGGACGCGACGTGCCCGCGGTGGCACGCGCGGCCGAGGAGATCGGGTACGAAAGCCTGTGGGTCTACGAACGTGTCCTGTACCCAGAGCCCGCCACCCAGGGTCTATACGGCATCGAGGGCCTGCCCTGGCCCGACTCGTACCGCTCGGTGCCCGATCCGCTGATCACCCTGACACTGGCCGCCGCCGCCACCGAGCGGGCACGGCTGGGCACCAGCGTCCTGGTCGCCCCGCTGCACGTGCCGTTCCAGCTGGCGCGCTCGCTGGCCACCCTTGACGCGGCGAGTGGCGGCCGGGTGGTCGCGGGCCTCGGCACAGGCTGGTCGCACGACGAGTACGCCGCGGCGTCGGTGGCCCCCTTCGAGCAGCGCGGCAAGGTCCTGGACGAGCTGATCGACGTCTGCCACGCGGTGTGGGGTCCGGACCCGGTGTCGTACGAAGGGGCGCTGACGAAGATCGCGCCCTCGGTGGTCGGCCCCAAGCCCGCCCGCCCCATCCCGATCCTGCTGCCCGCCAACAGTCCCCGCGCCTCGCGCAGGCTCGTCGACCGCGCCGACGGCTGGATGCCGGTGGGCATGGGCGCCGAGAAGCTGGCCGAGCAGGCCCGCGCCCTGACGGAGCTGGCCGCCGAGCGGGGGCGCAAGGAGCCGGTGCAGAGCGTCCTGCGGGTCAACACCCGTTACACCGCGAAGGCGTACGAGGGCGAGGGCCGCTCCCCCTTCCAGGGCAACGTCGCGCAGATCATCGAGGACCTCGCGGCGCACGCCTCGGTGGGCGCAGTGGAGGAGATCCTCATCGAACTGCAGGGCAGCACACGGGACGGCGAGGAACTGAAGGACTTGGCGGCGGAGGTGTACGAGGCGGCGAGGGCGGCCGGGGTGTAGGGCCCCTGAGGGGCGGCGCCCCTATAGGGGCGCGGGGAACTGCGCGACCAGCCACAACGAGCTGGCAGATTCCCACGCGCCCAGGAAGAACGGCGCTCAGTCCTCAGGCAACTCGACAGGCGCGATCTCGTCGTACACATCCCCGGGCCCGGGGTTAGTCGCATCAGTGGCCCCGCCAAAGTGATGCATGACCCCCCACACGGCGTTCAGCGCGGTCTGGACCGCCCCCTCGGCCCAGCCCGCCGTCCAGGAGATGTCATCCCCGGCGAGGAAGATCCCCCGCTTGTCCTCGGGCAGCGACTCCTGCATGAAGTGCGTGAACAGGCGCCGCTGGTAGCGGTAGTGGCCCGGCAGGTTTGCCTTGAACGCGCCCATGAAGTACGGCTCGTTCTCCCACGACACCGTCACCGGGTTGCCGATGATGTGCTTGCGGATGTCGACCTTGGGATAGATCTCGCCGAGCGACTTGAGCATGACCTCCATGCGCTCGTTCGCCGACAGCGGCAGCCACTTCAGGCTGTCGTCGCACCAGGTGTAGGAGAGGCAGATGACGGCGGGCTTGTCCGGACCGTCGTCCAGCAGGTAGGTCCCGCGCGTCATGCGGTCGGTGAGCGTCATCGACATGACGTCACGGCCGGTCTGCTCATCCTTGTCCAGCCAGAACGGCCGGTCCACCGGCACGAAGAGCTTCGAGGACTCCATGTAGTGGGTCCGCTCCATCGCCGTCCAGTGGTCGATGGGGAAGAGCGTGTCGTCGCAGGCGATCTTGGAGAGCAGCATCCACGACTGGGCGGTGAAGATCGCCGCCTGGTAGGTGCGGATGTCGCCCGAGGCGTCGGTGACGGTGACGCGGTTGCCCGCGGTGCGGTCGAGCCGGGTCACGGCGGGCTTCGGCGTGCCGCCCTCGTGCAGCGAGCTCAGGGACGTACCGGGCTCCCAGTGCACGATCTTCTGCGGCTCGCGGTCCCACATGCGCAGCGGCAGCTGCTGGCTGCCGCCGACGATGCCGCGGTGGTGGTCGTCGGCCTCGGTGTAGACGACGCGCAGGATCTCCAGGATGGAGTTCGGGAAGTCGGTGTCCCAGCCGCCCGTGCCGAAGCCGACCTGGCCGAAGATCTCGCGGTGCCTGAAGGACTTGAAGGCCTCGGACTCGCAGAGGAAGCCGTAGAAGGTCTGGTTGTCGAGCTTCTCGACGAGCTTGGACCAGATCTCGCGGATCTTGGGCACGTCGCGCTCGCGCAGGGCGCGGTTCATGTCGGAGAAGTCGGCGCCCTCCTCAAGGCAGGAGTTCCACGCCGCGGCGACATCGCGGTAGACCTGCGGCAGGTCGGCGACGGTCTCGGCGTAGTGGGACTCGCCCTTGAGGTCGACGACCGTCGAGGGAGTGGACTCCGCGAGCGGGTTGGGGAACGCCTGGGTCTTGAGGCCCACCAGGTCGATGTAGTGCTGGAGCGCCGTCGAGGACGGCGGGAAGCGCATCGCGCCCATCTCGGCGGTGAGCGAGGGGTCGCAGCCGTCGAAGCCGACGGTGCGCAGCCGGCCGCCGATCTGGTCGGCCTCGTAGACGACGGGCTTGAGGCCCATCTTCATCAGTTCGTACGCCGCGATGATGCCGGAGAGGCCGCCGCCGATGACCGCGACCTCCGTGCCGTGCTCGGTCGCGGGTATCTGGCCGAGGCCCGCCGGGTGGGCGAGGAAATCGTCGTACGCGTACGGGAAGTCCGGACCGAACATGGTGATCGGCGGTTGGGCGTCGGTGTGCTGGACGGCGGTGGGCACCGTGGACGTCATGGGGTACGGACTCCTTGCGGGAACGGCAGGACAGAAGAAGGGGGAGGCTCGGGGGTGTCGGACCGAGGTCAGATCAGGGACGCGTACAGGCCCGGGCGGCGGTCGCGGAGGTAGGGGTTCGCCTCGCGTGACGCGGCGAGGAAGGCCGGGTCCGCGTCGGCGAACACCAGCTGCTCGTCCCGTCCGGCCCGGGTGCGCGCGACTCCGTCGGGTCCGGCGAGCGTGGAGAGCCCGACGAACTCGAACTCCCCTTCCTGGCCGACCCGGTTGACGTACGCGACGTACATCTGGTTCTCGAAGGCCCGCACCGGAATCACGGACTCGGCGACGAACTGGAAGGGGTGCATCTGGGCCGTGGGCACCAGCAGCAGATCGGTGCCCGCGAGGGCGTGCGCGCGGACGTTCTCCGGGAACTCCACGTCGTAGCAGATCATCAAACCGATCCGCAGACCGCCCACCTCGGCCTGGACGACGGACTGTTCGCCCGGGGTGAAGGAGTCGCGCTCGAAGCAGCCGAAGAGGTGGGTCTTGCGGTAGTTCGCCAGGCGCGAGCCGTCGGGACCGATGAGCTGTACGGAGTTGAAGACGTCCTCGCCGTCCCGCTCCGGGTAGCCGTAGGCGAGCGCGAGGCCGTGCCGGGCGGCGGTCTCGGCGATCGCGGCGGCGGCCGGCCCGTCGGCGGGCTCCGCCAGACGCGCGACGTCGTCGCCGATCGCGTACCCGGTGAGGTACAGCTCGGGAGCCACGAGGAGGCCCGCGCCGGCCGCGGCGGCACGGGCGGCGGCCTCGTCGAGCGCCTTCAGATTGGCGTCGACGGAGCCAAGGCGGCCCGAGCTCTGGAGCAGGGCGGTGCGCAGCGGGGGCATGGCGGACCTCGGAGGCGTACGAAGGGACTGGTGGGGACCGTTAGACCGTACGGTCGGCGGCCATGCCCGGACAAGGCGCAGGCGTTGCGGCCCCGTGCTCGATCCGTTGCGCGTCCGAGGCCCGTAGCGGCGATTCGTTGCGCGGCGGCGTGGGACCGGGGTCGTAGCCGGGCGGGGGTGTTCCCCGCCACACGGCGGAGGCGGATTGCCGCCTGTGGCCGGACGTGCCGGTGGGCCCCGCCGCGAGACGGTGATCTCACCCGGAACGACCGGGTGAACGGCACTTCGGACGGAGGCTCCCCGTGAGCCGCAACGCAGGCACCAGGATCACCGCCGGCCACCTCACCAGCACGCGCAGCCGCGTGGTCGCCGTGGGGACGGCCCTGCTCCTCTCGGCCGGAGCGGCGGGCGCGGCCGTCGCGTCGGACGACGGCGGGTCGCACAAGGCCACGTCGCAGGAGGCCGCCGCGCACAAGGCTGCCGAGCACAAGGCCACGTCACGCGAAGCCGCCGCCCTCACCGGCAGCGCGAAGCTGTACCGCAAGACCACGGAGGACGTGACGTTCACCTTCGACGCCCATCTGGCCAAGCACGACGAGATGCACCCGGAGAAGGCGACCGGCACCTTCCGCTTCGTCCACCTCGACAAGCCGGGCGGCAAGGGCGCCTGGGCCGAGGGCCGCATCGACTGCCTGATGACGGGCGGCAAGGTCGCGACGGCCACCGGCATCATCACCGACACCAACCTGAATGACATCAAGGGCGGCCGCGTCGGCTTCGCCGTCCACGACCTGGGCAAGAACGACCGACTGGGCTACAGCTGGGCCGCGGTGGGCGTCCCCGACGGAACGAAGAACCTGTCGAAGTGCACGAGCGCGGCCCCCTTCGAGAGGGTCAAGAAGGGCACCGGCGACTTCCACGTACAGCCCTGGCGCTTCACGTACCCGACCAACTGACAGCGCCCCGAAGGGGCGCGGCGAACTGCGCGCTCAGCCAAGACGGACCCGCGGTGTCCAAGCGGCCCCATCCAGCGAAGCGACTACGCGGGAGCCCCCGACGAGAACCGCCGCATCAGCGGCGAGAGCACGAGCACGGACTTCGTCCGCTCCACGAAGTGCTCCCCGGCGATCCGCTCGAGCACCCGCTCGAAATGCCGCATGTCGGCGGCGAAGACCTGGACGACCGCGTCCGCCTCCCCGGTGACGGTGGAGGCGGACGAGATCTCCGGGTACCGCTCGAGGCCACGGCGGATGGCCTCGGGCGAGGTGTTGCGACGGCAGTAGATCTCGATGAACCCCTCGGTCTCCCAGCCGAGGGCGGCCGGGTCGACCCGCACGGTGAACCCCGTGATCGCCCCGGTCTCCCGCAGCCGGTCCACGCGCCGCTTGACGGCGGGCGCGGAGAGCCCGACCAGTTGGCCGATGTCGGCGTAGGAACGGCGGGCGTCCTCGGCGAGGGCGTGCACGATGCGTTCGTCGAGATCGTTCAGTCGCACTGGGGGTGGATCACTTCTCTGCGGAGGCCAATCGGGAGCGGCTCATGCCGTACAGGAAGTAGAACACGAGGCCGACGGCCATCCAGACACCGAAGACGATCCAGGTGATCGAGTCGAGACTGAACATGTTGTAGGCGCAGAACCCGAAGCCGAGCACCGGGAAGAGCCAGCCGAGCGGCACCCGGAAGGTGCGCGGCATGTCCGGGCGGGTCCGGCGCAGCACGATCACCGCGATGTTGACCAGACCGAAGGCGAAGAGCGTACCGATGCTGGTGGCGTCGACGAGCTTGCCCAGCGGGATGACGGAGGCGAGCGCGGCGCAGAACAGCGACACGATGACGGTGTTCACGCGGGGCGTGCCCGTCTTCTTGCTGACCTTGCCGAACGCCTTGGGGACCAGGCCGTCGCGGGACATCGCGAACAGCACACGCGTCTGGCCGTAGAGGACGGTGAGGACGACGGACGCGATGGAGATGACCGCACCGGCGGCGAGGATCGTGCCCCACACGCTCTGCCCGGTGACATCGTTCATGATCGCGGCGAGCGTGGCCTCGGAGCCCTCGAAGTCGGTCCAGTTCCAGGCGCCGACGGCGACGGCCGCGACCAGGACGTAGAGCGCCGTGACGATGATCAGCGACAGCATGATCGCGCGGGGCAGGTCACGCTGCGGGTTCTTCGCCTCCTCACCGGCGGTCGACGCGGCGTCGAAGCCGATGTACGAGAAGAAGAGGCTCGCGGCGGCGGCGCTGACGCCGGCCGTGCCGAGCGGCATGAAGTCCGAGTAGTTGCCGGACTTGAAGCCCATGAAGCCGATCGTGCAGAAGAGCGCGAGCGCGGCGATCTTCACGACGACCATGATCGTGTTGGCCCGCGCGGACTCCTTGGCGCCGCCGAGCAGGAACACCATCGCGAGGAGCACGACGATCAGGCCCGGCAGGTTGATGAAGCCGCCCTCACCGGGTGCCGAGGAGAGCACGTCCGGGATGGTGACACCGATGGTGCCGTCGAGCAGTTCGTTGAGGTATTCGCCCCAGCCGACGGCGACGGCCGCGACCGATACGCCGTACTCCAGGACCAGACACCAGCCGCAGACCCAGGCGACGAGTTCGCCCATCGTTGCGTACGCATATGAGTACGAGGACCCGGCGACCGGTATGGAGCCCGCGAGCTCGGCGTACGAGAGGGCCGAGAACAGGGCGGTGAGCCCGGCGAGCACGAAGGAGAGGGTCACCGCGGGGCCGGCCTTGGGGACGCTCTCGCCGAGGACGACGAAGATGCCCGTGCCGAGCGTGGCCCCGATGCTGATCATGGTCAGCTGCCACATGCCGAGGGAACGCCTGAGCGAGCCACCCTCGCCCTGGCCGCCCTCAGCGACCAGGAGTTCCACCGGCTTGCGCCGCATCAAGCGGGCGCCGAACCCGGGGGCCCCCGGGGGGCTCGGGCGGTTCTGCGGGGGTGCGCCTTGGTCGAGCACGCGTGGCTCCTTCATCGCTGCCGGTCAGGGCGGCGGGACCGGCGGCAGCTCCCACGCATGGATGGGGACCGCCGAGCAGGCGGTCCCCGCCACACCACGTACAGCGGATGACTCTATGAGGCGGGCTTCACGTACGTAATGCAGCAACCTTGCGCGGCACCGCATGATCGTTGCGTACTTCCCCTTCTCGCGGGTCTTCGTTGCGCGGTCCGTTTCGTCCGTTGCGTTCCAGGGTGCCCGGGAGATGGTTGACACTTCGTCAGATCTCCCCCATGGTGCACTCCGGTCGAGCCGATCGCGCACCCCGGTCGAGAGGGAGGCAGCAGGCCATGGACCTCGATGTGCTGTACGAGATCGACGTACCGAAACCCTGGGACGGGCCCCATCCGCACGGCCAGCGCGCCGCCGAGCAGCGCGCCTACCGGGAGGCGGTGGAGCAGATCCGGCTCGCGGACCGGGTCGGCTTCCGCACGGTGTGGGCAGTCGAGCACCACTTCCGCGAGGGCCGCTCCCACTGCCCCGCCCCCGAGGTGCTCCTCGGCCATCTCGCGGCGCTCACCGAACGCATACGCCTCGGCTTCGGCGTGACCCTCACCCCCTTCGGCTTCACTCCGCCGCAGCGGATCGCGGAGAAGGTGGCGGCGGTGGACGTCCTGTCGGACGGCCGCGTGGAGTGGGGCACCGGCCGGTCAACTCCCATGGAACAGACCGCTTTTGGCGTCGACCGGGAGCAGTCGCGGGCCGACTGGCGCGAGGCGATCGAGATCGTGACGGGCATGTGGCGCGAGGAGTACTTCGCCTACGAATCCGAGCGGTTCTCCTTCCCTCGGCGGATGGTCACGCCGAAGCCGGTCCAGGACCCGCATCCGCCGTGCTGGATGGCGGCGACATCCCCTGGTTCGGCGGAGGTGGCGGGCGCGGCGGGCCTCGGCCTGCTCTCCTTCTCGATCATGCAGCCACTGGAGGCGATGGCCCGCCAGGTCGCCGCCTACCGCGCGGCGGCGCGCACTCCCGCCCCGATCACGGACGTCACCACGGACCGCGTCAGCGCGTACACGCTGGTGCATGTCGCGGACCGGCCCTCGCGGCGGGTCTGGGACTCGGTCGCGTGGTGGTACCGCAATCTCGCCCAGTTCACGCTGGACTGGGAGCTGCCGCACCTGACCCCCGAGGAGCGCGAGCGGACCTTCCCCTTCCTCACCCCGATCATCGAAGGGAGCGTCCCCGTCGAGGAGTTCGACGACGGGGACATGATCCTCATCGGGAGCGCGGAGACGATCGTCCGCAAGGCCAAGCGCTACGCCGACCTCGGCATCGACCAGCTCATCTGCTACGTCCAGTGGGGCTTTCTTGAGCACCAGGAGATCCTGCGCACGATCGAGATCCTGGGCAAGGAAGTCATCCCGGAGCTGGCGTCGTACCGGCCCCGCCGGGCGGCACAGTGAGCGAGCCCCTCGACACCTCCCCCATCCCCCTCGACACCTCCCCCGTTCCCGACTACGCCGCCCTCCACCGTCTGGACGGCCGCGCCTTCGTCCTGCTCGGCGCGGGCAACGGCATCGGCCGCCAGAGTGCGCACGCGCTCACCGCGGCCGGGGCGCGGGTCCTGTGCGTGGACCTCGACAAGGACCGCGCCGAGGCGGTGGCCGCCGAAACGGGCGGCATCGCGTACGTCGCCGATGTGTCGCGGCGCGATGAGGTGCGGGCCCTCTTCGCTTACGCACAAAGGGAGTTCGGGGCGGTCGGCGGTGTCATCGACATCGTGGGCATGGCCCGCTACACGCCGCTGGCCGAGCTCGACGACGCGTCCTGGGACTGGCACTTCTCCCTCGTCCTGCGGCACGCCTGGCTGGCCGTCCAGTACGGCGGCGAGGCGCTCGCCGACGCGGGCGGCGGCCCCCTGGTCTTCGTGGCGTCGGTGTCGGGCCTGACGGCGGCGCCCCTGCACGCCGCGTACGGCGCGGCCAAGGCGGGCCTCATCTCCCTGGTGCGATCGGCGGCAGTGGAGTACGGCCCGCGCGGGGTGCGCGTGAACGCGGTGGCGCCCGGCGTCGTCTGGACCCCACGGGTGGCGGCCATGATCGGCGAGGAGGGCCGCGAGCGCAACGCCCGCAACGCACCCCTTGGCCGGGTCGCCGAGACCTCGGACATCGCATCGGCCCTGCTCTTCTTCGCCTCGCCGCTCTCCTCGTACGTCACAGGGCAGACGCTCGTCGTGGACGGCGGGGTCGGCGTGAAGTTCCCGTACCCGACGATCGGCGGCGCGCGGTGAGGGAGTTCGTGCGGGGCGCGGCCTGGTGGACCGAGGACGGCCGCGTGGTGCGCGCCGATCCGGCCGACCGGGAGCGGCTGCCCGGGGACACCTGGGAGCGGGCGGGCTTCCCGGCCGGGGTGCGCCTTGAGTTCACCGCGCGGGGGGTGTCCGCCGTGGAGGTCGCCTACACCGCGTCGCCCGCGTCGGGGGTGGACGCGTCGGGGGCGGACGCTTCGGGGGCGGACGCGTTCCTCGCCGCACCGCCGGTCTTCACGCTGCTCGCGGGCAAGGACGCCTTCGACACCCCGGCGGCACCGGGCGAGCACCTGACGCGCATCCAACTCCCTTACCTCAACGGCGACATCACCGTCCACCTGCCGGAGACGCTGCGGCCCGTCCTGCACGGAGTGCGCGCGGTCGACGGCACGCTGACACCTGCCGCCCGGCGACCGCGCTGGCTGGTCTACGGCGACTCGATCGCCGAGGGGTGGTCGGCCTCACGGCCGCATCTGGCGTGGCCCGCGCTCGCGGGGCGTGCCCTGGGCGTGGAGACGGTGAACCTCGGGTATGCCGGGGCGGCCCGCGGCGAGTCGGCGTCGGCCGAGCAACTCGCCGCGCTGGACGCCGACTTGATCACTGTCGCGTTCGGCACGAACTGCTGGTCGCGTACGCCGCATTCGGCGAGGCTGCTGTACGAGACGACGCTGGCGTTCCTGAGCCTGGTGCGCCGCGGACACCCGAAGGCACCCCTCCTGCTCGTCTCCCCCGTGCTCCGCCCGGACGCCGAGGCGGCGCCGAACGCACTCGGCGCGACGCTCGGCGCCCTGCGGGCCGCGGTGGAGCGGGCGGCCCGGGACGCAGGGGCCGATCTGCTGCCGGGCGGCGGCCTGTTGCACGCCGGGCAGCTGGTGGACGGAGTGCATCCGGGGGACGCGGGCCACGGCGTCATCGCGGACGCGGTGGCCTCGGCGCTGCGGCGGGGTCAGTCGTGTCAGTCGTGGGCGGCGTCGTAGGACTCGCGGGCCGCGGCGATGGCCGGGCGGTGGTCGATGGACCACTCCGAGAGGGCCTTCACGAGGTGGGTGAGGCTGTGGCCCATCTCGGTCAGCTCGTACTCGACCTGGGGCGGGATCGTCGGGTACACCGTGCGCTTGACCAGGCCGTCGCGCTCAAGGCGGCGCACGGTGAGCGTCAGCATGCGCTGTGAGATGGAGCCGTGGATCCTGCGCTGCAGCTCCTTGAACCGCAGGACGCCCGAGGCGAGTTCGACCACCACGTACACCGACCACTTGTCGCCGAGCCGGTCAAGGACGTCCCGCACCCCGCACTCGTCCTGCGGGGTCTCGCAGCTGATCACCGGCTCTACGGGGGCCGGAGCGGCCGACGGGATGGTTACCGCCGTGTGCCCTGCTGACATGAAAGTGCCTCCTTATGCGGCGGCGCGCCGCCGTTCACCATAGCCACAGGGCCGGTCACGCGGCCCGGCCCGACCCGGCACGGACAGCGGGCACCACCACTCACCACGGGGGAACCTTCCCATGCTCATGATCACCGGCGCCACGGGCGCCCTCGGCACCCTCATCACCGCCCGCCTCGCGGACCGCGACGACGTCGTCACCGGCACCCGCAGCCCCGCCCCCGGCGGACGCCGCGTCGACTTCGACGATCCGGCGTCCCTTGACTTCACCGGCGTCGACACCCTGCTGATCATCTCCGCGGGGGCCGCCGAGGACGACGTCGTCATCGCCCGCCACGAGGCCGCGATCTCCGCCGCCGAGAAGGCGGGCGTCGACCACCTCGTCTACACCAGCCTCAGCGGCGACGGCGACCACCTGACGTACGCGCTCGCCCACCGCTGGACCGAGCGCAGGCTCCGCGCGTCCTCGCTGAACTGGACGGTGCTTCGCAACGGCCTGTACGCGGAGTTCCTCGCCGCCATAGCCGCGCCAGGACCGGACGGGACCATCGCGGCGCCCCTGGGCGAGGGCCGCCTTGCCGCCGTGGCGCGCGAGGACCTGGCCGAGGTCGCGGTGCGGGTGGCCACGGACCCGGCCGCCCATGCGGGCCGCGTCTACGAGCTGGTCGGCGAACAGGCCCTGGGCGGAGCCGACTTGGCCGCGGCGACCGGCGGCGCGTACGAACCGGGCACGCTCGCCGCGACCCGCGAGGCGATCACCGCGGCAGGACAGGCGCTGCCCTTCCAGGTGCCGATGCTCCTGAGCACGTACGCGGCGATAGCGGGCGGCTTCCTGGACGGCACGGGGGTGGAGGACCCGGGGGCACTGCGCACCCTGCTGGGCAGGGAACCGCGCCCGGCCATCGAGGCGTATGTGGCCGCGGTACGAGCGTGACAGAGGCGCCCCTACAGGGGGCGCCCCATAGGGGCGCGGGGAACTGCGCGCCCAGCCACGACGTACCCGCAGCGGATACGGCAGCCCCCGCGGGAGCGGCTAGCTCCAGCTGGCGTGGAGGGGCTTGCCCTCCGCGTAACCGGCAGCACTCTGCACACCCACGGTGGCCCGCTCCGCGAACTCCTCCAGGGAGCCCGCACCGGCGTACGTGCAGGAGGAACGGACGCCCGCGATGATCGAGTCGATCAGGTCCTCGACGCCGGGACGCTCCGGGTCGAGGAACATCCGCGAAGTCGAGATGCCCTCCTCGAAGAGCGCCTTGCGGGCGCGGTCGTACGCCGACTCCTCGCTCGTGCGGTTCTTGACCGCGCGGGCGGACGCCATGCCGAACGACTCCTTGTAGAGGCGGCCGTGGGCGTCCTGCTGCAGGTCGCCCGGGGACTCGTACGTCCCGGCGAACCACGAACCGATCATGACGTTCGACGCACCGGCGGCCAGCGCCATGGCGACGTCACGGGGGTGGCGGACACCGCCGTCGGCCCACACGTGCTTGCCGAACTTCGCGGCTTCGGCGGCGCATTCGAGCACCGCGGAGAACTGCGGCCGGCCGACGCCGGTCATCATGCGCGTGGTGCACATGGCGCCGGGGCCCACGCCGACCTTGATGATGTCGGCACCGGCCTCGATCAGGTCCCGTACGCCCTCGGCGGCGACGATGTTGCCCGCGACGATCGGCACCTGCGGGTCGAGGCCGCGCACGGCCTTCACCGCGGCGATCATCGACTCCTGGTGGCCGTGCGCGGTGTCCACGACGAGCGTGTCGGCGCCCGCGTCGAGGAGCTGCTTGGCCTTGGCCGCGACATCGCCGTTGATGCCGACGGCGGCGGCGATGCGCAGCTTGCCGTTGGCGTCCAGGGCGGGCGAGTAGAGGGTCGCGCGCAGGGCGCCCGTGCGGGTCAGGATGCCGGCGAGGCGGCCGTCCTTGTCCACGGCGGGGGCGTAGCGGCGGTTGGCGTGGTCCAGCTTGTTGAAGGCATCGCGCGGGTCGATGTCCGCGTCCAGGAGCACCAGGTCCTTGGACATGACCTCGGAGAGCTGGGTGAAGCGGTCGACGCCGTTCAGGTCCGTGTCGGTGACGACGCCGACCGGCTTCTGGTCGGTGTCCACGACGACGCCCGCGTTGTGCGAGCGCTTGGACAGCAGGGCGAGCGCGTCGGCGACGGTCTGCGTGGGGGCCAGGACGATCGGGGTGTCCAGGACGTGGTGGCGCGTCTTGACCCAGGAGATGACCTCGGTGACGACCTCGATGGGAATGTCCTGCGGGATCACGACGAGGCCGCCGCGGCGGGCGACGGTCTCGGCCATCCGGCGTCCGGCGATCGCGGTCATGTTCGCGACGACCAGCGGGATCGTGGTGCCGGTGCCGTCCGGCGACGAAAGGTCCACGCCCTGGCGCGATCCGACGGCGGAGCGCCTCGGGACCATGAAGACGTCGTCGTACGTCAGGTCGTACGCAGGCTGGATGTCATTGAGGAAACGCACGTGCTGCTCATCCCAGTCGATCAGAGGTGGCCCCCGGACAGTTAGGCCGGGGGAAAAGCACGTACTTCAGTGTCCCATGTCCTGAGGGATGCGCCCCCTGGGATGATCACCCAGCCGGGCGGCGGGAGCCCTGGTCGGAACCTCCAAGTGACACCCCGGAAGGTCACCGTCCGCTCAGGGGCGGGTGCCCAGAGCGAGAACGATCTCAAGGCCCGTCCCGCGCTCCCGCGCGTACGCCACGGCGTCGGTGAACACCTCTTGGGCGACGATCCACTCCTGGGGCGCCGCTTCGGCGTACTCCTGCCAGCCGGAGACGACGAGCAGCCGCCCCCGCTCCCCGGGGGCCCGTCCGAGGCCGGTGAGGCAGTCGGCGAGCGCGTCCCAGTTACGGCCGAACCATTCGGGCAGCTCAAGGGCGCGGGCGCAGCGGTCCATGAGGGCGGCCTTGTCGCGTACGCCGCTCAGGTCGAGGGAGAGGGTGCCGAGGCCTGCGGCCCGGACGGCCTCAAGGACGGGCTCCAGGGGGTCGGACGTCATCTCAGTACCGCCTTGAAGGACGCGTAGTGGTCATCCGTGCAGTAGGTCTTGCCGCCGCTCCGCGGATGACTCAGTTCCCGTCCGGGTCCGCCCGGTCCAGCGCAGGGTGTGGCGTCGTCCCCATGACCAGCAGCTGATCGGCGGCTGCGGTATCCGTGACCAGGCTGGTCACGAGCCCCGAACGCAGCACCGCGTCGATCGCGGCAGCCTTACGCCGACCGCCCGCGATGGCGACAACCTCGGGAATCCGCCGAAGCCGGTCCGCCTCGACGGTGATGCACCGCTCCCCGAGGTCCCGCCCGACCCTGCGCCCCTCCGCGTCGAAGAGGTGCGCGGACATCTCGGCGGCGACTCCCAGCGAGGCGTAGTGCGCGCGCTCCTCGTCGCTGAGCATGTCGTGGACGGTGGAGATGCCCCGCTCCCACGAGCCGATGGACACCGCGGCGACCGTGACCTTGTCGAAGTACTCGAAGGCACGGGCGATGCCGGTCTGGTTGCGCAGCGCGGCGGCGGTGGCCGGGTCCGGCAGGAGCATCGGCGCGTAGATGGGATGCGCCTCGCCGCCGGATACCTGCGCGGCACGCCGCACGGCCTCGACCGAACCGCGTTCGGCGGTCCCGGCGTCGTACACACCCGTCAGCTGCACGACCGTGCACGGCGGCAGCTGGTCGAGGGCGGCCGCCATGTGGATGGTGGAGCGCCCCCACGCCAGGCCGAGTACGTCGCCCTCGTTGACCAGCTCGCCGAGCAGATCGGCCGCGACCTCGCCGAGGTTCTCGGGGTCGGGAGACTCGTCGATCTCGTCGGCGGGAGCCGGTGACTCCACGACGACCGCGTGCCGCAGGCCGTAGCGGGCACGCAGCGCGTCCGAGCGCTCCGCGTCCAGCTCGGCGGGCACACGGATCTCGATCCGTACGAGATCACGCTCAAGAGCCGTCTCCAGGACCCGGGCCACCTTGAAGCGGCTGACGCCGAACTCCTCGGCGATCTGGATCTTTGACTTGCCCTCGAGATAGAAGCGGCGGGCCATGGCCGCCGCCTGCACCAGCTCCGCGGGTCCCATCCGCATGGCTGACCGGCCGCCCGTCGACACGACGATCTCCTCACTGTCATTCACAACTGTTGTTCACGCGTTCACACGCATTGGTGCGGCTTCGCGTGCATTGCCACGGCTTCACGCCCATTGCCGCAGCGCAACCTGGGTTCGCCGTTCATCCTTGCAGATCCGGCGTACTTGATCAGCCCCGAAGGACTGCGTTCACGTTCCCGTGGCTCAGTGGCCGCATGCCCACGCGGCTGCGGCCGTCGCCCCGGCCGCTTGGGTGCGCAGTGCACGTACCGCCGCCGCCGGGTCCTTGGCCCCGTACACCGCGGAGCCCGCCACGAAGACGTCGGCGCCGGCCTCTGCGCAGCGCTCGATGGTCTCGGCCGAGACGCCGCCGTCCACCTGGAGCCAGAGCTGCAGACCGTGCTTGCTGATCAGCTCACGGGTACGGCGGATCTTCGGGAGCATGATGTCGAGGAAGGACTGCCCGCCGAAGCCCGGCTCGACTGTCATGATCAGCAGCATGTCGAGCTCGGGGAGCAGGTCCTCGTACGGCTCGATGGGCGTCGCGGGCTTCAGCGCCATGGAGGCGCGGGCGCCCTTGGCGCGGATCTCGCGGGCCAGGCGGACGGGCGCCGCGGCAGCCTCCGCGTGGAAGGTGACGGATCCGGCGCCCGCTTCGACGTACTGCGGAGCCCAGCGATCGACGTCCTCGATCATCAGATGGCAGTCCAGCGGCGTGTCCGTCGCTCGCGCCAGGGACTCTACGACCGGCACCCCGAGGGTGAGGTTGGGGACGAAGTGGTTGTCCATGACGTCGACATGGAGCCAGTCGGCACCTTCGACCGCCTTCGCCTCCTCGGCGAGACGGGAGAAATCCGCGGACAGGATGCTGGGGTTGATCTGCACGGCCATGCCCCAAGACTGCCATGCCCGGCGCCCGTTGCCCGCCCCGGTCCGAAGCGTGGGCCAACCGGCTCCTTTGACCATGGACCGCGTGCCATGCTGGGCGGTCCACCGGCACCACGTGGGGCAGCGGGGGGAAACCATGCCAGACGAACGGTCGGACGAGCAGTCGGACGAACGGCGGCAGACGGGCCGAGGCGTGGCCTGGCTCGTGTGCGGGCGGCGCACCAAGTGGCTCGTGGTGCTGTTCTGGCTGGTGGCGATCGTCGTCGCCGCGCCCCTCGCCCAGAAGCTCACGGACGCCCAGGACAACCAGGCCTCGTCCTGGCTGCCCGGCTCCGCGGAATCGACCCAAGTCCTGGACATCTCCGGGGAGTTCAGGCCCGAGCAGATTCCCGCGGTCGTCGTGTACGCCCGCGAGAGCGGACTGACCTCCGCGGACCGGGCCCGTATCGCCGAGGACGTCGGCGAGCTCAAGGCGCTGCGTGCCCACGGCATCCGCGGCACGGAGACCCGCGGCCCCGCCTATGACACCAAGGACGCATCGGACGCCCAGGCGGCCCAGGTCTTCGTGCCCATCACCATGGACGAGAAGGGCTGGGAGAGGATCGCGCCCGCCGTCGACTCCATCCGTGAGCACACGGGCAAGAGCGCAGGCGGGCTCTCGGTGCACGTCACGGGGCCCGGCGGTACGTCCGCGGACTTGTCCGAGGCGTTCGAGGGCCTCGACTCGACACTGCTGCTCTCGGCGGGCATCGTCGTCGTGGTGATCCTCCTGATCACCTACCGGAGTCCCATCCTCCTGCTCATCCCGCTGATCTCGGTGGTCGTCTCGCTCTTCACCGCCCAGGCGCTGATCTACCTCCTGGCGGAGCACGCCGGCCTGACGGTGAACGGCCAGAGCGCAGGGATTCTCACCGTCCTCGTCTTCGGCGCGGGGACGGACTATGCCCTGCTCCTGGTCGCCCGCTACCGCGAGGAGCTGCGCCGCCACGAGGA
Source organism: Streptomyces sp. NPDC048436 (assembly GCF_043200355.1). Taxonomy (NCBI): domain Bacteria; kingdom Bacillati; phylum Actinomycetota; class Actinomycetes; order Kitasatosporales; family Streptomycetaceae; genus Streptomyces; species Streptomyces sp. NPDC048436. The sequence continues at coordinate 109,066 of NZ_JBICXP010000002.1, forward strand.
CCGGCACGAGGCGATGCAGCTCGCCCTGCACCGGGCGGGCCCCGCCGTCATCGCGTCCGGCGCCACGGTCGTCGTGAGCATGCTGGTGCTCCTGACCGCCGACATGAACTCGACGCGAGGCCTCGGTCCCGTGGCCGCCATCGGTGTCGCGGTCGCCCTGATCGCGATGCTGACGCTGTTCCCGGCGCTCCTCGTGGTCTGCGGCCGGTGGCTGTTCTGGCCGCTGATCCCGCACAACGGCTCGGACGAGCCCACCGAGCGCGGCGTCTGGGCCGGCATGGGCCGCCGCATCGCCCACCGCCCGCGCCTCACCTGGGGCATCACAGCGGTGGCCCTCGCGGCGCTGGCGCTTGGCCTGACGCAGCTGCGGGCCGAGGGGCTCAGCAACGCGGACTCGTTCACGGACAAGCCGGACTCGATCGTGGGCCAGGAGCTTCAGGCGGAGTACTTCCCTGCGGGCAGCGGCGATCCCCTGGTGATCGTGGCCGCCGCGGACCGGCGCGACGAGGTCCGCGCCGCGGTCGCCAAGACGCGCGGTGTGGACCCCGCGAGCATCGCTGTGCCACCGGGGTCGAAACGGGAGTCCGCGGGCAGGGTCCTGTTCGAGGCGACCCCGACCGACCCCGCGGACAGCGAGGCGGCCAAGCGGACCGTGGAGCGGGTCCGCGACGCGGTGCACGCCGTGCCCGACGCGGACGCGCGGGTGGGCGGCGGGACGGCGGCCCTCCTGGACATGGACCGTGCGACGACCCACGACAACAAGCTGGTGATCCCGCTCGTCCTCCTGGTCGTCCTGCTGATCCTCGCCCTGCTGCTGCGCGCCCTGATCGCGCCGCTGCTCCTGATCGCGACGGTGGTGCTCTCCTTCTCCGCCGCGCTCGGCATCAGCGCGCTCGCCTTCCGCCACCTCTTCGACTACGCGGGCGAGTCCACGGACTTCCCGCTCTTCGTCTTCGTGTTCCTGGTGGCGCTCGGCATCGACTACAACATCTTCCTGTCGACCCGCATCCGTGAGGAAGCGGGCCGACAGGGCACCCGTGCGGGCGTGGTGACGGGCCTCTCCGCGACCGGCGCCGTCATCACGTCGGCGGGCCTGGTCCTCGCGGGCACGTTCGCCGCGCTCGGCACGCTCCCGATGGTGGCGTTCGCCGAGATCGGCTTCGCGGTCGCGCTCGGCGTCCTGCTCGACACCTTCGTCGTACGTTCCGTCCTGGTCACCGCGCTCTTCCTGGACGTGGGGCCGAAGGTGTGGTGGCCGCACGCACTGAGCAAGGACCCGGCGCTCCGCACCCCGGCCCCGGCTCCGGCGCAGGCCGCCTCAGGCAGTGCGCCGGATCAGCGCTAGATACATCGCGTCCGTGCCGTGCAGATGCGGCCACAGCTGGACGTCGGGTCCTTCACCGAGCGCCGGGACGCCCGGGATCAGCGGCCGGGCGTCGATGAGCTCGGCGCCCTCGTGGTGCTTGAGCACGTCGTCGACGACGGCGCGCGTCTCCGCGAGGTGCGGCGAGCAGGTGGCGTACCCGACGACACCGCCGACGCGAACGGACTCCAACGCCGTGCGCAGCAGCCCCCGTTGGAGCGGGGCGAACCCGTCAAGGTCCTCGGGGCGGCGGCGCCAGCGGGCCTCGGGGCGGCGGCGCAGGGCGCCGAGTCCCGTGCAGGGCACGTCCATCAGGACGCGGTCGAAGGTGCCGGGCTGCCACGGCGGCCGGGTGCCGTCGGCGGCGATGACCTCGTAGGGGCCCGGGTTGCCGCGCAGTGCCTGGGCGACGAGACGGGCCCGGTGCGGCTGCTTCTCGGCGGCGAGCAGGGCCGCGCCCCGCCCGGCGGCGAGACCGGCGAGCATGGCCGCCTTGCCGCCGGGGCCCGCGCAGCCGTCGAGCCACCTCTCGTCGCGCCCCTCCAAGGGAGCGTTCGCAAGTGCGACCGCGACGAGCTGACTGCCCTCGTCCTGTACGCCCGCACGGCCCTCCCGCACAGCCTCGATCGACCCCGGTTCGCCGCCTTCGCTGAGCCGCACGGCATACGGGGACCAGCGCCCCGGCAGCGCGGAATCCTCGCCCACCTGGTCGAGGAGTTCATCGGCTGTGGTGCGTCCCGGCCGGGCGACGAGGGTTACTTCGGGCCGCTCGTTGTCGGCTTCCAGGAGGTCCTCGATGCCGGCTCGGCCGCCGCCGAGCGCGTCCCACAGCGCGGAGACGACCCAGCGGGGGTGCGAGTGGACGACGGCGAGATGGTCCTCGGCGTCGTCCTCGTAGGGCGGCGCGACCTTCGCGAGCCAGCCGTCGAGGTCGTCGGCTGCCACCTTGCGCAGGACCGCGTTGACGAACTTGGCCCGCCCGTCACCGAGCACGACGCGCGCCAGTTCCACGGAGGCCGAGACGGCGGCGTGCGTCGGGATGCGGGTCCCGAGCAGCTGGTGCACGCCCATGTTCAGGACGTCGAGTACCGGCGGATCGACCTCGCGCAGCGGCCGGTCGATGCAGGCGGCCACGATCGCGTCGTACGTTCCCTGCCTGCGCAGCGTCCCGTAGACCAGCTCGGTGGCGAGCGCCGCGTCGCGCGCGTCGAACTTCTCGGGCCCTTCCTTCTCGCGGGCCTTGCGCAGGAGCGGCGGCAGGACGAGGTTCGCGTACGCGTCGCGCTCGTCCACGGCCCGCAGCGCCTCGAAGGCGAGGAAACGGACGGGGTCCTTCTTGGGACGGCGGTGGGGCTTGCCGGGCTTACCGTTACCGGACTTGCCCTGCTTCTGGGGACGCCGGTCAGGCTGGTCGTTCAAAGGTGCTCCGCTATTGGGTGAGGGCCGAACCTGTTCAGCCTACGTCGGTTGCCCCGAGGCGCTCACCCGGGGCGATCCGCACCCCGCGCGCCCAGTCGGCGCCGCGCATCGGCTTCTTGCCCTGCGGCTGGACCCAGAGCAGCTCCACGGCGTGCGAGCCCGTACCGACGTACACGTTGTTCTTGGCGGCGGCGAGCTCGCCGGGCGCGAGGTCCGTGCGGTCCGCGACGAGCGCGGCCTGGATGAGCTTCAGGCGTTCCCCGCGGAATACGGTCCAGGCGCCGGGCGCCGGGGTGCAGCCGCGCACGACCCGGTCGACGCGCAGGGCCGGGGCGGCCCAGTCCACCTGGGCGTCCTCGACGGTGATCTTCGGGGCGAGGGTGATGCCGTCGGCGGGCTGCGGCACGGCCTTCAGGGAGCCGTCCTCGATGCCGTCCATGGTGGCGGCGAGCAGCCCCGACCCCGCGAAGGCGAGGCGGGTGAGCAGGTCACCGCTGGTGTCGGTGGGCCGGACGACCTCGGTGACGGTCCCGTACACCGGCCCGGAGTCGAGCCCCTGCTCGATCAGGAAGGTGGAGGCGCCGGTGATCTCGTCGCCCGCCATCACGGCGTGCTGCACAGGCGCGGCACCGCGCCAGGCGGGCAGCAGCGAAAAGTGCAGGTTGACCCAGCCACGGGCCGGGACGTCCAGGGCGACCTTGGGGAGCAGCGCGCCATAGGCCACGACGGGGCAGCAGTCGGGGGCGATCTCACGCAGCCGCGCCAGGAATTCCTCGTCGCGCGGCTTCGCGGGCTTGAGCACCTCGATCCCGGCTTCCTCCGCACGCTGGGCCACCGGACTCGCGACGAGCCTGCGGCCGCGGCCCGCGGGGGCGTCGGGCCGGGTGACGACGGCGGCCACCTCATGCCGGTCGGAGGCGATCAGGGCGTCCAGTGCGGGGACGGCTACCTCGGGGGTGCCTGCGAAGACGAGCTTCATCGGTGGCTTTCGGCCTCTCGGGACGGGGACGTGCGGGGAGCGCACCAGTCTATGAGCCGCCTCGCTCCCCGGCGCTCCTCGGGGCCGACCGTCCCTGACCATCCCCGTACCCACCCCAGGGGCGTACGTGTGACCGCGCGCCCTGTGCATATGCGCATGCGCCCCTGCACCGTGACCCGACACGAACTAGCGCGTTGGTCAAGAAAGAGTTGACCACTTACGGGCCGCGGCTGCGGCCTCATCCTTTTCAACGCCGGTTCGAGAGGCTTGTTCATGGCCGACCACGCAACCCACGACGCCCAGGCACGGGCCAGCCTGCACCTCCTGGTGCGGGACATCGAGCGGGTCCGCCGGCAGGTGGACGCACTGCGTACACTCACCGCCCAGCTCGGCAACGTCTACCGCCCGCGCCGCTCCAGCCCCTCCGCTGGCTTCGTCGTGTACGGGCGGGCCCCCGCCCCGACCGTCCGCCTCGCCCAGGAGCTGCGCGACAGCGTCGAGACCCTGGTGACCGCGGCCGTGGACTTCGACCGCTCGCTCGGCTTCTCGTGGGACGCGGTGGGCTCGGCCCTCGGGGTCACCAAGCAGGCGGTGCACCGCCGTTACGGTGCCCGCCGGGCCACGACGCAGGCGGCGGCCGAGGCGGAGCGCGCCACCGAGACGATCCCCTCCCCCGCGTCCGCGACCACGGCCCGCCCGCCGGTTCCGGTGGGCGCCCCCCTGCCGTCGATCCCCTCGGCCCCCACGGTCCCTACGGTGCCGGCGGCCCGCGCCATGCCTACCCAGCCCACGGCGGGCAGCTCCACGCTGCGCGACGACCCCCGCCCCAATGTGTTCCCCGGCCCACGCACCGGCTGAACACGACACCCCCGCGGCTGCCTCCTACCGGATCCCCCGGCAAGGGGCAGCCGTCGTTGCGTCCGGCTCCCGGCAAGCCACGGCCGCGGACACCCGCCCCCCTCAGCCGATGTCCAGCGGGTCCACCCTGATCCGCACCGGTTCCGCGGCCCCCCGCGCCATCCGCGCCGCCTGTGCCGCTTTCAGCGCGGCGGCCAGCGCCGCCCCGCTCCCCGGCGGGACCCGGATCAGCACCCGCTCCCAGTGCTCACCGGCGGGAACAGCCCCAGGCCGACGCGAAGGGCCAGGCACCGTGTCCGGCATCGGAACGGGCCCCAACACCACGGCGTCCGGCGGGAGTTCGGCCCCGGCGAGGAACGTCGAAAGCGCCTCAGGGGTCCCCGCAACGGAGGCCATCCGCGACACGGGCGGAAACGAGAGCTCGGCCCGCTCCGAAAGCTCCCGCACGGCGTGCCCCACCGGGTCCCACCGCACCAGGGCCTGGACCGGCCGCAGGGTCGGCTCGGCGACGACCACCACGGTCCCGCCCGCCCCCTGGGGCCGCACAAGCGCCGAGGCCCCGATCCACCGCCGCAGCGCCTCCTCCCCCGCCCGCAGATCGGGCCGCCCGAGCATGGCCCACCCGTCCAGCAGCAGCGCCGCCGCGTAACCGCCATCGGCGACAGGCTCCGCCCCGGGCGTGCTCACCACCAGCGCGGGCGTCCCGGCCACGGTGTCGAGGACCTGCTCCCGCCCCGACGTCCGTACCGGTACAGCGGGGAACGCCCGCCCCAGCTCCTCAGCCGTACGCCGCGCCCCGACCACCTGGGCCCGCAGCCGAAACCCCCCGCAGCTGCCGCAGTGCCAGGAGCTCTCCTCCCGGCCGCACCATCCGCAGTGCAGGGCGCCGTTGCTCTCCCGCGCCTCCAGCGGCCCCGCGCAGTGCCGGCACCGAGCGGGCTCCCGGCAGCGCTCGCAGGCGAGCCGCGGCACATACCCCCGCCGGGGCACCTGCACGAGCACGGGCCCGTGCTTCAGGCCCTCCCGCACCGCGTTCCAGGCCAGGGTGGGGAGGCGCGCGGCCCGAGCCGCCTCGTCCCGGGCGAGATCGCCGTCCCCCACGGTCCGTATGAGCGGAGCGGCCCCCCGCACCTGCTCGCGATCGGCGACGAGCGGCGCGGCCCACCCCGTCTCGACGAGCTGGGCGGCCTCGACGGTGCAGCTCCAACTCCCCAGCAGGAAGCCGCACTTCTCCCGCGTGGCCCGCAGTTCGAGCACTTCGCGCACATGCGGGAAGGGAGCGCGGTCGTCGCTGTGGCTGGAGTCCCCGTCGTCCCAGATCGCGACAAGACCCAGATCCCGTACGGGCGCGAACATGGCGGCCCGCGTCCCCACCACGGCCCGCACGGCCCCACGCCGCACGGCGAGCCACTCCCGGTAGCGCCGTTCCTGCCCGGCGTCGGCGGTCAGCAGCGCGTGCTGCCCCTCCCCCAGGAGCTCGGCGAGCGCGGCGTCCACGCGGGCGGCGGGTCGCCCGGTGGGCACGACGACGAGCGCGCCGCGCCCCGAGGCCAGCGTCGCCTGCACGGCACGGGCGATCTCCTCGGCCCACTCCGGCCCCGGCAGAGCGGTCCACACGGCCCGCGGCACGCCCCCCGAGGCCAGCGCCCCGACGAACTCCGCCCCGTGGCCGTACCTCCGCCAGCTCCCCGCGTCCGGAGCGGCCGGCGGCGCGGGAGGCTCGGGCGACGTGCGCGCCTCGGCCCGCCCGTGGCGAGGAGGGACCGCCAGTTGCAGTACATCGGCGAGGCTCCCCGCGTAGCGGTCGGCCACGGCCCGCGCCAGTTCGAGCAGCCCCGCGTCGAGCACCGGCTCGGGCGACACGACCTGCGCGATCGCGGCCAACGGCCCCTGGTAATCGCTCTCGGCACACCGCTCGACGATGAACCCGTCGATCAGCCCGCCGCCCTCACGCCGCCCCGACCGCACGTTGCGCGTCCCGGCCCCGAACCGCACCCGGACCCGCACTCCGGGCTGAGCCTCCGCGTCCAGTTCCTCGGGCACGGCGTAGTCGAAGTACCGGTCAAGGTGCAGCACCCCCTTGTCCACGAGCACCCGGGCCACCGGCAGGCTCTTGGCCACCGCGGCCCCCCGCCACGTCCGCGGCTTGGCCCGCGGCACCTTGGCCTGCCGCACGGACTCCCGGATCAGGGCAAGCTGCTCCGGCGCCTCAGCTCCCCCCTCGTCGGGTCCCTCGTTCTCCCTGCTCACAGCAGCATTCCTACCAGACCCCACTGACAGGGCCGTGGGCCCGGGAGCCGGCCGAACACCCGGCGGTGGCGCCCGGATTCCGCGGCGCGACGAAGCCGCCGCACGACGAAGCCCGGCTCCCCATAGGGAAAGCCGGGCCCCAAAAAGCCGTGAGCCTTAAAGCCCCGCAGCCTTACGCAGGGCGTCCACGCGGTCGGTGCGCTCCCACGTGAAGTCGGGGATCGCCCGCCCGAAGTGACCGTACGCCGCGGTCTGCGCGTAGATCGGCCGCAACAGGTCCAGGTCGCGGATGATCGCGGCCGGGCGCAGGTCGAAGACCTCGGCGATGGCCGCCTCGATCTTGTCGGTGTCGACCGTGGCCGTACCGAACGTCTCCACGAACAGGCCCACCGGCTCCGCCTTGCCGATCGCGTAGGCGACCTGCACCTCGCAGCGCGCCGCGAGACCGGCGGCCACCACATTCTTGGCCACCCAGCGCATCGCGTACGCCGCACTGCGGTCGACCTTGGAGGGGTCCTTGCCCGAGAACGCGCCACCACCATGGCGGGCCATGCCGCCGTACGTATCGATGATGATCTTGCGGCCGGTCAGACCCGCGTCACCCATCGGACCGCCGATCTCGAAACGACCGGTCGGGTTCACCAGCAGGCGATAGCCCTCGGTCTCCAGCTTGATGCCGTCCTCCAACAGCGCCTTCAGCTCCGGCTCCACCACGAACTCCCGGATATCGGGAGCAAGCAGCGAGTCCAGGTCGATGTCCGAGGCGTGCTGCGAGGAGACGACCACCGTGTCCAGACGGATGGCCTTGTCACCGTCGTACTCGATGGTGACCTGCGTCTTGCCGTCCGGACGCAGGTAGGGGATCGTCCCGTTCTTGCGGACCTCCGACAGACGACGCGACAGACGGTGCGCGAGATGGATCGGGAGCGGCATCAGCTCCGGCGTCTCATCGCACGCGTAACCGAACATCAGGCCCTGGTCGCCCGCACCCTGCTTGTCGAGCTCGTCCTCATCGCCTTCGACGCGCTTCTCGTACGCCGTGTCGACGCCCTGCGCGATGTCGGGGGACTGCGAGCCGATGGACACCGAGACGCCACAGGAGGCGCCGTCGAAGCCCTTCTTCGAAGAGTCGTAACCGATCTCGAGGATCTTGTCGCGGACCAGCTGCGCGATCGGCGCGTACGCCTTGGTCGTCACCTCGCCGGCCACATGCACCAGGCCGGTGGTGATCAACGTCTCCACGGCGACCCGGGACTTCGGGTCCTCCCGCAGAAGTGCGTCGAGAATGGTGTCGCTGATCTGGTCAGCGATCTTGTCGGGGTGACCCTCGGTCACAGACTCCGAGGTGAAGAGACGGCGGGACACATCGCTCCCTGTGGTTGCAGCGGCTGCTGGCTGATCATTGGTGGACGGCCGGGAGCTGCGCCCGGCGTCGTCCGAGACCAGTTTATCGGTCACACTCGGCCGCCGGACCACGTGTCTCGCCACTTGGGAGCGCTGTGACCTGCGGCACTGCATTGTGCGGTACGACGATCGGTCTTCACCAGAGGGCCTCACGCCCGAATTTCCCGGGTTTGAGGCATCCAGTGGGACGATTGTGACACCGGAACCCAGGTTTGCGGCCCGTTTCTGTCGGGGTTCGGGCCGGGACTTCTTCCGGGGTTTCTCCTGGGGTTTCTTCTGGGACCCGCCCGGAATTTCTCAGGAATTCGCCGGCAGCCGTTCGGCCACCAGGTCCCAGACCGTGTCCGCGAGCGCTTCCTTGGGACCGTAGGGCACCGGGGTCTCGCTGCCGTCCGCGCCGAGCACGAGTGCCTCGTTCTCCTCGGAGCCGAACGTCTTGCGCTCGCCCACTTCGTTGACGACGAGCAGGTCACAGCCCTTGCGTCGCAGCTTGGCGCGCCCGTTGGCGAGCACGTCGTCCGTCTCGGCGGCGAAGCCGACGACGATCTGACCGGGACGCGGCCGGTCGCCCGCGATCTCGGCGAGGATGTCGGGGTTGCGGACGAGGGCGATCGGGGCCGGCTCCTGGCCGTCCTTCTTCTTGATCTTCCCCGTCGCGTACGTCTCGGGGCGGAAATCGGCCACGGCCGCCGCCATCACCACGGCGTCGGCGTCCGCCGCCGCCTTCAGGACCGCCTCGCGGAGCTGGACGGCGGTGCCCACGGGCAGGACGTCGACGCCCGCCGGGTCCGGCAGCGCCGCGTTCGCCGACAGGAGGGTGACACGGGCGCCCCGCGCCGCCGCGCTGCGGGCCAGCGCGTACCCCTGCTTGCCGGAGGAACGGTTGCCCAGGAAGCGGACCGGGTCGAGGGGCTCGCGCGTTCCGCCCGCGCTGACGACGACGTGCCGCCCCGCGAGATCCTGCGCCAGGTCGCCGCGCGCCAGGACACGGCGTACGACCTCGAAGAGCTCCACCGGGTCCGGGAAGCGGCCCTTGCCCGTGTCCACGCCCGTGAGGCGGCCCACGGCGGGCTCGACGACGAGGGCGCCGCGGCGGCGCAGCGTGGCGACGTTCTCCTGGGTGGCCGGGTGCTCCCACATCTCGGTGTGCATGGCGGGCGCGAAGATCACCGGACAGCGGGCGGTGAGGAGCGTGTTCGTCAGGAGGTCGTCGGCGAGGCCGTGGGCCGCCTTCGCCATCATGTCGGCCGTCGCGGGGGCGACGATCACGACATCGGCGGCCTGCCCGATCCGTACGTGCGGCACCTCGTGGACGGAGTCCCACACCTCGGTCGAGACGGGGTTCCCCGACAGCGCCGACCAGGTCGCGGCCCCCACGAAGTGCAGCGCCGAATCGGTCGGCACGACGCGCACGTCATGGCCCGACTCGGTCAGCCGCCGCAGCAGCTCACAGGCCTTGTAGGCGGCGATGCCACCGCTGACCCCCAGAACGACCTTCGGCTTGTCCACCGTCCGCGCCTCCCCGCACTCGGCAACGTACGGCCCCACTCGGAGACGTACGACTCCATGACACACCACAGGCCCGACAGCCGCGCTGCCGGGCCTGTGGCCAAGAAACAGATGCTTACGTGGCGGGGCCCTCGATGGCCTCGGACGTGAGCAGACCCGCGTTGATCTCGCGGAGTGCGATCGAGAGCGGCTTCTCGTGGACGTGCGTGTCCACCAGCGGGCCGACGTACTCCAGCAGGCCCTCACCGAGCTGCGAGTAGTACGCGTTGATCTGGCGCGCGCGCTTGGCGGCGTAGATCACGAGGCTGTACTTCGAGTCGGTCGCTTCGAGGAGCTCATCAATCGGCGGGTTGATGATGCCCTCGGGCGCAGTGATGGAAGAGGACACTCTCTGCCTTCCGATGGGGATTGACCCTCTGAATGGAGAACGAAGATCAATCCGGGTTACTGAGGATGAAGAAGATCAAACAACTTTCATCAAGGCTAGCAGCTCACGGGCTACATCCTCGACGGAGGTATTGACCAGGGTCATGTCGAACTCCGCCTCGGCGGCGAGTTCGATCTTCGCGGCGGCGAGCCTGCGCTCGATCACCGTGGGCGCCTCGGTCCCCCGGCCGGTGAGCCGGCGGACCAGCTCCTCCCAGCTCGGCGGGGCGAGGAAGACCAGCTGCGCCTCGGACATCGACTCGCGGACCAGACGCGCGCCCTGCAGATCGATCTCCAGGAGGACGGGCTCGCCCGCCTCCAGGCGCTCGATGACGGCTCCCCGCGGCGTGCCGTAGCGGTTGCCCGCGAACTCGGCCCATTCGAGCAGCTCGCCATTGGCGATCAGCTTGTCCATTTCGTCGTCGGAGACGAAGAAATAGTGCACACCGTGCTTCTCGCCGGGGCGCGGCTTCCGTGTGGTCGCCGAGACCGAGAGCCAGACCTCGGGGTGTTCCTTGCGCATATGAGCGACGACCGTGCTCTTGCCGACCCCAGAAGGGCCGGAGAGCACGGTCAGCCGCGGACGTACGTCCGGGGGCACGGGGGTCGTCCCCCGGGATGTTGCAGCCATGCAGCGATTATCCAGGTTCTCAGGAGTGCCTGAGAACGTCAGGCAGCGCCACCGCCGAACTCACGCTCCAAGGAGGCGATCTGGTTGGAGCCGAGACCGCGCACACGGCGGCTCTCGGAGATGCCAAGACGCTCCATGATCTGCTTGGCGCGGACCTTGCCCACGCCGGGCAGCGACTCCAGGAGAGCGGAGACCTTCATCTTGCCGATGACGTCGTTCTCCTGACCCTGCTTGATGACCTCATGGAGCGAGGCACCGGAGTGCTTGAGTCGATTCTTGACCTCGGCCCGCTCCCGGCGAGCCGCGGCGGCCTTTTCGAGCGCGGCTGCGCGCTGTTCAGGGGTAAGGGGCGGAAGAGCCACGCCTACGTCACCTCGGATGTCGAACTGTCGGATACGGACCGGTGAGGAACCTAGTCGCCCCACACCTGGTGAGCAACGTGCAACGCGCTTGCCCGTTCGCTCTCGTCGGAGACTAGCGGGCATGGCCGCTGGAGTCAGCGAGAACAGACGAAAAGTCCTGGTCAGCCTCTGTCGAGGTGTACATTCCGGGCATTTCACCCCGGATTTGGCCTGGTGAGCCATCAACGAAACGTATGGACGTGATCGGACACGTCCTTCCAAGACGGAAAACATGTCCTTCGAAGACGGAAAAACGACCTCACGCCGAGGCGAGCGCCTCACGGATCTCGTCCGCGAAGCGGCTCGCCGCGACGCGAAGACCCACCACGTCGGGACCGTGACGCAGGACACCCCGGCTGACGCTCGGCACGACATTGCGTACGGCGTCCCCGAAGACACCCGGCAGATCGGCGGGGGTGGCTCCCTGCGCCCCGATGCCGGGCGCGAGCAGCGGACCGTTGATGGCGAGGTCGTACGAGGACAGGTCACCCAGCGTGGCCCCGACAACGGCCCCGAAGGACCCCAGGGGCTCCTCCCCTGCGTTCTCGGCCGCGAGGTGCCCCAGCATCGTCGCGCCGATCGTGCGGCCGTCCTCGCGCACCGCGTGCTGCACCTCGGCGCCCTCGGGGTTGGAGGTGAGGGCGAGCACGAAGAGTCCGGTGCCGTTCTCGTGGGCGAGGTCGACGGCCGGCTTCAGCGAGCCGTAGCCGAGGTAGGGCGAGACCGTGAGGGCGTCGCTGAACAGCGGCGAGTCCTTGTGCAGGAAAGTCTCGGCGTAGGCGGCCATCGTCGAGCCGATGTCGCCGCGCTTGGCGTCCATGACCACCAGTGCGCCGGCCGCCCGCAGCTCCTGGACCGCCTTCTCCAGTACGGCGATGCCGCGCGAGCCGAAGCGCTCGAAGAACGCGCTCTGCGGCTTGAAGACCGCCACCGTGCCCGCCAGCGCCTCGACCACGGTCCCGGTGAACCGCTCCAGGCCCGCGATGTCGTCGTTCAGGCCCCAGGCGGACAGCAGGGAGGCGTGCGGGTCGATGCCGACGCAGAGCGGCCCGCGCTCGTCCATGGCGTGGCGCAGGCGCGTACCGAAGGGTTCGAGAGGACTCATGCTGGTCATTCGGGCTTCCTTGTGTCGGCGCCGACGGCCTCGGCGAGGGTGGCGTACGAGCTCGCCCGAAGGCGGGCGGCGAGGCCCTTGTGGATCGCGCGGCCCCAGAAGGGCCCTTCGTAGATGAACGCGCTGTAGCCCTGCACGAGGGTGGCGCCCGCGAGGATCCGCTGCCAGGCGTCCTCGGCGTTCTCGATGCCGCCGACGCCCACCAGCGTGATGCGGTCGCCCACGCGCGCGTAGAGGCGGCGCAGGACCTCCAGTGAGCGCTCCTTGAGGGGCGCACCGGAGAGGCCACCGGTCTCTCCGTAGAGCGAAGGTTCGGATTGCAAACCGAGGCTCTCGCGCGCGATGGTCGTGTTCGTGGCGATGATGCCGTCCAGGCCGAGCTCCACGGCCAGGTCCGCGACCGCGTCGATGTCCTCGTCCGCGAGGTCGGGGGCGATCTTCACGAGGAGCGGCACGCGCCGCCCGGACACGCTCCGGTCGGCCGCCTCGCGTACGGCGGTGAGCAGCGGCCGCAAGGACTCGGTGGCCTGGAGGTTGCGCAGGCCGGGGGTGTTGGGGGACGACACGTTGACCACGAGGTAGTCGGCGTGGGCGGCGAGCCGCTCGGTCGACTTCACGTAGTCGGCGGCGGCCTCCTCCTCGGGGACGACCTTGGTCTTGCCGATGTTCACGCCCACGACCGTCTTGAAGACGGCCTTCCGGGCGCCCAGACGCGTCGCCACGGCCGCCGAACCTTCGTTGTTGAACCCCATGCGGTTGATCAGCGCCCGGTCCTGCACGAGGCGGAAGAGCCGCTTCTTGGGGTTGCCGGGCTGCGGCTCCCCCGTGACCGTGCCGATCTCGATGTGGTCGAAGCCCAGCATCGACATGCCGTCGATCGCCACGGCGTTCTTGTCGAAGCCCGCGGCGAGCCCGAAGGGGCCGTGCATCCGCAGCCCGAAGGCCTCGGTGCGCAGCTCCTTGTGGCGCGGCGCGAGCACGGCGGCGGCGAACGTGCGGAGCACCGGGATGCGGGCCGCGAGACGGATCCAGCGGAAGGCCAGGTAATGGGCCCGCTCCGGGTCCATGCGCTTGAAGACGAGGTCGAAGAAGAGTTTGTACATGAAGGTGTCCTCAGGGGTCCTCAGGTGTGCTCACTCAGGTGTGCTCACCAGAAGGGGGACACCGGATCGGTGTCCCCCTGGTGGGCTGCTAGTCGCGGGCCGCGATCAGATGCTCGGCGTGTTCCTGCAGTGACCTGACGCCGACGTCCCCATGGTTGAGCGCGTCGATGCCCTGGACGGCGGCGGCGAGCGCCTGGACCGTCGTCAGGCAGGGCACGGAACGGGACACGGCCGCCGTACGGATGTCGTAGCCGTCGAGGCGGCCACCCGTGCCGTACGGGGTGTTGACGATGAGGTCGACGGCGCCGTCATGGATGAGCTGGACGATCGTCTTCTCGCCGTTCGGGCCCTCGCCCTCGCTCTGCTTGCGCACGACCGTGGCGTTCATGCCGTTGCGCTTGAGCACCTCGGCCGTGCCGGACGTGGCGAGCAACTCGAAGCCGTGCGCGATCAGTTCACGCGCCGGGAAGATCATCGAACGCTTGTCGCGGTTGGCGACGGAGATGAAGGCGCGGCCCTTGGTCGGCAGCGGACCGTACGCGCCCGCCTGCGACTTGGCGTAGGCCGTGCCGAACACCGAGTCGATGCCCATGACTTCGCCGGTGGAGCGCATCTCCGGGCCGAGGACGGTGTCGACGCCGCGCCCGTGGATGTCGCGGAAGCGGCTCCACGGCATGACGGCTTCCTTCACCGAGATCGGCGCGTCCATCGGCAGCGTGCCGCCGTCACCGCTCGCCGGAAGCATGCCCTCGGCGCGCAGCTCGGCGACGGTCGCGCCGAGCGAGATGCGCGCGGCGGCCTTGGCCAGCGGCACCGCGGTCGCCTTCGAGGTGAAGGGGACGGTGCGCGAGGCGCGCGGGTTGGCCTCAAGGACGTACAGGATGTCGCCTGCCATCGCGAACTGGATGTTGATGAGTCCGCGGACGCCCACGCCCTTGGCGATGGCCTCCGTCGAGATCCGCAGGCGCTTGATGTCGTAGCCGCCGAGCGTGATCGGGGGCAGCGCGCACGCGGAGTCACCGGAGTGGATGCCGGCTTCCTCGATGTGCTCCATGACGCCGCCGAGGTAGAGCTCGTGGCCGTCGTAGAGCGCGTCCACGTCGATCTCGATCGCGTCGTCGAGGAAGCGGTCGACGAGCACCGGACGCGAGGGGCTGATCTCGGTCGACTCCTCGATGTACGCGGAGAGGCGGGTCTCGTCGTAGACGATCTCCATGCCGCGACCGCCGAGCACGTACGACGGGCGTACGAGGACGGGGTAGCCGATCTCGTCCGCGATGGCCTTGGCCTCGGCGAAGGTGGTCGCGGTGCCGTGCTTGGGCGCCGGGAGACCGGCCTCCGCCAGCACGCGGCCGAAGGCGCCGCGGTCCTCGGCGGCGTGGATGGCCTCGGGCGGGGTGCCCACGACCGGGACGCCGTTGTCCTTGAGCGCCTGCGCGAGGCCCAGTGGGGTCTGGCCGCCGAGCTGGACGATGACGCCCGCGATCGGCCCTGCCTGCGCCTCGGCGTTGACGATCTCCAGGACGTCTTCGAGCGTGAGGGGCTCGAAGTAGAGGCGGTCGGACGTGTCGTAGTCCGTCGAGACCGTCTCGGGGTTGCAGTTGACCATCACGGTCTCGTAGCCCGCGTCGCTCAGCGCGAAGGAGGCGTGGACGCAGGAGTAGTCGAACTCGATGCCCTGGCCGATGCGGTTGGGGCCCGAGCCCAGGATGATGACCGCGGGCTTCTCGCGCTTGGCGACCTCGGACTCCTCGTCGTACGAGGAGTAGAAGTACGGCGTCTTCGCGGCGAACTCGGCGGCGCAGGTGTCGACCGTCTTGTAGACCGGGCGGACCCCGAGCGCGTGCCGCACCTCGCGGACGACGTCCTCGCGCAGGCCGCGGATCTCGGCGATCTGGGCGTCGGAGAAGCCGTGCCGCTTGGCCTCGGCGAGCAGGCCGGCGTCCAGGCGCTCGGTGGCGGCGAGCTCGTCCGCGATCTCCTTGATCAGGAAGAGCTGGTCGACGAACCACGGGTCGATCTTCGTGGCGTCGAAGACCTCCTCGGGGGTCGCGCCGGCGCGGATGGCCTGCATGACCGTGTTGATGCGCCCGTCGGTCGGCCGGACGGCCTCTTCCAGAAGAAGAGCCTTGTCGCCGGGCTCGCCCACGAAGGTGAACTGCGAGCCCTTCTTCTCCAGGGAGCGCAGCGCCTTCTGCAGCGCCTCGGTGAAGTTGCGGCCGATCGCCATGGCCTCGCCGACCGACTTCATGGTGGTCGTCAGGGTCGAGTCCGCCGAGGGGAACTTCTCGAAGGCGAAACGCGGGGCCTTGACCACTACGTAGTCGAGGGTCGGCTCGAAGGAAGCCGGGGTCTTCTCGGTGATGTCGTTCGGGATCTCGTCCAGCGTGTAGCCGACGGCCAGCTTCGCGGCGATCTTCGCGATCGGGAAGCCGGTGGCCTTCGACGCGAGCGCGGAGGACCGCGAGACGCGCGGGTTCATCTCGATGACGATGACCCGGCCGTCCGTCGGGTCGATGGCGAACTGGATGTTGCAGCCGCCGGTGTCGACGCCGACCTCACGGATGATCGCGATGCCGACGTCACGCAGGGTCTGGTACTCGCGGTCGGTCAGCGTCATCGCGGGCGCGACGGTGATGGAGTCGCCGGTGTGCACGCCCATCGGGTCGAAGTTCTCGATGGAGCAGACGACGACCACGTTGTCGTTCTTGTCGCGCATCAGCTCGAGCTCGTACTCCTTCCAGCCGAGGATGGACTCCTCAAGGAGCACCTCGGTGGTCGGCGAGAGCGTGAGGCCCTGTCCGGCGATGCGGCGCAGCTCCTCCTCGTTGTGCGCGAAGCCGGAACCGGCGCCGCCCATGGTGAAGGAGGGGCGGACGACGACGGGGTAGCCGCCGAGCTCGTCGACGCCCTTGAGGACGTCGTCCATGGAGTGGCAGATATACGAGCGGGCGGACTCGCCGTGGCCGATCTTCTTCTTGACCTCGGCGACGACGTCCTTGAAGAGGTCGCGGTCCTCGCCCTTGTTGATCGCCTCGACGTTGGCTCCGATGAGCTCGACGCCGTACTTCTCCAGGACGCCCTGGTCGTGCATGGAGATCGCGGTGTTGAGCGCGGTCTGGCCGCCCAGGGTGGGCAGGAGCGCGTCGGGGCGCTCCTTGGCGATGATCTTCTCGACGAACTCGGGGGTGATCGGCTCGACGTAGGTCGCGTCGGCGATCTCCGGGTCGGTCATGATCGTCGCCGGGTTCGAGTTGACCAGGATGACGCGCAGGCCTTCGGCCTTGAGGACGCGGCAGGCCTGGGTGCCGGAGTAGTCGAACTCCGCTGCCTGGCCGATGACGATCGGGCCGGAGCCGATGACCAGGACGGACTGGATATCGGTGCGCTTAGGCACGCTGGCCCTCCATCAGAGTTACGAAGCGGTCGAAGAGGTACGCGGCGTCGTGCGGGCCCGCGGCCGCCTCGGGGTGGTACTGGACGCTGAACGCGGGCTGGTCGAGGAGCTGGAGCCCCTCCACCACCTGGTCGTTGAGGCACACGTGGGAGACCTCGGCGCGCCCGTAGGCGGTGTCGGAGACCTTGTCGAGGGGCGCGTCGACGGCGAAGCCGTGGTTGTGCGCGGTGACCTCGACCTTGCCGGTCGTGCGGTCCTGCACCGGCTGGTTGATGCCGCGGTGGCCGTACTTCAGCTTGTACGTGCCAAATCCGAGCGCGCGGCCGAGGATCTGGTTGCCGAAGCAGATGCCGAAGAGCGGCGTCTTGCGCTCCAGGACGCCCTTGACCACGGTCAGGTCGACGGTGGAGGGGTCGCCGGGGCCGTTCGACAGGAAGAAGCCGTCGGGGTTGACCGCGTACACGTCGTCGAGCGTGGCGGTGGCGGGCAGCACGTGCACCTCGATGCCGCGCTCGGCCATGCGGTGTGGGGTCATGCCCTTGATGCCGAGGTCGAGGGCGGCCACGGTGAACTTCTTCTCACCGATGGCCGGGACGACGTAGGACTCGGTGGTGGCGACCTCGGCGGAGAGGTCGGCGCCCACCATCTGGGGGGCCTCCTTGACGCGGGCGAGGAGCGCCGCGTCGTCGGAGAGGGCCTCTCCGGAGAAGATGCCCACGCGCATCGCGCCGCGCTCACGCAGGTGGCGGGTGAGGGCGCGGGTGTCGATGCCGGAGATCCCGACGACGTCCTGCGCGGCGAGCTGCTCGTCGAGGGAGCGCTTGGAGCGCCAGTTGGACGGCACGCGCGCGGGGTCGCGCACCACGTAGCCGGATACCCAGATGCGGCCCGACTCGTCGTCCTCGTCGTTCACACCCGTGTTGCCGACGTGCGGGGCCGTCATGACGACGACCTGGCGGTGGTACGAGGGGTCGGTGAGGGTCTCCTGGTAGCCGGTCATGCCGGTGGAGAACACCGCTTCGCCGAAGGTCTCCCCCACGGCCCCGTAGGCACGGCCGCGGAAGATGCGGCCGTCCTCCAGGACGAGTACGGCGGGAGTCTTGGAGGCTCCCCTTGTGGAGGTCGTCATCGTGCGGTGCCTTCCGTAGTGCTGATTTTGATCATGTCGTTGATTGCCTCGACCCACTGGGCCTGCTCTGCCGCGTGGTCCGAGCGGAAGCCGGAGTCGAGCAGCTTCTCGCCGTGCTCCCACGTGACGATCAGCAGGCCGCCCTCCGCGAGGACCTTGCCTGCGATGCCCTTGTCGAGCCGGGCCTCGCGCAGCTGTGCGGCCGGGATGAAGAAGTCGGCCGCTCCGGGGCGTACGACATCGAGTCCCGTATCCGTGAGCGTCAGCTCGACGCGGCTGCGGGTACCGAGGCCGTGCGCCACGATGCGGTCGAGCCACTGCCCTGCCGTGGTCGAGCCGTGGTAGCGGCCGCTCAGCTCAAGTCTCACCGGGCCCGCGTCATCCGGCACCACGGGAAGCGGCGGCAGATCGCCCTGGAGCGTGCCGCGCCACTTCCAGCCCTCGCGCATCAGCCAGTAGACGAGCGCGATGAAGAGCAGAAGGCCGACGACCCAGCCCGCGCGAGCGGCCCAGTCGGTCACCTCCGCCGATTCCTTCTCGGCGGCCAGTTCCAGAAGAGATGTCACGCGAGCTTCCCGTCGACGAGCGTGGCGCGGCCCCGCAGCCACGTGTGCGTCACGCGACCGGGCAGCTCACGGCCCTCGTAGGGGGTGTTGCCGCTGCGCGAGGCGAAGCCCGCGGGGTCCACGACACCACGGTAAGCCGGATCGAGAAGCGTGAGGTTGGCGGGCTCACCTGCCGAGACGGGGCGGCCGTGGGTGGTGGCGCCGCCGATCCGGGCGGGCTTGACGGACATCCGGTCGGCGACCGCGGCCCAGGTGAGCAGGCCCGTCTCGACCATCGTCTGCTGGACGACGGAGAGCGCGGTCTCCAGGCCCACCATTCCCATGGCCGCCGCGGCCCACTCGCAGTCCTTGTCCTCGTGCGGGTGCGGGGCGTGGTCGGTGGCGACGATGTCGATGGTGCCGTCGGCCAGCGCCTCGCGCAGCGCCATGACGTCGCGCTCGGTGCGCAGCGGCGGGTTGACCTTGTAGACCGGGTTGTACGAGCGGACCATCTCGTCGGTCAGGAGCAGGTGGTGCGGGGTGACCTCGGCGGTCACGTCGATGCCGCGCGACTTCGCCCAGCGCACGATCTCGACCGAGCCCGCGGTCGACAGGTGACAGATGTGCACCCGCGAGCCCACGTGCTCGGCGAGCAGCACGTCACGCGCGATGATCGACTCCTCGGCGACGGCGGGCCAGCCCCCGAGGCCGAGCTCGGCCGAGACGATGCCCTCGTTCATCTGGGCACCCTCGGTCAGCCGCGGCTCCTGCGCGTGCTGCGCGACGACGCCGCCGAAGGCCTTCACGTACTCCAGGGCGCGGCGCATGATCACCGCGTCGTCGACGCACTTGCCGTCGTCGGAGAAGACGGTGACACCGGCGGCGGACTCGTGCATGGCGCCGAGCTCGGCGAGCTTCTTGCCCTCAAGGCCGACGGTGACGGCGCCGATCGGCTGGACGTCGGCGTAGCCGGACTCCTTGCCGAGGCGGTAGACCTGCTCGACGACACCGGCGGTGTCGGCGACGGGGAAGGTGTTGGCCATGGCGAACACGGCGGTGTAGCCGCCGGACGCGGCGGCGCGCGTGCCGGTCAGGACGGTCTCGGAGTCCTCGCGGCCGGGCTCGCGCAGGTGGGTGTGGAGGTCGACGAGGCCGGGCAGCAGGATCTTGCCCTCGGCCTCGACGACGGTCGCGTCGCCCGCTTCGATGCCGGTCCCCACTTCGAGGATCGTCTCGCCGTCGATGAGGACGTCCTGGGGCTCGTCGCCGAGCACCTTCGCACCACGGATCAGGGTCTTGCTCATGGTCTTACTTCTCCTCGATACCGGTGGGGCGCGTGTGGGTGACGGCGGGTTCGTTGCCGCCCAGGAGCAGGTAGAGAACGGCCATCCGGGTGTGGACGCCGTTGGCGACCTGCTCGATGACCGTGCAGCGGTCGGAGTCGGCGACCTCGGCGGTGATCTCCATGCCGCGGACCATCGGGCCGGGATGCATCACGATGGCGTGCTCGGGCATCTTCGCCATGCGCTCGCCGTCCAGGCCGTAGCGGCGCGAGTACTCCCGCTCGGTCGGGAAGAACGCGGCGTTCATGCGCTCGCGCTGCACGCGCAGCATCATCACGGCGTCGGACTTCGGGAGCACCCGGTCCAGGTCGTACGACACGTCGCAGGGCCAGCTGTCCACGCCGACCGGCACGAGGGTGGGCGGGGCCACCAGGGTCACGTGGGCGCCGAGGGTGTGCAGGAGGTCGACGTTGGAGCGCGCGACCCGGCTGTGCAGGACGTCGCCGACGAGCGTGATGCGCTTGCCGCTGAGGTCCTTGCCGAGGCCCACGTCCCTGCCGACGAGGCGGCGCCGCATGGTGAAGGCGTCGAGCAGCGCCTGGGTGGGGTGCTGGTGGGTGCCGTCGCCCGCGTTGATCACGGGGGCGTCGATCCAGCCGGAGGTGGCCAGGCGGTAGGGGGCGCCGGACGCGCCGTGCCGGATGACGACGGCGTCGACGCCCATCGCCTCCAGGGTCTGGGCGGTGTCCTTGAGGGACTCGCCCTTGGAGACGCTCGATCCCTTGGCGGCGAAGTTGATGACGTCGGCGGAGAGGCGCTTCTCGGCGGCCTCGAAGGAGATCCGGGTCCGGGTCGAGTCCTCGAAGAACAGATTGCAGATCGTACGGCCGCGCAGTGCGGGAAGCTTCTTGATCGGCCGGTCGGCGACCCGGGCCATCTCCTCGGCGGTGTCGAGGATGAGAACGGCGTCGTCGCGGGTGAGGTCGGCGGCCGAGATGAGGTGTCGCATCATCTGGGTTTACTCCGTCATGTGGAGGTTTGCGGGCATACGGGCGCGCAGGGGTGTGCCCCCGAGCCCGCGGGGAAGCCGGTCCTACGCGGAAGCGGGCTTGGCACCGAGCAGCACGGCGTCGCGGCCGTCCTCCTCGGCGAGCTGGACCTTGACCGTCTCCCGCAGCGACGTGGGGAGGTTCTTGCCGACGTAGTCGGCGCGGATCGGGAGTTCGCGGTGGCCTCGGTCGACGAGGACGGCGAGCTGCACCGCGCGCGGGCGGCCGATGTCGTTCAGGCCGTCGAGGGCGGCGCGGATGGTGCGGCCGGAGAAGAGCACGTCGTCGACGAGGACGACGAGGCGGCCGTCGATGCCGTCACCGGGGATCTCGGTGCGGGCGAGTGCGCGCGGCGGATGCATGCGCAGATCGTCGCGGTACATCGTGATGTCGAGTGAGCCAACCGGGATCGTGCGTCCGGTGATCTCTTCGAGCTTCTCGGCGAGGCGCCGGGCGAGGAAGACGCCGCGGGTGGGAATGCCGAGCAGCACCACGTCTTCGGCGCCTTTGGCGCGTTCGACGATCTCGTGCGCGATACGGGTCAACACCCGTGCGATGTCCGGGCCTTCGAGCACAGGCCGGGCGACATCGGATTCATTCGTGTCGTGCGAGTCCATATGAAACGGACCTCCTTCTCCGCCTCACGGGACGGACCTTAAAGGACGTCATAATTGCGCCATCCACGGTACCAGCACCGGCAACACCCCCGGTCAGGACCCCCCTCGGAAGGGTCGGTACGGACCATTCGGCTTGACGCACCCAAGTAACGCTGCGTAACCTCACAGTGAGTTACCGTTCTTCGTCCGGGGAGCTATATGTCCAGCGAATACGCCAAACAGCTCGGGGCCAAACTCCGCGCCATCCGTACCCAGCAGGGCCTTTCCCTCCACGGTGTCGAGGAAAAGTCCCAAGGTCGCTGGAAGGCGGTCGTGGTCGGTTCGTACGAGCGCGGCGACCGTGCCGTGACCGTGCAGCGCCTCGCCGAGCTGGCGGACTTCTACGGCGTCCCGGTCCAGGAGCTGCTGCCAGGCACCGCTCCGGGCGGCGCCGCCGAGCCGCCGCCCAAGCTCGTCCTCGACCTTGAGCGCCTCGCGCACGTCCCGGCCGAGAAGGCAGGTCCGCTCCAGCGGTATGCCGCCACGATCCAGTCGCAGCGCGGTGACTACAACGGCAAGGTGCTCTCGATCCGCCAGGACGACCTGCGCACCCTCGCCGTGATCTATGACCAGTCGCCCTCGGTTCTCACCGAGCAGCTGATCAGCTGGGGCGTCCTGGACGCGGACGCGCGCCGCGCCGTCGCCCACGACGACGTCTGACCCCCCAAGGGGCACTTGAGCAGAAACGTACCGCCGGGGGGGGGGGGGGGGGGCGGGGGGGGGGGCCCCCCCCCCGGGGGGGGGGGGGGGGCGGGGCCGGGGGGGCGGGGGGGGGCCGCGGGGCGCAGCATGCCGCCCCGCCCGGGCGG
>NZ_JBICXP010000002.1:131400-1041829 GCF_043200355.1 Streptomyces sp. NPDC048436
CGTGTTTTTTATAATTCCATTATATTTTTTTTTTTTTTTTTTTTTTATTTTTTTTTTTGGGGGGGGGGGGCCCCCCCCCGGGCCCCGCCGGGGGGGGGGGCCCCCCCCCGGGGGCCCCCCCCCCCCCCCGGCGTTTTGCGTACAGGGGCCTCTGAGGCCCGTGGGGCCACTGGGATACGCCAGAGGGCCCGCAGCGTCGCTGCGGGCCCTCTGAGCGGCTTTGAGAGCCGGTTCTACGCCTCGTCGCGGCGCAGGCTCGGCTTCAGGTCCTTGAAACGGCCGAGCAGGCCGTTCACGAAGGACGGCGACTCGTCCGTGGAGAACTCCTTGGCGAGCTGCACAGCCTCGTCGAGGACCACGGCGTCCGGCGTCGCGTCGACCCAGATCAGCTCGTACGCGCCGATCCGCAGGATGTTGCGGTCGACGACCGGCATCCTGTCCAGGGACCACCCGACGGCGTACTGCGAGATCAGCTCGTCGATGTGGCGCGCGTGCTGCGCGTACCCCTCGACCAGTTCCATCGTGAACTCGCTGACCGGCGGCTGCCGGGTATCGGCCCGCGAGTGGCGCACCCAGTCCGCGAGGACCGTCACTACGTCTGCGCCACGCTGGTCGGCCTCGAAAAGAATCTGGAAGGCGCGCTTGCGGGCCGTATTACGAGCAGCCACGGTTAGCTGTTCACCCGGCCGAGGTAGCCGCTGTCACGGGTGTCGACCTTGATCTTCTCGCCCGTGGTGATGAAGAGCGGCACCTGGATCTGGTGGCCGGTCTCCAGCGTGGCGGGCTTGGTGCCGCCGGTGGAGCGGTCGCCCTGGACACCGGGCTCGGTCTCCTGGATGACCAGCTCGACGGCGGCGGGCAGCTCGACGAAGAGGACTGCGCCCTCGTGCTGCGCCACGGAGGCCGTGAAGCCCTCGATCAGGAAGTTGGCGGCGTCACCGACCGACTTGCGGTCGACGTGCAGCTGGTCGTACGTCTCCATGTCCATGAAGACGAAGTACTCGCCGTCCATGTAGGAGAACTGCATGTCGCGCTTGTCGATCGTGGCCGTCTCGACCTTGACGCCGGCGTTGAAGGTCTTGTCGACGACCTTGCCCGACAGCACGTTCTTGAGCTTGGTGCGCACAAAGGCGGGGCCCTTGCCGGGCTTGACGTGCTGGAACTCGACGACGGACCAGAGCTGGCCCCCGTCGAGCTTGAGCACCAGGCCGTTCTTGAGGTCGTTCGTGGAAGCCACGGTTGCGGAATCTCCTGGACTGACGTGGACGACCCCGGCGCACGCGCACAGCTGAAAAGCTAGAGCGCGAGCAGCTCCTTGGTCGTAATGGTGAGTAGCTCGGGTCCGCCGTCCGCCTCGGGGCGCACGACGAGCGTGTCATCGATCCGGACACCACCCCGTCCCGGGAGGTGAACCCCCGGTTCGACGGTGACCGGCACGCAGGCGTCCAGTTTACCCATGGCCGCGGGGGCCAACTGCGGGTCCTCGTCGATTTCGAGCCCCACACCGTGTCCCATCAGCGGAGGGAGGCCGTCCGCATACCCCGCCGAGTCCAGTACGAGACGTGCCGCGCGGTCGATGTCACGGTAGGCGGCGCCCGGTGCGAGAGCCTCCCTGCCCGCCCGCTGAGCGGCGAATACGAGGTCGTACAGCTCGATCTGCCAGTCCGCGGGAGACGTACCGATGACGAACGTACGCCCGATCTCACAACGGTAACCGCGATAGCTGGCTCCCAGGCACACGGAGAGGAAATCTCCCTCTTCCACCCGCCGGTCCGTGGGCCGGTGGCCGCCCCTGCCGGAATTCGGCCCGGTGCCGACGGAGGTCGGGAAGGCGGGGCCGTCCGCTCCGTGGTCCACGAGCCGGCGCTCCAGCTCCAGGGCGAGATGGCGTTCCGTACGCCCGACCAGGATGGATTCGAGCAGCTCACCCAGTGCCTGGTCGGCGATCTCGGAGCCGATCCGCAGACAGGAGATCTCCTCCTCGTCCTTGACGAGCCGCAGCTGCTCGACCGCTCCCCCCAGATCCGAGAACCGCAGCCGCGGCGCGACGGACCCCAGGGCACGATGCCGGGCGACGGTCAGGTGGTGCTCCTCGACGGCGAGCGCGTCGGCGCCCTGCGTCGCCGCGAGGTCGGCTCCCGCGACGGCGGGATCCCCTCCGGCCGAGTCGAGCAGCTGAACCCGCAGTCCCGCGTCGGGCCGCCCCTCGTCCTGCTCACCGTCGGGTGGACGGCGGCACAGCAGCAGATCCTCCCGCCTGCCCAGCAGGAGCACGGCACCCTGCGGCGCCGCTCCCGCGAGATACCGCACGTTGGCGGGCCGGGACACCAGCGCCGACGCGCTGCCCCCCGCGGAACAACGCTCCCTCAACCGCTCACGGCGGGCCGCGTACACCTCTGACATGCCACGAGCCTATGAGCGCCGGCCCGGGTCGGCCGGTTCAGCGCGTCCGACCGGGCGGTCCAGGGGGCTGAGCGCCTACCACTGCGGCGGGCTCGCGATGGAGCGCAGGAGGACGTCGTCCAGGAGGCGGGCCGTCGCGGGGACGTCCAGTTGGGAGTTGTCGATGATGGGCAGGCCCGAGCCGTACCAGCCGGCCATACGGCCGTGGATGCGGGCCACTTCCTCGTCCGTGAGGCGGCGGTTCCCGCTGCGCATCGCGTTGCGCTCCAGGACGATCTCCAGGCCGGGCAGCAGGACCACCGGCAGCAGGCCGGGGCCCACGTGGCGCTTCCAGCCGCCGAGGCCGACGACCGGGCGGTCGGGGAAGACGGCGTCGTCGAGGATGCACGAGATGCCGTTGGCCAGGAAGTTGCGCGCGGAGAAGCCGCAGGTCCGGCGGGCCAGGCGGTACTGCGCCTCGGAGTGGTCGTTCCAGCCGGACTGGGGGTCGGCGAAGCCCGAGCGCACCCATTCGCGTACGTCGTCGAGGCTGATGTGCGCCGTCGGTACGCGGCGGTGCTCTGCCCAGAACTTGGCGACGCTCGTCTTGCCCGCGCCCGCCGGGCCGATCAGGAGCACGGCGAGCGTGGTGGCGCTGGTATCCGTCTGGGCCATGCCGGGCGGCGGGCTCGGCATGGCGACGGGGCCGCCGGGCGGGAGCTGGATGTGCCCTGTCGTGTCCGGGGTCGGGGGCACGGGGGCGCCCGGGGCGTTGGGGTGCTGGGGGGCGGCGCCGTGCTGCGGGACGCCCGGCCCGGCGTGCTGCGGTGCGGGGGCGTGGGGGTGCTGGGCCTGGACCTGAGGGTGGGGGGCTGTGCCCGGCGGGTGCGGGGCTGTGCCCTGAGAGTGCGGGGCGCCGGCGAAACCCGGCGCGGGAGGCGGTGGGCCGCCCGACGCGGCACCCGGCGGCGGACCACTCGGGTGATGTGCGGCCGGCGACCAGCCGGTGGCCGGTCCGTGCCCCGGCTGAGGGGGCGGCGGCAGCGGCGACCCCACTGCGTGCTGCATCCGGTGCCACTCCGTCTCGTGCGACTGACGCTGGTCGGGCGGCGGCCGGGGCCACCCGTTACCGAACGGTACCGTCCCCGGCCGACGTTGTGTGAACGGCCGGGGAGGCCGCAGGGTGCCCGTGGCTTGTTCTCGTGGGCCGATTCGCCCCGCTACTTGGCCACTTCGCCGTACGCGGCGAGCAGCACGGCGGGGTCGGGGCCCTCCAGGACGGTCGGCTTGCCGAGGCCGTCCAAGACGATGAACCGCAGCAGGTCACCGCGGGACTTCTTGTCGACCTTCATGGTCTCCAGGAGCTTGGGCCACTGGTCGTAGCGGTAGCTCAGGGGAAGACCGACCGACTCCAGGACGGTGCGGTGCCGGTCGGCGGTCGCGTCGTCGAGTCGCCCGGCGAGGCGGCCGAGTTCGGCGGCGAAGGCCATGCCCACGGAGACGGCGGCGCCGTGCCGCCACTTGTAGCGCTCGTTCTTCTCGATGGCGTGCGCGAGCGTGTGGCCGTAGTTGAGGATCTCGCGCAGGCCCGACTCCTTGAGGTCGCCGGAGACGACCTCGGCCTTGACCTTGATGGAGCGTTCGATCAGCTCGGCGGTGTGCGGCCCCTGCGGGCTGCGCGCCGCCTCAGGGTCCTCCTCGATCAGTTCGAGGATCACCGGGTCGGCGATGAAACCGGCCTTGATGATCTCCGCGAGGCCCGACACGAAGTCGTTGACCGGCAGCGAGTCGAGCGCGGCCAGGTCGCACAGCACACCCATGGGCGGGTGGAAGGAGCCCACGAGGTTCTTGCCCTCGGCGGTGTTGATGCCGGTCTTGCCACCGACCGCCGCGTCCACCATGCCGAGCACGGTGGTCGGCACGGCGATCCAGCGGACCCCGCGCAGCCAGGTCGCGGCCACGAACCCGGCGAGGTCCGTGGTGGCTCCGCCGCCGACGCCGATGATGAGGTCACTGCGGGTGAAACCGGACTGGCCAAGGGCCTTCCAGCAGTACGCGGCGACCTCGGCGGTCTTGGCTTCCTCGGCGTTCGGCACCTGGATCGCCACGGCCTCGAAGCCCTGGTCGGCCAGGTCCTGGCGCAGCGCGTCGCCCGTCTCGGCGAGCGCCTCGGGGTGGATGATCGCGACGCGCTTGGTCCGCTCGCCGATCAGGCCGGGCAGCTCACCGAGGAGCTGGCGCCCCACGAGGACTTCGTACGGCTCGGTGCCCGCGGTGCCGCCGACCTGGATGCGCGTGGGCGTCTGCCCCGACGTCTCGGCCATCTCCGTCATGCTTCCTTCAACTCCAGTGCGTCGAGGACCGCCTGGGCGACCTCTTCGGGGGTGCGGTCGTCGGTGGCGACGACGGCGCGGGCGACTTCGGCGTACAAGTGGCGGCGGGCGTCCATCAGTTCGCGCCACTGCTTGCGCGGGTTGACCGCGAGCAGCGGGCGCGCGGCGTTCAGGCCGGTGCGCTTGACCGCTTCCTCGACGTCCATCGAGAGATAGACGACGGCGGGGTGCGGCGCGAGGAGTGCTCGGGTCGACTCGTCGAGGATGGAGCCCCCGCCGAGAGCGAGGACCCCCTCGTGCTCGGCGATCGCCGCGCGCACGGCCTGGCGCTCCAGTTCGCGGAAGTGCGGCTCGCCCTCGTCCACGAAGATCTCCGCGATCTCCCGGCCCTGCGCGGCCACGATGTCGGCGTCGGTGTCCCGGTAGACGGTGCCGAGCCGCTCGGCGAGCAGTGCGCCCACCGTCGACTTGCCCACGCCCATCGGCCCGACGAGAACGATCTGGGGGCCGGTCACCGGATCTGGAGGTTGTCGAGGTACGACGTCACGTTGCGCCGGGTCTCGGCCACGCTGTCGCCGCCGAACTTCTCGGCGACGGCGTCGGCCAGGGTGAGCGCGACCATCGCCTCGGCGACGATGCCGGCGGCCGGCACCGCGCACACGTCGGAGCGCTGGTGGTGCGCCTTGGTGGCCTCGCCGGTGGCGACGTCGATGGTGGCGAGCGCACGCGGCACGGTCGCGATGGGCTTCATCGCGGCACGCACCCGCAGCAGTTCACCGGTGGTCAGGCCGCCCTCGGTGCCGCCGGAGCGGCCGGAGGTGCGCTTGATGCCGTCGTCGGTGCTCACGATCTCGTCGTGCGCCTTCGATCCTGGGACCCGCGCCAGGTCGAAGCCGTCGCCGACCTCGACGCCCTTGATGGCCTGGATGCCCATGAGCGCGGCGGCGAGCCGCGCGTCGAGCCGCCGGTCCCAGTGCACGTGCGAGCCGAGGCCCACGGGCACGCCGTACGCGAGCACCTCGACGACGCCACCCAGGGTGTCGCCGTCCTTGTGGGCCTGGTCGATCTCCGCGACCATCGCCTTGCTCGCGTCCGCGTCGAGGCAGCGCACCGGATCGGCGTCGAGCTTCTCGACATCGGCGGGGGTCGGGTAGACGCCGTAGGGCGCCTTCGCCGACGCCAGCTCGGTGACGTGGCTGACGATCTCGATCCCGGCCGTCTCCTTGAGGTACGAGCGGGCGACCGCGCCGAGCGCGACGCGGGCCGCGGTCTCTCGGGCGGAGGCGCGCTCCAGGATCGGCCGGGCCTCGTCGAAGCCGTACTTCTGCATGCCCGCGAGGTCGGCGTGGCCGGGCCGTGGCCGGGTCAGCGGGGCGTTGCGGGCCAGGTCGGCGAGGATCTCGGGGTCGACCGGGTCGGCCGACATGACCTGCTCCCACTTGGGCCACTCGGTGTTGCCCACCATGATCGCGACCGGCGATCCCATGGTCAGGCCGTGCCGGACGCCGCCCAGGAAGGTGATCTCGTCGCGCTCGAATTTCATGCGCGCACCGCGCCCATAGCCGAGGCGCCGCCGGGCCAGGTGGTCCGCCACCATCTCCGTGGTGATCGGCACGCCGGCGGGAAGACCCTCCAGCGTCGCGACAAGTGCGGGTCCGTGGGACTCTCCCGCGGTCAGCCAACGCAACCTGCTCAACGGTGCTCCTCATGCTCGCGCCTGGAACTGCGGCGGCGCGACCGGGTGCGCGGCCCTGGCCCGCCACCCCGATCCTCCCACGTCGGGGCAGAGGACCCGGCCTCCGGTCCAGGAAGCGGACGCTCAGCGCGCGGCCAGCGCGTGCTCCCCCGCCTTGCGCATCACGTCGAGCGGCGCCGGAGCGCGTCCCGTCATCTGCTCGACCTGCAGCACCGCCTGGTGCACCAGGAGGTCGAGTCCGCTGACGACAGCGCCGCCGTACGCCGACCAGCGGGCCGCGAGAGACGTGGGCCAGGGGTCGTACAGGACGTCGAAGAGAGTGGCGGGCCGCTCGGGCACGGCGGCCGACAGCGCGTCGGTCGCGCCCGCCGGGGTCGTGGCGATCACCAAGGGCGCATTGAGCCCCTCCGCCGCGTCCGCCCAGTCCGCGGTGCGCACGGGCACGTCGAGCCGCTCGCCCCACTCCCGCATCTCCGCCGCGCGGGCGTCACTGCGTACGTACGCGACGACCTCGCCCGTGCAGACCCGTGCGAGCGCCGCGAGCGCTGACGAGGCGGTGGCGCCCGCGCCGAGGATCGCCGCGGACTCCACTTCCTCGATGCCGCGTTCGCGCAGGGCGGCGACCATGCCGGGGACGTCGGTGTTGTCGCCGTGACGGCGTCCGTCCGCCCCGAACACGACCGTGTTGACGGCCTCGACGGACGCCGCGGTCTCGCTGATCCCGTCGAGCAGCGGAATGATCGCCCGCTTGAGCGGCATCGTCACCGAAAGCCCGGCCCACTCGGAGCCGAGCCCTTCGACGAATCCGGCGAGCGCGGGCTCATCGACCTCGAAAAGGTCGTACGACCAGTCGCTCAGACCAAGATCCGCGTATGCGGCGCGGTGCAGCACCGGGGAGAGCGAATGGGCGATCGGGAAACCGAGTACCGCGGCTCGGCGCTTCTGAGCGCTCATTGACCGTTCTGTTCCTTCAGGTTCTCTTCGTACTTCTTGCGGTTCCGGTTCTGCTCTTCATTCGTCTCCGCGAAGAGCGTCTTGTCGTCGCTGACGGAAACGAAGTAGTACCACTTGCCCTTGGCCGGATTCAGTGCGGCCTTCAGCGCCACATCGCCCGGGTTGCCGATCGGGCCGGGAGGCAGGCCCTTGATCTTGTAGGTGTTGTAGGGGTCATTGATCCTGCGGAGCTCGTCGACCGAGCCCGTCGCCAACTCGGACTTGCCGCGCAGGTAGTTGACCGTCGAGTCGAAGTCCAG
The DNA here is from genome assembly GCF_043200355.1 of Streptomyces sp. NPDC048436. NCBI lineage: Bacteria > Bacillati > Actinomycetota > Actinomycetes > Kitasatosporales > Streptomycetaceae > Streptomyces > Streptomyces sp. NPDC048436. The sequence continues at coordinate 139,065 of NZ_JBICXP010000002.1, forward strand.
GAGGCCGTACGTCTCGGTGTTGCCCGGCTTCAGGCGGTTGTAGACGACCGTCGCGACCTTCTCGAAGTCGTGCTTGTACTTGCCCTCGGCCTGGACGAGGCTCGCGACCGTCAGAACCTGGAGCGGATCCTTCAGATTCAGCGCGTCGGCCTTCGACTTGAGATCGATCGCCTCGTACTGCTCATTGGCGTGGGCGACCATCTTCTTGAGGACGTCCTCGGGCTTCTGGCCCTTGGCGACCGGATAACTGGAGGGATACAGGAATCCTTCCAGCGGATCCTTGATGTCCTTGTTCGTATTCGCCCAGGCAGGAAGTCCGAGTTCCTTCCACTTCTTCTCGGCGACGCCCTCAGTGGTGCCCTTCTTGAGGGCGAGACGCTTATCGATCTGCTCATAGACCCATACGTTCCGCCTGCCCTCAGGAATGATGAGGTTATTGCGGCTCTTCGGGCTCAGCATCAGGTCGACAGCGCTTTTCGCCGACATTTCCTTCTTGAGGGTGTAGACGCCCGCCTGGATCGTGTCGCCGTCGGGATTCTGCGCCTGCGCGGAGACAAAGGCGTCCACGCTCTTGACGACCCCGGCTTCCTTCAGCTTCTGGCCGATCGCATAGCCGGTGGATTCCTTCGGGATGTCGACGACCGTGCTGCCGGCCCCCTCGCCCGCGAAGTCCGGCGCCGTACCGAATCGGTCCTGGTAGAACTGATAGCCGAAATAGCCGACTCCGCCGAGACCACCGGCGAAGACCAGCGTCACGACCAGGCAGGCACAGCCGCTCTTGCGCTTCTTCGGCTTCTTGCCGCCCCGGCCGCCGCGCCGGTCCCCGCGACCACCGCGCCGCCCGGGCGCATCGTCGTCGTCCTCGTCGTCATCATCGGCGCCGGAGAAGAAGGCGTGCTCGCCCTGGTCCGGTCCCGGGTCCCAGTCCTGCTGCGGCTCGGGTTCGGGGCGGCGGCGGCTCGGCGGCTCCGGCGGGGGGTACGCGTCGGGCGTGCCGTAGTAGTCCGGGCTCTCGGCGCCGTAGCCGCCCGGCTGGTTTCCGTAGGGATCCGAGGGGTCGGCGTTGTACGGGAGGTGCCCCTGCTGGCCGGTGTCCCAGCCGCCGTTGTACTGCTCTCCGGGGCCGGGGTTGTACTGCTGCTCGGGGCCGGGGTTGTACTGCTGTTCAGGACCGGGGTTGTACTGCTGCTGCCCGGCGGGCCCGCCGTACTGCTGCTGGCCCTGGCCATAAGCCTGCTGCTGGCCCGTGCTCCAGTCGTCGTACTGCGCCTGCTGCGGCTGCTGGGGATGCTGCGGCTGCTGAGGGTGGTACTGCCCCTGGCCGCCGTAGGAGGACGGGCCGGCGGAGGCCTGCTGTCCTCCCCATCCGCTGTCCCCGTACAACGGGTCCTCGGGATGCCACGGTTCGGAGCCTGGGCCCCGGCCATACTCAGTCATCGATCCCCTACATGCCGCGAGGCGGGGCCACCGACTGGATAGGAGGGCAACCGTTCCGCCTCTTGATGCTGTGCGGCAGCTGTTCGAACACCGCCGCATCGCGCGGAACGTTACCGTATCGCGATCAGTTGACAATCATTTCCCAAGCGAGAAACGTCCAGCAGTCGCCTGCTTGGCTTCCTGCTTCGCAGCCAGCAGCCTCGTCCGGGAAGTATCCCGTTGAGGTCTTACACCAGCTCCACAGGCTGTGACCGCCTGCCCGACGGCCAGAAGGTTCTTAGCCCCGTTCACGTCCCTGTCGTGCAGGGTGCTACATGCAGGGCACGTCCACTGTCGGACGTTGAGGGGGAGCTTCGCAAGGTGGTGCCCGCACGCCGAGCATGTCTTGCTCGACGGGTACCACTGGTCCACGACTACAAGTTGCCGTCCGTACCAGTGGCACTTGTAGTCCAACATGCCACGGAGCTCAGTCCATGCCGCGTCAGAGATGGCCCTTGCCAGCGAACGGTTCTTCAGCATGCCCCGGACGTTCAGGTCCTCGACCACGATCGTTTGGTTCTCACGCACGAGTCGAGTAGTCAGTTTGTGGAGGTGATCCCTCCGACGGTCCGTAATGCGGGCATGGATCTTTGCAACCCGTCGTCGCGCCTTCTCCCGATTCTTCGACCCAGCTTCCTTACGTGCCAGCTGGCGCTGAGCTCGGGCAAGACGTCCGCGGTCGCGACGTTCATGTCTGGGGTTGGCGATCTTCTCTCCTTTGGAGAGCGTCACCAACGATGTCAGCCCGACATCAAGCGCCACCGCATCATTCTCGGCGGGACCAAGCGGCTGGACGGACGGATCTTCCACCAGAAGAGATACGAACCATCGCCCAGCAGCATCACGTGAGACTGTCACCGTGGACGGCTCAGCGCCGTCTGGCAGAGGCCTTGACCAGACGATGTCCAGCGGTTCATCCATCATCGCCAGCGTCAGACGCCCATCCCGCCAGCGAAATGCCGAACGTGTGTACTCCGCCGACGAGCGCGATTTCTTCTTCGATTTGAAGTTGGGGTACCCGGCCCGCCCCTCCCAGAAGTTGACGAACGCAGCCTGCAAGTGGCGCAGTGCCTGCTGGAGCGGAACCGAGGAGACTGCTCCCAGGTACGCGAGATCATCGGTCTTCTTCCACTCAGTGAGCAAGGCCGACGTCTGTACGTAGCTCACTCGTTCCTGTCGCTGATACCACGCCTCAGTGCGCGCCTGCAGAGCCAAGTTGTAGACCTTGCGTACGCACCCGAACGTCCGGGCCAGCGCTGCCGCTTGCCCATCCGTCGGGTAGAAGCGGAACTTGAAAGCCCGCCGTACATGCTTGGTCTTCACGTCTCACACACTAGAGACCAAGTTTCTGAGGCGTCAGCTGAACCGGGAAATTAAGCAGTGAACTCGACGCCCTCGCCCGGGGCTTTACCTGACGCCCGTTCGGACTCCAGTGCCTGCTGGAGGATGATGACGGCAGCCGCCTGATCGATGACAGACCTGCCCTTTTTGGACTTCACGCCCGAGGCGCGCAGCCCCTGACTGGCCGTCACTGTGGTCATCCTCTCGTCGAGGAGCCTCACCGGAACGGGCGCCACCAAGCGCGCGAAGTCCTGGGTGAAGGCACGGACCTTGACGGCCGCCGGGCCCTCGCCCCCCTTGAGGGAGCGAGGGAGACCGACGACGATCTCGATCGGTTCGTACTCCTCGACGAGTTGCTTCAACCGGCGCTGGGCGGCCGGGACATCGCGTCCCGGCACCGTCTCCACCGGAGTGGCGAGGATCCCGTCGGGGTCGCACGAGGCGACCCCGATCCGGGCGTCACCGACGTCGATGGCGAGGCGTCGGCCCCGGCGCATGCCCTGGGCAGCCTCAGTCATCAGGCCGTCTCGGTCACGAGGCGCTCGACGGCGGCCATGGCGTCGCCGATCGCGGCGGCGTTCTGGCCGCCGCCCTGGGCGACGTCCGGCTTGCCACCGCCGCCACCGCCGAGGGTCTTGGCGGCCGTACGGACCAGGTCGCCGGCCTTGAGGCCACGCTCGCGGGCGGCTTCGTTGGTGGCGATGACCGTCAGCGGGCGGCCGTTGGCCGTGGTGAACAGGGCCACGACGGCCGGGCGGTCACCCTGGATGCGGCCGCGCACGTCGAGGACCAGCCTGCGCAGGTCGTCGGCGCCCGTGCCGTCCGGCACCTGGCCGGTGACGAGAGCGACGCCTCGTACGTCCTTGGCGTTGTCGACGAGACCGGCGGCGGCCGCCAGGACCTTCTCCGCGCGGAACTTCTCGATCTCCTTCTCGGCGTCCTTCAGCTTGCCGAGCATGGCGGAGATCTTCTCGGGCAGCTCATCGGAACGGCCCTTGACCAGCTCCTGGAGCTGGGCGACGACCGTGTGCTCCTTGGCCAGGAAGTTGTACGCGTCGACGCCGACCAGGGCCTCGATGCGGCGCACGCCCGAACCGATGGACGATTCGCCGAGCAGCTTCACCAGGCCCAGCTGGGCGGTGTTGTGCACGTGGGTGCCGCCGCACAGCTCCTTGGAGAAGTCGCCGATGGTGACCACGCGCACGCGCTCGCCGTACTTCTCGCCGAACTCGGCGATGGCGCCCTGCTTCTTGGCCTCGTCGATCGACATGACCTCGGCCTGCACGTCGAGTTCGTGCGCGAGCACCTCGTTGATCTTCTGCTCGACGTCCGTCATGACGGCCGTGGGCACGGCCGACGGGGAGCCGAAGTCGAAGCGGAAGCGGCCCGGCTGGTTCTCGGAACCGGCCTGGGCGGCCGTCGGGCCGAGCGCGTCGCGCAGCGCCTGGTGCGTGAGGTGCGTGGCGGAGTGGGCGCGGGCGATGGCACGGCGGCGGTGCACGTCGATCGAGGCCCAGACCTGGTCGCCGACCGTGATCTCGCCGACCTGGACGACGCCCTTGTGGACGTGCACGCCGGGGACCGGCTTCTGTACATCGCGGATCTCGACGACGGCGCCGTTGTCGAGGCGGATCCGGCCGGAGTCGGCGATCTGGCCGCCGCCCTCGGCGTAGAAGGGGGTGCGGTCGAGGACGACCTCGACCTCGTCGCCCTCGCGGGCGGCGGGGGACGAGACGCCGTTGACCAGGAGGCCGACGATCGCGGCCTCGTTCTCGGTGAGGCTGTAGCCGGTGAAGTCGGTGGCGCCGGAGGCGTCGGCGATCTCGCGGTAGGCGTGCAGGTCGGCGTGGCCGGTCTTCTTGGCCTGGGCGTCGGCCTTGGCGCGCTCCCGCTGCTCCTTCATCAGGCGCCGGAAGCCGTCCTCGTCCACGGAGAGGCCCTGTTCGGCGGCCATCTCCAGGGTGAGGTCGATGGGGAAGCCCCACGTGTCGTGCAGCAGGAACGCCTTGTCGCCGGCGAGGACCTTGCCGCCGGCGGCCTTGGTCTCCGTGACGGCGGTGTCGAGGATGTTCGTGCCGCCCTTGAGGGCCTTGAGGAAGGCGGCCTCTTCGGCGAGGGCGACGGTCTCGATGCGCTTGCGGTCGGTGCGGAGCTCGGGGTACTGCTCGCCCATCGACTTGATGACCGTGTCGACGAGTTCCAGGGCGACCGGCCCTGTGGCACCCATCAGGCGCATGTTGCGGATGGCGCGGCGCATGATGCGGCGCAGCACATAGCCGCGGCCTTCGTTGCCGGGCGTGACGCCGTCGCCGATGAGCATCACGGACGTACGCATGTGGTCGGCGACGACGCGCAGCGAGACGTCCGAGCCCTGCTCGGCGCCGTAGCGGACGCCGGTCAGCTCGGTGGCCTTGTCCATGACGACGCGCAGGGTGTCGGTCTCGTACATGTTCTGTACGCCCTGAAGGATCATGGCGAGACGCTCGAGACCGAGGCCGGTGTCGATGTTCTGGCTCGGCAGGTCGCCGAGGATCTCGAAGTCCTCCTTCGAGGTGCCCTCGCCGCGCTCGTACTGCATGAAGACCAGGTTCCAGATCTCCACGTACCGCTCGTCGTTGACGGCAGGGCCGCCCTCGACACCGAACTCGGGGCCGCGGTCGTAGTTGATCTCGGAGCAGGGGCCGCAGGGTCCGGGGACTCCCATGGACCAGTAGTTGTCCTTCTTGCCAAGGCGCTGGATGCGCTCGGCGGGGACGCCCACCTTCTCGCGCCAGATGGTCTCGGCCTCGTCGTCGTCCAGGTAGACCGTCACCCACAGGCGCTCGGGGTCGAGGCCGAAGCCACCGTCCGCCACGGAGCTGGTGAGCAGCTCCCAGGCGTACGTGATGGCGCCTTCCTTGAAGTAGTCGCCGAAGGAGAAGTTGCCGCACATCTGGAAGAACGTGCCGTGCCGCGTGGTCTTGCCGACCTCTTCGATGTCGGGCGTGCGCACGCACTTCTGCACGCTGGTGGCGCGCGAGAACTGCGGCTTGACCTCACCCAGGAAGTAGGGCTTGAAGGGCACCATGCCCGCGGGGACGAGGAGCAGAGTCGGGTCGTCCGCGATGAGCGACGCCGAAGGGACGACGGTGTGCCCGCGCTCCTCGAAGAAGCTCAGCCAGCGGCGGCGAATCTCGGCCGACTCCATCAGTGGTCCTCATTCCGGTTGTACGAGTACTTCGACTTCGAGAGGTACTTGCCCTGCTTGTTCTTGTCGGTCTTGCTGGTCTTGGCGTCCTCGATGGCCACCACGACGTGGCGCTGCCCGGGGAGTTCGGCGTCGACCGGGGCTTCGAGACCGAGGGCCTCGCCCAGTTCGGCCTCGCGCTGGGCCATGCCGTCGCGGACGTCGAGGGCGAAGTCCTTGAGCTTGTGACCCGCCTCGACCGCCTTGTTCGCGGCCTGCGCCGCGAGGCTTTCGGGGGCCAGTTGCTTGATCTTGCGGTTGACTTTGGTGGTGGCCCACACACCGGCAGCGGCGCCCGCGGTGAACCAGAACGTACGGCGGAACATCGCTGCGTCAGTCCTTCTTCCGCTTGCCCCGCCGCCGCGCTGAGGGCACCGTGCGCCCCACGATCACGGTACGTCGGGCGGGCGCCGGGGGCACATTGTTTGATTCGGGTCCTGCCTTGCGGCCCAGGGCCCTGCGCACCCCGTAGCCGAACGCCGCGACCTTGACGAGGGGCCCGCCGAAGGTGGAGGCCACGGTCGTGGAGAGCGCCGACGCGTTCGACGTGACTTCCTGTACGTCGGAGGCGATGGCGTCGACCCGGTCGATCTGGGTCTGCGCCGAGCGCACCGCGCTGGAGGCGTCCGCGAGGAGCGGGACGGCCTGCTCGGTCACGTCCGCGACGAGCTTGGTGGTCGCCCTGAGCGTCTGCGCCAGCCTCACCAGCACCACGGCCAGGAAGGAGACCAGGATCGCCCAGAAGACGGCCACCAGGATCCCGGCCACCTCTCCACCGGACACTGTGCACCGCTCCCTGAATATCGGCCCTGAACATCGAAAAGTCGTCCTCCGACCCTATCGCGCCGGGGCGAGGGCTCCGCACCGCATTACCGTGCACGGCCAAGGGAGTTGCCCGAACAGATTGTACGGAGTGCTTATGGGTCGGTACGCTCCGTATCTCATGCGACGCTCTCAGGGCCCAGGTCACGGTCGGCACGTTCCTCCCGCCCGCTCGCCGAGACCCGGCAACCTCCCCCTGGAGCTCAACGCCTTCGTCGGGCGCACGGCGGAACTCGCCGGTCTCGCCGCCGCGTTGGAGGCGGGCCGCCTTGTCACTGTCACCGGAGTCGGCGGAGTCGGGAAGTCGCGCCTCGCCGTCCGGGCCGCCGCCGGCGCCGATGCGCGTGACGGCGCCTGGCTGGTGGAGCTCGCCGCCGTACGGGATCCCGAACTGGTGGAGCACGCGGTCGCCGAGGCGCTGCGCCTGACGGACCAGACACACCGGGCGCCGCGAAATGTGCTGCTCGACCATCTCGCGGAGCGGGAGGTGCTCCTCGTCGTCGACGGGTTCGAGCACCTGGTGGAGGCCTGTGCCTCCCTGGTGGGAGAACTGCTGCACCACTCCCCCGGGCTGCGCGTCCTCGCGGTGGGGCGCAGGCCGCTGGACACCTGCGGCGAGCGGATCTTCCCGCTGGCGCCGCTGCCCACCGAGGACGCGACGGCGCTCTTCGCCGACCGGGCGGCGGCCGGTCTGCCCGGGTTCGCCCTGGACGAGCAGAACGAAGCCGACGTGGCGGAGCTGTGCCGCCGCCTGGACGGGATCCCGCTGGCGGTGGAGCTGGCGGCGGGGCGGCTGCGGGCCCTGTCGCCCGCGCAGCTGCTCGCCCGGCTCGACAACCGCTTCGCCCTGCTCACGGGGGTGCGGCGCGACGCACCGCCCCGCCACCAGACGCTGCGTACGGCGATCGGCTGGAGCCATGAGCTCTGTTCGGCCGCCGAGCGCCTCCTGTGGTCGCGGCTCTCGGTGTTCTGCGGTCCCTTCGACCTGGAGGCGGTCGAGTACGTCTGCAGCGGGGACGGTTTGCACGCCGACGACGTACTCGACGTACTCGGTGAGCTGCTCGCGCAGTCCGTCGTGACGCGCGAGGAAGGGCCGACGGGCGTGCGCTACCGGATGCTCGACACGGTCAGGGCCTACGGCGCCGAATGGCTGGAGGCGACCGGTGACGCCGCGCGGATGCGGCGCAGGCACCGCGACTGGTACATGGGGCTCGCCACCTGGTGCGAGCTCGACTGGTTCTCGCCGCGCCAGGCGCAGGTCGCCCAGCTCGTCGACTGCGAACTGCCCAATCTGCGGGGCGCGTTGGAGTACTGCCTGACCGAGCCCGACGAGGCGCATCTGGGCCAGTATCTGGCGGGAAGCCTGTGGTTCTACTGGGTCGGCTGCGGGCGGCTCGCGGAGGGGCGGCACTGGCTCGACCGCGCTCTGGAGCTGGACGGCGACCACGACGAATCCCGGCTCAAGGCGCTGTGGGTGCTCGGCTATGTCGCCGTCCTGCAGGGTGACACGGTCGCGGCGCTGGCCGCGCTGCAGGAGTGCAAGGACGAGGCGGAGCGCACCGGCAGCGCCGTCGCGGCGGCGTATGCCGTGCACCGCATCGGCTGCCTCGCGCTGCTTGGCGACGACACTCCGCGCGCGGAGACCCTGCTGCGCTCGGCCCTGGAGCAGTACCGCGAGATCGGCGAGCTGAACAGCAACGTCCTGATGGGCCAGGTCGAGCTGGCGATGGCCCTCGCCTTCCGGGGCGAGCTCGCCGACGCCGTGGAGCTCTGCGAGGACGTACGCCAGGTCTGCGAGGACCACGGGGAGCGCTGGACTCTCGCGTACGCCCTCTATGTGCTCGGTTACGCGGCCTGGACGCGCGGCGAGACGGCGACGGCCCGTGACCTGGTCATGCGGTGTCTGGCCCTGGACCACGCCTTCCATGATCTGCTCGGCACGGTGCTCGCGATCGAGTTGCTCGCCCTGTTCACCGTGGCGGACGGCGATCCGGCCGAGGCGGCGGTCCTCCAGGGTGCGGCGGCGCGCATCTGGCCGTCGGTCGGCCTTCCGCTGTTCGGCTCCGGGAACTTCGGCGGGCCGCACGCGCTGTGCGAGTCGCAGGCCCGCGAACAGCTGGGCGACGCGCGCTACGAGGAGTGCCTGGCCACCGGGATGGACCTCGCTCCGGACGCCGCGGTGCCCCGGGCCCTGCGCACGGGCCCCGCGAACAACGCAAAAACCCGCCGCCTGCCCCACCACGAAGGGAGGGCGGGCGACGGGCTGAAGCAGGGAGAGCTACGTCCGGGTCAGCGGGCGTAGTACTCGACGACGAGCTGCTCGTCGCAGATCACGGGGATCTCCTTGCGGTTCGGGTCACGGTCCAGACGGAAGGCGAGGGCCTTCAGGTTGACCTGGAGGTAACGCGGGATCTCGCCGTCGGGGGCGAAGCCGCCCTCACGGGAGACCTGGAACAGCGGCTTCTCGCGGCTGCGCTCGCGGACCATCACGACGTCGTCGGGACGGACACGGAACGACGGCTTGTCGACCTTGCCGCCGTTGACCTCGATGTGGCCGTGGCTGACCATCTGACGGGCCTGGTAGATCGTGCGGGCGATGCCCGAACGCAGGATCAGGGCGTCGAGACGGCGCTCGAGCTCGATGACCAGGGCCTCGCCGGTCTTGCCTTCGGCCTTCTTGGCGCGGTCGTAGGCACGGGCCATCTGCTTCTCGCTGATGTCGTACTGCGCGCGCAGACGCTGCTTCTCGAGCAGACGGACCTTGTAGTCCGAGTTCTGCTTGCGCCCACGGCCGTGCTCGCCCGGCGGGTAGGGGCGGGCCTCGAAGTACTTGACGGCCTTCGGGGTCAGCGCGATGCCGAGGGCACGCGACTTCTTGACCTTGGGGCGGGACTGGTTCGGCATGAACCAACCTCTCTGTTCAATGTGAAAATCGGCTTCACCAGGGTTAGGGGAGGTCGCAATCCGCAGCCTGGGAAACCCATCGGATCCGGTGGTTCTGGATCCGGCGGGCAGCCGCTCCCTGGTCTGGGCACTATGTGCAGCACGCGAGTGGCCCACCGACCGCTTCCCGGAGTACGAGATGGTGGTGGGCTGCCCGCGACACCTTCGACGGTGCGCGACGCTCCTGGAGATCCCTGGACGGTGAGGTCCGGGGCTCCGGCTGGATGTCCCGTTCTGGTGGCGTCCGGTACGAGACCGGACACGGGACGCAGCACTTCGGGCAAGTGTACCGGGTGTCGGGGGGTGCCTCAGCCGCAGGCCGCGATGGGCGGCGTCGGGCCGCGACGTCGTGGTGCGGCTACTCGCCCTTGAGGCGCTCGCGCACCCGCTCGACCACGTCGGCGTACCGCGCCTCGGCTCCATAGCGCGTGGGTTGGTAGTAACGCTTGGCGGCGACCGCGTCCGGTGCGTACTGCTGGGCCGCGATCGCGCCCGGCACGTCGTGCGGATACACATACCCCTGGGCGTGGCCGAGCTTGGCCGCTCCCTTGTAGTGCCCGTCGCGCAGGTGGGGCGGGACGGGGCCCGCGAGGCCCGCGCGGACGTCGGCCTGGGCGGACTGGATGGCGATCGTCGCCGCGTTCGACTTCGGGGCCAGGGCGAGGGCGATCGTCGCGTGGCTGAGGGTGAGCGCGGCCTCCGGGAAGCCGATCATGGCGACGGCCTGGGCGGCGGCGACCGCGGTGGGCAGCGCGGTGGGGTCGGCGAGGCCGATGTCCTCGCTGGCGGAGATCATCAGGCGCCGGGCGATGAAGCGGGGGTCCTCGCCGGCCTCGATCATCCGGGCCAGATAGTGCAGGGCGGCGTCCACGTCCGAGCCCCGGATGGACTTGATCAGGGCGCTCGCGACGTCGTAGTGCTGGTCGCCGTCACGGTCGTACTTCACGGCCGCGCGGTCGACGGACTCCTCCAGGCTCTGGAGGGTGATCTCCTTCTCCCCCTTGGCGAGCGCCGAACCCGCGCCCGCCTCCAGGGCGGTGAGCGCGCGCCGGGCGTCGCCGCCGGAGATGCGCAGGAGATGCTCCTCGGTGTCCTCGGGCAGCTCCACCGCGCCGCCCAGACCCCGCTCCTCGGTGAGCGCCCGGCGCAGCAGGCCGCGCAGGTCGTCGTCCGTGAGGGGTTCGAGCGTGAGGAGGAGGGAGCGCGAGAGGAGCGGGGAGATGATCGAGAAGTACGGGTTCTCGGTCGTCGCCGCGATCAGCGTCACCCAGCGGTTCTCGACGGCGGGCAGCAGGGAGTCCTGCTGGGCCTTGCTGAAGCGGTGGATCTCGTCCAGGAAGAGGACGGTCTCCTTGCCGTGGCCGCCCATCGCCCTGCGGGCCCCTTCGATGACCGCGCGGACTTCCTTGACGCCCGCGGTGATCGCGGAGAGCTCCACGAAGCGTTTGTTCGTGGCCTTGGAGACCACGTACGCGAGGGTCGTCTTGCCGATGCCCGGCGGCCCCCACAGAAACACCGAGGAGGGCCCGGCCGGTCCTCCCCCGCCTTCGCCGACCAGTCTGCGCAAGGGCGAGCCCTGCTTCAGCAAATGCTGCTGGCCGACGACTTCTTCGAGGGTGCGCGGGCGCATCCGGACGGCCAGGGGACTTGTCGAAGGGTCCTTCTCCTGGCGGTCCTCGGCAGCTGCGGTGAACAGGTCGGGCTCCACGCTTCGAACCCTACGTCAGCCCACTGACAACGCCCTCGGCACCGTCTGTCAGCTGGTCCAGAACTCCCACCAGCGCGTGAGGATCAGCATCCCGATGATGCCGACGTGCAGCACCGGAAGCACCCAGGTGAACTCACTGAAGAACGTACGCAGCCAGGAAGGCGCCGGCAGGAATCCGTTGCGGACGTTGAACGACGTCACGTACCAGAACATGACGATCGTGGCGACCCAGGCCAGGCAGCACCACAGGCACAGCGAGTTGATCTCGTACAGCGACTGGTACTGCAACCACGTGCAGAACCCGACCCCGAAGAGCGTGCCCGCGTTCAGCGTCAGCCAGTACCAGCGCGGGAAACGCGCCCGGCCCAGCAGACTCATCCCGACACAGATCACGACCGCGTACGCCGCGATGCCCAGCATCGGATTCGGGAACCCGAAAGCCGACGCCTGCTCGCTCTTCATGATGTTCCCGCAGGACACCACCGGATTGAGGCTGCACCCCGGCGTGAAATCCGGGTCCTCAAGGAGCTTGAACTTGTCAAGCGTGATGACCCACGCCGCAAGCAGCCCCGCCGCACCCGTGATCACCAGAAGCAGCGCGAACGCACGACTTCCCCCGACACCGCGTGGCGCGTCCGCGTCCCCTCCGCCGTGCTCGTGATCGTGCTGGGAGGGGCGGCTCTCGCTTGCCGAGGTCGTCTTGCTCATCACGCCGTTCCGTCGCTTGGGGGGCCTGGGGGCAGGGACATTGTGCCGCACGCGCGCGGGTGTCCACCGTTCGATGGACATAAGGAGGTACGCACGGAGGTCCCGGAACGTTCGGTCCGCCGGAAGGCTCGACGACATGACAGCTGACGACGGCACGACATCCGGGCCGAGCGAACTCGTGGTGGACGTACGGGGGCTGCGCAAGCGCTACGGCGAAGTGACGGCGGTCGACGGCATCGACCTGGCCATCCGCCACGGGGAGGTCTTCGGCATCCTCGGTCCCAACGGCGCGGGCAAGAGCACCACCGTGGAGATCCTTCAGGGCCATCGCGCGCGGGACGGCGGCGATGTCACCGTGCTCGGCGCCGACCCGGCGTCCGCCGGACGTGCCTGGCGCTCGCGCGTCGGGATCGTATGGCAGGACGAATCGGCGCCCGCTGAGTTGACGGTTCGCGAGACAGTACGTCAGTTCGCCCGCTACTACCCGAGGCCACGTGACCCCGAAGACGTCATCGCGCTCGTCGGCCTGGAGGAGAAGGCGACCAGCCGCATCAAGAGTCTCTCGGGCGGCCAGCGCCGCCGCCTCGACGTCGCGCTCGGCGTCATCGGCGACCCCGAACTCCTGCTCCTTGACGAGCCGACGACGGGCTTCGACCCGGCCGCCCGGCGCCAGTTCTGGACCCTGATCCGCAAGCTCGCGGACGAGGGCACCACCATCGTGCTCACCACGCACTATCTGGAGGAGGCCGAGGCTCTCGCGCACCGCCTCGCGGTGATCGCCGATGGCCGGGTGGTGGCCGAGGGCGAGCCCGCGGCCCTGCGCCACCGCTACGGCACCGAGGCCGTCGTCGAGTGGACCGACCGGGACGGGAGCCCGCGCAGCGAGCGGACGAAGACCCCGACGCGGACCGTCGCCGAGCTCACGGTCCGGTTCGACGGGGAGATTCCGGGGCTGCGCGTCAGCCGCCCCACCCTCGAAGACGTATACCTACGCCTCACCGGGCAGGAGGAAGCGCGATGACATCGACGGCGACGTCAACCGGCGTACGTTCCTCAAAACGCTCCCGGCAGCGGTTGCCCTCGGCCTGGGGGCTCGGCCTGCACCAGGGCGCGCTGGAGCTGAGGCAGTTCTTCCGGCTGCGCGAGCAGGTGGTCTTCACCTTCGCCTTCCCCATCGTCTTCCTCTTCCTCTTCGCGTCGATCTTCCGCGACGACGTGGAGGGCGCGGGCATCACGGCGTCCCAGCTCTATGTGGCCGCGATGATCGCCGCGGGCATCATGTCCACCAGCTTCCAGTCGCTCGGCATCTCCATCGCGATCGAGCGGGACGAGAAGGTGCTGCGCCGTCTGCGCGGGACGCCGATGCCGCCGGCCGCCTACTTCCTCGGCAAGATCTGGCTCGTCCTGGTCACCGGCATCCTGGAGACCGTGGCCCTGCTGCTCGTCGGCGTGACGCTCTTCGACGTCGAGCTGCCGACGAGCGCGAGCAAGTGGCTCACCTTCGGCTGGATCTTCGTCCTCGGCCTCACGGGCTGCGCGCTGCTCGGCATCGCGATCAGCAGCGTCCCGAAGTCGGGGCGCAGCGCGACCTCCGTGGTCGTGCTGCCGTTCCTGGTGCTGCAGTTCATCTCGGGTGTCTACATCGCCATCGACACGATCCCCGACTGGATGCTGAACGTCAGCGCGCTCTTCCCGCTGAAGTGGATGTGCCAGGGGTTCCGCGGGGTGTTCCTGCCGGAATCGGCGAACGTCCTCGAACAGGCGGGCAGTTGGGAGTACGGACGCATTGCCCTGGTGCTCGGCGCCTGGTGCGTCGGAGGATTGCTGCTGTGTCTGCTGACCTTCCGGTGGAAGAACCGGCGCAACGGATGAGCGACGCGGCCGGGCCGCGCGACTCGAACATCTGGCAGCGCACCTTCCGGATCTGGGACGCGTACTTCGCCGTGGTGTGGGCGGCCACCCTGGTCTTCGTGCTCGGCACGGCGGAGCCGGGGTGGCCCATCCGGCTCACCACCGCGGGGCTTCTGCTGCTCCTCGTCCCCTGGTACGTGTGGTTCGGGCGCGCTGTCCTGACCGAGGAGGGGGCCGACGATCGCCGGGCGCTGATCTACGTCAGCGGGGCGATCGTGCTGTTCCTGGCGCCCGGCGTGCTGGTCGGCGAGACCCGTCTGATGACCTTCGCGCTCATCCCGCAGTGCTTCATCTGCCTGCGGATGCGCCGGGCGCTCGTGGCGGTCACGGTCATCAACATCGCGCCCGTTGCGGGCTGGGCGCTGCTGTGGCGGCCCTCGTCCCAGGACGTCTTCTACAACTCCGTCTTCGCCGTGGTCACGCTGGTCTTCTCGGTGGCGATGGGCAGCTGGACCGTCCGCATCATCGAGCAGAGCCTCGAACGGGCCGATCTCATCGCCGAGTTGGACGCGAGACGCGAGGAGGTCGCCCGGCTCTCCGCCGAGCGCGGCGCCCTCACGGAGCGGGAGCGCATGTCGCGCGAGATCCACGACACCTTGGCGCAGGGCTTCACCAGCGTCCTCATGCTCGTCCAGGCGGTCGACGCCGAGCTGGAGCGGGACGTGCCCGCCGCCCGCCGCCACCTGGAGCTGATGGAGGCGACGGCCCGGCAGAACCTCGCGGAGGCGCGGGCCCTTGTCGCCGGGCGGGCGCCGGCCGACCTGGCCGGTGGCTCCCTGCCGGACGCGCTGCGGCGCCTCGCGGCCCGGCACGAGGCCGAGGTCTCCGTGACGGGTGACGTGCGGCCGCTGCCGCCGGGCCTGGAGGTGGTGGCCCTGCGCTCCTGCCAGGAAGCCCTGGCCAACGTACGCAAGCACGCGGGGCCCGGCGCGTCCGCGACCGTGGCCCTGGCCTACGCTGCGGGCTCGCTCAGCCTTGCGGTACGGGACACGGGCTGCGGCTTCGATCCCGCTCTGCCGCGCCCCGGGTACGGGCTGCGAGGGCTGCGGGCGCGGGCCGCCGAGGTCAGCGGCACGGCCGAGGTGGCGAGCGGCCCCGGCCATGGCACGACCGTCACCGTCCTGCTCCCGATCCCCGAGCTTTTGATCCCCGAGAGGACCGTCCTGTGATCCGCATCGTGCTGGCGGACGACCATCCCGTCGTACGCGAAGGGCTGCGCGCCATGCTGAGCGCCGAGCCGGACCTGGAGGTCGTCGCGGAGGCGTCGAGCGGGCCCCGGGCGGAGGCGCTCGCCGCGGAGCTGCGGCCGGACATCGTCCTGATGGACCTGCGGATGCCCGGCGGTGGCGGGGCCGACTCGATCGAGCGGATGGCGGCGGCGGGGCTGCCCTGCCGGGTCATCGTGCTCACCACGTACGAGACGGACCGCGACATTTTGCGGGCCGTGGAGGCGGGGGCGGCGGGGTATCTGCTGAAGGACCTGGCCCGGGGTGAGCTGGCCGAAGCGGTGCGGGCCGCTGCCCGCGGGGAGACGGTCCTCGCCCCGTCGGTGGCGGCTCGTCTCGTCGACCAGCTGCGTACGCGGCCGGAGCGGCCCCGGCTGTCCGAGCGGGAGACGGCGGTGCTGCGGCTTGTCGCCGACGGGTGCACGAACGCGGAGATCGGGCGGCGGTTGTATGTCGCCGAGTCGACCGTGAAGACGCATTTGCTGCGGGCCTTTGGCAAGTTGGGCGTCGATGACCGGACCGCGGCGGTCACCAGTGCGATGCGGTTCGGCTTGCTGGAGCAGTGATGAGGGCCCCGGGTGCGGTGTCGCACCCGGGGCCCTCATCAACAGACTTCATCTGCGACTGCGTCGTGGCTGGTCGCGCAGTTCCCCGCGCCCCTTCGGGGCACAGGCGCTCAGGCCAGCTTGTCCTTGAGGACGGCCACGATCTCGTCCACGGCGACAGCCGCCTGCTCTCCGGACTCCATGTCCTTCAGCTGGACGACGCCCTCGGCGAGATCCCGCTCGCCCGCGACGATCGTGAAGCGCGCACCGCTGCGGTTGGCGTTCTTCATCGCGCCCTTGAGGCCCTTCCCGCCGTACGAGAAGTCCGCCGCGACGCCCGCCCTGCGCAGCTCCGTCACCTTGGAGAACAGCACCTTGCGCGCCTCGTCGCCCAGCGGCACCGCGAACACGCTGGTCGCCGAGGGCAGTTCGAGTTCCACGCCCTCCGCCTCCAGGGCCAGGACCGTGCGGTCCACGCCGAGTGCCCAGCCGACCGACGGCAGCGAGGGGCCGCCGATCATCTCGGAGAGGCCGTCGTAGCGTCCGCCGCCGCCCACCGCGGACTGCGAGCCGAGGCCGTCGTGGACGAACTCGAAGGTCGTGCGGGTGTAGTAGTCGAGGCCGCGGACCAGCTTCTCGTCGTCCTCGAAGGCGACGCCCGCCGCCGTGATCAGCTCGCGGACCTGCTCGTGGTACGCCTTGCACGCGTCGCACAGGTAGTCGCGCAGCATGGGGGCGCCGACCAGCTGCTTCTGGACGTCGTCGCGCTTGTCGTCCAGGACCCGCAGCGGGTTGATGTCGATACGTCGACGTGTCTCCTCGTCCAGGTCGAGCCCGCGCAGGAAATCCTGCAGCGCGGCGCGGTAGACGGGGCGGCACTCCTTGTCGCCGAGCGAGTTCAGCAGGATGCGGAACTGCCGCAGCCCCAGGGCGCGGTACGCCTGGTCCGCGAGGATGATCAACTCCGCGTCAAGGGCCGGGTCCTCCGCGCCGATCGCCTCCGCCCCGACCTGCGAGAAGTGCCTGTAGCGGCCCTTCTGCGGGCGCTCGTAGCGGTAGTACGAGCCGGAGTACCAGAGCTTGACCGGGAGGTTGCCCGCCTTGTGCAGGTTGGCCTCAAGGGCCGCGCGCAGCACGGACGCGGTGCCTTCGGGGCGCAGGGCGAGCTGGTCGCCGCCCTTGGTCTCGAAGGCGTACATCTCCTTGGAGACGATGTCGGTGGACTCGCCGACGCCGCGCGAGAACAGCTCGACGTTCTCGAAGCCGGGCGTCTCGACGTAGCCGTACCCGGAGTTCCGCAGCGGCGAGGCGATGGCCTCGCGGACCGCCAGGTACTTCGCGGAGTCCGGCGGGAGCAGGTCGTACGTGCCCTTGGGGGCCTTGAAGGTGCTCACGGGTTTTCTCTCGTCACATTCCTCGTCGGGGAGCGTCGTCGGCTCCCAGGCCGGCGGCCACCTGGCGCAGATACGGGTTGGTGGCGCGCTCACGGCCGATGGTCGTGTGCTCGTTGTGACCGGGCAGGACCACGGTCGAGTCGTCGAGCGGCAGGCACACGCGCGCCAGCGACTCGAGGATCTCCTCGTGCGATCCACCGGGCAGGTCGGTGCGTCCGATGGAGCCGGCGAAGAGCAGGTCGCCCGAGAAGAACACCGAGGGGACCTCGGCGGACTCGGGGAGCTGGAAGGTCACCGACCCCTTCGTATGCCCCGGCGCGTGCGCGACGGAGAAGTCAAGACCGGCGAGCTTCAGCCGTGCGCCGTCGGCCAGTTCCTTGACGTCGGACGGCTCCCCCACCGTCAGTTCGCCAAGGAGCTGCGCGCCGAAGGAACGGCCTATGGCCTTCTCCGGGTCGCTCATCATGTACCGGTCGTCGGGGTGGATCCACGCGGGCACGTCATGCGCCCCGCAGACCGGAACGACCGAGGCGACGTGGTCGATGTGGCCATGGGTGAGGACGACCGCGACGGGCTTGAGCCGATGCTTCTTGAGCGCGTCCTCGACTCCCTCGGTGGCCTGATGGCCCGGGTCGATGATCACGCACTCCTCGCCTGCGGCGGGGGCGACCAAGTAGCAGTTGGTGCCCCAGGCCCCGGCGGGAAACCCGGCAATGAGCACGATCGTCCTTCGTTCGTCGTCCGGCGGAGGTGACCGCGCGGGATCGCGGCAGATCAGAGCCTACCGGCGCTCCCGATTCCACAGCTAACCCATATACGGTACGGGGCACACAGAAGCGGTCATCCACGCAGAGGAGAGAGAACCCGGTGGTCAGCAACGATCAGCGGCGGCGTCAGCTCGCCCGGGAGAAGTTCTTGCGGCAGCAGCAGCGCCGGGAGGCCGCGCGACGCAGGGCGCGGGTGCGCAACGCGGTGATCGCCTCGGCCCTCGCGGTGGTCGTGGCCGGTGGCGCGGTCTCGTACGCGGCGGGAGCCTTCGACGACGACGGCAAGTCCGAGAACGCGGCGAACGCGAGCCCCACCACCAAGGCGGACCCCTGCGAGAAGCCCGCGGGCGGCAAGGTGAAGCCGCTCAGCTTCAAGAAGGAACCGAAGCTGACGATCGACAAGTCAGCGGACTACGCGATGAAGCTCGCCACCACCTGCGGCGACATCGACCTGAGCCTGTCGGCGGCCAAGGCCCCGCACACGGTCAACTCCTTCAACTTCCTGGTGAACAAGGGCTACCTCGACCACACGAAGTGCCACCGGCTCACCGCGGGCGGCATCTACGTCCTGCAGTGCGGCGACCCGAAGGGCACAGGCAAGGGCGGTCCCGGCTACTCGATCCCGGACGAGAACCTCAAGGACAAGCGCCTGAAGGGGAACGTCTATCCGGCGGGTACGGTCGCGATGGCCAACCAGTACAACGCCGGGAAGAAGCAGGGCCGGGACACCGGCGGCAGCCAGTTCTTCCTGGTCTACCAGGACAGTCAGCTCCCGCCCGACTACACACCGTTCGGGACCATTTCCGATTCCGGGATGAAGGTGCTCAAGAAGATCGCCGACGCCGGTGAGAGCACCGGGCGGGGTGACGGCGCACCGAACGCGACGGTCGTCATCGACAAGGCGACCGTGTCGAAATCCTGACCGCCCGCGGGCAAACTTCCAATGTGCGGGATGCGGACAGCCGCCCCGCCGGTCGCCTATGTTGGCGGTGACGAAACTGTGGACGATGCCGGGGGCCCCGAGGCCCTGCGCCGGCATCATGTGGAGGAGGCGCTGTGAGCAGCGACCCGTGGGGCCGCGTCGACGAGACGGGGACCGTGTACGTGCGCAAGGCCGACGGCAGCGAGCGGGAGGTCGGTTCCTGGAAGGCCGGATCTCCTGACGAGGCCCTTGCCTACTTCGAGCGCAAGTACGACGGTCTGGTCGTCGAGATCGGACTTCTCGAGCGCCGGGTGAAGACGACGGATCTGTCGGCCAAGGACGCCATGACCGCCATCGACCATCTGCGCCAGCAGGTGGACGAGGCGCACGCGGTCGGCGATCTGGACGCCCTGGGCAAGCGCTTGGACAAGCTCGTCGCGACCGTCGACGAGCGCCGTGAAGAGCGCAAGGTCCAAAAGGCCAAGCAGTCGGACGAAGCGAGGCACGCCAAGGAGGCGCTGGTCGTCGAGGCCGAGGAGCTCGCCCAGAGCGAGCAGTGGCGGGCGGCGGGCGAGCGCCTTCGCGCGCTTGTGGACACCTGGAAGGGGCTGCCGCGCCTGGACCGCAAGTCCGACGACGAACTGTGGCACCGCTTCTCGCATGCCCGCTCGGCGTTCTCCAAGCGCCGCAAGGCCCACTTCGCCTCGCTGGACGCCCAGCGCGAAGAGGCCCGTAAGACCAAGGAGAAGCTGGTCGGCGAGGCCGAGGCCCTCTCCAACTCGACCGACTGGGGTCCGACGGCCGCGCGCTACCGCGACCTGATGACCGAGTGGAAGGCCGCGGGCCGCGCCCAGCGCGAGCACGAGGACGATCTGTGGAACCGCTTCCGCGGCGCCCAGGACGTGTTCTTCGCGGCGCGCAGCTCGGTCTTCGCGGAGCGTGACGCCGAGCAGACGGAGAACCTGAAGCTGAAGGAGGAGCTGGCCGAGGAGGCCGAGAAGCTCGTCCCGGTGAAGGACCTCAAGACGGCGCGTGCCGCCTTCCGTACGCTCAACGAGCGCTGGGAGGCCATCGGCCACGTCCCGCGGGACGCGCGGCCGAAGGTCGAGAGCCGGATGCACGCGGTGGAGCGGGCCCTCCAGGACTCCGAAGAGGCCGAGTGGCGCCGTACGAACCCTGAGGCACGGGCTCGGGCCGAAGGCCTGACGGGCCAGCTGCAGGCGGCGGTGGACAAGCTGGTCGAGCAGATCGACAAGGCGCGTGCCGCGGGCAACAACGCCAAGGCCGACAAGCTCCAGCGGGAACTTGACGGCCGCCAGGAGCTGCTTGACCAGGCCCTCAAGGGCTTGCACGAGTTCGGCGGCTAGTCTCAGAGGTTCACATGCTGAGGGGCTTGCGTACGATTCGTACGCAAGCCCCTCAGCATGTGCGGGGTACCTCGACCCCCGGCTCTGCGGGCCGCTTAAGGCCGCCGTGCCGACGTCACTCGGTACACGTCGTAGACGCCCTCGACTCCCCTGACCGCCTTGAGCACATGGCCCAGGTGCTTGGGGTCACCCATCTCGAAGGTGAAGCGTGAGGTGGCGACCCGGTCGCGGGAGGTCTGGACGGCCGCGGACAGGATGTTCACGTGCTGGTCCGAGAGGATGCGCGTGACGTCGGAGAGCAGGCGCGAGCGGTCCAGGGCCTCTACCTGGATGGCGACCAGGAAGACCGAGGACTGGGTGGGTGCCCACTCGACCTCCAGGATGCGTTCGGGCTCGCGGGACAGCGAGTCCACGTTGACGCAGTCGGTGCGGTGGACCGACACTCCGCTGCCGCGCGTGACGAAGCCCATGATGGGGTCGCCTGGGACGGGCGTACAGCAGCGGGCCAGCTTGACCCACACGTCCTCGACGCCCTTGACGACCACACCGGGGTCGGCGTTGGCGCGGCGCTTGCTGCGGCTGCGCGAGGGCGGTGTGCTCTCGGCGATGTCCTCGTTGGCGGCCTCCTCGCCGCCGAGCGCCTGCACGAGCTTCTGTACGACGGACTGCGCGGTGACGTGGCCCTCGCCGATCGCCGCGTAGAGCGACGAGATGTCGGGATAGCGCATCTCGTGCGCGAGCGTGACGAGCGAGTCGCCGGTGAGGATCCGCTGGATCGGCAGGTTCTGCTTGCGCATGGCCCGCGCGATGGCGTCCTTGCCCTGCTCGATGGCCTCGTCGCGGCGCTCCTTGGAGAACCACGCACGGATCTTGTTGCGCGCCCGCGGTGACTTGACGAAGCCGAGCCAGTCGCGGGACGGGCCCGCGCCGGCCGCCTTGGAGGTGAAGACCTCCACCAAGTCGCCGTTGTCCAGGGTCGATTCGAGCGGCACGAGCCGTCCGTTGACCCGCGCTCCTATGGTGCGGTGGCCGACCTCGGTGTGCACCGCGTACGAGAAGTCGACCGGGGTGGCGCCCGCCGGGAGCGCTATGACGTCGCCCTTCGGCGTGAACACGAAGACCTCGTTGCGCGACAGGTCGAAGCGCAGCGATTCGAGGAACTCGCTCGGGTCCTCGGTCTCCTTCTGCCAGTCCAGGAGCTGGCGCAGCCACGCCATGTCGTTGAGGTGGTCGTCCTTGCCGCCGGCCTTCCTCGGCACGTCGGTGCGCACCTTGGAGGCGCCCGCAGAGGGCTCCTGCTTGTACTTCCAGTGCGCGGCGATGCCGTACTCGGCGCGGCGGTGCATGTCGAACGTACGGATCTGGAGCTCTACGGGCTTGCCGCTGGGGCCGATCACCGTCGTGTGCAGCGACTGGTACATGTTGAACTTGGGCATCGCGATGTAGTCCTTGAACCGGCCGGGGACCGGGTTCCATCGCGCGTGGACCGTGCCGAGGGCGGCATAGCAGTCGCGGACCGTGTCGACGAGGACGCGGATGCCCACCAGGTCGTAGATCTCGGCGAAGTCGCGGCCTCGCACGATCATCTTCTGGTAGACGCTGTAGTAGTGCTTCGGCCGTCCCGTGACGGTGGCCTTGATGCGGGCGGCCCGCAGGTCGGCCTGGACCTCGTCGGTCACTATGGCCAGGTACTCGTCACGCTTGGGGGCGCGCTCGGCCACCAGGCGCACGATCTCGTCGTACATCTTGGGGTAGAGGATCGCGAAGGCGAGGTCCTCCAGCTCCCACTTGATGGTGTTCATGCCCAGGCGGTGGGCCAGGGGTGCGTAGATCTCAAGGGTCTCGCGGGCCTTCTTCTCCTGCTTCTCCCGCTTGAGATAGCGCATCGTGCGCATGTTGTGCAGGCGGTCGGCGAGCTTGATGACCAGGACGCGCGGGTCCTTGGCCATGGCGACGACCATCTTGCGGACGGTCTCGGCCTGCGCTGCCTCGCCGAACTTGACCTTGTCCAGCTTGGTGACGCCGTCGACGAGCAGGGCGACCTGGTCGCCGAAGTCTCGCTTGAGGGTGTCAAGGCCGTACTCGGTGTCCTCGACGGTGTCATGGAGGAGCCCTGCCATCAGGGTCGCCGGGTCCATGCCCAGCTCGGCCAGGATCGTCGTCACGGCGAGGGGGTGCGTGATGTACGGGTCGCCGCTCTTGCGCTTCTGGCCGCGGTGCCAGCGCTCGGCGACCTGGTAGGCGCGCTCGATCTGGCGCAGCGTCGACGTCTCGATCTTGGGGTCGTTGCTGCGCACTATCCGAAGGAGCGGCTCAAGGACCGGGTTGTACGGGTTGGAGCGCTGGACGCCGAGACGGGCGAGACGGGCGCGTACGCGGTTGGAGGAGCCGGAGCGCTCGTTCTTGGCCGCGGTGGGGCGGGGCGTGGGCGTCGTGCTGCCCGCACGGGCCTCGGTGGGGGGCTTGGGGCGCGAGGAATCAGCCGACCGTTCGCCCTTGGCGCTGTCGCCGGGCGTGCTCGGGGCGGGCTTGGCGCCGGAGGTGTTCGGGGGCGTGCTGGGGGGCGCGCTCTCCTGCTGCCGCGCGGGCGTCGCGCTCTTGGGAGGCGTCGCGTTCTTGGCGGGTGCGGCAGCGAGCGCCGCCGCGCGCTTGGCCTCTGCGGCCTTGGCGGCGGTGAGTGCCTTGGACTCGTCTGGCAAGAGGCGCTCCCTGTGCGCGATCCGGGTCCCCCGGTCAGGCCCCGAAGAGCCCATGGTATCGATCCTCGGCCTTCGGCTCGCCCTCAGCTCCTGAGACGGCTCTGTACAGGAGGAACACCTGAGGCGGGCGCCGGATTCCTCCGGGCCCGCCTCGGGGTGTACGTGGTAACTGGTCAGACCGTGAGGAGGGCCTCCAGCGGGGCGCCCTCCAGGGACGTCTCCAGCTTGGCGCGGCCCCCGAGGAAGCCGAGCTCCATCAGGACCGCCACCCCGGCGATCTGCGCGCCCGCCCTGCGGATGAGCCGCAGGGAGGCCTCGGCGGTGCCGCCGGTCGCCAGGACGTCGTCGATGACCATGACGCGGTCGTCGGCGGCGAGGTCCTCGGCGTGCACCTGGATCTCGGCGCTGCCGTACTCCAGGTCGTAGCTCTGGCTGAGCGTCGCTCCGGGGAGCTTGCCCGCCTTGCGTACGGGGATGAAGCCGAGGCCCGCGCGGAGCGCGACCGGGGCGCCGAGGATGAAGCCGCGGGCCTCCAGGCCGACGATCTTCGTGGCGCCATACCGCACAGCGAGGTCCGCGAGGGCCTCGGTCAGCGCGGCGAACGCCTCCGGGTCCGCCAGGAGCGGGGTGATGTCCTTGAACATCACCCCAGGCTCCGGGTAGTCCGGGACGTCCCGGATGCGGCTGAGCAGCAGCTCCGTCGTACCGGCGAGCCCGGTCATCGGCGCTTCCCCGAAGGACGGCCACGGCCGCGGTTGCGGGCCGCGGGCTGCGTGCGCGGGCCGACGACGCCCGCGGGGGCGGCGTCCTGTGGCAGGTCGTCCTGCGGGTCGTCGTCCTCGCCGTCCTCGTCGAACTCGTCGCCCGGGGCGTTCTCCACGGACTCGCCCTTGGCCGCGGCGGCGGCACGCTTGGCGAGGACGCGCTTCTTGAGCGCCTTCATCTGCGGCTCGGTCTCCTTGAGATCGGCGACGAGCGGCGTGGCGATGAAGATCGAGGAGTACGCACCGGCCGCGAGGCCGACGAACAGCGACAGCGAGATGTCGTTGAGCATGCCGGCGCCGAGGAAGCCGCCACCGATGAAGAGCAGCCCGGCGACCGGCAGGAGCGCGACGACCGTGGTGTTGATCGAGCGCACCAGGGTGCTGTTGATGCTGCGGTTGGCGACCTCGCTGTAGGTCCAGCGGGTCTGCTTGGTGAGGTCCTTCGACTGCTCCTTCAAGCTGTCGAAGACCACCACGGTGTCGTAGAGCGAGTAACCGAGGATGGTCAGCAGACCGATGATCGTGCCCTGGGTGACCTCGAAGCCGACCAGTGCGTACACACCGACGGTGATCGTGATGTCGTGGATCAGGGCGATCAGCGCGGCCGCGGCCATGCGCCACTCGAAGGCGATCGCCAGGTAGATCACCACGAGGACCATGAAGATGATCAGGCCCGTCCAGGCCTTCTGGCTGATCTGCTCACCCCAACTGGGGCCCACGAGGTCGGCGTTGATGGCGTCGGACTTGATGTCCATGTCCGACGCCAGGTCCGACTTGATCTGGTCGGACTTGGCGGTGTCCACACCGGCGACCTGGATCCGCAGACCGCCCGAGCCGAGCTCCTGGACGACCGCGTCGTGGCCGGAGGCCTTTTCCGCGTACTTCTCGGCCTGCGCGACCGAGACGCTGGTCTTCGGGGTGGTGAAGACGGCGCCGCCCTCGAACTCGATGCCCATGTTCAGGCCGCGCACCGCGAGGCCGACGATCGCCGTGATGGTGATCAGGATCGAGATGCCGTACCAGATCTTGCGCTTGCCGACGAAGTCGTAGCCGACCTCGCCGCGGTAGAGCCTGGCGCCGAGACTGCCGAGCTTCGACATCTCACGCCTCCTTCGGGTCGACAGGGCCAGCGGCAGAACCAGTGGCGCGGCGGGTGCGGCGCAGCGGGGGCTTGGCGCCGAGCCGCTTGGGGTCGAGGCCCGACCACTTGTGGCCGTTCGCGAAGAACGGCTTGCGCGCCATAAGCGTCATCAGCGGCTTGGTGAAGAAGAAGACCACCACGACGTCGAGCAAGGTGGTCAGGCCGAGCGTGAACGCGAAGCCCTGGACCTTGCCGACGGTGACGATGAAGAGCACCGCCGCGGCGAGGAACGACACGAAGTCGGAGACCAGGATGGTGCGCCGGGCACGCGGCCAGGCACGCTCGACGGCGGGCCGCAGCGTACGTCCCTCTCTGACCTCGTCCCTGATGCGTTCGAAGAACACGATGAACGAGTCCGCGGTGATACCGATCGCGACGATCGCACCACATACCGCGGGCAGGTTCAGGGTGAAGGAGATGGCCGGGCCGAGCAGCGTCATCAGGGCGTACGTCAGTGCCGCGGAGACCAGGAGGCTCGCGATGGCGATCATCGAGAGGCCGCGGTAGTAGACCACCAGGTAGATGATGACGAGCGCGAGACCGATGGCGCCGGCGATCAGACCGGCGTGCAGCTGCTCGCCGCCGAGGGCCGGGCTGACGGTGGTGACGCTCTGCTCGTGGAAGGTGAGCGGCAGGGCGCCGTACGACAGGATGTTGGCGAGGTCCTGCGCCGAGTCCTGGGTGAAGCTGCCGGAGATCTCCGCGTTGGAGTTCAGCGTCGTGTTGACGCTGGGGGCCGAGGCCACCTCGCCGTCGAGGACGATGGCGAACTGGTTCATCGGGGGCTGCTGCTGCGAGAGCTTGCTGGTGGTCTTCGAGAACTTCTTCGAGCCGCCGCCCGTGAACTCCATGTTGACGACCCAGGCACCGCTCTGCTGGTTGATGGTGGCCTTGGCGTCGTCGACGTCCTTGCCGTTCAGCTCAGCGGGGCCGAGGACGTACTTCTCCCACTGGCCTGCGTTGTTCTTGCCACAGGCGATGGTCTGCTCGGACGGCTTGACGCCGTCGCCGACCTTGCCGCGCTGCGCCTTGTCGGTGCAGTCGAGCGCGGTGAACTTCTTCTGCAGGGCGGCGGTGGCCGGGTCCGCGGGCGGGGTGGGCGTCGGCTTGGACTTGTCCTTGTCGCTGCCCTTGTCCGAGGCCTTCGGGGTCGGGGTGGCGTCCGCCTTCAGGCCGTCGGTGACGGCGCGGCCCTGGGAGGTCGGCGAGTTCGAGGCGGTCGGCGTCGTGGAGGACGTCGCCTTGTCGTCGCCCTTCTCGGTCGCCTTGTCCTTCTCCTTGCCGGAGCCGGACGGGGAGGCCGACGGGTCCGGCGTGGGCTCACCGGCGGCCACCGTGAGGACGGGACGGAAGTAGAGCTGAGCGGTCGTGCCGACCTGCTCGCGCGCCTGCTTCTCGTTCGTGCCCTTGGGGATGTTGACGATGATGTTGTCTTCGCCCTGGGTCTGCACCTCGGCCTCGGACACACCCAGACCATTGACGCGGTTGTTGATGATGCTGACCGCGGTGTTCATGTTGGTCGGGTTGATCGCGCTCTTTTTCTGGCCCGGCTCGTTCTTCGCCTGGAGCGTGATGCTCGTACCGCCGGCAAGGTCGATGCCGAGGCGGGGCGTGGTGTTTCCGGAGAGGAACATCCCCCCGGTGAGCGCCACGAGGGCGATCAGGATGAAGACCAAAGAGCGGCCCGGCTTGCCCGGGGCGCTCTGCCTTCGGCCCTTCTTAGGTGCTGCCACCTTCTCGTTCTCCCTGTCCAACCGCCCCGCGTCCGGTGTGCTGCCCCGTCACTGAGCGGGGAGTTCCCAGGTGGGCGGCCATGAAATGGTGTCGAGACCCGTCACGAAATCCACGCACTTCGGGGGCCGTGGCATCGCGAGCGGCGCGCGCCACGAACCCCGGTCGTGGTTACTTCGCGTCGGACTCGCCGTCGGTCTTCTTCGGCTCGGCGTCGGTGGCCTCGCTGTCGGTCGCGGTGTCCGCGTCCTTCTTGCCGAGGTCGATGGGCGAGTCGTCGGAAGCGTCGGCGGCGGGCTCGTCGGTCTCGGTCAGGGAAGAGGCGTCGTCCGGGACGACAGGGCTGTCCGACTTCAGGTCGGCGGGCGCGCCGTGAACGATGCGGTTGTACTCCTCGTCCTCGAGGACAGCGCCGATGGAGTTCTTCGCGTAGAACGCGTGCACGCCCGGAGCCACCTCAAGGAGGACCGCGTCGTCGTGAACCTCCTTGACGGTGGCGTACATGCCCCCGATCGTGCGGATGCCGGTGCCGGGCTGCATCTCATTGCGCATCGCCGCGGCCGCCTGCTGCTTCTTCTTGGCGGAGCGGGTCATCAGGAACATGGCCCCGATGAGCACGATGAAGGGGAGGAGGGTCACGATATTCACGGGACGGAGTTTCCTTCGCATGACCGCGCAGATAAGCGGCCTGATGGACGGGGGTGGGCGCGCCGCCCACAAGGGCGGCATCGGCGGAGTCTAAGCGAGTCCGCACCTAACGAACAACGCTCAGCATCGCACCGCAGTTCCTGACCGGGCGAGTACGCGCGCCGTCACGCCCCGAACAGGTCCCCTTGTCCGATTCCGCCCGCCTGCCGCGGGGGAACAAGGCCGAGATGCGCCCATGCCGCGGGCGTCCCGACCCGGCCTCGCGGTGTCCTCGCGAGCAGTCCCTCCCGTACGAGGAAGGGCTCGGCGACCTCCTCGACCGTCTCGCGCTCCTCCCCCACGGCGACCGCGAGCGTCGACAGGCCGACGGGCCCGCCGCCGAACAGCTTGAGCAGGGCCTCCAGGACGGCGCGGTCAAGGCGGTCGAGGCCGCGGGCGTCCACTTCATAGACCTTGAGGGCGGCGCCCGCGATGTCTCTGTTGATCACGCCGTCGGCCTTGACCTGGGCGTAGTCGCGCACGCGGCGCAGCAGACGGTTGGCGATGCGGGGCGTGCCTCGGGAGCGGCCCGCGATCTCGGCGGCGCCCTCCACGTCGATCGCCACGTCGAGCAGCTGCGCGGAGCGGTGGACCACGCGCTCCAGCTCGGCGGGTTCGTAGAACTCCATGTGCGCGGTGAAACCGAAGCGGTCGCGCAGCGGCGGCGGGAGCAATCCCGCGCGCGTGGTGGCGCCGACCAGGGTGAAGGGCGGCAGTTCGAGGGGGATGGCGGTGGCACCGGGGCCCTTGCCGACGATGACGTCGACGCGGAAGTCCTCCATCGCCATGTAGAGCATCTCTTCGGCGGGCCGGGACATCCGGTGGATCTCGTCGAGGAAGAGGACCTCGCCCTCCTGGAGGGAGGAGAGGATCGCGGCGAGGTCACCCGCGTGCTGGATGGCGGGCCCGCTGGTGATGCGGATCGGGGCGGCCATCTCGGCCGCGATGATCATCGAGAGGGTGGTCTTGCCGAGGCCGGGGGCGCCGGAGAGCAGGACGTGGTCGGCGGTGGCGCCGCGCGCGCGGGCCGCCCGCAGGACGAGGTCGAGCTGCTCGCGGACCTTCTCCTGGCCGATGAACTCGTCCAGGTCCTTGGGGCGGAGGGCGGCCTCGACGGCCTGGTCCTCGCCGTCGGCAGACGCACCGACGAGCCGCTCGGTCGCGCTCGCCGGGGCAGTCGCGTCGTCGGTCGTCTCGTCCCAGTTCATGAGCTTGCCTCGCGATGCGGTTCTGGTGGTCAGGGGCTAGCGGGTGCGGTTGAGCGTCTGCAGGGCCGCCTTGAGGAGCTGGCCCACCTGGGGCTTCTCGCTCGCCTCGGCCTGCGGGGCGACGGCGGCGACCGCCTCGTCGGCCTCGCGCGTGGCGTACCCGAGGCCGATGAGCGCCGCGTGCAGCTGGTCGCGCCAGCCGGAGGTGACGGCGGTGCCGATCGCGGGGCCGCCTGCGCCGAGGGGCTCCCCGAGGCGGTCCTTGTACTCGAGGAGCAGCTTCTGGGCGCCCTTCTTGCCGATGCCCGGGACCGCGGTGAGGGCCTTCTCGTCACCGGTGGCGACCGCGCGGCGCAGGGCGTCCGGGCTGTGCACGGCGAGCATCGCCTGCGCGAGGCGCGGTCCGACGCCGCTCGCGGTCTGCAGGAGCTCGAAGGTCTGGCGCTCGTCGTCGTCCGCGAAGCCGTACAGAGTCAGTGAGTCCTCGCGGACGACGAGGGAGGTGGCGAGCTTCGCCTGCTGGCCGATGCGCAGGGTGGAGAGCGTGTTCGGCGCGCACTGGATGGCCATGCCGACGCCACCGACCTCGACCACCGCGGTATCGGGGGCGAGGGCGGCGACGGGGCCGCTGACGAAGGCGATCATGCGGTACGGCCTTTCTGTGCTGTGGGAGTCCTGGTGGCTGCGCTCTTCGACGCGTGCAGGGCCGCGGCCTGCTGGAGGCGGTTCTGGGCTACGGCCTGCTGGAGGCGGTTCTGCGCGGGGGCGCGCCAGATGTGGCAGATGGCCAGGGCGAGGGCGTCCGCGGCGTCGGCGGGCTTGGGCGGGGCGTCGAGCCGCAGCAGGCGGGTGACCATGGCTCCGACCTGGGCCTTGTCGGCGCGGCCACTGCCGGTAACGGCGGCCTTGACCTCGCTGGGCGTGTGCAGGGCGACGGGGATGCCGCGGCGGGACGCGCAGAGCATGGCGACGGCGCTGGCCTGGGCCGTACCCATGACCGTACGCACGTTGTGCTGGCTGAACACCCGCTCCACGGCGAGGACTTCGGGGTCGTACTCGTCGAGCCACCGCTCGATGCCCTGCTCGATGGCGACAAGACGGTGGCCGAGCTCGGCGTCGGCGGGCGTGCGGACGACGCCGACTCCGCGCATGGTCAACGGGCGTCCGGCGACTCCGTCGACCACCCCCACACCACACCGGGTCAGGCCGGGGTCCACCCCCAGTACGCGCATGCGCGCCCCCTCCCCTCGTCGTGGCGGCGATCTTTGACTTCACGCCAGGCTATCCGCTGCCACCGACAACAGCGGCGGGCCGGTGGACGTGTGTCCCACCCGGCCCGCCGAGACTGCTCAGCTCGCGGCAGCGCTACGCGTCGACCTTCTCCATGACCTCGTCGCTCACGTCGAAGTTGGCGAAGACGTTCTGCACGTCGTCGCTGTCCTCCAGCGCGTCGATCAGCTTGAAGATCTTCCGTGCGCCGTCCTCGTCCAGCTCGACCTGCATGGTCGGGACGAAGTTGGCGTCGGCCGAGTCGTACTCGATGCCGGCGTCCTGGAGCGCGGTGCGGACCGCGACCATGTCGGTGGCCTCGGAGAGCACCTCGAAGGACTCGCCGAGGTCGTTGACCTCTTCGGCGCCCGCGTCCAGGACGGCACCGAGGACGTCGTCCTCGGACAGCTCGGCCTTGGGGACGATCACGACGCCCTTGCGGTTGAAGAGGTACGACACGGAGCCCGGGTCCGCCATGGAGCCGCCGTTGCGGGTCATGGCGACGCGTACGTCCGAGGCGGCGCGGTTGCGGTTGTCGGTGAGGCACTCGATGAGCACCGCGACGCCGTTCGGCCCGTAGCCCTCGTACATGATCGTCTCGTAGTCGGCGCCACCGGCTTCGAGACCGGCACCGCGCTTGACCGCGGAGTCGATGTTCTTGTTCGGGACCGAGCTCTTCTTGGCCTTCTGGATGGCGTCGAAGAGGGTCGGGTTACCCGAGATATCGGCGCCGCCCGTGCGGGCGGCGACCTCGATATTCTTGATCATCTTCGCGAAGAGCTTGCCGCGCTTGGCGTCAATCACGGCCTTCTTGTGCTTCGTCGTAGCCCATTTAGAGTGGCCGGACATCTGCCTGTCTCCTTCGCGTTACCCAACCAGAACGAACTCTCCCCGACCTTAAGGCCCGGAAGGCTCCCGGAGATCCTACAAGGATCCCGCCGTCGCGTTCCCCCGCACCATCCCGACGAAAAGTTCGTGCACGCGATGGTCGCCCGTCAGCTCGGGATGGAACGACGTGGCAAGTGCGTTGCCCTGGCGCACGGCGACGATGTGTCCCTCGTGTTCGGCGAGCACCTCGACGCGTGCGCCGACCGACTCGACCCAGGGGGCGCGGATGAAGACGCCCTCCACCGGAGCCCCTTCGATGCCGTCGATATCGACGGCCGCCTCGAAGGATTCGTTCTGGCGCCCGAAGGCGTTACGCCGGACGATCATGTCGATGCCGCCGAAGGTCTCCTGCTCCGAGCGCGGATCCAGGATCTTGTCGGCGAGCATGATCATGCCCGCGCAGGTGCCGTAGACCGGCATACCGGCGCGCACGCGCGCGCGTAGGGGCTCCAACAGGCCGAAGAGGGCGGCCAGTTTGGAGATGGTGGTGGACTCACCGCCCGGGATGACCAGGCCGTCCACCTCGGCCAGCTCTTCGGGACGCCTGACCGGCCTGGCCACGGCGTCCGCCGAGGCCAGGGCGATCAAGTGCTCCCGTACGTCGCCCTGGAGTGCCAGGACGCCGACTACAGGGGTGTCATTCATCTGTGGGTGCCTACCAGCCGCGGTTGGCGTAGCGCTCGGCCTCGGGGAGGGTGTCGCAGTTGATGCCGACCATGGCCTCGCCGAGGTTGCGGGACGCGTCCGCGATGATCTTGGGGTCGTCGTAGAAGGTGGTGGCCTTCACGATGGCGGCGGCGCGTGCGGCCGGGTCGCCCGACTTGAAGATGCCGGAGCCGACGAAGACGCCCTCGGCACCGAGCTGACGCATCAGGGCGGCGTCCGCGGGGGTGGCGACGCCACCGGCCGAGAAGAGGACCACCGGCAGCTTGCCGAGCTCGGAGACCTCCTTGACCAGCTCATAGGGGGCGCGCAGGTCCTTGGCGGCGGCGTACAGCTCGTTGTTGTCGAAGCCGCGCAGCTTGGCGATCTCGTTCTTGATCTGGCGCAGGTGGCGCACGGCCTCGACGACGTTGCCGGTGCCGGCCTCGCCCTTGGAGCGGATCATGGCCGCGCCCTCGGCGATGCGGCGCAGGGCCTCGCCCAGGTTGGTGGCGCCACAGACGAACGGCGTGGTGAAGGCGAACTTGTCGCTGTGGTTGACCTCGTCGGCCGGGGTGAGGACCTCGGACTCGTCGATGTAGTCGACGCCGAGGGACTGGAGCACCTGGGCCTCGACGAAGTGGCCGATGCGGGACTTGGCCATGACGGGGATGGAGACGGCCTCGATGATCTCTTCGATCATGTTCGGGTCGGACATCCGGGCCACGCCGCCGTCCTTGCGGATGTCGGCCGGGACCCGCTCCAGGGCCATGACGGCCACGGCGCCCGCGTCCTCCGCGATCTTCGCCTGCTCGGCGTTGACCACGTCCATGATGACGCCGCCCTTGAGCTGCTCGGCCATGCCGCGCTTGACGCGCGCGGTGCCGGTCTCGGGCGACTGGTTGCTGCTGGAAGGGGTGCTGGACACGGAGTTGACCTCGCTCGCTGAAGACGGGTTCCTGCGTCTACGAGGAAACTCCCGACGACCAGTCCACAGCAAGGGCCAATGGGTGACCGGTGGCTCATTTTTCCCGGCCGCCCCTGGTCAGCGTCCCGGTTGCCCCTGGTCAGCGGCCGGGCGGTGGCTCTATGTGGTCGCGCGGTCGGCCAGCGCGACCGGCGGCTCGTCGTCCATCTCGAAGGCCATGGGGAAGGGTGCGTGGCCCGCGAGGCGGAACCAGCGGACCGATCGGTGCCTGCGCAGGGCACGGGCCGCGCGTACGGCGTCGTTGTGGAAACGCCGGGCCATCGGCACCCTGCGTACGGCAGCGGCCAGCTCGGTCGCCGCCTCGTCGCCGCCGGGGGCCTCGCGCACCACCTCGACCTGCTGGACCTCGCCGAAGATCGCCCGCAGCGCCTGGCTGAGCTCGCTCTCGGCGACTTCTCTGTGCTCCTCCTCGGCCTGCCGGGCGGCGTGCGCCGCTTCGTAGAGCACGATGGACGCCGCGGGGTCGAGCACCCCCGAGGTGGCCAGCTCCTGGGCGACCGAGGCGCGGCGAAGGAGCTGGGCGTCGAGGGCGGCACGGGCCGCGTCGATGCGGGCGTGCAGCCGGTCGAGCCTGCCCGCGGTCCAGCTCAGGTAGAGGCCGATCGCGAAGAGGGCTACCGCGATCCAGATCAGTGTCGAGGTCACCGGCCCGAGGCTAGTCCAGGCGACCGCCCCGCTTCACCGCCGGGCTCCCAGGGCCGGTGCCGGGGACTACCGCCGGGCTCCCAGGGCCGGTGCCCGGCGAGGGGTCAGTCCCTCGCGAGCCCGAACCGCGCCCGCAGCCCCGAGCGTTCATCGGCGGCCACCGCGGCGGCGCCGTCCGTCACCGTCTCGTACACGGAGAGGATGTCCGCGCCCACCGTCGACCAGTCGAAGCGCCGCACGTGCTTGCTGCCGCGCTCGCGCAACTCCTCGCGGCGCTCAGGGTCGCCGAGAAGCCGCAGGGCCGCCGCGGCCAGCGAGTCCGCGTCCTCGTTCGTGAACAGGTCGCCCGCGGCGCCCTGGTCGAGGACCTGTGCGAAGGCGTCCAGATCGCTGGCGAGGACGGGCGCCCCCGCCGACATCGCCTCGACCAGGATGATCCCGAAGCTCTCACCGCCGGTGTTGGGCGCCACGTACACGTCGACACTGCGCAGCAGCCGCGCCTTGTCCTCGTCGCTGACCATGCCGAGGAACTCCACGCGCTCGCGCATCTCGGCGGGCAGCGAGGCGACGGCCTCTTCCTCGTCGCCGCGTCCCGCGACGAGCAGCCGGGTCTCCGGGCGCTCCGCGAGGATCTTCGGCAGCGCCTTCATCAGCACCGGCAGGCCCTTGCGCGGCTCGTCGATGCGGCCGATGAAGCCGATCGTGCCTCCCTGCCACTCCGCCTTGGGCTCGACCTTGGCGAAGAAGTCGACGTCCACGCCGTTCGGGATGGTGACCGCGTCGCCGCCCAGGTGTTCGACGAGCGTGCGGCGCGCGTACTCGCTCACCGCGATGCGCGCGCTGATCTTCTCCAGGGCGGGCTGCAGGATCGGATACGCCGCGATCATCGCCCGGGAGCGCGGGTTGGACGTGTGGAACGTGGCGACGATCGGGCCCTGCGCCGCCCAGCACGCGAGCAGTCCGAGCGAGGGCGAGGTCGGCTCGTGGATGTGGATGACGTCGAACGTGCCGTCGTGCAGCCAGCGCCGCACCCGCGCGGCCGAGAGGAACCCGAAGTTGAGCCGGGCCACCGAGCCGTTGTACGGCACCGGGACGGCGCGGCCCGCCGACACGACGTACGGCGGAAGGGGAGTCTCGTCGTCCGCCGGGGCCAGTACGGACACCTCGTGCCCGAGGCGGATCAGGTGCTCGGCCAGATCGCGGATGTGGAACTGGACGCCGCCCGGCACGTCCCACGAGTAGGGGCAGACGATGCCGATCCTCACGGCGCGGTCCCCTCGGCCGGACCCTCACGGCCGTCGGCGGGTTCCTTCGACGGATCGAGATCAGCGAGCCACAAACGCTGCAGCATGTGCCAGTCCTCCGGATGGTCGGCGATACCCGTGGCGAAGGCGTCTGCCAGCGCCTGCGTCATGACAGACGTCTTCTCGGTGCGGGTACCTGTCTCGGGGACGTCGACGGGTGGGTGGATGCGGCCCTTCATGACCGGTGAGTCGTCGTACCAGAGCGTCACCGGCAGCAGCGCCGCGCCGGTCTGCTGGGCGAGCATCGCGGGTCCTGCGGGCATCCGCGCGGTGTCCCCGAAGAACTTCACCTCGACGCCGGACGCCGACAGGTCCCGGTCCGCGACCAGGCAGATCAGGCCGCCCGCGCGCAGCCGCCGCGCCAGCGTGCCGAAGGCGGAGCCCCCGGTGTGCGGCAGGACCTCCATGCCGAGGCTCTCGCGGTAGGCCACGAAACGGTCGTACAGCGTCTCGGGCTTGAGCCGCTCGGCGACCGTCGTGAACGGCGTCTCGAGCTTCGTGGTGACCCACGCGCCCGCCAGGTCCCAGTTGCCCAGGTGCGGAAGCGCGACGATGACGCCCTTGCCGGCGGCGAGAGCGTCGGTGAGGTGGTGGGCGTCCTTGACGTCGAAGCCTTCCTTGATGCGCTCCCGGCTCCAGGACGGCAGCCGGAACGACTCCATCCAGTAGCGCAGGTAGGAGCGCATGCCCGCCCTGGAGAGCGCGGCCAGGCGCTCCGGGCTCGCGTCGGGCACCACGCGCGCGTAGTTCGCCTCAAGGCGCAGGACGCCCTTGCCGCGGCGCTTCCACACGGCGTCGGCGATGGTCTGGCCCAGCCGCACCGCCACGGGCTCGGGGAGCTTCTTGACGGTGCTCCAGCCGGCTCCGTAGAGGGCGTCGGTCAGTCGGTCCTTCACGACGTGGCCTCACTGCCCTGTGCCCGGGCGTCCGGGCCGGCCGCCGCGTCCGCCGCGTCTGCCTCCTCGGACTCCTTGCGTACGGTGACGACGCGCTGGACGAGTGTGACGAAGCTGCCGACGGCGACGGCCCACAGGGCGATCGGCAGCAGTACGTCGATGCCGGGGACCCCGAACTTGTGGAGCCCCGCGAGGCCGGCGGCGACCAGCGTGATCACCAGGCGCTCGGCGCGCTCGACCAGGCCGTTGACCGCTACGGGCAGGCCGATCGCCTCGCCGCGCGCCTTCGTGTACGAGACCACCTGGCCGCTGGACAGGCAGAAGATGGAGACGGCGCACAGGACGTTGTCGTCGCCTGAGCCCGCGTACCAGAGGGCGAGGCCTCCGAAGATCGCGCTGTCGGCGACGCGGTCGAGCGTCGAGTCCAGGAAGGCGCCCCAGCGGCTCGAGCGGCCCAGCTGGCGTGCCATGTTCCCGTCGACGAGATCGGAGAACACGAAGAGCGTGATCACGATCGTGCCCCAGAAGAACTCGCCACGCGGGAAGAAGACCAGCGCACCCGCCACCACACCGGCGGTGCCGATGAAGGTGACCGCGTCGGGGCTGACCCCGCGGCGGATGAGAAACGCGGCGAACGGCGTGAGAACACGCGTGAAGAAAGCACGCGCGTACTTGTTCAGCATGGCCTTCCCGAGGGGTTGGTGAGCCGCGCGGCCCTGTTGGCCACCGGCTGGCCCATCGTAGTCACGCCCTTGACGGACCGGCTCGCCCCCTCACGATCGCGTACGACGTATGGACGCACAGTGACCCGAGTGGAAAGCTCGAAAGCACCGCGGGCGTCGCCGGGAGCCGACCCGCACGCGGCCCCGCGTGTCCGCGAGCAGCCAGCATCCCCGAGGGGGCTCTGCCTCCTCACCAGGTACGTGACCGGGAGGCCAAGGCAATGGGCGACAAGGCGAACGCACACCCCGGAGCCGCCGGCAGGGCAGCGACGGCCGACCACCCCGCGTCCGTACGGAATGTGGTGCTGGTCGGCCACAGCGGATCGGGCAAGACGACCCTCGTGGAGGCCCTCGCGCTGACCGCGGGGGCGGTGAACCGGGCGGGCCGCGTGGAGGACGGCACGGCCGTCTCCGACTACGACGACATAGAGCACCGGCAACGACGTTCCGTACAGCTGTCCCTGGTCCCCGTCGAGTGGGACGGCTTCAAGATCAATCTCCTGGACACCCCCGGGTACGCCGATTTCGTCGGCGAGTTGAGGGCCGGTCTGCGCGCGGCGGACGCGGCCCTTTTCGTCGTATCGGCGGCCGAGGGCACCGAAGGCATCACCGGGGCGACCCGCATGGTGTGGGAGGAGTGCGCGGCGGTCGGCATGCCGCGGGCCATCGTGGTGACCCATCTGGAGGCGGCCCGCGCCGACTTCACCGGGATGACGCGCAGGTGCGCCGAGGCCTTCGGGGCCGACGACCCGGACGCCGTACTGCCGCTGTATCTGCCGCTGCACGGCGCTCAGGGGCCGGACGGACACGCTCCGGTGACCGGCCTGATCGGGCTGCTCTCGCAGCGGGTCTTCGACTACGCGTCCGGCGAGCGCAAGGAGTCGGAGCCGGGCGATGACCAGCTGCCCCTCATCGAGGAGGCGCGCAACAAACTGATCGAGGGGATCATCGCCGAGAGTGAGGACGAGTCCCTCATGGACCGCTATCTCGGCGGCGAGGACGTCGACTTCAAGACCCTCGTGGGCGACCTGGAACGGGCCGTGGCGCGCGGCGTCTTCTACCCCGTCCTCGCGGCGGCTCCAGCGGCCGAGGGGGCCCGGCAGGGCATCGGCACGGTCGAGCTCCTGGAACTGATCACGGGCGGTTTCCCCACTCCCCTTGAGCACCCGGCGCCGGCTGTCACCACACCGGGCGGCAAGGCGCGGCCCGCGCTCACCTGTGATCCCGAAGGGCCACTGGTCGCCGAGGTGGTGAAGACCGCTTCCGACCCCTACGTAGGGCGCGTCTCCCTCGTACGCGTCTTCTCCGGCACCCTGCGCCCCGACGAGACCGTGCACGTCTCGGGGCACGGTCTGGCCGACCGCGGCCATGCGGACCACGACGTCGACGAGCGCGTCGGAGCGCTCTCCTCCCCCTTCGGCAAGCAGCAGCGCACGCTCACCAGCTGTGTCGCGGGCGATCTTGCCTGCGTGGCCAAGCTGAACCGCGCCGAGACCGGCGACACCCTTTCGGCCAAGGACGACCCGTTCCTCATGGAGCCCTGGGACATGCCCGACCCGCTGCTGCCGCTCGCCATCCAGGCGCACAGCAAGGCGGACGAGGACAAGCTCTCCATGGGTCTTTCCCGGCTGGTCGCCGAGGACCCGACGATGCGCCTCGAGCAGAACCAGGACACCCACCAGGTGGTCCTGTGGTGCCTGGGCGAGGCCCATGCCGACGTGGCCCTGGAGCGGCTGCGCAGCCGCTACGGCGTGCAGGTCGACGTGGTGGCCCACAAGGTCTCCCTTCGGGAGACGTTCGCGGGCAGGTCCGGGGGCCGCGGCCGTCATGTGAAGCAGTCCGGCGGACACGGGCAGTACGCGATCTGCGAGATCGAGGTCGAGCCACTGCCGGGCGGCAGCGGCATCGAGTTCGTGGACAAGGTCGTGGGCGGCGCCGTGCCCCGGCAGTTCATCCCGTCCGTCGAGAAAGGCGTGCGCGCGCAGGCCAGGCGAGGCGTGGCCGCCGGTTACCCCCTCATCGACGTACGCATCACGCTGCTCGACGGCAAGGCGCACTCGGTGGACTCCTCCGACGCCGCGTTCCAGACGGCGGGCGCGCTCGCCCTGCGGGAAGCCGCGGCCGACGCCAGGATCCACCTCCTGGAGCCCGTCGCCGAGGTGCGGGTGCTGGTCGGCGACGACCACGTGGGCGCGGTGATGAGCGACTTCTCGGGGCGCAGGGGCCGGGTGGTCGGCACCGAGCAGGCGCCGGGCGGGCGCACCCTCGTACGGGCCGAGGTCCCCGAGATCGAGATCGGGCGCTACGCCGTGGACCTGAGGTCACTCTCGCAGGGCACCGCCCGTTTCAGCCGCACCTACGCACGCCACGAACCCATGCCGCCCCAGCTCTCCGAGAGGATCCGTGAACAGGCGCAGGACGTCTCCTAGTTGACGGTGGCCGGCCGCCCCCTGCCGGAAGTCGGTGCGTCCCGATACGCTGATGACCTGATCAACAGGTGTGCCAGGTACGGAAGTCGGGAAGAGCCGCAGCAGCGACGGATTTGCGGCGATGGGGGCGGCAGTGGCGGACGACGTATTCGACTTCAGGCCCGGGGCCCAGGTCCCGCTGTCGGGAGCCGCCGGCCAGACAGCGGCGACGCACGCCCTCGCGTCGGCCGCGTACCGGGACGACCAGGCCGCGAAGATCCTCGATGCCAACACCGAATGGCACAAGTCCGAGGTGCAGGACGGCCTGTTCTCGCTCTTCGCGCCGAATCTGGGCGAGGCGTTCGCGCGGGCCGTGCAGGTGCGGATGCTCGGCGGCGCCCGCAAGCCGCTCATCCAGTCCTTCGGCATGGAACCGCAGTCGATCGTCGAGCACTGCCTCGCGGCGAACAACATCCGCAAGGACCGCGACCGCTGGCTCACCCTCGTGATGGTGGTGTGCGGGGTGCTCTTCCTGCCCGGGCTCCTGGTCTGGCTGCTGATCTTCACGGTCAAGCAGGCGGTGGTGAAGCGCGACGACAAGCGCGCGAGCGCGATCGCCACGGCCGTCCTGGTCGCCCTGGGTGTGCTCGCCGTGCTCTTCCTGATCAAGCTGCCGATCGGCGGCCTCCTCGGCTGGTACATACGCGCGGCGGTCGTGGTCCCCGTGGCGGGCTGGTTCTGGGCCAAGCAGATCGCCGAGCGCACCGCGTGGAACCTGCGCGAGCGCTGGTCGAGCCTGCTCTCCGGCGGCGGCATCGGCGCCAAGATCCCCGAGGCGGTGCCCGGCAGCCCGGGCGAGACGGCCGCCGAGCGGCTGCGCCAGGGCCTTGCCCGTCTCTCGGCCGAGCAGCAGAGCAACTCGGTCTTCTACGCGGGGCCCAAGGGAATACTGGGCATGGGCACGCGCTGGGGCAGCTGGCAGCTCGCCGAGGAGCTGGTCTCCGCCAAGGAAGGCACGGAGATCCATCCGTTCCGCAGCTGGGACATCATCCGGGCGGTCCACGACCAGCTGCGCCTCCTCGAGCGTGGCCCGCTGCACACGGGTGGCTTCCCGACCCCGTCGATAAAGCACTGGATCGTCTCCCCCATCGGGGAGAACGCGAAGGCGGTCGCCCGCCCCAGCGGCACGGACGTCGAGGCGTTCCAGGTCCGGGGGCACGAGATACAGCGGATCTGCAACGAGCAGCAGTTCGGCAGCGGCGACCGGCACTATCTGGGCGTCCAGTTCACGCTCTGGGACGGCCAATTGGTCATCACGATGCTGATCACGGTGACGGTCCTGCACGAGACGCTGCGCATCGAGGTGACCGGCCACGCGCTCGGCCCGGTCCACTCCCTGTTCACCAGCAAGCCCGACCCCAAGGTGAAGAAGGTCGCCAAGCCCATCAAGTTCTGGGAGACCATGGAGCGCAAGCTGCCGCTGGTCGACGCCGACGAGGTCGTGCGCCTCGCGGTGCGCGCGCCCTTCACGTGGTATCCGCCGCTCCTGGACTACCTCGGCGGCAAGCTGGTCCTGCCCGAGCCCTTCGGCCTGCGGCACGCCTGGGCGGACAAGCCGTGGCGGCATCGTTTCATGGCCGACGACGCGCTGCGCGCGGCCACGCCGGTGCTCCGCGTGGTGCACTCGGCGGCCATCAGGGTCCTTGAGGAGAACGGCGTCGACACGGAGAAGTTCGGTACGCGCTCCGGCTTCCTCAGCGGCGCGGTCCAGGACCCGATGCCGAGGAAGGCGGACGTGTACGACGCGTGAGCGGCGTCAGAGCGCGGTGGGCCAGGCGTCGGCCAGCATCGTGCGGGTGTCCGCGAGGAGCTGCGGCAGGATCTTCGTGTGCCCGACGACCGGCATGAAGTTCGTGTCGCCGCCCCAGCGGGGCACGACGTGCTGGTGCAGATGCGCGGCGATGCCTGCGCCCGCGACCGTGCCCTGGTTCATGCCGATGTTGAAGCCGTGCGCGCCGGACGCGGTGCGCAGCGCCGTCATGGCCTGCTTGGTGAGCTCGCCGAGCTCGGCCGTCTCCGGGCCGGTCAGCTCCGTGTAGTCGGCGACGTGGCGGTAGGGCACGACCATCAAGTGGCCGCCGTTGTACGGGTAGAGGTTGAGCACCGCGTACACCTGCTCGCCCCGGGCGATGACCAGGCCGTCCTCGTCGGATTTGGCCGGGATGGAGCAGAAGGGACAGCCGTCGTCGGCCCCCGGACCGCTCGGCTTGTTCTCGCCCTGGATGTACGCCATCCGGTGGGGCGTCCACAGGCGCTGGAACGCGTCCTGCGTCCCCACTCCGATCTGCTGCTCCGGCTCACTCGTCATGCTGTGCAGCATATGACTTCGCCCGTTCGAAGCGTGTCGGCGGGGCAGCCGCCGGGCGCTCCGCGGGGAAGCTGGGCCGATGACCGATGACAGCCGTCAGGCCCGCTGGGAGAACCGCACGCAGGCGCCGCTGGCCGTGGCCTCGATGCTCTTCCTGGCCGCGTACGCGGTGCGGGTCCTGGCCTCCGGACTGCCCCCGGCGGGGCGCACCGCCTGCCTCGCGGTGATCTTCGCGGCCTGGGCGGTGTTCGCCGTGGACTACGCGGTGCGCTGGCGGCTCAGCGGGCAGGGCCCGCGCTTCGTACGCACCCACTGGCTGGACACCCTGGTCCTCGTCCTGCCCCTGCTGCGGCCGCTGCGCATCGTGCACATCTATGGCGCCGTCCAGCACAGGCGCGGAAAGCCGCGCCTGGCCCTGCACGCGCGCGTGGTCACGTACGCCGGTCTGTCGGCGCTGCTCCTCGGCTTCGCCGGGGCGCTCGCCGTCTACCAGCATGAGCACGCGGCGCGGGGCGCCACGAT
This sequence comes from Streptomyces sp. NPDC048436, assembly GCF_043200355.1. NCBI lineage: Bacteria > Bacillati > Actinomycetota > Actinomycetes > Kitasatosporales > Streptomycetaceae > Streptomyces > Streptomyces sp. NPDC048436. Next base: position 180,303 of record NZ_JBICXP010000002.1, read on the forward strand.
CCGCACGTTCGGGGACGCGGTGTGGTGGACGTCGGCCACGCTCGCGACGGTGGGCTACGGCGACGTCACGCCCGTGACGGCGATGGGGCGCCTGGTCGCGGTGGGTCTGATGGCCTGCGGTCTCGCCCTGCTCGGCGCGGTCACGGGGTCCTTCTCGTCATGGCTCCTCCAGGTGTTCGCACGGGAGGACGACGAGAGGCCCCCGGGACGCTGAACGTCCCGGGGGCCTGATCCTCGCATCGGCGGGGAGGGTCACACCTGCTGGCGGCTCTCCACCACGTCGAGCAGCTTGGCGAGCGCCTGGTCGCGCGGAATGCCGTTCTCCTGCGAGCCGTCGCGGTAGCGGAAGGAGATCGTGCCCGCGTTCATGTCGTCGTCACCGACGATGATCATGAACGGGACCTTCAGCTTCTGCTGCGTCCTGATCTTCTTCTGCATACGGTCCGAGGAGGCGTCCACCTCGACCCGCAGGCCCTTCTTCTTGGCCTCGGCCGCGAACTCCTGGAGGTAGGGAATGTGCGCGTCCCCCACGGGGATGCCCACCGCCTGCACCGGGGCCAGCCACGGCGGCATCGCGCCCGCGTAGTGCTCCAGGAGCACCGCGAAGAACCGCTCGATCGACCCGAAGAGCGCGCGGTGGATCATCACCGGACGCTGCTTGGTGCCGTCCGGCGAGGTGTACTCCAGGTTGAAGCGCTCCGGCAGGTTGAAGTCCAGCTGCACGGTCGACATCTGCCAGGTGCGGCCGATGGCGTCCTTGCACTGCACGGAGATCTTCGGGCCGTAGAAGGCGGCGCCGCCCGGGTCGGGAACCAGCGGCAGGCCCTGCTTCTCGGCGACCTTGCGCAGCGTCTCGGTGGCCTCTTCCCAGACCTCGTCCGAGCCGACGAACTTCTCCGGGTCCTTGGTGGAGAGCTCCAGGTAGAAGTCGGTCAGGCCGTAGTCGCGCAGCAGGTTCAGGACGAAGGTGAGCGTCGTGTCGAGCTCGTCCGCCATCTGCTCCTTGGTGCAGTAGATGTGCGCGTCGTCCTGGGTGAAGCCGCGGGCACGGGTCAGGCCGTGCACGACGCCCGACTTCTCGTAGCGATACACGGTGCCGAACTCGAAGAGGCGCAGCGGCAGTTCACGGTACGAACGCCCGCGCGCGTCGAAGATCAGGTTGTGCATCGGGCAGTTCATGGGCTTGAGGTAGTAGTCCACGCCCTCGTCGAGCTGCATGGGCGGGTACATGCCGTCGGCGTACCAGTCCAGGTGGCCCGAGGTCTCGAAGAGCTTCCCCTTGGTGGCGTGCGGGGTGTAGACGAACTCGTACCCCTCCTCCTCGTGACGGCGCCGCGAGTAGTCCTCCATGACCCGGCGGATGATGCCGCCCTTGGGGTGGAAGACCGCGAGGCCCGAACCGATCTGCTCCGGGATGGAGAACAGGTCCAGCTCGCTGCCGAGCTTGCGGTGGTCGCGCTTCTCGGCCTCGGCGAGGAACTCCAGGTGGGCCTTGAGCTCGTCCTTGGTGGGCCAGGCGGTGCCGTAGATGCGCTGGAGCATCGGGTTCTTCTCGCTGCCGCGCCAGTACGCGGCGGCGTTGCGCATCAGCTTGAACGCCGGGATGTTGCGGGTGGTGGGCAGGTGGGGACCGCGGCAGAGGTCCTTCCAGCACAGGTCGCCGGTCTTCGGGTCGAGGTTGTCGTAGATGGTCAGCTCGCCGCCGCCCACCTCGACGTCCGCGCCGTCGTCACTGGACGCGGAGCCCTTGATGCCGATGAGCTCCAGCTTGTACGGCTCGTTCGAGAGCTCCTCGCGGGCGGCCTCATCGGTGACGACGCGGCGCGAGAAGCGCTGGCCGCGCTTCTGGATCTCCTGCATCTTCTTCTCGATGGCCTTGAGGTCCTCGGGCGTGAAGGGCTTCTCGACGTCGAAGTCGTAGTAGAAGCCGTTCTGTACCGGCGGGCCGATGCCGAGCTTGGCGTCGGGGAAGAGCTCCTGCACGGCCTGCGCCATCACGTGCGCGGTGGAGTGGCGCAGGATGTTCAGGCCGTCCTCGGAGGAGATCTCGACCGGCTCGACCTCCTCGCCGTCCTGTACGGCGTACGCGAGGTCCTTCAGCTCGCCTGCCACGCGGGCGGCGACGATGGTGCGCTCACCGGCGAAGAGTTCGGCGGCCGTAGTGCCCGTCGTCACCACGCGTTCTTCCCGCTCGGAATCGCGTTGGATGATCACACGGACGTCTGACACCGGTCTTCTCCTACCTGAAGGGGTCGCGGCAGATCTGCCCTGCGCGCGAAACGAATCGTACCGAGCCGGGGGCACCCATCGCGAAACGGTTATCCCCGGGGCCTCGGCCGCGCCCCACTCAGTCGCCGCTGCACGCCTCCCCGAAGAAGTCGAGATGCTCCTGGAGCGACTTCATCAGGCGGTCCTTCTCCGCGTCGTCCACCTGCACGGGCACCACCCCGCAGGCGCCGGTGAGCCGCCGGAACCCGCCCCGGCTCTCGAGCCGCCCGTGCACCCGGATCGGCAGCCCCACCAGGTGGGCATGGCCCGCGATGCGGTAGGACTCCTCGTCGAGCGTCATGCGTACGTGGGCGACGTCCGCCCCCGCGAGCACCCGGACCCGCACCGTGCCCTCACCCCGCGGCCCCGACCGCCGCATCCGCACCACGGCCCCCGTGATCCGCACCGGCATCGCAGGCTCGTCCCGCAGGTAACGGGCGCCCGCCTCCCGGAGCACCTGCAAGTCACCGGGAGAGAACTCGACGGGCTCGGCGTCGACGGCGCACCCCTCGGGGACCCCGGCCGCGGGCGCCCACTCCACGGCGATCCGTGCCCCTTCGGTGCCCCGCACCAGGGCCACGACGGCCTCCGTCAGCTCATGGCTGACGCCCGCCTCGACGGCGCCGTCGAAGGCGTCCATGCCTCCGGTGGCGCGCTGGTAGTCGACGGCTTCACGGACCGCGTACAGCGCCTGGTGCAGCCGCACCGCGAGGAGCCGCCCGGTCAGGACGGGCACGAACGCGGTGAGCCTGCGCCCGCCGGGAGCGGGCCCGACCAGGACGTTCTCCAGGGACGCGGCGGCGGGCCCGCGGTGCCGCGCGCCGTAGTACCCGGCACGGCCGCGCGCCGCTAGGGCCCCCGCGAGCAGCATCTGCCGTGCCGCCGACCGCAGTTGCTCCTCCGCTGTCCAGGTCGCCGTGCCCGCGGGGCCCGCCGGGACGTCACGGCACCAGCGGATCTCGTCGCTGGGCACGGTGAGCCCGACAAGCACGTCACGGGCGGACGGCGACGCGCTGCGCGACAGGGCGATGAGCGCCTCGCCGAGCAGGTCCTCGCAGTCGGGGAAGGCCCTGCTCTCCGGCACCAGCAGGCTCGTGGCGCCCGCTCCGGGCCCCGGCGGGGTCCAGCGGGCATAGCGGCCCGCCGCTCCCCCGCGCCGGTGCCAGCCGTGCCGGTGCAGCAGCGCGCCGAGCACGGCGGGGTCGACCTGCGCGGGATCGGGAGGGCCGAGGGAGCCCAGCGGACCGGGCTGATCGTGCCAGGAGCCCGCGGCCTCAACAGGGTGCGGGCGAACGGAACGTAGGGGTTCGTCGATCGGGCGGTGCATCAGGGTCTCCCTCCCGTCCCGACCCGCGTCATGATCTCGCAGAGGGCCTTGTCGTCGAAGATCCGCGAGGTCGGGACGCGCACGGTGGTCCTGCGCCGGCCGGTCACCTGGTGTCCGGCGAGGTTGGTCCAGTAGCAGCAGTGCCGCAGGTCGAGCCGGTCATGGCCCGCGCGCAGCCAGTCGTCCTGCGACCGGGGCACGAGCATCACGACCAGGATCTTGTGCACCGCGACCGGGGTGCGGGCGAGCTTCTCCAGGTGCGGGTTGTCGAGCGTGAAGGAGAAGGCGGCGCCCGGGGGGTTCGGCGGTATCTGGTAGGTGCACTTGAGCTGCACCTTGATGGTGACTTCGTCGTCGACCGTGTGCCCGGGGGCGCTGTGGCTGACGTGCCAGTCGATGCCGTTGTCCGGAAAGGGCTGCGAGAGCGAACACCCCGCCGCGGCGGCGACGGCGTGCAGATAACCCACCTGAAGGGTCTCCATACAGGCGGTGGTGGCGAGTGTGCCGCGCGGCGGTGCGATCCGCTCGGGCAGCAGCCCACCCTGTTCGGGCTGCGCGAGCGCCATGTCCAACGTGCCTTCCGAACCAGTGAATACCCGCTTCGGGCCGGTCAACTTCCAGACCCCGTACCTCTGTTGTCTCCGGGCCGCGTACAGCGCAAACGGCCCGGGTATCACCAGCAAGGGCGGGGAGGCAAGCCATCTGCCGGACATGAACGAGGAGTTGCGTCGCCATGACGTGCTGGTACGAGGGGCCCTTGGCCGCATTCGACACCGAGACCACAGGAGTTGACGTCGAGACCGACCGCATAGTGTCGGCCGCCGTCGTCGTCCAGCAAGGAGCGGGCACCCGCCCGCGTATCACCCGCTGGCTGGTGAACCCGGGCGTTCCGGTGCCCGAGAGCGCCACCGCGATCCACGGACTGACGGAGGAACATCTGCAGCGCAACGGCCGCTGGCCCGCGCCGGTGATGGAGGAGATAGCGAGGGAACTCGCGGAACAGGGGGCGGCGGGCCGCCCCATCGTGGTGATGAACGCGCCCTTCGACCTGACGATCCTGGACCGGGAGTTGCGCAGGCACCGCGCGTCCTCGCTCGGCCACTACATGGCGGGCGCACCGCTGTGCGTCCTGGACCCGCGGGTCCTGGACAAGCAGCTCGACCGCTACCGCAAGGGCCGCCGCACGCTGAGCGATCTGTGCGCGCACTACGCGGTGGAGCTCGACGAGGCGCACGACGCGGCGGCCGACGCGCAGGCCGCGCTGGATGTCGTACGAGCGGTGGGGCAGCGGTTCGCGTCCCGGCTCGAACGGCTCTCGCCGCCCGAGCTGCACGCGCTGCAGGCGGTGTGGCACGCGGCACAGGCACGCGGTCTGCAGGCGTGGTTCGCGCGCAGCGGTACGCCGGAGGCCGTGGATCCCGCGTGGCCGCTGCGTCCCGAACTCCCGGCGGCCGCCTGACGATTACGACCTGACGATCGCCGCCTGCGGCGCATGCGGGCATGAAAAAACCGGTCCGTCGGTGACGGACCGGCATTCTCCGGGTGGGCGATACTGGGTTCGAACCAGTGACCTCTTCGGTGTGAACGAAGCGCTCTCCCACTGAGCTAATCGCCCGGGAACGGACTGAACAATACAGGTCCCCGCGGGTTTCCTTCAAACCGCTTCCGCGAGAGCGGTCAGCGCTGCCCGAGCTCCTTCCTGAGGTGCGCCTTCAGGCCTCGCTCGCCCGCGCGCATCATCAGCGCGTGGTTGAGGAGGAAGACGGGTCGCCCGGGGACGGCGAGGCGTCGCATCAGCGGTTTGCGCACCACCACTTCCTGCTCGTAGCGCGCCCGCGTGCCGCCCGGCACCGCCGTGACGGTCCAGCGTGCCCAGCCGTCCAGGTCCCCGGTCATCGCGATCTCCAGGATCCCGGCCGCCGGGTCGCGGCGCCGCTCCTCGGCGGTGACGAACAGGTCGTACGGCAGCAGGGAGCGGAAGCGCGCGGTGCCGGTGCGTTCGTCGATCGACACCACCTCGCGCACCTGGGGCCACCAGGCCGGATAGTCCTCGGCCCGTTCGAGGACCGCGTACACGTCGGCGGGCGGCGCGGGCAGGTTCCAGACGCTGCGGAAGCGGTAGTGGCTCCAGTCCATAGGCAGAGTCTGCCCGTACGGGGCCCGATCTGAGTACGTCCTGAGTATCCGCACCGATGCCTGTCGCAGTGTCCTGGACCACACTCCAGCGGCATGACGAACATTCCGCCCCCGGCCGAGGAGCTGCGGATCCTCGACCTGGAGCTGCTCCACCTCGACGCGCGCAGGGCGCAGTTGCTGCACCGCCGCACCTGGCTGCTGGCCGCCCTGCGGGCGACGGCCGCCCCCGTGCCCGCTCCCGCGCGGCCGGTCCGCGCACCCGACGCCACACCGCCGAACGTGCAGAACGTGCTGCTCACGCTGGGCGGCATCCTTCTGGCCGTCGCGGCGATCGCGTTCACGCTGGTGAGCTGGGGCCACCTGGGCATCGGCGGCCGTAGCGCGGTCCTCGCGGCCGTGACACTGACGGCGCTCGGTGTGCCCTCCGTGCTGCTGCGCCGGAAGCTGCGCTCGACGGCGGAGACGGTGGCCGCGCTCGGTCTCATCCTGACCGTCCTTGACGCGTACGCCCTCCATGTCGTCGCCCTGCCACAGGCGGAGCCCCTCGGCTACGCGGCGGCCGCGTCCGCCGTGCTCGCGGCGCTGTGGACGGCGTACGGCCTGCTCTTCCGGGAGCTGCGGCTTCCTGTGCCGTCGGCCGTGGTGGCCGCTCAACTCCCCTTTTTCCTCTGGGCACGGGCCGCGGAGGCGGGCGACCACACGACGACTGCGGCGCTCCTCGCGACGGCGGCGTTCGACGTCGCCGTGGCACTGCGGGCGAGCGACCGAGGCGTACGCGTGCTGGCGTCCGTCGGCGGCTGCGCCGCGGGCCTGTGGGGCGTGGCGGGCGCCGGGGTGCTCTCCTGGACCGCCACGGATCTCACCGGCGCGGTGCGGGCTTCGGCGCTCCTCGCGCTCGCCGCGTCGATCGCGCTGGTGGCGTCGTGGCTGATCACGCGACGGCCGCAGGCGACGAGCGCCGCGTTCGCTTCCGGCCTGCTCGTCGTGGCGGCGACCGGCGGCGTACTGCGCGAGGCGCTGCCCGCCGCATGGACGGTCCCCGCCTACCTGGCGTGCGCGGTCGCCCTATTGCCGGTCGTACGCAGCTCATTGCCACGCCCAGTGGTACGCGGACTCGCCGGCTCGGCCCTCCTGGTGCACACGCTGACGGCGCTGTGGACGCTGCCCGCGTTCGTCTCCGCGCTGCTGGGTCCCGCGAGTTGGGCAGGAAAGGCGTGGTCGGGCGCCCCGTCGGACGCGGGCGAGGCAGCCTTCACGGACGAACTACCGGTGCAGGACCCGGCAATGGCGTCGCTGGTGCTGGCCGTGGTCGCCGGTGTGCTGCTGGCGGGGGCCCGGATTGGGGCGGAACTGCGGCTTGACGCGGCGGGGGGAGGGGCGACGCGGCCTGACGGTCCCACCGCACAGGGAACAGCTACGCCTTCCGCCAGTTCCGCTCCGGACGCGCCGCGCCCCGGCACGTCTCCCCTGAACCCCGTCGCCGCCCGCTCCGGCGCCCTCGCCCTGGCCTGGGCCTCGCTGTTCATCCTGCCGGCCGCGCTCGAACTCCCTTACGCGGCCGGGGTTTCCGCTCACCTGGTACTGACCGCGGCCCTGCTCGGCGTCGCGACGCGCGCCGGGTCGGCGGTGCTCGCCCTGACCTCGCTGGGGCTCGCGGTCGCCTCATCGGCGAGCGTCTCCTTCCTCGCCCTGGCCACCACCTCCGCCACGCTCGGCACACTCGGCGTCCTGACGGCGCTGTTCCTCGTGGCCACGGTGCTAGCCGCCCGCCGCCAGGGGTCTGTTAGGGGCGTGGCGCCCGGCGCCGTCTGCGCGGCCCTCATGTACGTCACGGCGCTCGCCTGCGCCACGGGCGGCGCCTTGGACCTGCGGCTGGAGCACACGGGGCTGCTGACGCTCGCCGTACCGGCCGCTGCCGCCCTGGCGGCGGCCCGGCTCGGGGGGCGGCACCCGCTGACGCCACCGGTGGAGATCGCCGGGGCAGCGGCGGGCGGACTCGCGATCGTCCTCACCGCGGGGCACCCGCCGACCCTCGCCCTGGCCCTCACGCTCGGCGGAGTCATCGCCGCCGGCACCGCCCTCCGCACCGACCGCCGCCCCGCCGGATACGCGGCCGGGGCGCTGTTCCTCCTGGCGAGCTGGGTGCGCCTGGCCGCGTGGGGCGTCGAGACCCCGGAGGCGTACACGCTCCCGGCCACCCTCCCCGTCCTCCTGATCGGCGCCCTGCGGCGCCGCGGCGACCCCCAGGCGTCCTCCTGGACGGCCTACGGCCCCGGCCTCGCGGTGACCCTCCTGCCGAGCCTCGCGGCGGCCTGGAGCGACACGAACTGGCAGCGGCCTCTGCTCCTGGGCACCGCGGCCCTGCTGATCACCCTGGCGGGCGCCCGGCACCGACTGCAGGCGCCGTTGGCCATCGGCGGCGCGGTCCTCACCCTGGACGCACTGCACGAACTGGCGCCCTACGTCGTCCAGGTGGTCGACGCCCTGCCCCGCTGGCTGCCCCCCGCGCTCGCGGGACTGCTGCTCCTGGCCATCGGCGCGACGTACGAACAACGGCTGCGCGACGCACGCCGGGTCCGTGACGTTCTCGGCAGAATGCACTGATCCGCTTTTCCCGCGGCATCCGATTGCGGCCGGCTACATCCGACGGAACATCAATTCCCTTGCGCCGCAGGGAAAAGGAAGCGAATACGACTGCGGCCCGGAGGCTAAAAGCCTCCGGGCCGCAGTTCCGGGGTGGGCGATACTGGGTTCGAACCAGTGACCTCTTCGGTGTGAACGAAGCGCTCTCCCACTGAGCTAATCGCCCCGGGCGCACGGAGAACATTACCGCATGTCAGCGGGTGCCTCCGACCGCCTCGGAGTCACCCGAAGGTCACTCCTTGATCTTCCACGGCATCTCGAAGCCGAACTTCCAGACGTAGATCGCGACGAGCACGGCGATGATCACCAGGCCGATGGTCGTCAAGATGATGTTCCGGCGGCGCACCTTGGGGTCGAGCGCGCGCTGCGCCGCCTCGGTGACCTTCCGCTTCGTCCAGCGAAGCACCAGCTGGGCCCAGACGAACTCGGTCGCCCAGATCGCCATTCCACCGAAGATCACCAGCCAGCCCGGGCCGGGCAGCGGCAGCATGACGATGCCCGCGGCAACCACCGCGAGACCCACGATGAAGACGCCCACCTGCCAGCTGAGGTGCAGCGCCCTGCGGGCCTGGATGAAATCCGGCGCACGCGACCCAAGCGGCTGCTCGTCCTTGGTCGTACCGGTGACCGCTTCGGTGACCCCCGGCTCGTTACTCCCCGTATTCATACGGCCAAACCCTACCGGACGGAAACCGGTCACTGGAATGGCTGTACGGACTGAACAGACAACCCGCCGTACGAGCTACCTAAAGACACCCAAAACCCTCAGAGGGGTTTACAACGGCACCGTAGGTGGCATGTCGATTTCGCCGACGTGCGAATCCCCGAGCGCACACTGAGCGAAAGGCCCTGGCGCTTATGAACACCACGGTCAGCTGCGAGCTGCACCTGCGCCTCGTTGTGTCGAGCGAGTCCTCACTGCCTGTACCCGCAGGACTGCGGTATGACACGGCCGATCCCTATGCCGTGCACGCCACCTTCCACACCGGAGCCGAGGAAACCGTCGAGTGGGTGTTCGCCCGCGACCTCCTCGCCGAGGGCCTGCACCGGCCCACCGGTACCGGCGACGTCCGAGTCTGGCCGTCCCGGAGCCACGGTCAGGGAGTCGTCTGCATTGCCCTGAGTTCCCCCGAGGGTGAGGCTCTGCTCGAGGCCCCGGCGCGGGCACTGGAATCGTTCCTGAAGCGAACCGACGCGGCCGTGCCTCCCGGCACGGAGCACCGCCACTTCGATCTGGATACGGAGCTCTCGCACATCCTGGCCGAAAGCTAGCTCCAGGCCGCGCGAGAGCGCCCGGCGCCGTCCGACTCGGGGCGACGGCTCGGGCATGACAACCGCATAGGGCAACCACCGGCGCCGGGGGGGGGGGGGGGGCGCCCCGGCCCCCCCCCCGGGGGGGGGGGGGGGGGGCCCCCCCCCCCCCCGGCGCCGGTGCGTCGTGTCGGGAAGCCGCTAGCATCGGCCAGCATCGGCGGGCATCGGCCCGACCCCCCAGGCCAGGGAGCAAATCGTGCTGATCACCCACGACACCCGGTGCGCACTCGACGCCGTGGTCGATCTGGTGAACACCGCGCCGGACGAAGAGGGCGCCGGTGGCGGCGAGACGGAGGGGCTCGCGGATCTGGCGGCCCTGGGCGAGTTCGTACGAAGCCACGACATAAGTGACGTCGGGGTGCTCTCGGAGCGTGACCTCGCCGGAGTGCGGCACATCCGGAGCCGGTTCTACGAGGTCTTCGCGTCCCCCGAGCCACCGGCCGCCGCGGCGGTGATCAACGAACTGATCGCGGCGGCGGGCACCACCCCCCGGCTCACCGACCACGACGGCTACGACTGGCATGTGCACTACTTCGCGCCCGGCGCCTCCATCGCCGACCATCTCGCCGCCGACTGCGGGATGGCGCTGGCGTTCTTCGTGGTCGCCGGGGAGCAGGAGCGGCTGCGGCGCTGCGAGGCACCGGACTGCCGACGCGCCTTCGTCGATCTCTCCCGCAACCGCTCGCGCCGCTACTGCGACAGCCGCACCTGCGGAAACCGGCTGCACGTCGCCGCCTACCGCGCCCGGCGCAAGGAGGCGGCGGGCTGAGGGCCCGCCGCCTCAGCCGCCTATAGACGCAGCAGATCGTGCAACGAACCCATCAGGAGCAGGCAGCCGATCACCGCCAGGAAGATCATCAGGGGTGGCTGGGAGAGCGCGAAGAGGCAGCCTTGCGGCTCCTCGGTCGGCGCGGCTCGCTCGTCGGTCGGCGGGGCGGCATCGCCCGGTGCGGTGGTGTCCAGCATCTCGCCGCGATGATGACGCAGTCAGCGGACCACCGTTGACCAACACGCCAGAAAAGGGCGGGAGTTCGCTGAATCCCGTGACCGGAAAAGTCCAGCGCCCTGAGCGTTCCGTCCAGGGCTCACCAGCGCCTCACCTCGTCAGACTCGGCGGCACCGCCGTCCCCACGAACGAGGGAGCCGCTCATGCGCGTGGCACGCAGACGGTTGTTGACGACCGCGCTCGGCACCGCCGCGGTCACGATGGTCCCGGTGTCCACGGCGCCCGCCGCCCGGGCGACCACCTGGCACCGGACTCCCCACCGCGGCATCCACCCCGATGACCCCGCGGGCCGCGCACCGCTGGCCAATCCACGGCGCGGGTTCCGCTACGAGATGTCGCACAACGCCGCCGAGACGCTCGGCCTCCTGGAGCGCGAATACGGCCCCGGCGCGCACCTGACCCGGCTCTACTTCTACCTCAGGGACTTCGCGACCTCCACGATCCCGCAGAGCGCGCTCGACGCCCCGGAGAGACACCCGCCGTCAGATACCGTGCTTCTTCAGGATGGCCTCGATGTCACTGAAGTCCTCCTTGGGCGCGGCCGCCTGCTGTTTGGCCGCGGGCTGGGCGGCCGGGCGGGCGCCCGGGCCCAGGGAGGGCGCGGACGCCGCGGGGGCCACCGCTTCGCGCTGGGCGGCCTTCGCGGCCTTGCGCTCCTTGCGGGTGCCTCCGGAGCGGCGCTCGACGGCGCGGGTGATCATGAAGAGCAGCCAGGCGACCCCGAGGACGCCGAAGCCCGCCCACGCCTTCATGCTGAAGGCGGTGTCGGCGAGCCACCCGACGACGCCGGTCATCACCAGGCCGACGGGGACCAAGGAGTAGGCGGCAAGGCGCGTCGCGGCGAGGAAACGCTTGCGGTACGCCGTGATCGCGGCTATGCCGAGGCCGGCCGCGGATACGGCGGAACAGACGGTCTCGGCAATCATCCGGTCCTCCAGGCGTGCGGGCGTAGACAGTGACTCGGTCGTCCCTTCCATCCTGCACCGGGTGGGGGTCCACAAGCCACGCTCCGAGCGGACTTCAGGGACATATCAGGGTCAGCCCTCCTCCCCAGGTTCCGGTCGGCGTGCCCGCGGTCCCGGTTGGGCGGGCGAACGCGAGGCTGGAAGACTGGGCGCATGAGCGACTCTGCCCCCGACTCCCCCGACTCCCCCGACGCCCCCTTCGCAGCCTCCGTGCCCACCGGCCCCCTCGTCATCGACATCTGGTGCGAGCTGCAGTGCCCGGACTGCCGGACCGCCCTCGACGACGTACGCGCGCTGCGTGCCCGCTACGGCGACCGCGTCGACCTGCGCCTGCGGCACTTCCCCCTGGAGAAGCACAAGCACTCCTTCGCCGCCGCCCAGGCCGCCGAGGAGGCTCTTGAGCAGGGGCGGGGCTGGCCGTACGTCGAGGCCGTGCTCGGCAAGGTCGAGGAGCTGAACCGTCAGGGCGAACCCTTCCTGGTCGAGTCCGCCCGTGAACTGGGCTTGGACGCCGAGGAGTTCGACACCGCCCTCGTCGACGGCCGGCACATCCTGATCGTCGACGCCGACCAGGCCGAGGGCAAGGCGATCGGCGTCACTGGGACACCGACGTACGTCATCGCAGGCGAGCGCCTCGACGGCGGCAAGAGCCAGGACGGCCTGCGCGAGCGCGTCGAGGAACTGGTGGACCGCCTGCTGGCGACCCCCGGACAGCAAGACGCCCAAGACACCCAAGACGCCCAGGACGTCTAGAGCAGCTCCTTGTAGACGTAGTACGTGGTCGGTTCGTAGCCCAGCGACTCGTACAGGCGCAGCGCCGGGGTGTTGCCCGCGAAGACGTTGAGGCCGATGCGGTTCAGGGCCGCCTCGTGGGCCTGGGCCTCCGCCAGGAGCATCAGGGAACGCCCATGGCCGCGCCCTCGGTGCTCTTCGTCGACCTCGACGTCGAAGACGAACGCGTCGGCCTCGCGCAGCGCCACCCAGAGGGTGCCGACCTTCGCGCCCTCGTGGGTCAGCACGCTGAGGCGGGCGCCGGGGGTGGCGGGGCCCTGGGGCAGATGGTCGGCGTGGTCGGCCTCGGACTTGGCGCGCGCCTCCGCCTCGGGGACGCCGCGCTCGATCCACGTCTGGGCGTAGACCTCCTGCTCATGGGCCAGCCAGACCGCGTACTCGTCCTCGGTCATCGACCGCCCCTCGACGCCCGCGGGCAGCGCGCCGGGCCCTTCGGTCAGGGGCTTGGCCATCTGGCGGTTGCGCTCCACGTAGCCCAGGGACGTGGCGAGGCGGTGGGCCGCGGTGGCCTTGGCGGGGACCGTCACCTCGATCCGGTTGCAGCCCCAGCCGCGCACCACTTCCTCGGCGGCCAGCACGGCGACGGTGGCGCGACCGCGTCTGCGGTCGGGTTCCTTGACGCGCAGCCGCCTGATCTGGGCGACCTCGGGGCCGAACACGGCATGCGTGGCGAGTTCTATCCCGCCCACCGGACGGCTGTTCACACACACCTCGTAGGTGCGTGTCTTGGCGCCGTCAGCGCTCTTCTTGAGCGGCCCGGTCGGCCGCAGGGTCGTGGTCATCAGTGGTGTTCTACCCGCCCTGCGGCTCGTGCGTCATCAGGATTAGCAGCGGTTGGATTCCTGGCCCGATCGCTCACGGGTCGAGGTCGTCGCCCGCCCGCTCGCCGAAGATCCGCATCGCCTTTGCGGTCACCGAGCCGGGGGCGCCCGGCAGTTCGCGCCCGTCGATCCGGTGGACGGCCTGGACGTCACGGAGCGTCGAGGTCAGGAACACCTCTTCGGCCCGGTCCAGGACGTCGAGCGGCAGATCCGTCTCCCGCGCGCCCGTCCAGTCGACGGCCAACGCGCGCGTGATGCCCGCCAGGCACCCGGAGGCGACCGGCGGCGTGTGGATCTCGCCGTCGAGCACGACGAAGACGTTCGAGCCGGTGCCTTCGCACAGCCGCCCCACGGTGTTGGCGAACAGCGCCTCCGAAGCGCCCTGTTCGTGGGCGCGCGCAAGGGCGACGACGTTCTCCGCGTACGAGGTGGTCTTCAGGCCGGTCAGGGCGCCGCGTTCGTTACGGGTCCACGGCACCGTGATCACGGCGGTCGTGTCGGGGCGCCTCGGGGCCTCGCCGAGGGCGACCACCAGCGTCTGGCCCTGGTCACCACGGTCCGAGCCGAGCGGCGAGAGGCCTCCGGTGTACGTGATGCGCAGCCGCCCCAGAGGCATCGGGTTGGCGTCGATGACGGCGGCGCAGGCCGCGCGGACCTCGTCCTGGTCGGGCTCGGGCAGGCCGAGGCCGCGGGCCGAGCGGGCGAGCCGGTCCAGGTGCCGGGTCAGCGCGAAGGGCCGTCCCTCGACCGACTTCACCGTCTCGAAGATGCCGTCGCCCACGGTCAGACCGTGGTCGAACACGGAGACGCGGGCGGCATCGGGGTCCTGCAGCCCGCCATTGAGCCAGATCTTCACTAGAGGGTCCCTCCACTCACTTCGTACGCCCCCGACGCTACCGCCAGCAGCCGTTCCGCCTTCAGCTCGGTCTCCCGCCACTCCCCCTCGGGGTCCGAGCCCCAGGTGATGCCCGCCCCGGTGCCGAACCGCAGCGCGCCCGCCGCCCGGTCGATCCAGAAGGTGCGGATGCCGACGGCCAGTTCACCGGTGCCCCGGTCGGCGTCGACCCAGCCGATGCCGCCGCAGTACGGGCCGCGGGGCGCGGTCTCCAGGGCGTCGATGACGCGTAGGGCGCTGGACTTGGGGGCGCCGGTGACGGAACCGGGCGGGAAGGCCGCGGCGAGGAGTTCGGGCCACCCGGCGCCGGGGCGGAGCTCGCCGCGGACGGTGGAGACGAGATGGACGAGCCCGGGATGCTTCTCGACCACGCACAGGTCCGGGACGGAGACGGAGCCGGTCACGCATATCCGCCCGAGGTCGTTGCGGACGAGGTCCACGATCATGACGTTCTCGGCGTAGTCCTTCTCCAGGAGATCCGCCTCGGTGCGGCCGGTGCCCTTGATCGGCCCCGACTCCACGACCCGGCCCTCGCGGCGCAGGAACAGCTCGGGTGACGCCGTGGCTATCTCGACGCCGTGCTCCGGGAGACGGATCGTCCCAGCGTACGGAGCGGGGTTCCCGCGCGCGAGGAGCGCGGTCAGGGCGTCCACATCGGCGCCGTCGGAGACCGGCGCGGACAGCACGCGGCAGAGGTTCGCCTGGTAGACGTCACCGGCCGCGATGTGCGCGCGCACGCGCCGTACTCCCTCGGTGTACGCGGCGCGATCGAGCGACGACGTCCAGTCACCGGCGGCCGGCCCCCGCCACGCCCCCGGCACCGGAGCGGGCACCGGCTCCTCGCGTACGTCCTCGAAGCGGGCGCAGACCAGTTCGCCCTCGAAGCTCGCGGAGACCGCCCAGAAACCGCTGGAGTCCAGCGCGGAGGGATCGCTGGTCACGTCCCTGAGGCCGGTCGCGATCAGGCCGCCGAAGCGCGCCATGGGCAGGGGCGCCCCGGAGGGTGGCCGGGAGGACGTCTGAGGGGGGCTGTGCACGCTTGTGAGTCTATGACCGGTGTCCTGGTGCCACCCCGGGCCGGTGACAGCGCAGCACGCTGCGCAAACGCGTTTTTGTACTGGCCCAGGAATCCGCTAGAGTTCAACACGTCGCCGGGACGCGCAAGCGGGCCGGGAAAGACAAGCGGACGTAGCTCAGTTGGTAGAGCGCAACCTTGCCAAGGTTGAGGTCGCCAGTTCGAACCTGGTCGTCCGCTCGCAGGAAGTGGGGGATCTTCCCGAACCCCCGCCCTCCTGGTGGAGTGGCCGAGAGGCGAGGCAACGGCCTGCAAAGCCGTCTACACGGGTTCAAATCCCGTCTCCACCTCCAAGGACGATTAGCTCAGCGGGAGAGCGCTTCCCTGACACGGAAGAGGTCACTGGTTCAATCCCAGTATCGTCCACTGGTCCGTAAGGATCCCCGCGCGATTAGCTCAGCGGGAGAGCGCTTCCCTGACACGGAAGAGGTCACTGGTTCAATCCCAGTATCGCGCACGCAGCACAGGCAGTACGCAGCACACGTAGGTCCACCCGCGCGATTAGCTCAGCGGGAGAGCGCTTCCCTGACACGGAAGAGGTCACTGGTTCAATCCCAGTATCGCGCACCATCCATACGAAGCCCCCGGCCGTTCCCACGGCCGGGGGCTTCGTCGTTCCTCCGGTCAGGAGGAGAAGAGCATGTGCCCGAAGCTCTTGTGCCGCTGGTTGTGGCCGTAGTGCCCGCCGTGACCGCCGTGGTGGCCGCCGTGCTGAGGGGCGCCCCACGCCGGGGCGGGAGCGGCCGGGTACCCCTGCTGCGGGGCCGGCGGTGGGGGCGGGGCCTGCTGGCCGCCCCACTGGGACTCGACCCGGCTCAGGGCCTCGAGCTCGCCATAGTCGAGAAATATCCCGCGGCAACCGCTGCACTGCTCGATCTGGACGCCATTGCGGTTGTACGTGTGCATCGGTGCATGGCACTTGGGACACTGCATGGTCGGCTCAACTCCTCGCCGGTCGTGAATGCTTCGCCGGATCTCTGCCCGGCTTCGGTGCGTCGCACCCTACTTCGTGACAGCCGGCGCCAACTCCGGCGGGAGGGCCGCCATTCGCTCGCAGGCGTCGACCACCGCCTGCTCGATCTCGTCCAGGGGCCGGTTCTCCTTGACGGACTTGGCGACGGCCACGGCGGCGGTCTGCGCGGTGAGGGCGCGGGCCGCCACGTCGAGGGCGGGCCAGGGGTCGCCGCCGTCCGCAGGGAGCGCGGGGCCTCGTGCCTGGCGGTAGGCGGTGAGGAAGCGGGTCCACTCCTCGGGGGCCAGGAGGCCGCAGGCGAACCAGGCCGCGGGGCGGGCCAGGTCCCAGGCGGGGTCACCGAGGCCGAGATCGTCGATGTCGATGAGCAGCCAGCGCCCTTCCCGGGTGCGGACCAGCTGGCCGAGGTGCAGGTCGCCGTGGCACAGGAGCTTGGGGGCGGGCGCCGGGGCTTCGGCGCGGGCCCAGGCGGGGAGGGTGGCCCAGGCACGCTCGACGGGGGCGGAGGCCGGGTGCGGTCCCGCGTCCCGCATCCGCCGCATCGCCCGGGCGGCCTTCGCGGGGCCTCGCATGTCCGGGAGCGGGTGCGGGAGTTCGGCCGGGGGTGTGGAGTGCAGGCGGGCGAGGAGGGTGGCGGCGGCTTCCCACGGGGCGGCGTCCGGGTCGTCGCGGTCCACGGGGGTGCCGTGCGGCCAGAAGGTGACCAGGCGCCCGTGGAGGGGGACCGCCGTCTCGCTGAGCGGGGGGAGGAGAGTGCCGCGCAGGGCTGCGGCGACGTTCAGGCGGGCCGCCAGCTCGGCGGGGTCCGTGCCGTGGGCGTGTGCCTTGGCGACCGTGTCGCCGTGCCGGACGACCGTGGCGTCGTCGCGGTCCGCCAGGACGGCTTCCGGGGCGCAGGCGCACGGGGTGCGGTGTGCGGTGTGGCGGGCCTTGGCGGTGAGGGCGGGAAGGATAGCGGTCACGGGTCCCTCGGGGGTGCGGCGGTAGGTCTTCGGTGAGGGTACGGAGTATCCAGCCCGTCCGGCGTTTGAGGACGAGCTCGGCGCAGCCGGTGATCAAGGGCGCCCAAGGACACTGGCGGAGCCCCGCGCAAAGAAAGGCCCGCGCAGCTCCCCAGCTGCGCGGGCATTTCTCATTGCCGTCCGCCGCACCCCCGTCCCCACGGGGTTTCCTGGCCGGATGTCCCCGCCCGGACCGCTCATCCGGGCCTGGGGCGCCGCTCAGCGCCCCAGCATCACGCCCACGGACGACGCCTGTGTGACCACCGCTTCCCAGCCGCCGAAGACGACTACGAGCAGGGCCGCCAGGGGAAGAACCATGGCCGTCGCCACCAAGGGGTGACGCGTGCCGGACGGGCGGACGCCGAACGTGGCGAAAGCCTTGCGTCCTTGCGTGCGGAACATTGCCCGCGGTGCCGTGTCCGCCATGGTTCCTCTCCTGACCGAATCTGTATGGACTTAGCAGCGGCGGGTGTCTGACCTCGGGGGACGAGTGCTGACACCCGCCGCTTGACTTCAAATCTAGGTGCGCCGCAAGCCTTGGGCGTCATGCCCTCGTACCGATTGCCGGGCCTCCCGGAGGATGAGCGATCGCCGCTCATGTACTCCCATGGGTGGAGACGGGGTCCTAGGTCTCAGGGTCTTCCCGGAGGGGGCGGGCCGTCCGCTCGGATGTGTCCTCCCTGGGGATGGGCTGCTCGACCAGTGCCAGGACGCGGGTGGCCATGAACCGTGCCGTCCGCACGACTGAGCCACTACGGGTGACTTCGCTCACTTCGACCACCCCTCTGCGGACCGCCGTCTCCACCCGGCGGCCCGCCCGGCTCGCCACCACCTCGTACGTACGCGTCGTGTCCCCGGCGTCCACGACTATCTCCACGCGATCACCCTTCACGGGATCAATCCCCCTTCAGCGATGGATGGTTGGGAGCGACGCCCCGCACAACGGCCGCCCGCCCCCGTGCCCCTGACCACTCTTCAAGTTTCCCACCCGGCACTGACAATCGGTCGGGCCGCGAGGGCGCGGCCTCTGCACCTGCCCGGCCACGGAAACGTAAGCTGTGGCACGACAACGGACCGGGCAGCGGGGATGGACATGGCGATGATGCGGCTCCGGCGCGAGGACCCGCGTGTCGTCGGCTCGTTCAGACTGCACAGGCGGCTGGGCGCCGGCGGCATGGGTGTCGTCTACCTGGGGTCGGACCGGCGGGGGCAGCGCGTCGCCCTGAAGGTGATCCGGCCCGATCTGGCGGAGGACGAGGAGTTCCGCTCGCGCTTCGCGCGAGAGGTCTCCGCGGCCCGGCGTATCCGCGGCGGCTGTACCGCGCGGCTCGTCGCCGCCGATCTCGACGCCGACCGTCCGTGGTTCGCCACCCAGTACGTCCCCGGGCCCTCCCTGCACGACAAGGTCGCCGCCGAGGGGCCGCTCTCCGCGGCCGATGTGGCGGTGGTCGGTTCGGCGCTCGCCGAAGGGCTCGTCGCCGTGCACGAGGCCGGTGTCGTGCACCGCGACCTGAAGCCGTCGAACATCCTGCTGTCCCCGAAGGGCCCGCGGATCATCGACTTCGGCATCGCCTGGGCCACCGGCGCCTCGACGCTGACCCATGTGGGCACCGCCGTCGGCTCCCCCGGCTTCCTGGCGCCCGAGCAGGTGCGCGGCGCCGCCGTCACCCCCGCCACAGACGTGTTCGCCCTCGGTGCCACGCTCGCGTACGCGGGAATGGCGGACTCGCCCTTCGGGCACGGCAGTTCAGAGGTCATGCTCTACCGCGTCGTCCACGAGGAGGCGCAGCTCGGCGGCGTCCCGGACGCGCTCGCCCCGCTCATCCGGGCCTGCCTCGCCAAGGACCCGGAGGAACGTCCCAGCACGCTCCAACTGTCCCTCAGGCTCAAGGAGATCGCGGCCCGTGAGGCGCAGGGCCTTGGCGACGCCCGGCCGCCCGCGCCCCGGCAGGACCAGGACAGGCCGACGGGACGGATGGCCTCGGAGTACGCGGACCAGCGCACCCAGCGGCGTCATCCGCAGGGCACTCCCCCACCGCGGCCCAGCGCGTCACGGCCCGATTCCCCGCGCACGGGTCCCTCGCGCACAGGTTCATCGCGGCCCAATTCATCGCGGCCGAGTTCTTCGCGGAACGGATCCGGTTCCTCGCGCTCCGGCTCGCGTCCCGGGCAGGCCAGGAACACCACCCGCTCCGGCGGCGCGCGGCGGCCCGCCAATCCGCGGCTGCTACGTCAGCGGCTCTTCGTGTTCGTGGTCGTGACGCTGCTCGTGGCCCTGGGGATCGCGGCGGCCCAGGGGTGCCAGGGGCCTGCGCGCGGCCTCGGGGGCACGCCGGACGGGCGGGGCGTGCCCGGCGTACAGCAGAGTCAGCCGCTGGAGCCCGGGACGTCTCAGAGCTGAGGGCGGCCCGTCGCCACCGCGTAGAACGCGACCGCCGCCGCCGCTCCCACGTTCAGGGAGTCGACGCCGTGGGCCATCGGGATGCGGACCCATTCGTCCGCTGCCATCAGGGCCTTCGTGGTGAGGCCTTCGCCTTCCGCGCCGAGCATCAGCGCAACCCGGTCCATGCGGTGCGGGGCCGCCTCGTCGAGTGTCTTCGCCTTCTCGTCCGGGGTGAGCGCGAGGAGGTTGAACCCCGCCTCGCGTACGCCGTCCAGACCCCTCGGCCAGGATTCCAGGCGGGCGTAGGGGACGGAGAAGACCGCGCCCATGGAGACCTTCACCGAGCGGCGGTAGAGGGGGTCCGCGCAGTCCGGTGAGAGCAGGACCGCGTCCATGCCGAGGGCGGCGGCGCTGCGGAAGATGGCGCCGATGTTGGTGTGGTCGTTGACCGACTCCATGACGACGACACGGCGGGCCGTGGTGAGGAGTTCGTCCGATGTCGGCAGCGGCTTGCGCTGCATCGAGGCGAGGGCGCCGCGGTGCACGTGGTAGCCGGTGACCTGCTCGGCGAGGTCCGGGTTGACCGCGTACACGGGAGCCGGGACCTCGTCGATGACGTCGCGCATGACGTCGACCCACTTCGCGGAGAGCAGCATCGAGCGCATCTCGTAGCCCGCCTGCTTGGCGCGTCTGATCACCTTCTCGCCCTCGGCGATGAAGAGACCCTCGGCGGGCTCGCGCTTGCGGCGCAGCTCGACGTCGGTCAGGCCCGTGTAGTCGCGCAGGCGCGGGTCGGTGGGGTCGTCAACGGTGATGAGATCAGCCACAGGGTGATA
Organism: Streptomyces sp. NPDC048436; assembly: GCF_043200355.1. Taxonomy (NCBI): domain Bacteria; kingdom Bacillati; phylum Actinomycetota; class Actinomycetes; order Kitasatosporales; family Streptomycetaceae; genus Streptomyces; species Streptomyces sp. NPDC048436. Next base: position 200,738 of record NZ_JBICXP010000002.1, read on the forward strand.
CTGCCTTGTCCTGGGTGTGGTGCCAACGCCTTGGGGCGGGTTGGGTTACCGATGGTTACGCGGGGAGTGGTGGGGTCAGGCGCGAAGCTTTGGTCCCACGTTCACCACGTCACCGATGACGATCACCGCCGGGGGCTTCACCTCGTGGGCGGTCACCTGGGCGGCGACCGTCGCGAGGGTGGCGTCCACGCGGCGCTGGGCCGCGGTGGTGCCCTCCTGGATGAGGGCGACGGGGGTCTCGGGCGACCGGCCGTGCGCGGTGAGCGTCTCGGCGATCTTGCCGATCTTGTCCACGCCCATCAGGACGACGAGGGTGCCGCGGAGCTTGGCCAGGGACGGCCAGTCGACCAGGGAGCGCTCGTCGTCCGGGGCCACGTGGCCGCTGACCACGGTGAACTCGTGCGCGACGCCGCGGTGCGTGACGGGGATGCCGGCCGCTCCGGGTACCGAGATCGAGCTGGAGATGCCGGGGACCACCGTGCAGGCGATGCCCGCCTCGGCGAGCGCCTGGGCCTCCTCCATGCCACGGCCGAAGACGAAGGGGTCGCCGCCCTTCAGGCGGACGACCGACTTGCCCTGCTTCGCATGCTCGATGAGGGCGTTGTTGATGGCCTCTTGGGCCATGAAGCGGCCGTACGGGATCTTCGCGGCGTCGATCACCTCGACGTGCGGCGGGAGTTCGGCGAGCAGGTCGCGGGGGCCGAGCCGGTCGGCGATGACCACGTCGGCCTCGGCGAGCAGGCGCCGGCCGCGGACCGTGATGAGGTCGGGGTCGCCGGGTCCGCCGCCGACGAGGGCTACGCCTGGGGTGCGGGTGCGGTAGTGGGGCGCCACCAGGGTGCCATCGCGCAGGCCTTCGACGACCGCGTCCCGGATGGCCGCGGTGCGGCGGGGGTCGCGGCCGTGGATGTCCGTGGTCAGGACGGCGACCGTGACGCCTTCGGAGCGGCCCGTCGCGGGGGTCAGGGCGGTGGCCGCGTCGGCGTCGTCGGAGCGGACGCACCAGACGCGGTGCGTTTCCGCCTCCGCGGAGGCGGCCCGGTTGGCCTCGGTGTCGCTGGTGGCGATGAGGGCGTACCAGGCGTCCTTGAGGTCGCCGTCCTCGTAGCGGCGGCGCTCCCAGGTGATCTCGCCCGCGTCCGCCATCGCCTCCACGGAGGGGGTCGCCGTCGGCGACACGAGGAGGATGTCGGCGCCTGCCGCGATCAGGGCGGGCAGGCGGCGCTGGGCCACCTGGCCGCCGCCGAGCACGACCGTGCGGCGGGCGGTGAGGCGGAGGCCTACGGGGTAGGCGGGGCTTTCTGCCATGGCGGGTGGCTCCTCGTGCGGGGCTTTTCGGGTGCCGCTGCGACGGTGGGGCGGCTGCTGTGACGTGCGGGTTCAGTATGGCTGGGCGGGGTTGCGTTCTCTCTCCAAGACCGCCCCTTCCCGAAACCGGGGCTTCGCCCCGGGCCCCCGGTTTTTCTCCGGGACGTGGTGCCGCTACTTCTCCGTGACTCCCGCCGAGTCGAACGTGGCCACCTCGTGCATCGCGCGGGCCGCGCTCTGGACGATCGGGAGGGCGAGCAGCGCGCCCGTGCCCTCGCCGAGGCGGAGGTCCAGGTCCACCAGGGGGCGCAGGCCCAGCTTGTTCAGGGCCGCCACGTGGCCGGGCTCCGCGCTGCGGTGGCCCGCGATGCAGGCCGCCAGGACCTCCGGGGCGATGGCACGGGCGACCAGGGCCGCCGCGCCCGCGCTCACGCCGTCCAGGATCACGGGCGTACGCAGGGAGGCGCCGCCCAGGAGCAGGCCCACCATCGCCGCGTGCTCCAGGCCGCCGATCGCCGCGAGGACGCCGATCGGGTCGGCCGGGTCGGGCTGGTGCAGTTCGAGGGCCCGGCGTACGACGTCGACCTTGCGGCTGTGCATCTCGTCGTTGATGCCGGTGCCGCGGCCGGTCACCTCGCCCGGGTCGGTGTCCGTGTAGACGGAGATGAGCGCCGCGGACGCGGTCGTGTTGGCGATGCCCATCTCGCCGGTGAGCAGGGCCTTGTTGCCGGCCGCCACCAGGTCGCGGGCGGTCTCGATGCCCACCTCGACGGCCGCCTTGACCTCTTCGCGGGTCAGGGCGGGGCCCGTCGTCATGTCCGCCGTGCCCGCGCGGATCTTGCGGGGCAACAGGCCGGGGGTGGCCGGGAGTTCGCTCGCCACGCCCACGTCGATGACGCAGACCTCGGCACCCACCTGGTTGGCGAAGGCGTTGCAGACGGCGCCGCCGCCGAGGAAGTTGGCGACCATCTGCGCGGTCACCTCCTGGGGCCAGGCGGTGACGCCCTGGGCGTGCACGCCGTGGTCGCCCGCGAAGATCGCGACGGCCGCGGGCTCCGGGATCGGCGGCGGGCACTGCCGGGAGAGGCCGGAGAGCTGCGCGGAGATGATCTCCAGCATGCCGAGCGCGCCCGGCGGCTTCGTCATCCGCTTCTGCCGCTCCCACGCCTCGCCGAGCGCCTTCGCGTCCAGGGGGCGGATGTTGGAGATGGTCTCGGCGAGCAGGTCGTGCGGGTCCTCGCCGGGCAGCGCGCGGCGTCCGTACGTCTCCTCGTGTACGACCCACGAGAGCGGGCGGCGCTTGGACCAGCCTGCCTGCATCAGCTCGGGCTCCTCCGGGAATTCATCGACGTATCCGACACAGAGATAGGCCACCACTTCGAGGTGCTCGGGCAGCCCGAGGGTTCTGACCATCTCGCGTTCGTCGAAGAAGCTGACCCAGCCGACGCCCAGCCCCTCGGCGCGCGCCGCGAGCCAGAGGTTCTCGACGGCGAGGGCCGAGGAGTACGGGGCCATCTGCGGCTGCGTGTGGCGGCCGAGGGTGTGGCGGCCACCGCGGGTCGGGTCGGCGGTGACGACGATGTTCACCGGGGTGTCGAGGATGGCCTCGATCTTCAGTTCCTTGAACTGCTTCGCGCGGCCCTTGGGAAGCGACTTCGCGTACGCGTCGCGCTGGCGCATGGCCAGTTCGTGCATCGTGCGGCGGGTCTCCGCCGAGCGGATGACGACGAAGTCCCAGGGCTGGGAGTGGCCCACGGAGGGCGCCGTGTGGGCCGCCTCCAGGACGCGGAGCAGGACCTCGTGCGGGATGGCGTCGCTGCGGAAGCCGTTGCGGATGTCACGGCGTTCACGCATGACGCGCAGGACGGCTTCGCGCTCGGCGTCGTCGTACGCGGGGGCGGCGGGGGCCTGCGGCTGCTGGGGCTGCTCCGGCTTCTGGGGCTGCTCCGGCTGCTCGGCGGGGGCGGCCTGAGCGGGCTCCTGCGTGGCTTCCGCCGGTTCGGGGGCTTCCGGGGCCTCGGCGGGCACGGCTTCGGCCACGGCTACGGGGGCCGTCTCGGCTGCGGCTACTGCTTCTGCTTCTGCTTCTGCTTCTGCTGGGGCGTCGACCACTGCGAGAGGCTCGGCCTCGCCTGCTGCTTCCGGCGCCTCGGTCACGGGCTCTTCCGCCGCGTCCGGTACGGGAGTCACGGCCGCGGGCTCGCCGCCGTCGCGCGGCGCGGGGACGGTGGCCGCGGGCTGCGGCGGAGCGGGCTCGGTGACTTCGGCGGCTTCCGTCGTTTCGATGAGCGCCAGGGGCTCCTGGGCCTGCGAGGGCTCCGGGGTCTCCGTCACCTCTGCCGGTACGGCGTCCGGGGCGGGGGCCTCGGTCTCCGCGGCCGGCTGCGGGGGCTCGAAGTGCTCCGGGGGTACGGACAGGGCGCGCGGAGGCGTCGGTGCGAGGTGGGGCGTGGTCGGCACCGAGCCCTCGACCGGCACGAACTGGCCGAGGGGCGTGGACGCCTGGGGGTCGGCGAACGCCTGGGCCGGGCCGCCGGGGAGCCCCTCGCCCTGGGGCATGTGGGCCACGGGGGCGTCCGCGTACTGCGGGGTCTGCGGTCCCTGCGGGCCCTGGGCCATGTGTGCGGCGCCCGCGATCGGGGCGTCCGACCAGGGCTGCGCCCCGGCCACGGCGAACTGCGGCCGGCCGGAGCCCTGCGCGTCGGCGGTGAGCGGGAGCTCCGGGCTCGCTTCATCCGGGGCGTCCGCCACGGCCGGGTCCACGGCGAACGCGGGCTGACCGGCCTCGCCGTCGGCGTGCGCGAACTGGGCGTCGGCCTCGGTGCCTTGCGCGATCGCGGCATCGGCGGCGTCCGCGGCCTGCGGGAAAGCGGCCGCGGCCTGCTGGGGGAGCTCGACGGCCGGCGCGGGCTGCGGGACCTCGTCGGCGGGTGCGTCCTGTGCGACCGGCGCGTCCTGCGTGACGGGTGTGCCCTCCGGGACGACCGTTTCTGCTGGTCCGACAGCCTGTGCGGACATCGCGGACTGGGAGTGCTGCGAGGTCTGCGCAGGCTGACCCGCCTGGGAAGGCTGCGGCTGAGCCGTCCACGGGGTCGCCCCCTGCGGCGTGATCTCGCCGAGCTGCGGCCCCGGCAGCACGCCCTCCTCGTCCCGCGGAATGTCGAGGTACTCGGGCCCTACCGTCGGCGGACCCGCGTGCCGTACGGGCGCGGCGTGCTGCGGCGCACCGGCCGGGCCGCGGTCGGCGAGGGAACGGACGGGACTCCCGGCGCCGTCGGGCACGGCGGGTCCCGAAGGCCCCCGGTGGAGCGGGCGGCGGGTGGTGCCCGGGTGCGACGCGGGCGCCGGGGCGGGGGAACCGGGCAGCTGGACGCCGTTCAGGTCGACCGAGCCACTGTCGCGCCCCGCCGTCTCGTGCGGGCCCGGCTGGTGCGCGACCTGCGGCTGGGCGGCAGGCTGCTGCTGCCCGACGGAGTGCTGGGCGGCCGACTGGGGGGCCGCCGCGTGCTGGCCCACGAGCGGCTGACCGCCCAGAGACTGATCAGCCGCGTACTGAGGAGCCGCCGACTGACCCGCCATGGACGGATCCGGCATGGACGGATCCGGCATGGACGGGTCCGCCACCGGCTGACCGGCCGCCGCGTACTGGCCCCCCGAAGCAGCCACCTGCGGAGCCCCCGCATGCTGCCCCGGCTCCCCCTGCTGCGGCGGAGCCGACGGCGCGTCGCTCCAGGCGCCCTGGGCGCCCGGCATCAACAGCAGGTCGTCGTCATCGGCGGTGGCGACGCTCTCGGCGGGATTCTCGGAGGGGTCGAGGTAGGTGTACGCACCCGGGGCGGGGACGCCCGGCTGCTCCACCATGCCTGCGTTCTCCGGCAGTCCCTCGCCCGGGACCTGGCCGGTGTCGGTCATGCGTAACCCCTCGCCCATCGGTTAGTGCTTCTTCGACCGCCCCTCAGCCTTAGGCCGGGGAAGCCCCATTGCCCGGAGCGGCGCACCAACCGCCCGTCAATCTCAACGAGCGTGCGCGCCGCGCGGCACGAACCGCATACGGACAACAGGCATTGTCCCGGTCGGCATGCCTCCACGGCAGCTTGATCCGCGACGGCCCGCTGTGGACTGCGCCACGTTGCGCGCCCTCCGGTCATGCCGTACCACACACCCCCCAAAACGGGCGAGCTTTCCGGACATTGACCAACTATTTGCCGGACACTCGGGTGCGGTACAACGATCCGCCAGCCTACCCCGCACCGTGCGGCGGCAGGGTCACGGGGCGCGATCGGGCAACTGTCCTGAGAGCAGGAAGACCACGGTCCGCTCCCGCTCCGTCCAGGCCCGCGTGTCGAGCTCGACGGACTGGAGCAGCGCGCATTCCACCGCGTATCCGTGCTCCGTCAGGTCCCTGCCGATGAGTTCGGCCGCGTCACGGGTCGACGCGTGCGTCACGATGCGCGCGGGGCGCCGGTCGGCGACGGCGGAGACCACCGCGACTCCCCCGCCCCCGACTCGTACGACATCGGGCTCGGGAAGGTCTTCGAGGATGTGCGGCGCGGTGCCGTGCACGATCTGCGGCTGCACGCGGAAGTGGCGGGCGACCGCCATGGTGCGGGCGCAGGCGTCGGGGTCGGCGTCGACGGCGATGACGGCGGCGCCGAAACGTGCCGCCTCCGCGGTGAAGGCGCCGCCGCCGCAGCCGATGTCCCAGACCAGGTCGCCCACGCGCGGTCCAAGGCGGGCCAGTTGGGCCGCCCGCAGCCGGTCGCTCTCGCCCTCGCCGAGCTGGGCCTCGCCGCCGTAGGCGGGGGCGGGCAGCGCCCAGCCGCGCGGGGCTCCCGGATCGCGTCCCGCGATCCAGCCGGTGTCGGAGGCGGCGACGGGGCCGCCGATGACGATGACGACGTTCGGGTCGCGCCAGGTGTGGTCGGCGGCCTTGTCCGAGGTGAGGACGGTGACCTGCTCGCGCTGGGTGCCGAGCTCCTCGCAGATCACGAAGGTGCGGTGGACGTCCTGGAGGAGGAGTCCGAGTTCGGCGGGGCCCGCGCCGGGTGAGGTGAGCACGGCGACCTTGGTGTGCGCGCGGCAGACGTTCACCGCGCGGCGCAGGGTGCGGGGGTGGGCGACGACGACCTGGGCGTCGTCCCAGGGCATCCCGGCGCGGGCGAAGGCCTGGGCGACGGAGGAGACGCCGGGCACCACTTCGACCTCCAGGCCGAATTCGGGGGCGCGCAGGGTGCGTACGACGCCGAAGAAGCCGGGGTCGCCGTCGGCGAGGACCACCGCGGTGCCTCGGTGGGCGGCGATGCGGCGGGCGGCCAGGGCCACGCTGCCCAGGCGGATCCTTTCGGCGGCCGGGGGCACCTCGGTGAGCGCCAGATGATGGGCGGCGCCCGCGACGAGGGTGGCGGCGCCGAGCGCCGAGCGCGCCGCGGCGGTCAGCGGCGAGCCGTCCCAGCCGATCACCGTGACGCGGTCGGCCATCGTCGTCTGTCTCCTGGGTTCTCGCTCGGGTTCGCGCTGGACGTCTGAGGGGCCGGGCGTCGCGTGTAGGGGGCAACCGCGTGTGGCCAGGGGCGAGCGTACCCGCTGGGGCCCGGAGATGCGCCGGGGGTCAGTTCCAGTCGGAGAACGCGCTGAACCCGCTGTCCGCGAGCTGCTCGCCCACTCCCTCGAGATCTTCGGGCAGCAGGCTCCACACGATGAGGTCGGTGCGGACGTCGATCCAGCCGCCGAACGGATCCCCGCCATTCCTCGTACGCGCTATCCAGGCGCCCCGCAGAACACCCTCGCTGATGCAGCCGATCTTCTGCGCGACCTGCTGGGCGGCGGTGTTGTCGGCGGCGGTGCGCAGCTCGATGCGCTCGAAGCGCTGGTCGTTGAAGAGCCACTGGGCGGTGGCGAGCGCGGCCTCGGATGCGTAGCCCTCGCCGCGGGCCCAGGGGGCGATGACGTAGTTGAGTTCCCCGGAGCGCACGCGCCAGTCGGTGTCCCGCAGTTGCACGATGCCGACCAGGCGCTGGGTGAGGAACTCCGTGACGGCGAGGACGATGCCGCGGCCCTCGGTGCGTTCGGCGGGGGCGAGCCGGGTGATCCAGTCGCGGGCGTCGGCCTCGGTGAAGGGCTGGGGCGTGGAGGTCCAGGCGGTGACCATCTCGTCGTTCATCATCTCCGCGTACGCGGAGACGTCGCAGTCCTCGAGCGGGCGCAGCACCAACCGCTCCGTGCTGATGGAGATGTCGGGCAAGGTGGTTGTCATGCGCTGCTCCGTAACCTGGAACCCTCGGGCCTGCTGAAGTGCCCAGCATGCAGCATGCCGGCGCGCAAACGCACCACGGGGTCCGCTCCTTCGTCAGGAGAGGACCCCGTGGTGAGGGCGGAAACGGACTGTGCGTCAGCTCGTTTCGACGGGCAGGACAGAGCCCTTGTACTTGTCCTTGATGAACTGCTTCACCTCGGCTGAAGTGAGCAGTTCGGCAAGCTTCTTGATCCGTGGATCGTTCTCGTCGCCCTTCTTGACGGCGAGCACGTTGTTGTACGGATTGTCCTTGGGCGACTCCAGAAGAATGGAGTCGTCCTTGGGGCTGAGCTTGGCGTCGAGCGCGTAGTTGTTGTTGATGACGGCCGCGTCGAGGTCGTCGAGCGAGCGCGGCAGCTGCGCGGGATCGAGCGCCTTGACGGTGAGCTTCTTCGGGTTGGACGTGATGTCCTCGGGCGTGGCGGTGCCGCCGACACCCTTCTTGAGCCCGATGACGCCCTGGGAGGCGAGGAGTTGGAGCGCCCGGCCCTCGTTGGTGGTGTCGTTCGGAACGCCGACGGTGTCGCCGGAGCGGAGCCCGGAGACGTCCTTCAGCTTCTTCGCGTACACGCCCATCGGGGGCAGGTACACCTCGGTGACCGGTGCCAGGTCCGTCTTCTTGGACTTGTTGAAGTCCTCCAAGTACGGGGTGTGCTGGTACAGGTTGGCGTCGAGGGACCCTTCCTGGAGCGCGGTGTTCGGCGAGACGTAGTCCGTGAACTCCGTGATCCGCAGGTCGAGTCCCGCCTTCTTCGCGAGGTTCTCCTGGATGTACGTGAGGACTTCGCCGGCCGGGGTCGGGGTGGCCCCGACGGTGAGCGTGTCGCCGGAGCCACCCGATCCGCTGCCGGAGTCCGCGCCGCACGCGGTGAGGCCCAGCGTGAGGGCCAGGGTCCCCGCCGCGGCGGCGATGACGGACGTACGCATGATCAGAACGCCGCGACGACGGCGCCGTCGTACTTGTCGTCGATGAACTTCTTGACCTCGGGCGAGGTGAGGAGCTTGGCGAGCTTCTTCACGCGGGGGTCGTTCTCGTCACCCTTCTTCACGGCGAGGAAGTTGCCGTAGGGGTTGCCCTTGGCGGACTCGGCGACGATGGCGTCCTTGGCGGGGCTCAGCGCGGGCTTGGCCTCAAGGGCGTAGTTGCCGTTGATCACCGCGGCGTCGACGTCACCCAGGCTGCGGGGCAGCGTGGGGGCTTCGAGCTCCTTGAACTTGAGGTTCTTGGGGTTCTTCGCGATGTCCTTGGGGGTGGCTTCGTAGCCCACGCCCTTCTTGAGCTCGATGATGCCGTTGTCCGCGAGCAGCTTGAGCGCGCGTGCCTCGTTGGTGGTGTCGTTCGGGACGGCGACGGTGGCGCCGTTCTTCAGGTCACCGATCTTCTTGATGCTCTTGGAGTACACGCCGAGCGGCTCCAGGTGAACCGTGGCACCGGGGACGGGCACGATGTCCGTGCCGTTCTTCTTGTTGAAGTCGTCGAGGTACGGCTTGTGCTGGAAGTAGTTCGCGAAGACCTCGCCCTGCTGGACGGCGGTGTTCGGCGTGACGTAGTCGGTGAACTCCTGCACCTGGAGGTCGAGCCCGGCCTTCTTCGCCAAATGCTTCTGGACGTAGGTGAGGATCTCGCCCTGCGGCGTCGGGGTCGCGGCGACGACGAGCTTGCCGTCCTTGTCGCCCGCGGCGGAGCCCTTGTCGGAGCCGCAGGCGGAGAGCCCGAGGGTGAGGGCTCCGGCGGCGAGGACAGCGGTGGTGATCTTGGCGGTGTTACGCACGAAAAGTGCCTTTCTCCATGGGTGGTACGCCCCGCGATGGGGTGTGCGGGGTAAAGGGGTCCGGCCTCAGGAAGGCGTCAGGAAGCCTGCGATGCGGGCGTCTTGAGCTTGAGAAGCCGCAGCTTGGGCGCGGCGCCCGAGTGGCCGCCGCGGTGGTGGAGCCTGCGGGCCGCGTAGTCGCCCGCGAACTGGATGACGGAGATGACGACGGCGAGGATGCCGACGGTGATCCACATCAGTTCGGTCTCGAAGCGCTGGTAGCCGTAGCGGATCGCGATGTCACCGAGGCCGCCGGCGCCGACCGTGCCCGCCATGGCCGAGTAGCCGATGAGCGTGACGATCGTCGTGGTGGTGCTGGAGATCAGCGAGGGCAGCGACTCCGGTACGAGGACCTTGCGCACGATGGTCCAGATGTTGCCGCCCATCGACTGCACGGCCTCGACGAGACCGCCGTCGACCTCGCGCACCGCGGTCTCCACGAGGCGCGCGAAGAAGGGGATGGCGCCGATCGCGAGGGGCACGATGGCGGCGTCGCGGCCGATCGTCGTGCCGGTGATCCAGCGCGTGAAGCCCATCAGGGCGACCATGAGGATGATGAAGGGCATCGAGCGCGCGATGTTCACGATCTGCCCGATGACCTTGTTGAGGACTGTGTTCTGCAGCAGCCCGCCGCGGTCGGTGAGGACCAGCAGGATGCCGAGCGGCAGTCCGGCGACGATGGCTATCAGCGTGGACCAGCCGACCATGTAGAGGGTGTCCCAACAGGCCTGCTCCAGCAGGGGCTGCATCTCCGACCAGGTCACTTGGCACCTTCCTTGACCAGCAGCGTGGAGTCCTTCGGCGTGGTCACGGGGTCTTCGCCCGCGATGTCCACCTGCAGTCCCCGCTCGCGCAGGAAGCCGATCGGGACGACGTTCTCCTCGAAGCGGCCGGGCAGCTCGATGCGCATGCGGCCGACCTGGCGTCCGGCGACGGTGTCCATCGCGGCGCCGAGGATCGAGATGTCGATGTTGTACGTGCGCGACAGCTGGGAGATGACCGGCTGGGTCGCGGCCTCGCCGTGGAAGGTCACGTCGACGACGGTGCGGTCCTCGCCCGTCGCCGCGCCGCTGACCGGGAAGAGCGCGGTGGCGAGCTCGGAGCCGGGCGTCGCGAGCAGCTCGGTGACGGTGCCGGACTCGACGATCCGTCCGCCGCGCATCAGGGCAGCGGAGTCGCAGACGCTCTTGACGACGTCCATCTCGTGCGTGATCAGCAGGACGGTCAGGCCGAGCTGCTGGTTGAGGTCGCGCAGGAGGTGCAGGATCGAGCGGGTGGTCTCCGGGTCGAGGGCGCTGGTCGCCTCGTCGGAGAGCAGCACCTTGGGGTCGCCGGCGAGCGCGCGTGCGATGCCGACGCGCTGCTTCTGGCCGCCGGAGAGCTGCGCCGGGTAGGACTTCGCCTTGTCGGCGAGGCCGACCAGGTCGAGGAGGTCCAGGGCCTTGCGGGAGCGCTCGGCGCGGGTGAGGCCGAGGATCTCCAGGGGCAGTTCGACGTTGTCCTGCACGGTGCGCGATGACAGCAGGTTGAAGTGCTGGAAGACCATGCCGATGCGGCTGCGCGCCCGGCGCAGGTCCTTGCTCGCGCGGCTGCCGCGCCCCGCGAGGGCGGTGAGGTCCTGGCCGGCGACGCTGATGGTGCCGGCGGTGGGGCGCTCAAGGAGGTTGACGCAGCGGATCAGCGAGGATTTACCGGCGCCCGACTGGCCGATGACGCCGTACACCTCGCCTTCGCGGACATGCAGATCGACGCCGTCGAGGGCAGTTACTTCACGACCGCGTGAGCGGTAGACCTTGGTCAGGCCGGAAGTGGTGATCACAGGGGTTTCCGTCACTGTCGAGTGCGCGGCGCGTCTCTCGCCGGGCACGGGGCATTCGTGGGGAACGCGGCACGGTTTCTCGCGGTGGCGAAAGGAACCGGAGGAGGTGTGCGCGGGGCCGGCCGCTTCCTACGTCGTGTACATGCAGTACGTCGCATAGGGGCGCGGCACAGCGGCTTCGCTTCGGGGCGCGAGGCTCAGGGGTGGTGCGGGGGCCCTCAGAAGGCGCACATTCGACACATACAACGAGCACCGGGCGTCGTGATCGCCTCGGTCGCAGGGGTGCGGCTGCTCGTCATGGTCATGTGGACCAGTAAAACACGCGTGAGTTCGAGGCCCGCCCCGGTTGTCCGCTATACGGACAGCCGGTGGACAGGCGCGGACGTGCTCGGGGGCTTCCTCAGTCCTCGGTGACGATCTCCACGCCACCCGCGGTGGCCTGCGCCGACACGGCCGAGAGGTCCTTCACGACGACGTCGGCGGAGAGCTCGCCGGCGGTGTGCGTTGTGGCCAACGCCACGGTGGTCATGCCTGCCGCGCGCCCCGCGGCGAGACCCGCGGGCGCGTCCTCGAAGACCACGCAGCGCGCCGGGTCGACGCCCAGTTTCGCCGCCGCGAGCAGGAAGGGCTCCGGGTCGGGCTTGCCGCGCGTGATGTCGTCGGCGGCTATCAGCGTCTTCGGGCTGACGCCGACCTCCGCGAGCCGGGCCTCGGCAAGGCGTCGCCCCGCGGAGGTGACCACGGCCCAGCGCTCCGGGGGCAGCGATGCGAGCAGCTCGCGGGTGCCGGGGAGCAGCACGACGCCGCCCTCGACGTCCGAGACCTCCAGCTCCTCGATGCGGGCGACGGCCTCGGCCACGCGCTCGGCGGGCAGCATGTCGGCGATGATCTCGGCGGCGGGGCGGCCGTGCAGCTCGACGCGGGCGAACTCCTCGGCGGTGATTCCGTACTCCTGCGCCAGGCGGGTCCAGCAGCGGTACACCGACTCCAAGGAGGAGACGAGAGTTCCGTCGTTGTCGAACAAGAGCGCTTCTGCCTGGATCTTCATGGTGTCCGAGCGTACGGGCCACCCCAGGGGTGCGCGCATCGGGTCATTGGGCCCGTAATAAAGTCACCGCATGCTTGTTGCCCTGACGATCGCGACCGCTGTGGCCGCGCTCGCCCTCGCCGCGTGGTGCGGTTTCGCCGCCTACCGGGACCAGCCGACCAAGGACTGGCACTTCATCGGGATGGGCGTGGTGACGTTGCTCGCCACCGTCCAGCTGATCGTCGGCATCGTCCAGCTGGCACGCGGCGAGAAGGCGGAGCAGGGCACGACGATCTTCGTGGCGTATCTGATCGGTTCCTTCGCCTGTATCCCGGCCGCGGGCTTCATGTCCCTGGCGGAGCGGACCCGCTGGGGCTCCATCACGGTCGCCGCGGGTGGCGTGGTCCTGGCCGTGCTCGAAGTGCGGCTCTACGACATCTGGGGAGGCTGAGGTGACGGTGACCCCGGACGGGAAGACCAAGGGCACCCGGCGGAAGCTGATCAGCGGGCCCGGCATCCTTCTGGTGTGGCTGTACGGGGTGATGGTGGTCGGCGCGGTCTCGCGCTCGGCCGTGCAGATCTCGACGGACTTCCACAAGGCCCCGCTCGCGTACACGCTGTCCGCGCTCGCGGGTCTCGTCTACGGCTTCATCACGTACTCGCTCGTGCGGGGCGGCGAGAGGGCCCGCAAGGCGGCGCTGGTGTGCTGCGCCGCCGAGCTGGTGGGCGTCCTGGCGGTGGGGACCTGGACGCTCGTCGAGCCGTCCGCCTTCCCCGACGCCACGGTGTGGTCGGACTTCGGAATGGGCTATCTGTTCATCCCGGTGATCCTTCCGGTCACGGCGATCTTCTGGCTGAACAAGGCACGGACCTCCTCGGGTCGCTAGACCTTGGCCGCGTACGCCCCCGCGACCGCTTCCTTGGCGAGGGTCACCAGCGTGAGCCGTTCGTTCACGTGCCGGGTGTTCACCGCCGCATAACCATGCTTGCGGTAGAGCTGCAGGTTCTGTTCGCTGCGGTGGCCGGTGAAGAGCTGGAAGCACTTGGCGGTGCCGCCCGCGCCGAGCCGGTGTTCTATCGCCTCCAGGAGCCGGCCGCCCAGGCCGTGCCGCTGCATCCTGGGGTGGACGATGAGTTTGTTGATCCGCGCCGTGCCGTCGGGGTCGACCGTGCCGCGCACCGACGCGACCACTTCGTCACCGAGCCGCGCCACCAGGACGCTGCCGGTGGTCAGTTCGGCCGTGATGGAGTCGAGGGTCTGCGTGAGCGGCTCGATGGAGTAGTCGCCGTACAGCTCGGCCTCGCTCTGGTAGCACAGGTACTGCAGTTTGAGGATCTTCTCGGCGTCCTGCCCGCCCGCCTCCGAGATGGTCACGCTCATGCCCATGTGTGCATGCCTCCCGCTCACCTGCTCCGCCGGTTGTCTAACGCTCCCTTCCCCGCGGGTCGGGAACTGCAACCTCCGCCGCGAGCATTCTGCGCAGGCATCCCAGGCATCGGGAACGTTCGGGCCCCAGGCTGCCCTGTGACATTCCCAACTGCCCTGCGATCTCGCGGTAGGTGAGGTCCTTGGGGGACAGGAGTGCCGCCATGAGTCCGGGGCAGCGGCCGGGCAGTCTGCGCACCGCCGCGTGCAGGGTGCGCTCGCGGTCGGCCCGCAGGGCGCGCTGTTCGGGGCCGTGTTCGGACGTGTCGGCGGGCTCGGTCGCGTACGCCACTTCACGTTCCGCCGTACGCCGGGTGCGGCGCGCCTCGGACGCGACGGCGGCCCGCAGCCACATGGCGGGGTCGGCGGGCGGGTCGGCGGCCTCCATCCGTTCGAGCAGGCGCAGCCAGACGGCCTGTTCGAGGTCGCCGGGGTCGGTGCCGGTGCCGAGTGCCGCGGCGGAGGCCTCGGCGGCGAGGAGGGGACGCAGTGCGGGGATGAGCTCGGTCGTCATGCAGGGCGGGACGCGACCGCTCCGGCAGGAGGTTGCCGGAGCGGCCGTCTGTCACCCCTACCGGGGCCGGGCGATCAGCCGTTGACGAAGTCCTCGCGGGCGAGCAGGGCGGTGTCGCTGTTGTCGGAGAAGATCCCGTCGATGCCCGTCTCGAAGTACGTCTTGAAGGCTCCGAAGGCGTCGCCGTAGGCGTTCGGGTCGGTGCCCTTCTTGAAGTTCGTGGGCAGGAAGGTGTTCTCGTTGCGCATCGTGTACGGGTGCAGGATCAGGTCCGCGTCGTGCGCGTCCTTGACCAGCGTGGTCGGGGTGCCGAGGCTGCCGTCCGGCTTCTTCGGGATGACCAGGTCGAGCGTGGGGCCGATGCCCTGCGCGAACGACGCCATCCACTGAAGGCCCTCGGGCTTGATGAGGTCGGCGACGGTGCGCGGGTCGCCCGCCTCGACGAAGTCCCAGGGGCGGGAGCTCGCGGTGGACAGGAGCACCACGAGCGGCGGGCCGACGAGCTTGTTCAGGCGCTGGAGACTGCTGGGCTCGAAGGACTGCAGGAAGTTGGGCGAGTTCTTCTTGTGCCGCCCGTACTTGCGCAGGAGCTTGGCGAGCGGCTCCTCCAGGCCGAGGCCCAGCTTGCGGAAGTACGTGGGGTGCTTGGTCTCGATGTGCAGCCAGATCCGGCTGCCGCGCTCACGGCCCTGCTTCTCGGCCCACTGGAAGACCTCCTCCAGGGTGGGCACGTCCCAGCGGCCGTCGTAGAGGGTGTTGCGCTGGCGGGTGCCCGGGATGCGCTCCTTGGCGCGCAGCGTCTTCAGCTCGGCGAGCGTGAAGTCCTCGGTGAACCAGCCGGTGAGCGAGGCGCCGTCCACGGACTTGGTGGTCTTGCGGGACGCGAACTCGGGGTGGGCCGCGACGTCCGTCGTCGCGGTGATGTCGTTCTCGTGACGGCATACGAGATGGCCGTCCTTGGTGGGCACGACGTCCTGCTCGATGACGTGCGCGCCCATGTCGAGGGCGAGCTGGTACGAACCGAGCGTGTGCTCGGGGCGGTAGCCGCTGGTGCCGCGGTGCGCGACGATCGTCGGCACGGGCAGGTCCTTGTAACCGCCGTGCCCGTGCTTGGCGTCGGCTCTCGCCACGCCGGGCAGTCCTACGACGGCTGTGCCCGCCCCGAGGACCGCCGCTCCCAGTACCGCGCGTCGCCCCGGCCGCTGCTCCCCCGGCCCCGAATGCCTCGACTTCTGCGTAGCCATTGAGCGCTCCTCCCGATGTGCTGCCTTGCACCTGACAAAGCGGCACGATCGTAGGTGGCCACGAGTGACGGATGGGAGACCCTGGACCGAACGGAAGGGTGATGACGGATGGCTACTGGTGTGCGGGACCGGCTCCGTTCGGTGGGCTCCGGACCCCGGCGCGGGGCCGTCTGACGCGGTGGCAGCGCGTGAGCACCGGGCGTGACAAGGACCACTAGGACGCGCACCACGCCGCACACAGGGATAACGTCGTCTCAGGGAGGGCGCCCCGAGGGCTGCGCCACGCTTCGGCGGGTCAACTCTGCGTATCGAGTGTGTGAACCCGATGTGCGATGGACGGGCACCCGCGAGTATCGTCCTCACCTGCACATACTCGTCGTTGACCCGTTGACACCGGAGGGCTCGTTGTCCCGTCTCGCGCTCATCAAGGCTGTGCTCGGACCGATCTTGCGTCTGATGTTCCGCCCTCGGGTGGAAGGCGCCGAGAACATTCCGGGCACCGGTCCGGTCATCATGGCCGGCAATCACCTCACGTTCATCGACTCGATGATCATGCCTCTCGTCTGCCCGCGTCCGGTGTACTTCATCGGCAAGGATGAGTACGTCACGGGCAAGGGGCTCAAGGGCCGCCTCATGGCCTGGTTCTTCACCGGCTCCGGCATGATCCCGGTGGACCGCGACGGCGGCCACGGCGGCGTCGCCGCGCTGATGACCGGGCGGCGCGTCCTGGAGGAGGGCAAGCTCTTCGGCATCTACCCCGAGGGCACCCGCTCCCCCGACGGCCGCCTCTACCGGGGCCGTACGGGCATCGCGCGGCTCACGCTGATGACCGGCGCGCCCGTGATCCCCTTCGCGATGATCGGCACGGACAAGCTCCAGCCGGGCGGCAAGGGTCTCCCCCGCCCGGGCCGCGTCACGGTGCGGTTCGGCGAGCCGATGGAGTTCTCGCGGTACGAGGGCATGGACCGCGACCGTTACGTACTGCGGGCGGTGACGGACTCCGTGATGACGGAGGTCATGCAGCTCTCCGGTCAGGAGTACGTGGACATGTACGCCACCAAGGCGAAGGCTGCCTGACGGCACGAGACGTACGAGGAGGGCCGTACCCCGCGGGGTACGGCCCTCCTTCGTTGTCAGCGCTGCCGGGGCGCGCCCTGAAGGGGCGCGGCGAACTGCGCGACAAGCCACGACGCACCCGCAGCAAAGCACCGCGAGCACCACGCCCCTTACGGGGCGCCGTCCTCCAGCTTTGAGCCCTTCAGGAGAAACCACGCCGCCACGGCGGTGACAAGCAGCACCGCCGCCCCCGCCCCCGCGGCCAGCCTCAGGCCGTCGACGAAGGCGTCCTGCGCCGAGGTCAGCAGAGCCTCGGACTGGTGGGCCGGGAGCACCCCCGACGATTCCACCGCGCCGCCCAGCGATTCGTGCGCGGCCGACGCCACCTCGGGCGGGGTGCCCGCGGGGGCCGTGAAGTCCCGGTAGACGCCCGTCACGATGGAGCCGAGCAGGGCGATGCCGAGTGCCGCGCCCAGTTCGTACGCCGTCTCGGAGACCGCGGACGCCGCGCCCGCCTGTTCCTTGGGCACGCTGGAGAGGATGACGTCGGCGGTCACCGTGAACGAGAAGCCCGCGCCGATGCCGACGACCAGGAGCGAGGCGCCGAGCAGCGGATAGCCGGTGCTCTGGCTCAGCGTGGTGAGCGCCGCCAGGGCGACACCCACCGCCGCGAGTCCGCCCGCGACCACCGCGCGCACGGAGAACCGCCGCGCGACCACGCCAGCGATCAGACCGGCCGCCACCGCGCCCACCGCGGCGGGCAGTTCCGCGAGGCCCGCCTCGAACGGCCGCCTCCCCTGGACCAGTTGCAGGAACTGGGAGAGGAAGAAGACCAGGCCCGAAAGGCCGAGGACGGTCAGCAGGTCGGCGAGCACCGCACCGGAGAACCCCCGGTTGCGGAACAACCGCATGTCCAGGAGCGGTGCCACCAGTGTGAGCTGGCGCCGCACGAACCAGGTGAGCGCCGCAACGCCGAGCACGGCGGCCAAGCCGATGTCCCAGCGGATGCCGTGCGCCGCCGCCTCCTTGATGGCGTACACGATCGCGATCATGCCGATGAGCGAGAGCACGACACTGATCAGGTCCCAGGGACCCGGCGCCGGATTCTTCGACTCCGGCAGGAGCTTGATCCCGACCAGGACCAGCACGGCCATCACCGGCAGGTTGATCAGGAAGACCGAGCCCCACCAGAAGTGTTCGAGCAGGAACCCACCGACGACCGGACCGACCGCGGCGCCGGCCGAGGCCATCGCACCCCAGATGCCGACCGCGAGGCTGCGCTCGCGCGGGTCGTGGAAGATGTTCCGGATCAGCGCGAGGGTGGACGGCATCAGCGTCGCACCCGCGACACCGAGCAGCGCCCGGGCCAGCATGAGGAGTTCGGGCGTGGTCGCGTAGGCGTTGAGCACCGAGACCCCGCCGAAGGCGACGGCGCCTATCAGCAGGAGTTTCTTGCGGCCGATGCGGTCGCCGAGGCTGCCCATGGAGACGAGCAGACCGGCGATGACGAACGAGTAGACGTCACCGATCCACAGCAGCTGCGTGCCGGTCGGTTTCAGGTCCTCGCTGATGTACGGCGTCGCGAGTCCGAGCACGGTCGCGTCGACGGCGACGAGGAGCACGGCGAGCACCAGCACGGCGAGTGCGAGCCAGCGGCCGGGGCTGCGCTCGACCTCCGTCGACGCGGTCCGCTGTTCGATGCTGGTCATGGTTCCACTCTCCGTTGTGCGCCGCCGATCAGCAGCTCGGCGATCATGTGTGTGAAGTCCTTGGCGGCCACCCGGCCGTCCAGTACGGCCCAGGCGCCCGCGCCGATGAGTCCGTACAGCGCCTCTGTGAGCCAGACGGGCGTCAGGTCGATGCGGAACTCGCCGCTCTCCTGGCCGCGCCGGAAGAGGGCGCCGATGGTGTCGTCGAGCCTGGCCCAGCCCGCGTGCTGCGCGTCGTCCTCGAAGAGCTGGTTCTCGGTGACGAGGAACGCGAGCAGCCCCGCGGCCGGCTCGAACTCCTTCACCAGACGGCGCAGCGCGTCCCGCGCGCTGTCCTCGTCGAGCCTGGCCGCCGCCAGCGCGGCCTCGCACTCCTGGATGCCGAGCTCTTCCAGGGCGCGTACGAGGGCGTCGCGCCCGGCGAAGTGACGGTGCAGCGTGGCCCGGCTGATCCCCGCCGCCCGGGCCACCTCGTCCATCGTGGCGGAGCCTTTGCGGGTGAGGAGGGCGGCGGCGCTGCGCAGCACCTGTTCACGATCGACTGACATGAGACAATCATAGACCTCATGAGACAATTTTGTCTCATGAGATACGCGCGCCACTCACACCCATGACTTCAGACGGGTCTCTCGCGGCCTTCTCAGTGCCAGGGCAGCTGCCCGCGCCGCTCCCAGTACGCGGCCGGCTCCTCGGCGAGCCCCGCGAGGCGCTCCAGCTGCTCCGCGTCGAGGTCGACGGCTGCCGCGTGCAAGTTCGATACGAGCTGGACCGAGGTGGCGGCGCCCGAGAGGGCCACGCCCGCCCACGGCTGCCGGAGCACCAGGGCGAGGGCCACCGCGTCGCTGCCGAATCCGGTCGCCGCGGCGATCTCCCGCAGGGCCGCGGGGGCGTGCGGGTCGGCGAGGCGGCCGTTGGCCATGGCCTCCTTGACCAGGACGGTGAGCCCCGCGTCGTGCGCCTCGGCGAGGGCGGGCCCCGCCGATGTCTCCAGGGCGTTGTACGTGGCCTGCACGGTACGGAAGAGGGGCTCGCCGTCGACGGTCACCGCGAGGGCGGCACGGATCGCGGCCGCCTGCTCCGGGCCGCTCACGGAGAGCCCGATGGTCACGCCCTCCGCGGCCAACCCGGCCAGTTCGGCGTGCAGTTCCTTGTCGGTGAGAGCGGGGCTCTGCGGGGTGACGGAGTGGATCTGGTAGAGATCGAGCCGTTCGCCGAGCAGTTCGGCGCTCTCCTCGCGCTGGCGGACGTACGCGGCGACGCTGTGGTCCTTCACCTCGTGCGGGCCCGCGGCGTCGGCGTTCCAGGCGGCCGTGTACGTATAGCCCCACTTGCTGCCGATGACGACGTCACGGATGTCGGGCCTCGCGTGCAGCCAGTCGGCGAGGAACTCCTCGGAGCGACCGTAGGAGCGCGCCACGTCGAAGTACCTGACACCCAAGGCGTAGGCGGCGTCGAGGAGTTCGTGGGTGCGCTCACGCAGGGCCTCCACGCTGCGTGAGGGCGGCAGGTCGGCGTCACGGCCGAGCGTGATGTAGCCGGGCCTGCCGACGGCGGCCAGGCCGAAGCCGATGTGGGCGGTGGGGGTGGTCGCTGCGGCCAGACGTGCGAAAGGCATCGCGGGCTCCGTTCGGTCGGCTCCTTGCGGAAGGCGACCAACGTAACCCGCGATGCCCACGTCAACGCGGCACGCGACGCTGCGGCGTCACTTACGCGCCGCGGCCCACTCCTGCTGGACCGTCAGATCGGCCTTGACCTCGGCGAGCTGGGCGGCGACGGCCGAGGGGGCGGTGCCGCCGCGGCCGTTGCGCGAGGCCAGGGCGCCGGGGACGTTCAGGACGGTGCGGACCTCGGGGGTGAGGTGCTGGGAGATCTTCGCGAACTGCTCGTCCGTGAGCTGGTCGAGCTCGATGCCGTGCGCCTCGCACTCCTTGACGCATTCGCCCGCGACCTCGTGCGCGACACGGAACGGCACGCCCTGCCTGACCAGCCACTCGGCGATGTCCGTGGCGAGGGAGAACCCGGCCGGGGCCAGCTCCTCCATGCGCTCGCGGTGCACGGTGAGCGTCGCCATCATGCCGGTGAACGCGGGGAGCAGGGTCTCCAGCTGGTCGCAGGAGTCGAAGACCGGCTCCTTGTCCTCCTGGAGGTCGCGGTTGTACGCGAGCGGAAGGGCCTTGAGCGTCGCCATGAGACCCGTCAGATTGCCGATGAGGCGACCCGACTTGCCGCGCGCCAGCTCGGCGATGTCCGGGTTCTTCTTCTGCGGCATGATCGACGAGCCGGTGGAGAACGCGTCGTGGAGGGTGACGAAGGAGAACTCCTTCGTGTTCCACAGGATGATCTCCTCGGCGATCCGGGAGAGGTTCACGCCGATCATCGCGGTGATGAAGGCGAACTCCGCCGCGAAGTCGCGGGACGCCGTCCCGTCGATGGAGTTGGCCGAAGAGCCGTGCTCGAAGCCGAGGTCCGCGGCGACGGCCTCCGGGTCCAGGCCGAGAGAGGAACCCGCGAGCGCGCCCGAGCCGTACGGCGAGACGGCCGTCCGCTCGTCCCACTGCCGCAGGCGCTCCGCGTCCCGGGAGAGGGACTGGACGTGCGCGAGGACGTGGTGCGCGAAGAGCACGGGCTGGGCGTGCTGGAGGTGCGTGCGCCCCGGCATGGCGACGTCCGGGTGCGCCTCGGCGAGGCCGACGAGCGCGCCCTGGAGGTCGGCGATCAGGCCGCCGATGATCCGGGCGTGGTCCCGCAGGTACATCCGGAAGAGCGTCGCCACCTGGTCGTTGCGGGAGCGGCCCGCGCGGAGCTTCCCGCCGAGGTCCGCGCCGAGGCGCTCAAGGAGGCCACGCTCCAGGGCGGTGTGGACGTCCTCGTCGGCGATGGTGCCCACGAAGGAGCCGTCGGCCACGTCGGCTTCGAGCTGGTCGAGACCGCCCAGCATGCGGGTCAGCTCGTCCTCGGTGAGCAGCCCCGCCTTGTGGAGCACGCGCGCGTGGGCGCGGGAACCGGCGATGTCGTACGGCGCGAGGCACCAGTCGAAGTGGACGGATGCCGACAGCTTGGCCAGAGCCTCCGCGGGGCCGTCCGCGAACCTGCCGCCCCAGAGCCGGACGTCACCGCCGTTGTTGCTGCTCACTTCACGTACTCCTTACCCTGCATTCGCCGTCATGCATGAGTATGCAGTGTCCCGTATGTTTCGTCAATTCAACCCGACCGCGAGTCGTTACGTGAAGTAATTAGACAGACGAAGGATCTCTGACGAATAATCCTTAGACATGGGAAAGACTTACGAACGCATAGACGGCAGACTCCGCACCTTCATCGAAGCTCAGCCCATGTTCTTCACCGCGACCGCGCCCCTCGCGGGCGACGGCACGGTCAACCTCTCCCCCAAGGGCCTCTCGGGTTCCTTCGCCGTCATCGACGACCTCACCGTCGCCTATCTGGACTTCGCGGGCAGCAACGCGGAGACAGTCGCGCACCTGCGCGAGAACGGCCGCATCACCCTGATGTGGTGCGCCTTCCAGGGTCCCCCGAACATCGTCCGGGTGCACGGCCGCGGCGAACCCGTCTTCCGCGACGACCCGCGCTGGGCGGAGCTGCTCGGGCACTTCCCTGACATCGACCCGACCCCGCACGGCCTACGCGCGATCATCGTCGTGTCGGCCGAACTCGTCCGCGACACCTGCGGATACGCGGTGCCCTTCATGTCGTACGACGAGGACCGCGACCTGCACAGCAAGCGCTTCGCGCGCGAGGACGACGAGTCACTGAGCGCCTACTTCGCCAAGAAGGAGTGGATCGCACAGAGCATCGACGGCCTGCCCGGGCTGCCGCTGCCCCTGCCTCCCAGTACGGTCTGAGCCATGCGCCCCCGTGCCGCCGCCCTCGCGTCCGCAGCCCTGCTCGCCCTCGCCACCGCCGGCACCCTAGGTGCCGCGCCCGGCGCGAACCCTCCGCTGCCGGACCGCATGGCCGACACGGGCGGCGGCAGCCAGCTCATCACCGCGCAGGCCGCGCGCACCAGTTCCACCACGGGCACCGTCACGTGGTGGGACCGGCGCGGCGGGCGGTGGGTGGAATCCGGCTCGGCGGCGGCGCGGTTCGGCGCGAAGGGCCTGGCCGAGGGCGCCACCCGCAAGCAGGGGACGAACACGACACCCACCGGCCTCTTCCGGCTGCCGTACGCCTTCGGCATCCGACCGAAGCCGTCCGGCGCTGACTACGCCTACCGCCGCGTGGCGAAGACCTCCTGGTGGTGCCAGGACAACGACTCCCGCTCCTACAACCGCTGGACCCAGCCCCGCCCCGCCGACTGCCGAGCCGCCGAGTCCGAGCACCTCATCACGTACGACCCCCAGTACGCGCACGCCCTGGTGATCGGCTTCAACTACGACCGCCCGGTGCGGGGGCGCGGCGCCGGAATCTTCCTGCACGTCAACGGGAGCGGTGCGACGGCGGGTTGCGTGTCGGTGCCCCAGGACGCGATGGCGCGGATCCTGCGGTGGGCCGAGCAGGGGCGGCGGCCGCACATGGCGATCGGGACGGACTCGGGGGGTACGGCGATTACGCGGTACTGACAAGGCTGTGCCACACGTCAACTCCGCGCGTGGGGTGGCTCTTGTGGTGCCATCATGTTCCTTCGGCCTGCGGGAGGAACGATGGGACACGTGCGCAAAGCGCTGCTGATCGGGATTGGGCACGCGCCGTCGGCGCTCGATTTCTTCGATTCCCTCGACGAAGTGGTCGACGCCGATCTCCGGCTCATGAACACGGCCCTCGATGCCGCCGGTTACGAGGTGGAAACTCTGCACAACGCGGGCCTCAGCCACATCAGAACCAAGATATTCGAGGTCGCCCGCGGTGTCCCTGCCGACGGCACCCTCCTGCTCTACTTCAGCGGACACGGCGTACGCGTCGACGGGACCGACTATCTCGTCCCTTTTGACGCCTGCCTGCCTAGCGACGGGGTCTGGCAGGAGCCGTATGTGGACTCACTGTTGCCCGCGAGCATCAGCTCATCCCTCAAGGCCTGCACGGCGGGCACGGTTCTCTGGGTGATCGACGCCTGTCGCACGGACCTACAGGGAGAGGGTGTCGCCTTCGGCAACGTCATCGACAACGGCCCCCCAAACGGCGGCTTCGCCGTGCTGACGGGCTGCTCGGCAGGGGAACGCAGCGGATACACCGGCGAGGGAAGCTTCTTCACCCGCGGCCTCGCCGACGCACTCGGTCCACTGACGTCGGCCCGGTCCGTCAAGGACGTCTTCGCGATGGCACGCGCCAAGACACAGCAGGCCGCACGGCGGCACGGCCAGACGCAGACCGCACGCATCCGCTACGGAACGAACGCGGAGACAGCGACCAGGGAAGCGGAGATCTGCGAGGGGCGCCCCCTGCTCGACGCCTGGCGGGACGCCGTCCGGGACACACCCCTGTGGCAGCGCGTCGAGGCGCGGGACAGGGACGACATCCCCCGCTTCCAGGAATGCCTCGGTATCTTCGTGGAACAGTGCGCCCGCACCCTTCATCTCGCCCAGGAGAGACTGCCGTACCCCGACCCCTGGGCCGACGACGCCTTTCCCGTACGCCTCTTGCGCGACTGGCTGCCCCGTCTGCTGCCCGAGGTGGAGTGCCTCTCGGCCGTGGAGGCGGCGGCACTGGCCGCGGCACCGTTCCTCCGCGAGGCGGCCTGGGCCGACCGGCTGAGCCAGGCGGCCGAGGTGGATCCATACGCGCTGGAGCGGCGTTCGGGGGCGGACGCGCATCGCAGGCACTACGAACAGATCGGCGACCAGAACGCCCGCGTGGCGAAAAAGCTCGCCGAGTGCCGCTCACGCGGGCGCACGGAGGACGCGGTGGCCGTCACCATGTGGCTGGTGCACCGCTGGATCGCCGACCGATTCGACACCGACGACGAAGCGGTGCCCGCCCCTCACGCCGACGCGCTCGCCGGCACGCTCCTGGACGGCCGGGGCACGGAGCAGGACCGGGTCGACGAACTGTCCGGGCTGCTTCGCGCGGCGGCCGCGAGCATCGGTCTGACGGAATCCCCCGACGAGCTGAAGACCCGCACGCCGGGCAAGGTCCTCCTGCCGAGCGGATACCAGACGCTGCGCATCCGCCCGCTGGCGTCCCTGCTCCGCCTCGCGGCCGCGCTCGCCGTGGACGTCCGCGTCTTCCCGGAGGTGGTGGCCGAACATCTCGCCGTCACGGACCCCGTCCTGCCGCAGGACGTCATAGGCATCGCCCATCGGATGAGCTGGGAAAGGGAAGGCAACACGCTCCACCTCGACGCGCCCTGCCCCCATCAGGCGGTGCACGCGGCACTCACGGAGATCGCCGAACAGGCTGATCAACTCGCCCAGCAGGTCGCGGCTTCGGCCACCGGCCTGCCGGTCAAGGAGGCCGGCCTGCTCGGCGCGGCACCCATCCGGGTGACCAACCGGGATCTCCGCCCCCGGAAGGTGGGTGGACAGGATTCCTACGAAATCCCCCTGCTCCGCTTCCATCTGGCGCAGACCGAAGTGCGAGAGCTGCTGATGGGCGAGCAACTGTACGGCGGCGAACCGCAGTTGGCGCTCCGTGAGCTCTATCAGAACGCCATGGACGCCTGCCGGTACCGCGCGATGCGGTGGGCGTACCTGAACAGCAGCGGTGCGAGGCCCGTCGGCTGGTCGGGACAGATAGCCATCGAGCAGGGCGAGGACTCCCGCGGGCGGTACATCGAGTGCCGCGACAACGGCGTGGGCATGAGCGAGGAACAGCTCAAGTACACCTTCACGCGCGCGGGCAGCCGATTCGAGCAGTCCAAGGCCTTCCGCCGGGAGCAGTCCCGCTGGCTGCGGCACGATCCGTCATTGCGGCTCTACCCCAACAGCCGTTTCGGCATCGGGGTGTTCAGCTACTTCATGCTCGCCGACGAGATGACCATCGTGACGCGGCAGGTGAGCCCCGACGGCATCCCCGCGGAGCGCGCCTTCCGGGTCGACATCCCGAGCAGTGGCAGCCTGTTCCGTCTGCAACGGCACGACGGCAAGGACGACGGGCTGCCCGAAGGCGGTACGCGGGTCCGCCTGTATCTGCGGGACGGAGTCATGACGGACGGCGCGTCCTCATGCGTCAACGTCCTGCGCGAGCAGGTCAGGGTCAGCGAGTTCAGCCTGGAGGTACGGGACGCCACGGGGTACGCGCACGACTGGGAGCCCGGGGTGCTTCAGTCCGCTCCGGGGAGCAAGGTCGTGGAACGGCTGGAATCGATACCGGGCGTGCTGTGGTGGGTGGACGGTCCGGGTTCCGTGCTGTGCGACGGCATCATCACGGACGAGGCGCCTTTCGGCTATGTACTGAACCTGACCGGGCCGCACGCCGGACAGCTCAGTGTCAGCCGCAAGGAGCTGCAGGAGTACGACCTGGAGTGGGCACAGGAGAACTGGCGCAAGGGGGCCAAGTCGCTGGCCTCGTGGTCCGGTCTCGCCATGGAGTGGCTGTGGGAGCTGGAGCGCCGTAACTGCGCCGTCGCCCGGGTGCTCTGGGACGAGTGGCGCGGCAAGGGCGTCACCGCGGCGCGGGGCAGGCAGGGCGAGCGCCACTGCCTCGACACCCAAGGGTGGTTCCACCGGGACGAAGCGCTCGTCTCGTCTCCGAGCCCGGTCCCCTTCGAGCACAGCATGGGGGCCACATCCAGTGTCGAGCGCACCAATCCTTGGCGGGCCGTCGCTCTGAAGCTCCCGCCCGGCGAGTTCCCTCTCGCCTCCCCCGCCGACCTGGTGGGCCATCCCGTACCGGAACCGGGAGACGCCGATGTCGCCGACCACGTCGACGACGACTGGCAGAGCGTGGTGCACCATGCCGTGGAACATGGGATGACCATGGCCGACATCATGCGACGGAAACGACGGCTGCGTGTCGTCCATCCGCGCGAAGCCCCGCGCGCCGCCTCGTCCGAGGATCTCGAATGGATCCCCGAGAGACTCGACGGTCTGCTGGCCGAGGCGCTGTCGGGTCCCATGTACCAAGGCCGGACCGTAAGGGCGGTGGGGGCCGGGGACATCACTGACCACCGCGCCAGCCTGGTCCTGGCCTCCCATCAACTGTCCCTGCCCCTGGGGAGCCTTGCCCGGCGCTATTCGAGGCTCACACCACTGCACGGCTCCCCTGCCTCGCGCGTCCCCTCACATCACGAGCACTACGTATGCACCGAAGAGGACATCGAGCACCTCTTCGCAAAGTCCAACACCCCCTACGAGCTGCTCCTGCGACGCGTCACGGTGCCGCAGGACGTACGAAGGGTCAGCGAGAAGACCGGAACTCCACCGGCGGAGCTGCTGAGCAGGCTGTCGCGCTTCGACTGGCTCGGCTGGACACCTCCCGGCGTCAGGGAAGTCGCCCCATGGATGGAACTGGATGACGACCTGTACCGCACCCTCAACAGGTTCACCCGTCCCGGGCCCGACGGGCGTCAGGAGGTGGGCTGGGCCGCCACCGTGGCCATGGCCACCATCTGGCAGACGCCCCTTGAGGACGCCGAGGAACGGCTCACCGCCACAACTGCCCGGCTGGGCCTGATCCATGAACGCCATTACGCGGACGGCGCCGATGGCGGCGGTCTCGTGCCGTCGAGCCATACGGGCGCCATCGTGCACAGCCTCCATACGCTCGACCGACGGCTGGAGGACGTCATCAGCCTCGACACGCTGGCGCGCGCGGCCAAGGCGGCACCGAGCAACACCGATCTCCAGGCAGCCGTCGACGAACTCCGCACGGCCGGGGTCGCCGTTCCCGCAGGCATCGACGTCATCACCGCGTGGCCGGAGCTGCCGCTGCCCGCCCGGTTCGCCCTGTCCGGCAAGGAGGCCACCAACGGCAACGAGGACTACCCGGCGTCCGAAATCACCACCGCCGGTCTCTTCTATGCCGCCGAGCGCCTCCGCGAGTCACTGCGTGGGGCGTGGGGCCATGCCGAGCAGCACGCCGAGGGCCTTGGACTGACCGTCCCCCGGCTCCCCGAGGATCTGGCCCCCTTCCGTCCCACGCCGCAGGACACCCAAGCCCTGACGCGTCAGCCTCAAATCTCCGGCCACGCCCGTGGAGTGCTCTCCACCGCCGTCTGGAAGCCCCTGGTCCCTCGCGCCCTCGCCGCCTACGCCCGGAAGCTGCGGATCGGCACAGCCGCGGCGTACACCCGTCTCGCGACCCTGCGCCCCCTTGGCGCCATCGTCCCCGAACTCTCACCACAAGCTCTTGACGCCCTGCCGGACTCGGTCCCGACCGAACAGGATCTCGTTGCCCTGTCCTTCCAGAACTGGCTTCCCCACGAGGGCGCTCCGCTGACCACTCTCGGCATCGTCAGCATCGGCGCGCGGCTCGGCGAGAGCATCCCGGACTCGCTCCGGAGAATCACGCCCTACCTGCCCTTGATGCCTGACCCGCCCCGCCTGCCGGACCCACCCCCACTCATCCCCCTCTGGCAGGACCTGGCTGTCCTCACCGAGGGCCTGAACGGACTGCAGCCCTCGGTCAAGGGCCGGGTGTCGCCCGAGCACATCGCTCGCGCCGCCCACGCGACCGGGGAGTCCGAGAGCTGGGTGGCGGACCGTCTGAGCCTGTATGCCGCACTGTTCGATCTACGCTTCGACGGGTTGACCAAGAATGACTGAACCGACCTCCGCCGCCCATGACTTCCAGTCCGAGTACCTCGAACAGCACGTCGGCGAAGCGCCCACCCCCTTCACCTGGCGCGCCTCGGGCGACGGCCAAGGCGTCGTACTCGAAGGCAGCTGCCCCCGCTGCCGGGGCAGGACGGCCAGCGAATACCGGCGGGGCCTGCCCGGCACCGGAACCAAGGGGCTCCGGGACTGGCTGCGGGGCACGCCCGCACCGTCGCCCGCCGCCGACGCGGCGGCCCTGACCCGGGAGCGACACTTCTGCGAGTGTCGGCATCCCCACCCCCATATGCCCCCGGACGCCGCCTTCGTGGGGTGCGGCGCCAGCTGGCACGTGCCCGCGGTGCTGCCGGGCGACGCCGACGA
Organism: Streptomyces sp. NPDC048436; assembly: GCF_043200355.1. Taxonomy (NCBI): domain Bacteria; kingdom Bacillati; phylum Actinomycetota; class Actinomycetes; order Kitasatosporales; family Streptomycetaceae; genus Streptomyces; species Streptomyces sp. NPDC048436. The sequence goes on from NZ_JBICXP010000002.1 coordinate 228,972, forward strand.
GCCCTCGGTGAGCGCCTGATGAGTGATCAGTCCGACCGCCGGTGGGCCGTACTCGCCCGCGAGCTCGAGTTCACCCAGCTCACCGAGTTGAGGCGGCAGGCCGAGGGCTGGCGTACCGGGCTCACGGGTCTCACCGCGCTACTCGCGATCCTCGCCGTCCTCAAGGGCCGCGACGATCTCACGCAACTCCCCGAGGCCGCCCGGTACTGGGCGACGACTCTGATCGCCGCGGCGTTCCTCCTGCTCGTGGCCGGCTCCGTCCTGGCGGTGCGCGCCGCCCACGGCCGCCCCGGAGACCGGATCCAGCAGGCCGGACAGGCCCTGCGCGAATGGACCGAGCAGGAAGTCGTCCGGGTCACGCAGTCCCTCCGGTACGCCTCGCTGTGCTGCCTGAGCGGAGTCCTGCTGGTGGCCGTGGCGGTCGGCATCTCGTGGACCACCACTGCTTCGCCCGATGATCACCTCGTCCAGGTCGGCACGACGACGGGCGGGCTGTGCGGGAAGTTCGTCCGCGCGGGCGGCGGCGGGGTCGTCGTCCGGGTGGACGACGGGGACGGTGCGCGGAACGTCACGCTGCCCGTCCAGACGGTGGATTCAGTCACCCCTGTGAACACCTGCGGCGCATCGGGCTGACCCCGGCCGGCTCTGGCCGACTCCGACTGCCCCCGGCCGACTGCGACTGACGTCCCGGTCCATACCTGTAGCGACCACATATCGAGACAGGCTTGCGTCCACGCGGCGCGGCGGCGTTGCATCGCCGGGTGCAAACCGAACAGACGATCCCCAGCTCAACGGAGAGTGGCGACAAGGCCGCCCGCCTCGCCGTCACGGTCTTCCCCGTCCTCGTGCTCGCCGCCGGCGCCCTCGGCCTGCTGGCGCCGGACGCCTTCAAGGACTGGGGCACGAACGTCCCGTACCTCCTGGGTGTCGTGATGTTCTGCATGGGGCTCACGATGACGCCGCTCGACTTCCAGGGTGTCGTCAAGCGGCCCTGGGCCGTCGCGCTCGGCCTGGTCGCGCACTACGTGATCATGCCGGGGCTCGGCTGGCTGATCGCCCACGCGCTGGGGCTCTCGCCGCAGTTGGCGGCGGGCGTGATTCTGGTCGGCTGCGCGCCGAGCGGTACCGCGTCGAACGTGGTGACCTATCTGGCGCGCGGCGATGTGGCGCTCTCCGTCTCCGTCGCCACCGTCTCGACCGTGCTGGCGCCGCTCATCACGCCGCCGCTGACCCTGCTCCTCGCGGGCGAGTACCTGCCCGTGGACGCGGGCTCGATGGTCACGGACATCCTCAAGACCGTGCTGCTGCCGGTCATCGCCGGTCTCGTCGTACGCCTGCTGTTCGACCGCTACATCGGGCGTGTGCTCAGCGCGCTGCCGTGGCTCTCGGCCCTGACCATCGCCGTCATCGTGGCCATCGTGGTCGCGGGCAGCGCGGCGGCCATCAAGTCGGCCGCCCTGCTGGTGTTCGTCGCCGTCGTCCTGCACAACGGCCTCGGCCTCGCCCTCGGCTACGGCGCGGGCAAGCTGGCGCGGCTCGGCCCGCCCGCCTCGCGCGCCATGGCGTTCGAGGTCGGCATGCAGAACTCGGGGCTCGCGGCCTCGCTCGCCACCGCGCACTTCAGCCCGCTGGCCGCGCTGCCCGCCGCGGTGTTCTCCGTGTGGCACAACGTGTCGGGCGCGCTGGTCGCCGCCTGGATGTCACACCGGGCGCGGCGGTCCGAGAAGGTCTGACGCGCCTCCCGGACAAGAATCTTCCGGCGAAACGTCGGCCGACCGTAGACGGGAGGGATCAGCTCCGCTTACCTTCTAGACATGCCTGGACAGGTTCATAAACATCATCGCGTCGCGCACGTGCTCGCCGACGAGATCCGCGCGGGGGTGCACGCAGACGGCAGCCGCCTCCCCGGCGAGCACGCGCTGCGGGAGCGGTTCGGGGTCAGTCGCACCACCGTGCGGCAGGCGCTCAGCGCACTCGGCGAGCAGGGGCTCATCGAGACGCACGCGGGCATCGGCTCGATCGTCACGTTCGACGGGACCCCACTCGACCAGCAGCTCGGCTGGACCCGGGCACTCGCCGACCAGGGCACCGAGCTCTCCACGGACACCCTCCGCTTCGAGCGGATCAGCGACCCGGAGCTCGCCGCCGAGCTGGGTCTGGAGGAAGCCCGCTTCATCGCCCTCGACCGCGTCAGGCGACTGCCCGACGGCGACGGTATCTCCCTGGAGCGCAGCCGCGTCCCCGCCGTGCCCGCCCTCGCCGACCTGCCCGAGCGCGGCCTCGAAGGCGGCTCCCTGAACCGCACGCTGCTCGCGGCGGGCCACATCGCCGCGTCGAGCGACGCCCGCATCGCGGTGTCCGGCCTCGGCGAGAAGGACGCGGGGCTGCTCCACCGCGCGCCCGGTGAGCCGTTCATCCGACTCGCCCAGGTCTTCCGCGACGCCGATGGGGAGGTGGTGGAGCAGGTCACCAGCCTGCTCGACCCGTCCCGGTTCCAACTGCACGTACGCACCGGCCGAGGAGGCCACTCGTGACCGCAGCACCCCCAGACCTTCTCGACCGCGCGCTCGGCGCCTTCTATGGACTCGCCCTCGGCGACGCCCTGGGCATGCCGACCCAGGTCATGTCCCGCGAGGACGTCGTACGCGTCTACGGCACCCTCACCGGATTCGAACCAGCGAGGGACGACAACCCGGTGAGCGCGGGCATGCCGGCGGGCTCCGTGACCGACGACACCGACCAGGCGGTCATCGTGGCGCGGCTGCTCGTGGAGGGCGGCGGGCACGTCGACCCCCTGCGGTTCGCCGACGAACTCCTGTCCTGGGAGCGGGAGATGAAGTCCAAGGGCTCCTTCGACCTGCTCGGCCCGTCCACCAAGGCCGCCCTGGACGCCGTCGCGGGCGGCACCGACCCCAAGGAGGCGGGCAGGTACGGCACCACCAATGGCGCCGCGATGCGCGTCACCCCGGTCGGCATCGCCTTCGCCGCCGATCCGCTGCCCGACTTCCTCGACCGGGTCGTGGAGTCCTGCCAGGTCACCCATGACACGAACATCGGCATCGCGGGCGCGGCGGCCGTCGCGGCGGCGGTGAGCACGGGCGTCGCCGGCGGGTCGCTCGACGAGGCCTTCGAGGCCGCGATCGCCGCCGCCGAGGCCGGTGCCCGGCGCGGAAACTGGGTCGCGGGCGCCGACATCGCGGCCCGTATCGCCTGGGCCCGCTCGCTGGTGAACGGCCTGGACGAGGCCGCCGCCCTCGACCGTGTCGTCGCCCTCATCGGCACCAGCGTCGCCAGCCAGGAGTCGGTACCCGCCGCCTTCGCGGTGCTCGCACTGACCGGCGGCGACCCCTGGCGCAGCGCGCTCCTCGCCGCGAATCTCGGCGGCGACAGCGACACGATCGGCGCGATCGCGGGTGCGGTCGCCGGATCGCTGCGCGGGCTCTCCGGGCTGCCCGCCGACGCCGTACGCACCCTTCGCACGGTCAACGACCTCGAACTGGAGTCACTGACGGCCCAGTTGCTCACCCACCGCTGAGGCTCACTCCCCTGTCCCCGCCCCACGTATCGCGCAAGGAGGTTCCGTCATGGCCGCTTCGACGAAGAACGATCAGGTCGGCACCGTAGAGACCCGGGGGATCGAGCCGGTCCCCGACAGTGAGCGTCATGGCCACGCGAGCCAGATGTTCTGGACCTGGTTCGCCGCCAACATCTCGATCCTCGGGCTGCCGCTCGGCGCGACGCTCGTCGCCTTCCGCGGGCTGAACATCTGGCAGGCAGCCCTGGTCGCGATCGTCGGCTCGTTCGGATCGTTCGCCCTGGTGGGAGCGTTGAGCCTGGCGGGCAAGAAGGGTGGGGCGCCCGCGCTGACGCTCTCCCGCGCGGTGTTCGGGCAGCGCGGGAACGCGGGTCCGACCCTGGTCTCCTGGCTGAGCCGGATCGGCTGGGAGACGATCACGACGACCACGGCGGCGTACGCGCTCCTCGCCCTGCTCGGGGTGGCTTTCGACGTCCACCGGAACTCCTTCCTGACCGTGCTCTGTCTGCTGGTCTTCATCGCCTGCACGCTGCTGATCAGCGGCCTCGGTCACGCCACGATCATGTGGATCAACAAGTGGGCGACGGTCCTCTTCGGCGTGCTGAACCTGATCGTGATGGGCTTCCTCGTCGCGACCGTCGACTGGTCGAAGGTGCTCGCGAGCCCCGCGGGACCGACCAGTGGCGTCATCGCGGGCATCGGCTTCATCGCCGCGGGCACGGGCATCGGCTGGGCCAACGCCGGTGCGGACTACGCCCGTTACCTCCCTCGTACGGTCCCGGGGCGCCGCCTGGTCGCCGCCTCCGCGTTCGGCGCGGGCATCCCGCTCGTGGTGCTCATCTCGCTGGGCTCGCTGCTCACCGCGGGCGACCCGTCGCTCGCGACCTCCTCCGACCCGGTCTCCGCGATCAACGCGATGCTGCCGTCCTGGATGGCGGTCCCGTACCTGATCGCGGCCTTCGGCGGCCTGCTGATGTCCAACCACCTGTCGACGTACTCGGCGGGCCTCACCATGATCACGCTGGGGCTGCGGGTGCCGGGGGCCTGGGCCGTGGTGATCGACATCGTGCTGATGTTCCTCGGCGGCATCTACTTCATGCTGATCGCCGACGACTTCTACGGACCGTTCTCCACCTTCCTGACCCTCCTCGCGGTGCCCATCTCCGCCTGGATCGGGGTGATCGCGGTCGACATGCTGCGGGGCCGCGACTACGACCCGGACGGCCTGATGGACACCTCGCGGTCCAGTCGATACTGGTACACCGGCGGCTTCCGGCTGCCCGCCGTACTCGCCTGGGTGGCGGCGATCGTCTCGGGGCTCCTGTTCACGACCGCCGGTACGGGCGCGGACGACGTGTGGTTCTCCGGACCGCTCGCCGACTCCTGGCCGGGCGTCAACGGTCTGGGCTGGGCGGTCTCGACAGGAGTGGGCGCGGCGGTGTACGCCGTCTTCGGCGGACGCGGCCCGGCCACAACTGCCGCTCTCTCCCCCGCGCTTGAGGAGCCCGTCCGATGAGCGTCCCCTCCCCCGCCCCGCGCCTCGTCCTGGCGGGGAACGTCATCGCCGACCTCGTCATCGAGATCCCCGCGCTGCCCGAAAGGGGCGGCGACGTGATCGGCTCCCGTACGGAGTTGTACGCGGGCGGCGGCTTCAACGCCCTGACGGCCGCACGACGTCTGGGGGCCGACGCGGTGTACGCGGGGCTGCACGGGACCGGCCCGTACGGCGACCTCGTCCGCCGCTCCCTCGCCGACGAGGGCGTCGGGACGTTGCTTCCGGTGCGCACGGACGGGGACACCGGCTTCTGTGTCGCGCTGGTGGACGCCGGTGGCGAGCGTACGTTCGTGACCAGCTTCGGCGTCGACGCGCGGATGACGGCGGCGGAGACGGCGGCCGTCGCGGACGCGCTGCGGCCCGGCGACACGGTGCAACTCTCCGGGTACAGCCTCGTGATGGAGATCAACGGCCCCCTCCTGTCGGCCTTCGCCGCCGCACTGCCGCCGGACGTACGGGTCTGCTTCGACCCGGCGCCGCTGGTCGCCGACATCCCTGCCGCCGTTCTCGATCCGGTCCTTGCCCGGACCGACTGGCTGAGCTGCAACGCACGCGAGGGCGCGCTGATGTCGGGGCTCTCGGACCCGCGAGAAGCCGCCGCCGCTCTGCGCGGGCGACTCGCGCCGGGAGCCGGGGTTCTTGTGAGGGCCGACAAGGACGGGTGCTGGCTTGCCGCCCCTGGCGTGGACGCCGTGGCGCATGTGCCCGGCTTCGCCGTCGACGCGGTGGACAGCAATGGGGCCGGGGACGCCCATGTGGGGGCGTTCCTCGCCCTGTTGGGGCGTGGGCTCGAACCGCAGACGGCGGCGCGTGGGGCGAACGCGGCAGCGGCCCTCGCGGTGACCCGGCGGGGACCCGCCACCGCGCCGGGCCAGGACGAGCTCGTGGAGTTCCTCCGTGGCGATCCGCTCGCCGCCCGCCTGACCAGGTAAGTCCCGTTCTCCGCAAGGGCCTTCGGGCTCACCTCCCAAATGCGACGATAGGCGCTCGCACCTGGGAGAGGGCATGGAGCAGACACGCACCGCATTGCTGATCGGAGTCGCGGCGACGCCTGACGCCGCGCATCACTTCGCTCCGCTGGAGGAGCCCGTGGCCGCCGACCAGCGCGCGCTCGGCGCCGCGCTCAGGGCCGCGGGCTACCACGTGGAGACGGTGCCCGACGGAACCCGGGCCGCGATCACCACCGCGATCGACGAGGTCGCACGGAGCGTCCCGGCCGACGGCACTTTGCTGCTCCACTTCTCGGGGCACGGCATCCGCATCGACGGCACCGACTATCTCGTCCCTTCGGACGCGCGCGCCCCACATGACGGCGACTGGCGCAGGCCCCACCGCGAGACTCTCGTCCCCGCGGACATCAGCGCGTACCTCTCCGACTGCCGGGCGGGCACCGTGCTGTGGCTGGTCGACGCGTGCCGTGACGAACCGTCCGGCGGTGCGGGCGTGTTCGGCAGCGGCATCCTCAGAGGCCAACCGTCCGGCCGGTTCGCGCTGATCACGGCCTGCGCCGCCGGGCAACGGTCCGGGTTCACGGCCGAGGGCAGTTTCTTCACCCAGGGCCTGGCGGAAGCGTTCCGCCCGTTGACCGAAGCCCGGACCGTGCACGAGGTGTACGAGACGGCCCGACGGCACACCCTGCGCTCGGCGCGACGACAACTGGGCGTGGAGCAGGAGCCGCAGATCCGGTACGGGTCCGAGCTGGACGCCGAGGCCCGTGAGACGGAGGTCTGCGCGGGCCGCAGACTGCTGGACGGCTGGCGCGACGCCGCCTCGGACACCGCCCTGTGGGAACGGGTGGCCGAGTCGGACGCGGGCCTGGTCCCCCGCTTCCGGGAGTGCCTCGCCACACTGGTCGAGGAGTGCGCCGACGTGGTCCACCGCGCCCAGGAGCGGATGCCCGACCCGTGGGCCGACGACGACTTCCCCGTACGCCTGCTGCGCGACCGGCTGCCGGGCCTGGTGCCGAAGACGGTGGCGCTCTCCGCGGTGGAGGCCGCAGCGCTCGTCGCCGCCCCGTTCCTGCATGAAGCCGCCTGGGCACGACGCCTGAGCCACGCCCATGACATCTCCGCGTACAGCGCCCGGCCGCGCAAGGACGGCGACGCGTGGCGCAGACACTACGAGCAGGTGGCCGGCCATCACCCGCACATCAGGGACAAGCTCTCCGCCTGCCTGCTGAACGGCCGCGTCGAGGAGGCGCGCGATGTCGCCCTGTGGCTGGTGCACCGCTGGATCACCGAGCGGTTCGAGACCGACGAGGAGCCCGTCCCGCCGGTGGAGTCCGCGACGCTGGCCGCAAGGCTCCTCGACAGTTCGGCCGGTGCGGCCGGCCACGGCCCGCGCGTGGCCGAGCTGGCGGCGGCCCTCTCCTCCGTGGCCTCCGGCGTCGCACTGGGTGCCCCGCTCCTGGCGCCCGGCGCCCTGTCGGAGCTCGCGGTGCCGGTGCCCGGCGGAAGTCAGGTGCTGCGGGTGGCGGAGGCGGCGGCGCTGGTCCATCTGGCCGCCACCCTCGCGCTGGACGTGCGGACCCTGCCGGACGTCCTCGCCGAGCACCTCGCGGTCTTTGATCCGGTGCTCCCCCAGGACGCCGTCAACGCGGTGCGGGACGCGGCCTGGCACACCGCGGACCAGGACCTGGCCCTGGACGCGGCATGTCCCCACCCGGCGGTGCACGCCGCGCTCGCGGGCGTCGTGGAGCAGGCCGACGACCTCGCCTGCGCCCTGCGGAACGCGGCCGGCGGGCTGCCCGAGTCCCGTTCCGTCCTGCTGTCCGGGGTGCCGGCCCGCGTCACGGACCGGGCGCTGCGGGCGGTCCAGGAGCGGGGCCGCAGAGCGTACGACGTGCCGCTGCTGCGTTTTCAGCTGGCGCAGACCGAGGTCCGCGACCTGTTCATGGGCGAGCGCATCTACGACGGGGAACCGGACCTGGCACTGCGCGAGTTGTACCAGAACGCGATGGACGCCTGCCGCCACCGGGCGATGCGGCGCAGATATCTGGAGGGCAGGGGCGGCGATCCGGGTCTTTGGGAGGGGCGGATCACCGTCGTCGAGGGAACCGACGAGCGCGGGCGCTATGTGGAGTGCCGGGACAACGGCGTGGGCATGGGCCTTGAGCAGCTGAAGAACACCTTCACCAAGGCGGGCCGCCGCTTCGAGCAGTCCCGGGCGTTCCGCCAGGAGCAGGCCAACTGGCACCGGCAGGACCCGGCGCTGCGCCTCTACCCCAACAGCCGTTTCGGCATCGGGGTGTTCAGCTACTTCATGCTCGCCGACGAGATGACCGTCGTCACCCGCCAGGTGGGCGTCGACGGCATCCCCGCCGGAAAGGCGCTGCGGGTCGACATCCCGGGCAGCGGGAGTCTGTTCCGTATCCAGGAGCACGACGACTCCATGGAGGACGGCCTCCTGGAGGGCGGCACGCGGATCCGCCTGTATCTGCGGGACTCGGTGGTGGACTCGGGCCTCTCGCCCGTCTCGACGCTGCGCCGCCTGGTCCTGGTCAGCGAGTTCGGGATGGTGGTCGAGGACGCGTCGGGCAGACGGCACCACTGGGGTCCCGGCGAGCTCCAGACCCCGGTCGGACCGGACGCGGGCCGCCCGGCGGTGGAGGCCGTGCCCGGTGTGCTGTGGTGGGTGCACGGCAAGGGCGCGGTGCTGTGCGACGGCATCGGCACCGACCGGCAGCCGTTCGGCTACGTCCTCAACCTGACGGGCCCGTACGCGGGCACGCTCAGCCTCAACCGCAAGAAGCTCGAGTCGTACGACCGGGCCTGGGAAGCACGGCAGTGGGCCGCGGGGGCATCCGCGCTCGCCTCGTGGGAGGCGCTGAGCATGGGCTGGCTCTGGACCCTGGAGCGGCAGAACCTGCGCGCGGCCCGTACCCTCTGGCAGCGGTGGAGGGGCAGCGGCGTGACGGTACGCACGGATGCGTACGGTCCTGAGCTGAACCTGGACACCACCGGCTGGTTCCATCCCGATGCGCAGCTCGGCAAAGGGACGACCCCAAGGGCCCAGGACGAGGACCGGGCGGGCCTGACGCGTGCCTGGCGGGCCGCCGTACTCGGCCACGCCCACGTGACGTACCGCGCCCCGTCCGCGTCGGCCTCGGTTCTCTCGTTCCCCGTGTCGACTGCCGGTCATCCCGTGCCCGAACCCGGCTGGGCCGAGGTCGCCTCGGGGAAGCCCCACTCCTGGGGCGTCCGTCACTCCTCGGTAAGAGCACTGCCCCGCGACTGGCGTGCGGCTGTCGCGATCGCGTACAGCCAGAGCACGACGGTCGGCGCCGTGCTGCGTGCCCAGCGCGCCCTGCGCGTGGCCCATCCCGAACTGGGCCCTCCTCGCGTCGGGGAGGGCGATCTGGACTGGACTCCCGACTGGTGTGACGCGCAGATCGTCGAGGGCCTCGTCAGCCGTGTGTACGCCCGGGGGTCCTACACGCACGAGAAGGAGAACAGCTACCAGCACGCCCCCGACGACTTGGGCGGTCTTGTCCGCGCCTCGGCCGCGACCTCTTGTCCGCTCGGCGAACTCGCCGACAGCTGTGCCCGGTTCGCTCCCTTCCTGTCGGCACCGCCGCCACGCGCCCCCGCCCACCACCAGGACCACGTGTGCGACGAGACCGACTTGGCGCTCCTGTACGTCGACGACGGCGCCCGGGGCTGGCGCCGCACCCGATGGCCGTGGGACATCCACGACATCGCACACCACATGGGGATCTCCGCGCGAGAGGTGCTGGAGCGGCTCTCCGGCTTCGCCTGGCTCGGCTGGACCGCGCCCGACCCGGAGTCCGTTCGGCGGTGGGGGACGGTGCCGTGGGAGATCCGCGGTGTCCTGCGTGACTTCTGCGTGCCCGACGAGGCAGGCGGACTCACGGTGCCGTGGGGCGCCACCTTCGCGCTGGCGGCCGAGGGCGAGTGCGGCCTGCGCAAGGCGGAGAAGGAGATCGCCCGTTGGGCGGACTTCCTCGGCCTGTCCCATGTCCGGCGTCACCGGGGCAAGACCCCGGCGGGCCGCGTCGTGCCCGGTCCGGAGACCTCCCGGTCCGTGGGCGTGCTGCATGCCGTGGGGATACACCTCGAGGACGGGCTCACGCTCCGGGATCTGGCGTTCGCCCGTTACCAGCACAGCGACTGGGACGACACGGCGTGGGTGCTGGAGGAGTTGCGGGAGGCCGGGGTCGACGTTCCGGCGGCGGGCACGCTCCTGCGGGCGTGGGCGGCCCTGCCCGTGCCCAGCCGCTATGCCTTCTCGGGCAACGACCCCTCGTTCGACGCCGCGGACTACCCGGTGCTGCCGACCGCGGACATCCTCTTCGTCGCCAGCGCCAACTTGAAGACATCGCTGCGCTCGATGTGGAAGACGGCGCGTCGCGAGGCGTCGCGCGTGGGCCTGACCGTCCCCGACCTGCCCGCCTCTCTCGCGGACTTCCGTCCCGGCCATGAGGAGGTCCGGGCGCTGATCGCCTGGGATGACGACGAGGAGTTCGAGGAGTGGTTCGAGCCGCCCAAGTGGGCGGCTCTCACCGCCGGACAGCTCACGGCGTACGCGCGCGAACAGCGCATCGGCGCACGTGCCGCGTACGAAAGGCTGGCTCCGCTCGGGGAGTTGGGCCCCTGCGTCCCGGTGCTGGGCGTCGCCCAGGTCCAGGCCCTGCCCGCGACGGTGCCCGACGTCAGGGACACCGTCGCCCTCGGGGGCGAACACCGTGTCTCACCGCCGGGTACCCCACTCTGCGCGCTGGACCTGGTCAGCCTCGCGGGACGGCTCGGCGAGCCGGTCGTGCGCACGTGGCAACGGATCGTCCCGTATCTGCCGTTCGAGCAAGACCCCGGCCTGCCCCAGATGCCGGACGTGCTGCCGCTCTGGCAGGACCTGATCCTGCTCTCGCGTCACGCGGACGGCATGCTGCCGGCGCTGCGGGGCCCGGTGACGGCGGACCAGATCAGTTTCGCGGCCGGAGCGGTGGGCGAGAGCGACGACTGGGTCAGCGACCGGCTGCGCCTGTTCGCGGCGCTGTTCGAGCTGGAACTGCCGGACACGCCCTAGACGCTGCCCGGCAGTTCGGGGCCTGGTGTTCGCTCGGGCCCTCATGCTCGCTCGGGCTCAGTGCTCGTTCGAAGCCAGCCTCAGCAAATGGTCCGCGAGCGCCTGACCCCCCGTGGCCTCCCGGCTGATCAGCATCAGCGTGTCGTCGCCCGCGATCGTCCCGAGGATGTCGTGCAGTTCCGCCTGGTCGATCGCCGATGCGAGGAACTGGGCGGCGCCCGGTGGCGTGCGCACGACGACCAGGTTGGCCGAGGCCTCCGCGGAGATAAGGAGCTCCGCGGAGAGGCGCCGCATCCGCTCCTCCTTGGCCGACTCCCCCAGCGGCGCGCGCGGCGTGCGGAAGCCGCCCTCGCTCGGCACCGCGTAGATGAGGTCGCCCTCGGCGTTGCGGATCTTCACCGCGTTCAGCTCGTCCAGGTCCCGGGAGAGCGTCGCCTGCGTGACCGTGAGGCCGTCGTCGGCGAGCAGCTTCGCCAGCTGGCTCTGGGAGCGGACCGGCTGCCGGTTGAGGATGTCCACGATCCGGCGGTGGCGTGCGGTGCGGGTCTGCGGCACGGCGGGCCCGGCGTGATCCGGGTGGTGCGCGTGCTCATTGCCTTGCGCCTGGCTCATCGTCGTCTCATTCTCCGGATCGTCCGTCCCCGTTGGCCGCGGTGGCCTGGTCAAGCACGCCGGGCAGGGCCCGGAGGAACGCCTCCACCTCGTCGTCGCGCACGTTCAGCGGCGGCATCAGCCGTACGACATCGGGGGCGGGGGCGTTCACCAGGAAGCCGGCGTCCTGAGCCGCCTGCTGCGCCTGGGGCGCGAGCGGCTCGGTGAGCACGATACCCAGCAGGAGGCCCGCGCCTCGGACATGGCCCACGAGCGGGTGCCCGAGTGACTCGATCCCGCCACGCAGCTTCTCGCTCGCCTGCTTCACGTTGTCGAGCAGACCCTCGGCGTCGATCGAGTCCAGGACGGCGAGGCCCGCGGCGCACGCCACCGGGTTTCCGCCGAACGTCGTTCCGTGGTGGCCGGGCTTGAGCAGGTCGGCCGCGGCGCCGAACGCGACCGTCGCGCCGAGCGGCAGTCCGCCGCCGAGTCCCTTCGCGAGCGTGACGACGTCGGGCTCGACGCCCTCGTGCGCGAGGTGCTCGAACCACTGGCCGGTGCGGCCGATTCCGGTCTGCACCTCGTCCAGGACGAGCAGGGTCCCGGTGGCCCGGGTGATCTCCCGGGCCGCCTTGAGGTATCCCGCGGGCGGCACGACGACGCCCTTCTCGCCCTGGATGGGTTCGATGATGACGAGGGCTGTCTCCTCGGTGACCGCGGCCCGCAGTGCCTCCGCGTCGCCGTACGGGACATGCGTGACGTCACCGGGCAGCGGCAGGAACGGCTCCCGCTTCCCGGGCTGTCCGGTGAGCGCGAGCGCGCCCATCGTGCGGCCGTGGAAAGCGCCGTCGGTGGCGACCATGTGCGAACGCCCGGTCAGCCGGCCCATCTTGAAGGCGCCCTCGTTGGCCTCGGCGCCGGAGTTGCAGAAGTACACCCGGCCCGCGCGGCCGAAGAGCTGGAGCAACCGCTCGGCCAGAGCCACCGGCGGCTCGGCGACGAAGAGGTTCGACACATGGCCGAGGGACGCGATCTGGGTGCTGACCGCCTCGACGACCGCCGGGTGGGCATGGCCGAGCGCGTTGACCGCGATGCCGCCGACGAAGTCGACGTACTCCTTGCCGTCGGCGTCCCACAGCTTGGTGCCCGCGCCGCGGACGAGGGGCAGCCTGGGGGTGCCGTAGTTGTCCATCAGCGCGCCCTGCCAGCGCTGGGTCAGCTCCTCGTTGCCGGTCATGCCGCTTCCCCCTCTGTCTCGTCGTCCGGTGTCTCGTCATCCGGGACGACCATCGTGCCGATGCCTTCGTCGGTGAAAATCTCCAGCAGGATCGAGTGCTGGACCCGCCCGTCGATCACGCGGGCCGTCTCGACGCCGTTGCGTACGGCGTGCAGACAGCCCTCCATCTTGGGGACCATGCCGCTCGCCAGTTCGGGAAGGAGCTTCTCCAGTTCCTTCGCGGTGAGGCGGCTGATCACCTCGTCGCTGTTCGGCCAGTCCTCGTAGAGGCCCTCGACGTCCGTGAGGACCATCAGGGTTTCGGCGTCCAGCGCAGCCGCAAGTGCCGCAGCCGCCGTATCAGCATTGACGTTGTAGACATGTCCGTCGTCCTGGGAGCGGGCGATCGAGGAGACGACCGGGATACGGCCGTCGGCGAGCAGCGCCTCGATGGCGCCGGTGTCGATCTCGGTGATCTCGCCGACCCGGCCGATGTCGACCAACTCGCCCTCGATGCGGGGCTGGTGCTTCGTGGCGGTGATGGTGTGCGCGTCCTCGCCGGTGAGGCCGATCGCGAGCGGGCCGTGCTGGTTGAGCAGGCCGACGAGCTCGCGCTGGACCTGTCCTGCCAGGACCATGCGTACGACGTCCATGGCGTCCTCGGTGGTGACCCGCAGGCCCGCCTTGAACTCGCTGACGATGCCGTGCCGCTCGAGGGCGGCGCTGATCTGCGGTCCGCCGCCGTGCACGACGACGGGCCTCAGGCCCGCGTGGTGCAGGAAGACGACGTCCTGCGCGAAGGCGGCCTTCAGCTCCTCGTCGATCATGGCGTTGCCGCCGAACTTGATGACGACGGTCTTGCCGCGGTGCCGGGTCAGCCAGGGCAGCGCCTCGATGAGGATCTGGGCCTTGGGGAGCGCGGTGTGCTTCCGCGCGGTCGGTTGGGCGCTCATGACGCGTACGCGCTGTTCTCGTGGACGTAGTCGGCGGTGAGGTCGTTGGCCCAGATCACGACGGGCTCGGCGGTGCCCGCCGCCAGGTCCGCGGTGATCTGGATCTCGCGGTACCGCATGTCGACGAGGTCGCGGTCCTCGCCCACGCTGCCGTTCTTGCAGACCCAGACGCCGTTGATCGCGACGTTCAGTCGGTCGGGCTCGAAGGCGGCCTTCGTCGTGCCAATGGCGGAGAGCACCCGGCCCCAGTTGGGGTCCTCGCCGTGGAGTGCGCACTTGAGGAGGTTGTTGCGGGCGATGGAGCGGCCCACCTCGACGGCGTCGTCCTCGGTCGCGGCGCCCACGACCTCGATCCGGATGTCCTTGCTCGCCCCCTCGGCGTCGCCGATGAGCTGACGCGCGAGGTCGTCGCAGACGGTGCGGACGGCTTCGGCGAACTCGGCGTACTCCGGGGTGACTTGGGAGGCGCCGGAGGCCAGGAGCAGCACCGTGTCGTTCGTCGACATGCAGCCGTCGGAGTCGACCCGGTCGAAGGTGACCTTCGTGGCGTCCCGCAGGGCCTTGTCCAGGACGTCCGCTTCGAGGTCGGCGTCCGTGGTGAGGACGACGAGCATCGTGGCGAGGCCGGGGGCGAGCATGCCCGCGCCCTTGGCCATACCGCCGACCGTCCAGCCTCCCTGGGTGACCACGGCCGTCTTGTGCACGCTGTCGGTGGTCTTGATGGCGATGGCGGCCTTCTCGCCGCCGTGCGCGGAGAGTTCACCGGCCGCGGCCTCGACGCCCGGCAGGAGCTTGTCCATGGGGAGCGTGACGCCGATGAGGCCGGTCGACGCGACGGCGACCTCGCCCGCGTTCAGGTCGAGCGTCTCGGCGACCTTCTCGGCGGTGGCGTGCGTGTCCTGGAAGCCCTGGGGTCCCGTACAGGCGTTGGCGCCACCGGAGTTGAGGACGACGGCCGAGATGAGCCCGCCCTTGACGACCTGCTCCGACCAGAGGACGGGGGCGGCCTTGACGCGGTTGGAGGTGAAGACGCCCGCGGCGGCCAGGCGGGGCCCGGTGTTGACCACGAGGGCCAGGTCCGGGTTGCCGTTCTCCTTGATTCCGGCGGCGATGCCCGCCGCCGTGAATCCCTTAGCTGCCGTCACACTCACGGCGCGACTCCGATCGTAGAAAGCCCGGTGGCCTCGTCGAGGCCGAGGGCGATGTTCATGCTCTGCAGGGCGCCGCCCGCGGTGCCCTTGGTGAGGTTGTCTATGGCGCTGATCACGATGACGCGGCCCGCCGCCTCGTCGTACGCGACCTGGATCTGTACGGCGTTCGATCCGTACACGGCGGAGGTCGCGGGCCACTGCCCCTCGGGGAGCAGGTGCACGAACGGTTCATCCGCGTAGGCCTTCTCGTACGCGGCCCGCACGGACTCGGCGGTGACGCCCTCGGTGGCCTTCGCGCTGCACGTGGCGAGGATGCCGCGGGGCATCGGGGCCAGGGTGGGCGTAAAGGACACGGTGACGGGGGTGCCCGCGGCGGCGGACAGGTTCTGGATCATCTCTGGGGTGTGCCGGTGCACGCCGCCCACGCCGTAGGGCGACATGGAGCCCATGACCTCGGAGCCGAGCAGGTGCGGCTTGGCGGCCTTGCCCGCGCCCGACGTCCCGGAGGCGGCGACGACGACCGCTTCGGCCTCGGCGAGCCCGGCGGCGTACGCGGGAAAGAGCGCGAGGGAGACGGCGGTCGGATAGCAGCCGGGCACCGCGATGCGCTTGGCCCCCTCAAGGGCCGCGCGTGCGCCAGGCAGCTCGGGAAGGCCGTAGGGCCAGGTCCCGGCGTGCTCGCTGCCGTAGAACCTCTCCCAGTCGGCCGCGTCCTTGAGCCGGAAGTCGGCGCCCATGTCGACGACGAGGACGTCCGGGCCGAGCTGCTCGGCGACGGCGGCGGACTGGCCGTGGGGCAGGGCGAGGAAGACGACATCGTGGCCCGCGAGGACCTCGGCGGTGGTCGGCTCCAGGACACGGTCGGCGAGCGGCATCAGGTGGGGCTGCAGCGCGCCCAGGCGCTGACCCGCGTTCGAGTTGCCCGTCAGGGCGCCGATCTCCACCTCGGGGTGGACGAGCAGCAGACGCAGCAATTCACCGCCCGCGTACCCACTCGCCCCTGCCACTGCTGCACGTACCGCCATGGAACCCTCCTCCTGGAGAGCATGACTATACGCAACGCCGCAGTTTTATGCAACGCGGTCCGGACTGACGGCGACGGCGACGGCGACGGCGACGGTTCGATGGTCATCGTGATCGACAGCGGGGGTTCAGCGCTCGATACGCCACACGCGCACCGTCTCGTCCGCGCTCGCGGTGGCGAGCCGCCGCCCGTCCGGGCTGAACGCCACGCTCATCACCATCCCGTCGTGCGTGAAGCTCGCGCTCTCCCGTCCGCTCACGGTGTCGACAACGATCGCCGACTCCCCTTGGGCGATGGCGATGCGCGGCGGGTCCGCAGGACTGAACGCGACATCCCAGGCGTCCCCGGGCACCCGAAGATCCTCGCGCCCGCTCCCGCTGTGCCACACCACAGCATCGCCCCCGGCGGTCACGATGTGGTGGCCGTCCCGGCTGAAGTCGACGCCGGTGACGAAGCCGGTGGCGATACGCAGGAGTTCCCGTCCGTCCCGGCTGTCCCACACGCGCGCCGTCCCGTCCTCTCCCACGGAGGCGATGCGCGCCCCGTCGGGGCTGAACACCGCATCCCAGACGGCCTTTCCGTGCGACATCTTCAGGAGCGCGCGGCCGTCCCTTGCGTCCCAGACCCGCACCGTGTGATCACCCCCCGCCGTCACGATGCGCGCCCCGTCCGGGCTGAACACGACCCGGCGCACGAAGCCGAGGGGCGTCATGTGGCGGACCGTCAGCAGCGCGCGGCCGTCCCGGGGGTCCCAGATCCGCGCCGTATGGTCACCGCCCCCGGTGGCGAGCCGACGCCCGTTCACGCCGAACGCCACGCTCCACACCGTGCCCCACGTGACGCCCAACTGCCTGTTGCTGGTGAAGTGGCGCACCCGGGAGATCTCGTGGCCGTCCGAACTGTCCAGGAGGTACGCGGTGTTGCCGCTCGCGGCAGCGAGGCTCCGCCCGTCCGGGCTGAACGCCAGGGCCTCCACGGAGGCCCGGCCGCGCCACATGAACTCCTGACCGCCGCGCGCCACTCGCACGGGCGCCCAGGTGACACGGGCGTTACGCACCGTGGAGAGATCCACGCGCAGCTCGTACGGCGTCACGTCGGCGTCCGGCGCGAGGGCGGCACAGACCCGCCGGTACTCGTGCGCGGCATGCGCCATCCGGTGCAGATCCATCAGGCGGCGCCCCGCGTCGGTGGTCGTCTCCGCCATCGCCACCTCCATGAGGTAGGGAAGCAACTCGTCTTCCCTGCCCTCGCGTTCGGCGACGATCGCCTCCCACATCCACAGGCGCCGCTGTTCGTTGGCGGCGGCGGCACCCCACGTGCCGCTCACCATGCGCGCCATCTGAGCGAAGCCCTCGGAGGGGGCCACGGGCCCGGCGTGCTCGGGATCGAAGTCATCCGGCGGCAGACTGCGGGGGACCCGGCCCAGTTCGTACTTCTCCCGCAGCCAGCGGTCCGTGCCGGGCGAGTCCTTCTTGCGCGACCTTGCCACCAGCTCCCAGAAGTTCCCCTCCGTGGCGGACTTGAGAATGGCGGCCCGCGAGTTGAGCGCTTGAAGCGTGCCAGGCACCGCCGTCGCCACGGCTGCTGTCTGGTGCTCGTAGCCCTTCACAGCCCAGTACGTGGCGTCCTTGTCCTGGCCCAACATGCGGTAGACGAGCGCGAGGTTGATACTGATCGTGGCCCGGCGCGGCGTCCCGTCCGGCTCCAGGCTGGCCGCGTCGTCGAGGGCGTCCCGCGCCGCCCTCAGGCGCTCGCGCCGCACCAGGGCGTTTTCGGCGTGAGCGGCCTCCTCCAACTTCGTCTGTGCCTTGCGCCAGGGCCCGTTCAGCATCTTCCGGACGTCCTGGTGCATCTCCTTGAGCGCCGCCAGCTGCTTCTCCTGCACTCCGACGAGTTCGCGCAGCAGGGAGAGCGTCACTCCCTGGGCGGTCTGGGAGCCAATCGCGACGATGACGCTTTCGAGAAGGGGCATGACGGCTCCCTGAAGCTGCTGTGGGCTCTCAGGCCGAGCCTGAACGACGAACCGTCACGGCAGCGACACAGCGCCAGCGAAATGAACATCACAGCGATGAGTTTCCGCGGGAGGCAGAGTCAGTACAGGCAGAGACGCGCTGCACCGACGACAGGAGTAAGCCATGCCCCGCATCACGCCCAACCTCTGGTTCGACACGCAAGGCGAGGACGCGGCCACGTTCTACGTGTCGGTCTTCCCCAATTCGAAGATCACGAAGGTCACCCACTACGGCGAGGCGGGCCCGCGGCCGGCCGGGACCGTCCTGACCGTCGAGTTCGAGCTCGACGGTCAGCCCTATACGGCGATCAACGGCGGCCCCGATTTCACCTTCGACGAGGCCATCTCCTTGCTGATCAACTGCGCCGACCAGGAGGAGGTCGACTACTACTGGGACAAGCTCCGCGAGGGCGGCGGCGAGGAAGGTCCCTGCGGCTGGCTCAAGGACAGGTTCGGCCTCTCCTGGCAGGTCGCCCCCGAGGAGCTCGGCAGGCTCATCACCGACCCCGACGAGGGGCGTGCGCAGCGGGCCATGGCGGCCATGCTCGGCATGAAGAAGATCGACGTGGCGGCGGTGCGGGCGGCGGCGGACAAGGCCTGAGGTGCACTCGCCCCGATGTGGGTTGACTTGGAGTCGACTCCAAGTCCTAGGGTCGGAGCCGACCGCCTGACACAAGGCACACGGCTCCACCTGGAGGTACCGGCATGACCAGCATTCCCACGCGCCGTCTCGGAGCACTGACCGTCTCGGCGCAAGGGCTCGGCTGCATGGGGATGAGTCACGCCTACGGCGCTTCGGACGACGCGCAGTCGATCGCGACCATCCACCGTGCCCTTGACCTCGGCGTCACCCTGCTCGACACGTCCGACTTCTACGGAGCGGGGCACAACGAGGAGCTGATCGGCCGTGCGCTGGCCGGCGGGCGGCGCGACGAGGCCGTCATCGCCACGAAGTTCGGCTTCGCCAGCCGGCTCGGCGAGCCGGTCCGGATCAGGGGTGACGCGGCGTACGTACGAGAGGCGTGCGACGCCTCGCTGCGGCGCCTCGGCGTCGACCACATCGACCTGTACTACCTCCACCGCGTGGACGGGAACGTGCCGATCGAGGAGACCGTCGGCGCGATGGCCGAGCTCGTCGAGGCCGGGAAGGTGCGCCACCTCGGCCTCTCCGAGGCGAGCGCGCGGACGCTGCGGCGGGCGCACGCGGTGCATCCGATCGCCGCGCTGCAGAGCGAGTGGTCGCTGTGGACGCGTGACCTGGAGGCGGAGATCGCGCCGGTCTGCCGGGAGCTCGGCATCGGCCTCGTACCGTTCTCACCGCTCGGGCGCGGCTTCCTGACCGGGCGGTACACCTCGGTGGAGGGCCTCCAGGAGGGCGACATGCGGCGGAGTCAGCCGCGGTTCGCCGGCGGGAACCTCGAACGGAACCTGGCCATCGTGGAGGCCCTCGAAGCCCTCGCCGCCGAGAAGGGCGTCACCGCGGGGCAGCTCGCCCTGGCCTGGGTGGAGCACCGCGGCGACGACGTGGTGCCGATTCCGGGCACGCGCCGGGAGAAGTACCTCCGCGAGAACCTGGACGCCGTCGCCATCGAGCTCTCCGCCGAGGAGCTGGCGGCGATCGACGCGGTGGCACCGGCGGGCGCGGTCGCCGGGGCACGCTACGACGAGGGCAGCCTCGGCTTCGTCGACAAGTAGACGAAGCGCCTGGGCGGCGGCGTAGCCTGCGGTCATGCCTTTCCCGGATGAGCCAGCACAAGCCGATGACGGGCGCCGGGCTGTGTATCACGGGGTGCCGGACGTGCTGGCGTACCTGGCAGGTGCGTGGAAGGTGGAGCGGACGGCACGGGACCTGGCGGGGAACGCGGAGGGGCACTTCTCGGGGACGACGGTGTTCACGTGGCTCGACGCCGGGGAGGGCGAGGGAAGCCCGGACCAGCAGACCGGCACCCCCACCGCCGCCCTCCTCCACCACGAATCCGGCACCTTCACCTGGCAGGGCACTCCCCGCCCCGCCGAGCGCACCCTCCGCTACCTGCCCGGCGACGACCCCGCCACCGCCCGCGTGCGGTTCGCCGACGGGCGTCCCTTCCACGATCTGGACCTGCGCACCGGCCACCACCACGCCGACCACCCCTGCGCGCTCGACCTCTACCGGGGCGAGTTCGAGGTGTTCGACGCGGACCACTGGCGGACACGGTGGCGTGTCGCGGGGCCCGCCAAGGATCTGATCCTCACCACGGACTACGTACGGGCTGCGCCCGCCTGAAGCCCGACGCTCACTGAAGGCCGAGCGCCATCCACTTGGCCGGGTCCGCGAGGCCGCTGAATCCGACCCTCTCGTACACCCCGTGCGCATCGGCCGTGGCCAGCAGAATCCGCCGCAGACCGCACGGCTCCAGGTGGTCCCTGACGGCGGCCACCAGCGCTCCCCCGAGCCCCTTGCCGCGCACCGCCCGGTCCACGTACACGTCGCAGAGCCACGCGAAGGTGGCGTGATCGGTCACCACCCGGGCGTACGCGACCTGCTCGCCGGAAGCCGCGTCGTAGACCCCGAAGTTCAGCGAACCCGCGATCGCCCGGTCCTGCTTATCGCGGGGCCTCCCCATCGCCCAGTACGCGTCCGTGGAGAGCCAGTGGTGGACGCGGGCGGCGTCCAGGCGGGCGGCGTCGGTGGATACCTCGTACCCGGTGGGAAAGGTCGGGAAGCTGTGGAGTGCGTCGGTCATGGCCGCAAGGCTCGCAGGCGTCCCGACGGACCGTCGAGCGGATTTCACCCGGCGGAGCCGTAGGCCCGCCTCAGCGTCACCCTCCCCACAGGCCTCACCCTCCCCACAGGCTTCACCCGCCCCACACCTCGTCGCACGCCACCCGCAGCCTCCGCACGCCTTCACCGATCTCCCCGGCCCCGGCGAGCGACGCGAAGCTCAACCGCAGGTACCCCGCCGGAGGTTCGGCCGCGAAGTAGGGGCGGCCCGGGGCCACCGCGACGCCCGCGCGCAGTGCCGCGCCCGCCAGGTCCGCCTCGTTCGTGCCGTCCGGCAGGCGGAGCCACAGGAGGTAGCCGCCCGCGGGGATGTGCGGCATGGCGAGTTCGGGGAGGCCGAGGCGCAGAGCCGTCGCCATCGCGTCCCTGCGGTCCTTCAACTCGGCAGCCACGGACCGGAGATGGCGCGGCCAGGCCGGTGAGCCGACCAGTTCGAGTGCCGCCTCCTGCAACGGCCTCGGCACGAAGAAGTGGTCGACGACCTGGATCGCGCGCAGCCGTTCGAGTACCGGGCCCCGCGCGGCGAGGGCGCTCACGCGAAAGCTCGGCGAGGTCGCCTTGGTGAGCGAGCAGACGTGCACCACGACACCGTCGGCGTCGTCGGACTGCAGCGGCCTGGGCAGCGGGCCCGCGTCCTCGTGGACGAGGCGGCGCACGAAGTCGTCCTCGATGACGAAGGCACCGGCCTCGCGGGCGATGCGCAGCACCTCGGGCCGGCGCTCGGCGGAGAGCACCGCCCCCGTCGGGTTCTGGAACAGCGGCTGGCAGACGAAGACCCGGGCCCCGGTCGCCTTGAACGCCGCGGCGAGCAGTTGGGGACGTACGCCGTCGATGTCCACCGGCACCGGTACCGGCCGCAGCCCGGCCGCGCGGGCGATCGCCAGCATGCCGGGGTAGGTGGGCGACTCGACAAGGACCGGCGCGCCGGGCGGGGCGAGCGCCCGCAGTGCCGTGGTGAGCGCGCTCTGGCCGCCCGCCGTGATGAGCACCTCGGCGGCCGTGATCGCACCGCCGATGCCCCGCGCGAACCACTCCCGCAGCTCGGGCAGACCGTCCACCGGCGGACGCCCCCACGCCCCGGGCCGCCGCCCAGCCCGCGCGAGCGCCGCCGCCATGGCCCGCTCGGGCTGCAGCGAGGAATGCAGATAGCCGCCGTTGAACTCGATGACGCCGGGTGGGGGCGCCGCGAGCGTGGCCAGGACACCGGAGGCGTCCACGGCGCGGGGCACCAACTCCGTGGCCGCGTCCGCGCTCAGCGACACCTCCTGCCAGGAGGTGTCCCCCGCCGGTGCGGCGGCGGCCTGCGGCTCGGCCCTGAAGACGCCGGCGCCGGGCCGGGTGACGACAAGACCCTCGGCGGCCAGCTGCCCAAGGGCCCGCGACACGGTCACCGGACTCACCCTGAAGCGGTCGACGAGCGCCCGGCTCGACGGCAGCTTTCCACCAGGCGAGTAGCGGTTCAGCTCAGCCGTCAGCTGTTTTGCCAACTCAGCGACACTGCTACTCTCTTGCATGACAGCACAGGATAGCGCTACTCGCCCGAGCCGGATAGCAGTCACCACGGTGGCCACAGGCACTCCGGAAGCAGCGGACACCGGGCGGACCGCGTCGCGACAGCACGGCTCCCACCGCACCGGCACCCTTATGGCCGCGCTCGGCGTCATCGCTTTCTCGCTCACCTTCCCCTCCACGGCCTGGGGCCTCGAAGGCATCGGCCCCTGGTCGTTCGTGGCCCTGCGCGTCGTGCTGAGCGCGGTCATCGCGGGCAGCGCCCTGCTGGCCTTGCGGGTCAGGCTTCCGGAGCGCCGCCACTGGGCCGGTCTCGCGGTCGTCGCCGCCGGAGTCGTCGTCGGCTTCCCGCTGCTCACGACCCTCGCCCTGCAGACCTCCACCACCGCCCACGCAGCCGTGGTCGTCGGCCTGCTCCCGCTGACGACCGCCGTCTTCTCGGCGCTGCGCACGGGCGCGCGGCCCTCGCGGATGTTCTGGGTCGCGGCCCTGGCCGGTGCGGCGGCGGTGATCGCCTTCACCGTCCAGCAGAGCGGCGGCGCCCTGACCACCGCCGACCTCTATCTCTTCGGCGCGCTCCTGATCTGCGCCGCCGGTTACACCGAGGGCGGCCGGCTCGCCCGTGAGATGCCGGGCTGGCAGGTCATCGGCTGGGCTCTCATCCTGTGCCTGCCGCTCGCCGTGGCCGGCGCGGCGCTCGCGCTGCGGCACGAGACCTTCGAGCTCACCGGGCACAGCACCGCCGGGCTGCTCTACGCCGCCATCGGATCGCAGTTCCTCGGCCTGGTCGTCTGGTACCGCGGCATGGCGGCGATCGGCGTCCCCAAGGCCAGCCAGCTCCAGCTCGCGCAGCCGCTGCTCACCCTTGTCTGGTCGGTGTTCCTGCTCGGCGAGCACCTCACGATCGCGGCGCCGCTGACGGCCGTCGCCGTCCTGGTGTGCATCGCGGTCACCCAGCGGGCGCGCGGCTAGGGGCGGACGTCCAGGTCCCACCTTCGGCCACCCGACGTAGACTGACGGCCACGGAACGCAACCGCAGGGTGGGACTAGGAGGTCGCTCCAGATGCGCGCAACCGTAGGCGACAAGCTGGTGGTCCACGGCAGGGTCGTAGGACAGCATGACCGGATCGCGGAGGTCGTCGAGGTGCTCGGCCCGGATGGCGGCCCGCCGTACCGAGTCCGCCTTGAGGACGGCCACGAGACGGTGATGTCGCCGGGCCCCGACACCGTCGTACGACACGGGGGCCCGGCCCAGTAGAGCTCGGCCGGAGACAGAGCTCGCCCTGAGACAGAGCTCGGCCGGAGATCAGATCAGCGTGGTGGCTTGGCTCGCTCCTGATAGTGATCGGCGACCACCCGCGCCATCGCGCCGATCTTGTCGACGCCCACTTCCTTCGCCGAGAAGTAGACGTGCCCGCGCGCCTGCGGGAACATCTTGGCGTAGGTGAGGTGGCGGGACAGCTCGGCCGGGTCCTGCCACGGGGCGGCCTGCGCGGGATCGCCCGCCTTGTAGAGGGCCTCCCCCACGTACAGGCGTACGCCCGTGCCCTCGACGACGTCGGCCCACCACGGCAGCAGCTTGCCGTAGTCCGCGACGGTGAAGCCGATGTTCCAGTAGAGCTGCGGGCAGATGTAGTCCAGCCAGCCCTTCTTGATCCAGCCGCGCGTGTCGGCGTGCAGGTTGTCGTAGGTCTGCACGCCGGCCCGGGTGTCCGAACCGAGAGGGTCGGTCGAGGCGTTGCGCCAGACCCCGAAGGGGCTGATCCCGAACTGCGCGTGCTTACGCACCTTCTTCACGCGTGTCGCCATCTCGCTCACCAGGCGGTCGATGTTGTCGCGGCGCCAGGCGGCCCGGTCGGGGAAGCCGCTGCCGTAGCGTGCGAAGGCGTCGTCGTCGGCGAAGACCTGCCCGGCGACGGGGTAGGGGTAGAAGTAGTCGTCCCAGTGCACCGCGTCGATGTCGTAGTGCCGCAGGGCGTCGAGCATCGCGTCCTGGACGAAGCGCCGCACCTCGGGCAGACCGGGGTTGTAGTAGAGCTTCCCGCCGTACGGCACGACCCAGTCGGGGTGCAGCCGCGCGGGGTGCGTCGGAACGAGGCGCGAGGGGTCCGTGTGGTTGGCGATGCGGAAGGGATTGAACCAGGCGTGCAGTTCGAGGCCTCTGCGGTGTGCCTCGCGCACGGCGGTGCCCAGGGGGTCCCAGCCCGGGTGCTTGCCCTGCACGCCGGTGAGGCATTCCGCCCACGGCTCGTACGGCGAGGGCCACAACGCGTCGGCGGTGGGGCGCACTTGGAAGACCACGGCGTTCAGCCGGCGCCGTACGGCCGTGTCGAGGTGGCCCATCAGCTCGGCGCGCTGCTCGGCCACCGTGAGGCCGGGCTTCGACGGCCAGTCACGGTTGGCGACGGTGGCCAGCCACATGCCGCGCAGCTCACGGCGCGAAGGTGCCCGCCGTGGAACGGCCGCCGCGTCCGCCGCTGTGAGCCCCGCCACCATCGCGGCCGCCGCCACGGTGAAGCCCCGGCGTGACATACGCCTCATCTGCTCGCCCCCTGAGCTGTATATCCACCGGCACCCTTGCCTTTACGGGAGAGCATGCCCGACCCGGGCCGTCATGCACCCGAAGTTCCGGAGTAACGTTCACGGCCGAGGCAGGCATCGACCCGTATGGGGGAGGTGGGGGACCTGCCGCCCCGTTGATCAGCGAAAGGCACGAGGTGACCGACTCTATGCCCGACATCGCACGCGTCGGAGTAGTGGGCTGTGGCCAGATGGGCGCCGGAATCGCAGAGGTCTGCGCCCGCTCCGGACTTGATGTGAAGGTCGCGGAGACCACCGGCGAGGCCCTGGAGATCGGCCGCACCCGGCTGTACAACTCCCTCACGAAGGCTGCCGAACGCGGCAAGATCTCGGAGGAGGAGCGGGACGAGACGCTCGGCCGCCTCAGTTTCACGACCGACCTCGGGGAGTTCTCCGACCGCGATCTGGTGATCGAGGCGGTCGTCGAGAACGAGGCGGTCAAGACCGAGATCTTCCAGGTTCTCGACCAGGTGGTGACCCGGCAGGACGCGATCCTGGCCTCCAACACCTCGTCCATCCCGCTGGTGAAGCTGGCCGTCGCGACGTCCCGTCCCGACTCGGTCATCGGCATCCACTTCTTCAACCCGGCCCCGGTGCAGCAGCTCGTCGAGCTGATCCCCGCGCTCACGACGTCCGAGGGGACGATCAGCCGGGCGCAGTCCATGGTCGAGAAGGTGCTGGGCAAGCACGCGATCCGCGCCCAGGACCGCTCGGGCTTCGTGGTCAACGCCCTGCTCATCCCGTATCTGCTCTCCGCGATCCGGATGTTCGAGTCGGGCATCGCGAGCCGCGAGGACATCGACAACGGCATGGAGATGGGCTGCGCCCACCCGATGGGCCCGCTCAAGCTCGCCGACCTGATCGGCCTCGACACCGTCGCCTCGGTCGCGGACAGCATGTACGCCGAGTACAAGGAGCCGCTGTACGCCGCTCCCCCGCTGCTCCAGCGGATGGTGGACGCGGGACGGCTCGGCCGCAAGTCCGGCTCGGGCTTCTACTCCTACGCCTGAGCACCCGGCACTTCACACCGCGTGCGGGCCCGGCACTCGTTCGAGTGCCGGGCCCGCGGCGTTCACACACCGTGTGCGCGATGGGCTCGCATATGCCCTTCGCACACTCTCCCGCCCCGGCCCCGGGGCGAGTTGACTTTCCGTGCGCATCAGGGGGATGGACAGCTACGGAAAGGAACGGATTGTGACCGCCGACCCCGCAACTCGCGTGGTCCCCGAGGAACTCGCGGAGTTACGCCGCAGCATGGACGTGGGCCTGACCCGCGTCGACGGACAGCTGGCGTTGCTCCTCCAACACGACGAACAGAGCGCGAAGAACCAGGACGACCTGACCGTACGGGTCGCCGCACTCGAGCACACACGCTGGCCACTGCCCGCCCTGCTCGCCCTGACGGCGGTCGGTGCGCTCGCCGTGGCGGTTTGGCAGGCCATCGGCCATTAGTGCGCGTCCTGGCCCAAGCGCAGGTGGTGCAGGAGAAGGAGGGCCGCCGCCATGTTGGCGGCCGGTACTTCTCCGCGGGCCACCATGTCAGGGACGAGTTTGAGTGGGACCCACTCACGGCGGTCGGACTCGAAGTCGTCTTCGGGATGGCCGATGTAGGTGCACTCATCCGACCAGTAGATGTGGTGTCTGGCATCGGTGAGCCCATTGGACGGCTCGACACTCAGCAGGTGTCGTAACGGGCCCGGCCGCCATCCTGTCTCCTCCTCCATTTCCCTGGCGGCGGCGTACGCGAGGTCCTCACCGTCCTCGACGACGCCCGCGGCAAGCTCCCACCCCCAGCTGTCGGTGATGAAACGGTGCCGCCAAAGCAGCAGCACCTCGTTGGCGTCATTGACGACGGTGGCCACGGCAACGGGCCGCAGCCGTATCAGGAAGTGATCGAGGTGCCGCCCGTCGGGCAGTTCGACATCTGCCAGATTGACGGTGAACCATCGATTTCCATACACAGTTTGTTCGCTTTGTTTCGTCCACTGCACGGTTCTGCCACCTTCCGCCGAGTAGATGGCAATATCGCAGCAGGAGGGTGTTCAGAGCAGCGTATGGACGCCGCGGGAGTTCAGTGCTCGCCGCGCGTCGTCACCGTCGTACGCACGGTGCGCGTCACAGGGGTACGCGCAGCGCCCCGTCGATGAGTTCGGCTGCCTCGGCCGTGCCCGCGCAGTCGCTGCGTACGAGGTGTTCCCGCACGGCCCGCAGCCGGTCGCGCAGCCGTTGGGACTCCATCCCCCGTGCCTGTTCTGCCATTTCGACCGCCGTGGCGACGGCCTCGTCGGTGTTCCCCTGCCGCAGTTCGATCTGGCTGAGCATGGCGAGCCGGTGGACCCGGCCCCGGTCGTGCGCCGGTGTGTCCACCGCCGCCGCCGCGTGTTCGTACGCTCCCGTGAGGTCGCCGAGGCTGAGCAGCGCCTCCGCCACTTGTACGTTGACGAGCCCGGGCTGGACATAGCCGGTCTCGTCCGGCTCGCGCCCACGCCGGATACGGTCCGCCGCGGCCTCCGCACGCCGGATGCAGGACAGCGCGCTGCTGCCGTCGCCCAAGTGCGCGTACGACTTGGCCTGCATGGCGTAGAGATCGGAGGCGAGCGCCGGGGTGAGCTCGCGCCCCGCGGCGCGCAGGGCGGCCTCCGCGAAGGCCACCGCCTGGCGGTACTCGCGCATGAACAGGGACTGGTTCACCAGCAGCGCGATGACATAGGCGCCAAGTCCTCTGTCCCCGCTGGCCTTTGCCAGGCGCAGGGCCTGGTGGAAGTAGCGCTGGGCGAGGCCGTGCGCGTCCGAGTCATAGGCGCAGATGCCTGCGATGGCCACCAACCCGCCGGTGGAGCGGTGCAGTTGGCGTCCGGTCTCGTCCGTGTAGCTGCCGCGCAGCAGGGGCGCGGCCTCGGCGTTGAGGAAGCCGACGATGCGGGTGCGGGTCGCGATGCCGCCGGTCTTGCGGTACATCTGCTCGTAGTGGGCGCGGGCCGCGCGCATCATGTCGATGTCGGCCGTGCTCACGGGGTGCCTGCCGCCACGCGAGACGTCCACGTCCTCGGGCGGGTTCTCCCACTCCCAGACGGGCATGACCGCGGGCGTCCCGGTGACCGCGGGAGCGCCGAGCAGATGCGGGCGCTGCTGTTCGTCGGAGCGCCACAGCGCGGTGGCTCTCTCCACGAAGCCGGAGAGCGTCGATGCGGCGGTGCCGAGTCTCGCGGTCGGTACGCCCGGCACCCCGAGGCCGATGTCGTCGAGGGTGACGGTGCGCTGGAGCCGCCCGGCGAGGACCTCGCAGATCAGGTCGGGCACCTGGCCGCGGGGGCGCTGGCCCTTCAACCAGCGGGAGACCGCGGTGTGTTCGTACCGCAGGGCGAGACCCCGCCTCTTGCCGGCCTGGTTGACGTGGGCGGCGAGGCCCGCGTGGGAGATTCCGGCTTCGTCGAGGATCGCGTCGAGCAGGGTGTTGGGCTGCATGGAGGCCCTCCGGTGACTCGGTGTGTCCAGCGTAGTAGAGGTGACTTCACACGGGGTGTGAACGGAGTGCTCGAATCCGGGGGGTGTGCGCTCTGCCGTCACCACTCCTGTCACGCTTGACTGAGGTTCCTCACCAGAGGCCGGCCGGGCCGCCGGCTCCCCCTCGAAAAGTACGGCGGCCCGCACGGCGCCGCCCGCCCCGCTGTCTGCCCGACGACTCCAAGGCGGGCCGGGCGGCGCTCGGCCGGGATGAGTTGACGGTGCGTCACGTCATGGTGCTTTCCCGGCGCACCGTCTCTCCCTGCTGCTGGGGGACGCGCCCGCGGTCGTTGCGCAGGATGAGCAGCGCGGCATCGTCGGATGGCAACCCGCCGCTGTGGCGGCGGAGTTGGCTGCAGACCGCGCAGATCACGGACTGGGGCGCGACCGGCGGGACGCGCACCGCTTCGGTGAGCGCCGCCCGGAACGGGAAGAACCGTCCGGCGGCGTCCCGCGCGTCCTCCATGCCGTCCGTGTACAGCGCGAGCGCCTCCCCCGGAAGGAGCCATCCACAGTGCAGTACGGAGAGTTCGGCGGGGAGCGGAAAGGGCCCGAGCGGCGGCAGCGGCTCCCCGCCGCGGACCGGCTCGGCATGGGCGCTCAGCCGGAACGGCCAGGGGTGACCGCAGTTGAGCGCGGTCATCTCGCCGTCAGGGGCGATCTCCATCAGGAGTACGGTGACGAACTCCTCGGCCTGCGGACTGTCGGGGGCCAGCGCACCGCTCGCCGGATGCTCCGCCCGCGACCGCTCCCGCAGATGCCGCCCCAGGGTGCGCTCCAACCTCCGCAGTACGAGCGGCAGTTCGGGCTCCTCATGGGCCGCCTCGCGGAAGCTGCCGAGGACGGCGGCGGCCGTACCGAGGGCGGCCAGACCGTGCCCGCGCACATCGCCCATGACGACGCGGACACCGTGTTCGGTGGCCGCCACCTCGTACAGATCGCCGCCGACGGAGGCGCCGCGTGACGCGGACAGCCGCCCGGCCGCGACGGTGAGGCCCTCGACGCGCGGCGGCAGCGGACGCAGCAGGACGTTCTGAGCGGCGCCCGCGACCTCACGGAGCTGGCGCAGTTCCCGCAGCAGCGAGCTTCGGAGATTCAATATCAGCCCCGTGCCGACGGCGAAGAAGACGGCACTGGAGACGATCCGCGCACCGAGGCCGTCCTGCTGGGCGAGCGGGCAGGTGAGTTTGTACGTGATGGCCGCGGCCCCCCACGCCGTGGGAAGGCCGAGTGTGAGCACGCGCCGGATCCGCGACGGCTCCACACGGAGCCCCCTCGAACCGGCCCTCATACGGATCATGCCGACGGCCCCCCTACGGCCCTGTACAGCGTGCGGCCATGCAGGCCGACAAGGTCAGCCCCTGCGGCCGGGTTGATTCTGTCGATCGACTGGGCCGAACGGGTCAGAGAGGGCTTACTAGTCACTCAAACGAGTGAAGGGCGCACCCGGAGGTCCGGATACGCCCTTCTTTGCGCCCCTTGTGCGCCTGGCGGCGACTACAAGCGGTGACTACGCTCCGCGCAGCACCGCGCCCGTCCGCTCCGCCGCGAGTGCGACGGCCGCGTCACGGGCCGCGGAGGCCTCGTCGACGGTCAGCGTGCGGTCGGCGGCGCGGAAGCGCAGCGCGTACGCCAGGGACTTCTTGCCCTCGCCGATCTGCTCGCCCTCGAAGACGTCGAACAGCCGGATGGACTCGAGGAGTTCACCCGCGCCGCCGCTCAGGTAGTACTCGACCACGGTGGCCGGTACCTCCTTGTCGACGACCAGCGCGACGTCCTGGGTGGCCACCGGGAAGGTGGAGATCCGCGGTGCCCGCAGCGCCCCTTCACCGGACCGCCCCAGGAGATCCAGGTCGAGCTCCATCGCGCAGGTGCGGGCGGGCAAGCCGAACGCCTTGACGACGCGCGGGTGCAGCTCGCCGGCGTGCCCGACGGAGACGATCTCGCCGCCCATGACGACCTTCAGTTCCGCGCAGCGGCCCGGGTGCCAGGGGCCGTACTGCCCCTGGTCGACGATGAGCTCGGCACCGGCTTCGCGGGCGAGGGTGCGCGCCGCCTCGACGGCATCCGCCCAGTCCGCCGGGCGGCCCTTGCCCCACCAGCCGGCCTGCTCGCGGGCGCCCGCGAGGACAACGGCGGCGTGCCGGGGCTGGACGGGCAGCGCCTCGGTGAGGGAGGCGATCTCATCAGTGGTGGGACGCCGGTCGACGGGCAGCCGCACCGCGATCTTGAGGTGCTCCTGGGGGTGGAAGACCAGGCCCGTCTCGAAGAGGGCCAGGTCGTGCGAGCCCCGGCCGTCGTTGCGGCGGAGCGTGTTGAGCAGGCCCGGCAGCAGCGTCGTACGAAGAGCGGGCTCCTCGTCGGAGAGCGGGTTGACGAGCTTGACCACGCGGCGGTTCGGGTCGTCCGCGTCCAGACCGAGCTGGTCGAAGACGTTCTCGCCGATGAAGGGGTAGCTCAGCGCCTCGACGTATCCGGCACCGGCCAGCGCGCGCCCCACGCGGCGGTGCAGCCGCTGCCGGTCGGTGAGGCCGCGGCCCGCGGGGGGCTTGGGCAGCGTCGACGGGAGGTTCTCGTACCCCTCCAGGCGGATGACCTCTTCGGCGAGGTCGTTCGGCTCGGCGAGGTCGGGGCGCCAGGAGGGCACGGTGACGGTCAGGGCGTCCTGGCCGTAGACGTCGCAGCCGATCTGCTGGAGACGGCGTACGACGGTCTCGCGGCCGTACTCCATTCCCGCGACCTTGTCGGGGTGATCGGCGGGCATGCTGATCGTGCGGGGCCCGGAGGGCGAGATGACCTCGGTGACCCCGGCCTCGGCGGTGCCGTCGGCGAGCAGGACAAGGAGGTCCACCGTGCGCTGCGCGGCGGCGGCCGCGGCCTGCGGGTCGACGCCGCGCTCGAAGCGCTTGGCCGCCTCGGAGGGCAGCTTGTGGCGCCGGGCCGTGCGGGCGATGGAGATGGCGTCGAAGTGCGCGGCCTCGATGACGACGTCGGTGGTGCCCGCGGCCTCTTCGTGGTCCGCGATCTCCGTGTTGGCGCCGCCCATGACGCCCGCGATGCCGATCGGGCCGCGGTCGTCGGTGATCACCAGGTCCTCGGCGTCGAGGACGCGCTTGGCGCCGTCGAGCGTCGTGAACTTCTCGCCCTGCTCGGCACGGCGCACGCCGATCGTGCCCTCGATGCGGGAGCGGTCGTAGGCGTGCAGGGGCTGGCCGAGCTCCAGCATCACGTAGTTCGTGACGTCGACGGCGAGCGAGATCGGGCGCATGCCCGCCTTCTGCAGGCGGCGCTGCAGCCAGATCGGCGAACGGGCCTCGGGCTTGAGGCCCGTGACCGTGCGCGCGGTGAAGCGGTCGCAGCCGATCGGGTCGGAGACCTTGACCGGGTAGCCGAAGGAGTTCGGCCCGGGCACGTCGAGGAGCGCCGGGTCGCGCAGCGGCAGGCCGTAGGCGATGGCGGCCTCGCGGGCGACGCCACGCATCGACAGGGCGTAGCCGCGGTCGGGCGTGACGGCGATGTCCAGGACCTCGTCGACCAGTTCGAGCAGCTTGATGGCGTCGGAGCCGACCTCGTGCTCGGGCGGCAGGACGATGATGCCTCCGCTGCCGTCGTCGCCCATGCCCAGCTCGTCGCCGGAGCAGATCATGCCGTGCGAGGTCCTGCCGTACGTCTTGCGCGCGGCGATCTTGAAGTCGCCGGGCAGGACGGCGCCCGGGAGCACGACGACGACCTTGTCGCCCTGCGTGAAGTTGCGCGCGCCGCAGACGATCTCCTGCGGCTCACCGGTGCCGTTGGCGTGGCCGACGTCGACCGTGCAGAAGCGGATGGGCTTCTTGAAGCCCTCCAGCTCCTCGATGGTGAGAACCTTGCCGACGACCAGGGGGCCGGTGAGGCCGGAGCCGAGCTGCTCGACGGTCTCGACCTCGAGGCCGACGTCGACGAGCTTGGCCTGTACGTCACGGCCGGTCTCGGTGGCGGGGAGATCGACGTACTCCCGCAGCCAGGAAAGCGGGACCCGCATCAGATCTCCATCCCGAAGGGCCGGGTGAACCGGACGTCACCCTCGACCATGTCTCGCATGTCTTCGACGTTGTGGCGGAACATCAGCATCCGTTCGATGCCGAACCCGAAGGCGAATCCGCTGTACTTCTGGGGGTCGACACCGCAGGCGGTGAGCACCTTCGGGTTGACCATGCCGCAGCCGCCGAGCTCGATCCAGCCCTCGCTGCCGCAGGTGCGGCAGGGGCGGTCGGGGTTGCCCACGGACTCGCCACGGCAGACGTAGCAGACCATGTCCATCTCGGCGGACGGCTCGGTGAACGGGAAGTAGTTCGGGCGCAGGCGCGTCTTCATGTCCGCGCCGAAGAGCGACTGGACCATGTGGTCCAGGGTGCCCTTGAGGTCGGCCATGGTCAGGCCCTCGTCCACGGCGAGCAGCTCGATCTGGTGGAAGACCGGGGTGTGCGTGGCGTCGAGCTCGTCCGTGCGGTACACGCGGCCGGGGCAGACGATGTAGACGGGCGGCTCACGGCGTTCGAGCAGCGCGCGGGCCTGCACCGGGGAGGTGTGCGTCCGCAGCACGACACCGGACTCGTCGCCCGCTGTGTCCTTGGAGCCCTTCGGGCCCTGGACGAAAAAGGTGTCCTGCATCTGCCGGGCCGGGTGGTCCGGGGTGAAGTTGAGGGCGTCGAAGTTGAACCACTCCGCCTCGACCTCGGGGCCCTCCGCGATCTCGTACCCCATGGCGACGAAGACGTCCGCGACGCGCTCCATGAAGGTGGTCAGCGGGTGCCGGGCACCGGCCGGGACGCGGTCGTACGGCAGCGTGACGTCCACTGCCTCCTCGACGAGCACCCGGGCGTCGCGCTCGGCCTCGAGCTCACTCTGGCGGGCGGCGAGCGCCTTGCTGACCGCGCCGCGCGCCATGCCGACGCGCTTGCCGGCCTCGGCCTTGGCCTGCGGGGGCAGCGCTCCGATCTCGCGGTTGGCGAGGGCCAGCGGCGAGGTGCCGCCGGTGTGCGCGACCTTGGCCTCCTGGAGCTGTTCGAGGTCGCCCGCGGCGGCGAAGGCGGCGAGCGCCTCGTCCCGCATGCGCTCGATCTCTTCAGGTTTCAGTGCCTCGACCTCAACAGGGTCGTACGACTTGTTCGGTGCCGACATCTCTTCCCGTGCTTCCGGTTGGCTGGTGATGGTCCCCGTCTACGACTCGGAGACGAATCGTCCACATAGGGGGACGCAAACGTGCCAAGGATCGAGTCTAACGGGGGTGACGCGGGTGAATGAGCCCGCGGGCTGTGCTCGGGCGGATCAGAAGTGATCAGTGGCGACCGGAGAAGGTCACAGGAGATACGCCGGAGTGCCCACGGGCAACGTAAATCGGAACTGGGCGCCGCCACTGGCCGCGCGGCCGACGGTGATCGTCCCGCCGTGCGCCTCCACGATGCCCTTCACGATGTACAAGCCCAGTCCTGTCCCGCCGCGCTTGCTGCCCCGCCAGAAGCGGGTGAAGACACGGCCCATCGATTCCTCCGGAATGCCGGAACCCTCGTCGCTCACGGTCACGGCCGTCTCGGCCCCGCCCTGCTCACGCGGGGACGATGAGGGTGCCACGTCGATGGTGACGGTTCCCTCGCCGTGCCGCACGGCATTTTCCAGCAGGTTGCTGAGCACCTGGTCGATCTTGTCCGGGTCCGCCCAGAGATCGGGCATGGGCTGCTGGATCCGTACGAGGAAGCGGTCCGCGTCCTGGCCGGAGGCCACGTAGGCCTGGATGTGACGGCCGACGGCGGCACCGATGTCGACGGGCTGGCGGCGCAGTTCGAGCCGCCCGGAGTCGATGCGGGAGATGTCCAGAAGCTCGGCGATGAGCCGTGTGACGCGGTCGGCGTCGGCGTCCACCGTCTCCAGCATGAGCTTCTTCTGGTCGTCGGTGAACCGTTCCCACTTGGCAAGCAGCGTCGCCGTGAAGCCCTTCACGGAGGTGAGGGGCGAGCGGAGCTCGTGGGCGACGGTGGCGATCAGCTCGGCGTGGCTGCGCTCGGTGCGGCGGCGGGCCTCGGTGTCGCGGAGGGAGACGATGACGCGGCGGACGGGTCCGGTGGGCGCGGTGCGTACATAGCGCGCGGAGACGAGGACCTCACGCCCGCCGGGGAGCAGCAGATTCCGCTCGGGCTGGGCGAAGCGGGTGGCGAGGCCGCCGTACGGATCGGTCAGCCGCCACCAGCGGCGGCCTTCGAGGTCTTCTAAGGGAAGCGCGCGTTCCAGCGGGGCACCGAGGGCGTCGGTCGCGCGGACGGCGGTGATGCGGGCGGCCGCGCTGTTGAAGCAGATGACGCGGCCGGTCTCGTCCGCGACGACCAGGCCGTCGGGGAGGTCGTCCGGGTCGAGGCCGAGCCCGCCGCCGAGGTCACCGAGGGCGCCATGGTCCCCGCGAGCACACAGGATGTCCTGTACTCCCGGTGATCCGCTCGTGCCGATGCTCATTCCCCGTACCCCACCTCTCGGACCGGCGCAGGAGGCCTCCGAGCCCGTCACCCTACTAGCTGGGAGTGACGGAACGGCACCCTCCAGCCGCACGCTGTGCACGGGCGGACGCATAGAGGCACACGGCCGCCGCCGTCGCGAGGTTGAGGCTTTCGGCTCTGCCGTGGATCGGAACGCGCACCACCGCGTCGGCGAGTGCGCGGGTCTCCTCCGGGAGCCCCCAGGCCTCGTTGCCGAAGACCCAGGCGGACGGAGTGCCCATGGCGCCCTTGTCGAGCTCGTCGTCGAGGTCGTCCTCGCCCGCTCCGTCGGCCGCGAGGATGCGTACGCCCGCGTCCTTCAGCCCCTGGACGGCCCGCTCGACGGGTACGCCGACGGCCACGGGCAGATGAAACAGCGAACCGACCGAAGCGCGCACGCACTTGGGGTTGTAGAGATCCACGGAGGCGTCGGTCAGCACGACGGCATCGGCCCCCGCCGCGTCGGCGCACCGCAGCACGGTGCCGGCGTTCCCGGGGTCACGCACATGCGCGAGGACGGCGACGAGCTTGGGCCTCGCGGCGAGGATGTCGTCGAACGGGGTATCCAGGAACCGGCAGACCCCGACGAGTCCCTGGGGCGTCACGGTGGTCGAGATGTCGGCGATGACGTCCTCGTCGGCGAGGTGCACCCGGGCCCCCGCGGTACGGGCCTCCCCCACGATGTCGGCGTACCGCTCGGCGGCCTCGACGGTCACGAACAGCTCGACGAGCGTCTCCGCGTACGCGGCGGCCTCCCGCACGGCCTGCGGCCCCTCGGCGAGAAACAGCTGCTCCTTCCCCCGGAAGTTCCGCTTCCCGAGCCGTCGTGCGGCGCTGACGCGAGGGGACTTGGGGGAGATCAACTCGGGACTGGCGGGCATCAAGTCACCTTCGGAACGAGAATTGAAGACAGCGGACGCACTCGGACCCGCAAGCCACAGGCTTGCGGGTCCGGTCACGCTCAGCTCAGCGCAGCGTCAGGCAGCCTTGGGCGCGTTGACGTCCGAAGGCAGAGCCTTCTGAGCAACCTCGACCAGCGCCGCGAAGGCGTTCGCGTCGTTGACGGCAAGCTCGGCCAGGATCTTGCGGTCCACCTCGATGTTGGCGGCGTTCAGACCCTGGATGAGGCGGTTGTACGTCATGCCGTTCTGGCGGGCAGCGGCGTTGATGCGCTGGATCCACAGCCGACGGAAGTCGCCCTTGCGCTTCTTGCGGTCGTTGTAGTTGTAGACCAGGGAGTGGGTGACCTGCTCCTTGGCCTTGCGGTACAGGCGCGAGCGCTGGCCGCGGTAACCCTTGGCGGCCTCGAGGACTGCCCGGCGCTTCTTGTGGGCGTTGACTGCCCGCTTGACGCGTGCCACTTGTTAACTCCTTGTAGCGGGGCCGTGGTTGGACTCACACGACCCGGTATCGATTGGGTCCCGGTCAGAGTTCAGGCGCGGTGTGCGCCCGGACTCACTTGCCGAGAAGCTTCTTGATCTTCTTGGCGTCGCCCGGGGCCATCTCGGCGTTGCCACTGAGGCGACGCGTCAGACGGGACGACTTGTGCTCGAGCAGGTGGCGCTTGCCGGCACGCTCACGGAGCACCTTGCCGGAGCCGGTGATCTTGAAGCGCTTGCTGGCACCGCTGTGCGTCTTGTTCTTCGGCATAGCGCCGTTCTCTCCTCGTCAGTGGCACTCGGATGCCCGGTCGTGAAACCGGGCATCCGGGAACCGTATGTGTCAGTTGGTGACCCCTGGACTCGCGTCCTGGGATCAGGCCTCGGCGGGAGCCTCGGTCGGGGCCTCGGCGGGGGTTTCGGCGGCAGCCTCGTCCGGAGCCTCGTCGAGCTCCTCCCCATGGGAGGAGTCCTGCGAGCGGCCCGGGTTGGCCTTCGCGTCCGCCCTGCGGACCGCCTGGGCCTCGCGAGCCTCGGCCATGGCTTCGGTCTTCTTCTTGTGCGGACCGAGGACCATGATCATGTTTCGGCCGTCCTGCTTCGGGTTCGACTCGATGAACCCGAGGTCTTCGACGTCGTTCGCGAGACGCTGCAGCAGTCGGAAGCCGAGCTCCGGCCGGGACTGCTCGCGACCACGGAACATGATCGTGATCTTGACCTTGTCGCCCTGCTTGAGGAACCGGACGACGTGACCCTTCTTGGTGTCATAGTCGTGCGGGTCGATCTTCGGCCGGAGCTTCATCTCCTTGATGACCGTGTGCGCCTGGTTCTTGCGCGCCTCACGGGCCTTCATGGCCGACTCGTACTTGAACTTCCCGTAGTCCATGAGCTTGCACACGGGCGGACGGGCGGTAGCCGCCACCTCGACCAGGTCGAGGTCGTACTCCTGTGCGAGCTCCAGGGCCTTGGCAAGCGGCACAATCCCGACCTGCTCGCCGCTGGGCCCGACGAGTCGCACCTCGGGGACGCGAATCCGGTCGTTGATGCGGGGCTCGGCGCTGATGGATCCTCCTCGGTAGCACCACGCGGCGGTCTGGCGGACAGCCGCGTTACGTCTGTTATAGAGACCAACCGAGTGAGAGCATAAAAAATGCCCCAACCGATCACAGGAAGGGGCTCCATTACTACCGGAGCACCTCCGCGATGATCGCGGGGCGCACATTCGGGCCAGCCGTAGTCTCGGGGACTGCGGCCGCCTGACCGGTGACCCGCCGCTCCGGGGAGTGGCTAGGTGGGAAGCGGAGCCTCCACTTGTGGGCCGGTTCCCTGCGTTGGTACGCGAGTCTCCGGCCGGTCGTTACACAAGGTTAGCAGCTCCTCGGGGGTGGGGCTAACCGGCGCGCTCACGGACTCCCGCGGGACACGCCGCGCGGTGCTCGGCATATCGTGTGGGACATGAGCGACGCGACCCCCTCCCCCGAGTCCGCCACCGGCGACTCCCCCGATTTCGACACCCTGACCCGTGACATCGCGGACGTCCCCGCGGTCGAGGTGATCACCACGGTCGCCGTCCACCTGATGAGCGCCGCGGCCGTGAACCTCGGCCTCGCCGAGGGCGGCGAGGGCCACAAGGACCTGGACGAGGCGCGCAAGCTGATCCACTCGCTCGCCGGCCTGATGGACGCGAGCGCCACGGAGATCTCCTCGTTCCACGCGGCTCCGCTGCGCGACGGCCTGAAGTCACTGCAGCTGGCTTTCCGCGAGGCGTCCGAGGTGCCGGACGAGACGGGTCAGGGCCCGGGCGAGAAGTACACGGGGCCGGTCTTCGGCTGAGCTTTCACGGACGTACGTAGAGGGGCTCGCCCGGTGGCGTCGCCTCGGCAGGCAGCAGTGCCAGGTCGAGGCCGTTCACCAGGCGGGCCCTCAGTGTTTCGTCGGCCGCGAGGTGCCGGGCCACGCGCTGGGCGGCTTCGGCCGGGTCGGCGGCAGGGTCGAGAACCAAGGCGAGGGTGCCGTCCGCGGCGCCCGGGCCGAGGTGGGCGCGGAGCACCGTCGGCTCGGCGGCGACGGCCGCGCGGACGGCGGCCGTGACGGCGGGGTCGGCGAGCGGGTCCCGGCTGTGGCGGCCTTCGGAGAGGGCGATCAGGGCGGAGCGGTTGATCTCGTACGCGACGGGCCCCGCCAGGTCGAGCACGATCGTGTCGGCCTGCTCGTGGGCCGCGGCCTGGAGCGCCTGGTGCAGCGGGACGGCGACGGGCCGGGCCTCGGGGTCCCACAGGGCGAGGGAGCCGGTGGAGGTGAACGCGGGGAGCGCCTTGCGGTCGCCCGCCTTGAGGGTGGGGACGGCCATGTCGCTGGACTTCTCGCGCCGCAGCCCGTCCTCACCGGTCTCGACCTCGCCCAGTACGGCGACCACGGGGACCAGCAGCCGGGCACCGGCCAGGGCCTCCAGGACGGGGCCGTGGGCCGTGCGGTCCTCGGACCACGCGGTCAGGGCCGCGGTGAGCCGGGGGTCGGCGGAGCCGTCGTCGTCGGAGAAGCCGGGGTCCGGGATGTTCTTGTTCGCCACGGCCCCGACCCTATCGAGGGGCCGCGGCCCGGCATGCCGCAGGGCGAGCACGGGACCTCACCCGCGGGCGGCGGTGCCTCTCCGGCCGCGCCAGAGGTAGACCGCCGCGACCAGCAGGGCCACGCCGAGGCCTGCCGCGACCGGGCCGACCCAGCCGGCGGGGCCGCCGTCGCCGTGGTCTTCGTCCGGCCCCGGGCCGAAGTACTTCTCGCCGTACGCAGCGGAGCTCAGCCCCTCCGGCTTCTTCTTGCCGCCCTCCTTGATCGCCGCCGCCGGGTCGATGAAGCCGAAGCCGCGTGAGTCGTCACGGCCGCCGCCCGGGACGTCGCGGGCGGTGTCCTCCAGGAGCTTCTTGATCTGGGCCGGGGTCAGGCCGGGATGGGCGGAGCGGATCAGGGCGACGGCGCCCGAGACGAAAGCGGAGGCGGCGCTGGTGCCCCAGCCTTCGTAGTACTCGCGGTCGGGGTCGGCGATGACGATCTTCTTGCCGGGGGCGCTGACGGTGGCGTACCAGCGGCGGGTGGAGAAGGAGGCGCGGTCGCCGTACTTGTCCACGGCGGTGGCGGCGATGACTCCGGGGTAGGCCGCGGGGTACGAGATGTGGTCGCCGCGCTCCCCGCCGTTGCCCGCCGACGCGACGACGACGGCGCCCTTCTTCAGGGCGTACTGGACGGCGGCGTCCTCGGCGGGTTCGGGGTGGGCGGACTCGGAGTCGTCACCGAGGGAGAGGTTGATGACGTCGGCGCCGTGGTCGGTGGCCCAGCGGATGCCGGACGCGAGGGCGTTGCCCCGGGTGTTGCGGGCCTTCGCGCGGGCCGGGTCGCCGTCCTCCAGGATCACGCGGATCGGCAGAATCTTCGCTTGGGGCGCGATGCCGAGTACGCCGTCGTCGCCGCCCGCGCCGTGTCCGTGCCCCGCGATGATGCCGGCCATGGCCGTGCCGTGCCGGGCCCAGGAGCGGTCACCCTTCTTGGCGCCGAAGCCGACCATGTCCTTGCCTTCGAGGACGCTGCCGGTCAGGTCGGGGTGGCCGCCGTCTATGCCGGTGTCCAGGACGGCGACCGTGATGCCCTTGCCCTTGGTGGTCTGCCAGGCCTGATCGGTGTGCATGGCGTCGAGGGCCCACTGCTGGGCGCGGATGCCGTCGTCGGCGTGCGCGGTGGTGGCGGGCAGGAGGGCGAGGGACGCGGCGGCGAGGGCGGCGGTGGCGGACTGACGGATTCTCATGAGGGCTTCTCCGTGGCCGCGATGGTCTTGCGCAGACGCCGCTCGACGCGGTCGGCGATGCCCTTCGCCTCGTTGCCGAGGCCCGCCTGGGCGGGGGCGGTGGTCGCGGAGGTCTTCATGGCCTCTTCGGCGGGCTCGGGTTCGCCGACCGTGCGGCCGTCGGCGAAGCCTGAGACGGAGAAGGCGACGACGGGGGCGTCCGGGAGTACCGAGACGGTCCAGGAGGCGCGCTGGGCGTCGCCGAAGTCCGCGGCCGGGGTGCCCTTGGCCGGGTACGGCCGGGGCATCAGGTCGGTGCGCCGGTCGAGGCCTTCTTCCGTGAAGCGGTGGCGCAGGGAGCGCATCGCGTCGGCGTCGGCCTTGGTGAACAGCAGCCCCACGGTGGTGACATGACTGCGGGTCGCGTCCGTGTACGTGGCGCGCAGCAGGCGCAGGCAGCCGGCCGGGGCGAGTGCCTTGCGCAGGAGCGGATCGAAGGCGTTCTTGCAGCTGCTGTCGGGGGCGACGGCGACGCGGGTCCAGGTGCGGTCGGCGCCGCCGGGTCCCGCGCCCTCTCCCTTGATGGTGGCCGGGAAGAGCTGGTCGACGGGCACGCTGTGCCAGAGCTCCCCCGCCACGGCGTACGCGTCCCGCGCGACCCCCGGCCCCTCGGCGCCCCCGGTCAGCCAACTCCCGGTGGCGGCACCGCCGATGAGCCCGAGCCCGAGCACGACACAGGCCGCGGCGGCGGTCACCCTGGGCCGCACCCAGGAGCGGACGGGCCGCAGCCGGGTGGTGCTGTCGTCGTACAGGGCGGGCCGGGCGAACGACACGAAGGGCCGCCCGGCGCCGGGCCCCGGCGTCAGGTCAACGGCACCGACGGCGCGGCGGGCGGCGGTGGTTCGGGGGGAGAGGGCAGGGGGTGGGGATATGGGCTGTGCTGCCGAAGCGGGCGGCGCGGCCGGTGAAGAGATGAGCCCCGGGTCAGGCAGGCCCTCCTCCGCTGAACCAGATGCCGACCGGGGTGACGGCCCGGGCACGGCCGCGGTCCGCCCGGCGGAAGCGGTCGACGAGTCGGGCACGGGTATGCCCGCCGTCGCCGGATCCGAGGGCGGCACCGAAGGCATCGGGGGCCGGAGCCGGTACTCCGCAGCACGCTGCGCCTCCTCCGTCTCCGGGGCGCCGACGTGCGGCGGGGCCGGGGGGAGCGGCGGGAGCTGAGCCGGGGCCGAGACAGCCGCCGAAGTCCGCGTGGGCGTCGTCGGGGGTGGTGTGTCGGGGAAGCGTGCCGACGCGGGCGGCGGGGGCTGCTCCGCCTCGGCGGCAGCCTCGTCTGCGGCGTCCGACTCGTCCGGTGGCGTCGCGGGCCGGGGCATCCGCAGCCGGTCGAACGGTGCCAGCAGGTCCCCCAGTACGGAGTCCCGGTCACTGTCCGGGGCCTCATCCGAGGTGGCGGGCCGCACGTCGGGGAAGCGGGCGGACGGCGCAGGTGGGGGCGCGGACGCCGGCGGAGCCGACGGTGGAGGCGGTGCCGTGGGACGTGGCGGGACGGGTGCCCGTCGCGCTTCCGTGCTCATGCACCCCCCGTTTCCTCGCTCTTCTGCGCGTAACTCTAAGGGCAGATTCCGGTCGCGAGGGAACCAGTCCGCGGCCCCGGGCGATCTGCCCGGATCATCCCCCTACCCTCGGGTAACGGCGTCTGGCAAGCTTCGCCCATGACAGCCCGAGCAGCTGACAGGGCCCGCTACGACCGGGCCACCGCACACCTCGACGCCCCTCTCGCGATCGTCGATCTGGAGGCGTTCGACGCCAACGCCGACGATCTCGTGCGCCGGGCCGGCGGGAAGCCGATCCGGGTCGCCAGCAAGTCCGTACGCTGCCGAGCGCTGCTCGAACGCGTCCTGGCACGCGACGGTTTCGCCGGGATCATGTCCTTCACCCTCGCCGAGTCCCTGTGGCTCGCGCGGTCCGGGTTCGACGACATCCTGCTCGCCTATCCCTCGGCCGACCGCGCCGCCTTCGCCGAGCTGGCAAGCGACCCGAAGCTCGCCTCCTCCGTGACCGTGATGATCGACGACCCGGCACAGCTGCGGCTCATCGACGAGGCCAGGGACGGCGGGCGCGAAGAGGTGCGGGTCTGCCTGGAGCTGGACACCGCGTACAGGGTCCTCGGGGGGAAGGTCCGGATCGGGGCCCTGCGCTCCCCCCTGCGCTCCCCCGTCCAAGTCGCCGCCCTCGCCCGCGCCGTGGCCAGGCGGCCCGGTTTCCGGCTCGTGGGCGTGATGGCGTACGAAGGGCATGTGGCGGGGGTGGGCGACGCGGTCGCCGGGCAGCCTGCCAGGTCACGGGCCATCCGGCTCATGCAGGCCGCCGCCCGCAAGGAGCTGGTGGCGCGGCGGGCCGAGACCATCCGCGCGGTGCGGGCTGTCGCGCCGGACCTGGAGTTCGTCAACGGCGGCGGCACGGGCAGTGTGCAGCACACGGCGGCCGAGCGGGCGGTGACGGAGATCGCAGCAGGGTCGGGCCTCTACGTACCGCGGCTCTTCGACAACTACACGTCGTTCAGCGGGCGTCCGGCCGCGCTCTTCGCCCAGCCTGTGGTCCGCCGCCCCGGCGTCGGCATCGTGACCGTGCTCGGCGGCGGCTACCCCGCGTCCGGCGCGGCGGGCCCCGACCGCTCCCCCGTGCCGTACCTCCCGGAAGGGCTGCGCTACGACCCGCAGGAGGGCGCGGGCGAGGTGCAGACGCCGCTGCTCGGCGCGCCCGCCGACGATCTGCTGATCGGCGACAAGGTGTGGTTCCGGCATGCCAAGGCCGGGGAGATGTGCGAGCGGTTCGACGCGCTGCGCCTCGTCGAGGGCGACCGGGTGACGGCGACCGTCCCGACGTATCGGGGAGAGGGCCACACGTTTCTATAAGGGGAACGCGCGCCCGCGAGAGGACATCAGGGCGTCGCGCCCACGCTGTTGCCCACGCCGCCGCTCGTGTCGCTGTCGCCGACCGGGCGGATGCCCTTGGTGAT
The DNA here is from genome assembly GCF_043200355.1 of Streptomyces sp. NPDC048436. Classification (NCBI taxonomy): domain Bacteria; kingdom Bacillati; phylum Actinomycetota; class Actinomycetes; order Kitasatosporales; family Streptomycetaceae; genus Streptomyces; species Streptomyces sp. NPDC048436. Next base: position 272,089 of record NZ_JBICXP010000002.1, read on the forward strand.
CTCGTCCATGTCGGCGAGGGGCGGCACGCCCTCGCCGGTCCCCGCGTCGATCGCGAATCGGACGATCACCATCGCCTCGGACCCGACGCTGGAGGGGAACGCGAGCGACTGGACGTAGCCGCCCTCGCCCTTGGCCGTGTGGACGCGCCAGCGCACGAGGTAGCCGGAGCGGCCCGCGACCGCCACGGTCCCTTCCTTCGCCTTCTCGTGCCGGGTGATGCCGCCGAAGGGCTGCTGGCCGACCTTGTCCTCTTCGTAGGCGGCGTCCGCCGCGTCCTTGATGTCGCCGGTGGCCAGCGCCTTCGCCGAGCGCTCGTCGGTCGCTGTCGCCGTGCGCGAGTAGACCGTGCCGTGGCGGCAGAGGCTGCCCTCGCCCGGGCAGTCGTAGACATCGGGGGTGCGGACGGTCGGATCGCCGCCGACGGTGCTGTCGGCCTTCTCCCAGCCGTCGGGTACGGGGATCGTGATGCCGTTGAGCGGGTCGAGGAGGGTGGAGGGGTCGGGGTCCGGCGCCGACGTGGTGGGTGTCGGGGAGGGCGAGGGCGGCGGGCTTTCGCTGACCGCGAGGTCCGTCGGCTGCGGCGCGGGAGGGGGATCGTCGTCCTTGCCGAGCACCACGACGCCCGTGACGATCGACGCGACCAGGACGACCCCGGCGGCGGCGAGCGCGACGGCCTTGCCCTTGCGGCCACCGGAAGCCACCGGCTGGGGCTGCGGCGGGCCGAACCCCGGCTGCGCGTGGCCCGTTGGGAAGGCCTCGGGCGTACGCCGGTGCTCGGTCCACGCGGACCCGTCCCACCAGCGCTCGACGGGCTGTGCCGTAGGCGCCGACGGGTCCGGGTACCAGCCGGGAGGGGGCGACATGCTCATCCCGGCACTCTAGATCGTGGGGCGAAGGTCAGAACACCGAGTCCGCCTGATCCGGAACCACCGAGCCGTCCCCGCGCAGGACAGGGCCCTTGCTGCCGTCCGGTTCGTTGTACGCGGAGGTCGAGCACGGGTAGAGGTCCGGCTTCTGCTTCAGAGGTTCGATGAACATGGGGTTCACGACCCAGCGGCCATCGGCGTCGTCGTACGCACGGCACATGACCTCGTTCTTGTTGCGGTTCAGGACGAGGTGCGCGCCCGTGGCGTCGCCGACGAACGTCACGTCCGTGTCGGCGTCACCGCCGCCGAGTGCGATGCGGTGGGACCGGTCCTGCTTCTGCCAGGCGGACTTGCCCTTGACGCCGTAGATCTCCTGGTTGATCCAGCAGCGCTTGCCGTCGATGTAGGGGATGGCTTCGCCCTTGTTCACCGGTACGTCGCCGCAGCCCTGGTTCCAGGTGGTGATCCGCCCCTTGCGGTCGAGGACGGAGCGGATGGCGATGGTGTGCTCGCGGTCGACGCCGACGCCCCCCTTGCCGCCGGACCAGACCTCGGTGACCGGCTCCGAGCCCGCCGAGACGATGTAGACCTCGAACCCGGCCTTCTTGAGCGTGCGGATGAGGTCGCGCTGCTGGTCGTAGTAGCGGGCGTAGCCGGGGATCTCGTGCGTGCCGACCTTCTGGGTGGCGCCTACGGGGGCTGCGAGCACCTGCTCGCGGGCCTTCGCGGCGTACGACTTCAGTTCGGGCACGGTGTGTCCGGCGAACAGCTGGGGCACCCAGGCGTACTGCGGAACGGTGTGCCGGTGGTCCCACTTGCCCGCGAAGGCGGCGGCTCCGCTCATGGTTTTGCCGTCCTCGCGGACCTCGAAGATCTCGTCGGCGCAGGCGGTGTCCGTGGAGGTGGGCAGCGGCGCGCCCACGGGCACGTCGGTGCCGCAGGCCGCGGTGAGTGCCTTGTCGGCCTCGTCCGTCATCCACTTGCTGGTGGACTTCCAGCTGGCGGGGCGCAGGATCTTGTCGTGGTGGAGTGACCAGGCGATCGTCGCGTCGGTGATGTCGTTCTTGACGACGGTGTTGTCCCAGTCGAAGGCGGCGACGGGACGCTTGTGGCCGTGCCTCAGGTGAGGGTTGGCGCAGGTCCCGCGCTCGTCGATCATCTGCTGTAGATGGGCGCGATTGTCGCCGTACCAGGTCAGCTTCTTGGACAGCTGCGGGCAATGGGCGCCCGGCGTACGGGAGTTGGCGGTGTCTGCGGTCGTGGCGGCGGCCGCGGGGAATGCTGTGGGCACGGCCGCCGCCAGGGTGGCGGCGGCGGCCAGACTCAGCGCCAAAGTGTTTCTGCTACGCATGTGAGTGGACCGTACATCAGTCCTGTGCGCCTGTTGAGGTGCGGAACACCGTGTCCTTCTGGTCGGGGATGACGGACCCGTCGGCGCGGCGCACCGGACCCTTGGTGCCGTCCCGTTCGGTGTAGCCGGTGCTGGCGCACGGGTAGGGCTCGGGCAGTTTGCCCTTGGGTTCGATGAACATGGGGTTCACCAGCCAGCGGCTGTCGCCGTTGTCGTAGGCGCGGCACATGAGTTCGTTCTTGTTGCGGTTCAGGACGAGGCGCAGGGCGGTGGCGTCGCGCAGGAAGGAGATGTCGGTGTCGGAGTCGCCCGCCGCGAACACCTGTCGTCTGGGCGCCGGTTGGACCTTCTCGGCGGCGGCGCCGCGCACTTTGTAGATCTCCTGGTTGATCCAGCAGCGCTTGCCGTCGATGTACGTGATCATCGAGTCGTCGCCGTCCTTCACCGTGCCGCAGCCCTTGAGGTGCGGGGTGAGCCTGCCGTGCGCGGTGACGTTGCGGATGCCGATGGTGTGCCGGGCGTCGACCCCGGCGGCCTTCGCCCAGACCTCGGCGATCGGCTCGGGGGATGCGGAGACCACGTAGACGTCGAAGCCGGCCTTCTTGAGGGTGTGGATCAGGTCCCGCTGCTGGTCGTAGTAGCGGGCCCAGCCGGTGAACTTCCCGGTGCCGACGCGCTGTTCGGTGCCTATGGGCGCGGCGAGGTTCTCCTTGCGCGCGGCGGCGGCGAAGCCCTTGACCTGGCGGGCGGACCAGCCCTGGGTGAGCTGGGCGAGCCAGGCGTACTGGGGTTCCATCCGGCGGTGGTCGAAGCCGTCGAAGGCCGCGGACCCGCCGGTGGTGGTGCCCTCGGCGTAGACGGAGGCGATCTCGTCGGCGCAGTCCGCGTCGCGGCCGGTGGGCAGGGTCTTGCCGGTGCCGGGGCAGGCCTTGGCGAGGGCCTTGGCCGCTGGGTCGGTGAGGTAGCGGCTCGTGGTGTGCCAGTCGGCGTTGTGCGGCGTTCGTATCTTGCTGTTGCGCAGGAGCCAGAACATGGTGGCGTCGCCGACGTCGTTCTTGATGACCGTGTTGTCCCAGTCGAAGGTGGCGACGGGCTTGGCGGCACCTTGGTGCCGCTGGGGGCCGCAACGGCCATGCGCGTCGATCATCTGCTGGAGCCGCACCTTGTTCTCGCCGTACCAGCCCTTGGAGACGGTGAGCGAGGGACAGTCCTTCGGCTGGGACCGCACGGGCTGAGTGGCTTCCGCGGTGGCCTGGACGGTGACGAGACCGGCTCCGGCGACGGCGATCACTGCTGCTGCCGCGGCGGCGCGGCGCTTGAAGTTCACGAACACACTCCCGTGTTTACGCAGGTCAGCCGGGCGTCGTGCGACGCCCGGCTGACGGGGTGGTTGCTGGAGGATGAATTGCGGAGGCGGACTACACAGGCGTCACGTACGCGCCCGAGATGCCGCCGTCGACCAGGAAGTCCGTGGCGTTGACGAACGAGGAGTCGTCGGAGGCGAGGAACGCCACGGCGGCGGCGAGCTCGTCGGCCTCGGCGAAGCGGCCCACGGGGATGTGGACGAGGCGGCGCGCGGCCCGCTCGGGGTCCTTGGCGAAGAGCTCCTGAAGGAGCGGGGTGTTGACCGGGCCCGGGCAGAGCGCGTTCACGCGGATGCCCTCGCGGGCGAACTGCACGCCCAGCTCGCGGGACATGGCGAGGACACCGCCCTTGGACGCCGTGTACGAGATCTGGGACGTCGCCGCGCCCATCCTCGCCACGAACGACGCGGTGTTGATGATCGAGCCCTTGCCCTGGCGCCGCATGTAGGGGATGGCCGCCTTGCAGCACAGGAACACGGAGGTGAGGTTGACATCCTGGACGCGCTTCCAGGCATCGAGGCCCGTGTCCAGGATGGAGTCGTCGTCGGGCGGCGAGATGCCCGCGTTGTTGAAGGCGATGTCGACCGAGCCATAGGTGTCGTACGCGGTCTTGAAGAGCGCCTCGACCTGCTCGGCATCGGTGACGTCGACCTTGACGAAGGTCCCGCCGACCTCGTCGGCGGCGGCCTTGCCCGCCCTCTCGTCGATGTCGCCGCAGACGACATGCGCGCCCTCGGAGGCGAGGCGGCGCGCGGTGGCGAGGCCGATGCCGCTGCCGGCGCCGGTGATGACGGCGGTGCGGCCGACGAGGCGGCGGCAGATGTTCTGGTCGGTCATGGGTGCTCAGGCCTCCGTGCTTTCCGTGCTGATGAAGACGTTCTTGGTTTCCGTGAAAGCGGCGAGCGCGTCCGGGCCGAGCTCTCGGCCGAGTCCGGACTGCTTGTAACCCCCGAACGGTGTCCAATAGCGCACGCTGGAGTGCGAGTTGACGGACAAGTTCCCCGCCTGGACGGCTCCCGAGACCCGCAGTGCCCTGCCCACGTCCCGGGTCCAGATCGAGCCGGACAGTCCGTACTGGGTGGCGTTGGCAAGGCGGATCGCGTCGGCCTCGTCCTCGAAGGGGAGGACGACGGCGACCGGGCCGAAGACCTCTTCCGTCGCAACGGGCGATGCGGGGTCGACGTCGGTAAGGAGCGTCGGCGGGAACCAGAACCCGGGTCCTTCGGGGGCCGTGCCGTGGATTCCGGTGCCGGCCGGGACGTAGGAACGCACGCGCTCCAGCTGGGACCTGGAGATCAGCGGGCCCATCTGGGTCTTCTCGTCGGACGGGTCGCCGACGACGATCGACTCGACGGCGGGCCGCACGATCTCCAGGAAGCGGTCGTACACCGAGCGCTGGACGAGGATGCGGGTGCGGGCGCAGCAGTCCTGGCCGGAGTTGTCGAGGTACGACATGGGGGTGGCGAGGGCGGCGGCCTCCACGTCGGCGTCGGCGAAGACGATGTTCGGGCTCTTGCCGCCGAGTTCGAGGGTCAGGCGTTTCACGCGGTCGGCGCACTTGGTCATGATCTGCTTGCCGACGGGGGTGGAGCCGGTGAACACGATCTTGGCGACGCCGGGGTGTTCGACGAGGGCGTTGCCCGCGACATCGCCCGCGCCGGGCAGGACCTGGAAGAGCCCCTCGGGAAGGCCTGCTTCCAGGGCGAGTTCGGCGAGGCGGAGCGCTGTGAGCGGGGTCGTCTCGGCGGGCTTGAGGATGACCGCGTTGCCGGCGGCGAGGGCCGGGGCGGTACCCCAGGCGGCGATCGGCATCGGGAAGTTCCAGGGGGCGATGACGCCGACGACCCCGAGGGGTTCGAGGATCGTGACGTTCAGGCCGCCGGGCACCGGGATCTGACGGCCGCTCAGGCGCTCCACTCCTCCGGCCGCGAAGTCGAGGAGATCGCGGACGTTGCCCGCTTCCCAGCGTGCGTTGCCGATGACGTGACCGGCTTCGCGCACCTCCAACCGGGCGAGTTCTTCCAGGTGTTCGTCGACCTTCGCCGCGAAGCGGCGGAGCAGGCGTGCACGGTCGGCGGGGGCGGTGGCCGCCCAGCGCTCCTGTGCCTTGGCGGCCCGCGTGACGGCGGCGTCGACGTCCTGCGCGGTGGCGGCGGGGACGGTCGCGATGACCTCTTCGGTCGCCGGGTTCAGTACTTCGAGGTTTCGTACGTCGAGCAAGGGTGCCTCACAAGCGTTCGAAGGAGCGGCGGAGCTCCCAGTCGGTCACCGCGGAGTCGAAGGCGTCCAGCTCGACCCGCGCCATGTTGCTGTAGTGCGCGACCACCTCGTCGCCGAAGGCGGCCTTGGCGATGGCGCTGTTCTCCCAGAGCTCGGCGGCCTCGCGCAGGGTGGTGGGGACGTGCGCGTAGTCGCCGGTGTAGGCGTTGCCCGTGCACTCATCGGGCAGTTCGAGCTTCTGCTCTATGCCGTGAAGGCCTGCGGCCACGAGTCCGGCGACCGCGAGGTGCGGGTTCACGTCGCCGCCCGGGAGGCGGTTCTCGAAGCGCATCGAGCGTCCGTGGCCGACGACCCGTAGCGCGCAGGTGCGGTTGTCGTACCCCCAGGCGGCGGCGGTCGGCGCGAACGATCCTGGCCTGAACCGCTTGTAGGAGTTGATGTTGGGCGCGTAGAGCAGGGAGAACTCCCGGAGCGCCGCGAGCTGCCCGGCCAGGAAGTGCCGCATGACGGCCGACATCCCGCCGGGCCCGTCACCGGCCATGGCGTTGGTGCCGTCCGCGTCCGCGAGCGAGAGGTGGATGTGACAGGAGTTGCCCTCGCGCTCGTTGTACTTGGCCATGAAGGTGAGCGAGACGCCTTCCTGCGAGGCGATCTCCTTGGCACCGGTCTTGTAGATGGCGTGCTGATCGCAGGTGACGAGGGCGTCGTCGTAGCGGAACACGATCTCGTGCTGGCCGGGGTTGCACTCGCCCTTGGCCGACTCGACGACGAGCCCGGCGGCTGCCATCTCGTTGCGGATGCGGCGAAGGAGCGGCTCGATGCGTCCGGTGCCGAGCACGGAGTAGTCGATGTTGTACTGGTTCGCCGGGGTGAGGTCCTTGTAGCCCGAGTCCCAGGCCTGCTCGTAGGTGTCCTTGAAGACGATGAACTCCAGCTCCGTGCCGACGTTGGCGGTGAAGCCGTGCTCCCCGAGCCGGTCGAGCTGCCGGCGCAGGATCTGACGGGGCGCGGCCACGACGGGCAAGGAGTCGTTCCAGGCGAGGTCCGCGATGAGCATCGCGGTGCCGTCGTTCCAGGGGACGCGGCGCAGGGTGCTCAGGTCGGGGCGCATGGCGAAGTCGCCGTAGCCACGGTCCCAGGAGGACATGGCGTAGCCCTCGACGGTGTTCATCTCCGTGTCGACGGCCAGGAGGTAGTTGCAGCCCTCCGTGCCGTTCTGCAGTACGTCGTCGAGGAAGAAGGGTGCGGCGAACCGCTTGCCCTGGAGCCGCCCTTGCATATCGGGGAAGGCCAGGACGACAGTGTCGATCTCGCCGCTCGTGACGAGAGCACGCAGCTCCTCGATCCCGAGCGGGGGTGTGCGGTCTGCCACGGGAAAATCCTCCTTGGGTCAGCCGAGAGCCATAAGGTATTGCCGAGAACCATTGATTGGGAAGGGGGTACGGCCAGATGTCGCACACGGATGCCGACGCGGCGGGTGCCGGGGCCGACGACCGGCTCACACCGGTCCTTCGTCCCGTACGGGCGGGCAACGGCTTCGAGGAGGCCCTGGAGCAGATCCTCCAGGTCGTACGTCTCGGCCTGGTGCCCGGCGGTGAACGCCTGCCATCGGAGCGGGAGTTGGCCGACCGGCTCGGCATCAGCAGGGTGACGCTGCGCGAGGTCCTGAAGGTGCTCCAGGACCAGGGCCTTGTCGAGTCGCGGCGGGGCAGGTACGGCGGCACGTTCGTGCGTCCGCGCCCCGAGGCCGCGGGCGAGGACGAGCTGCGGCGGCGGGTGGCGGGCATCGACGTCGAGGACGCGCTGCGCTTCCGCGAGGTCCTCGAGGTGGGAGCGGCCGGGCTCTGCGCGGCGCACGGCCTGGACGACGAGCAGCGGGAGCGGCTGCGCTCGGCGCTCGCGCAGACCCACGAGGCGCCCCTTTCCGAGTACCGCCGCCTGGACACACTCCTGCATCTGACCCTCGCCGAGCTCTGCGGCTCGCCCTCGCTCACCGCGCAGTACGCGGCGGTCCGCGCGAGCGTCAACGACCTCCTGGACTGCATCCCCCTGTTGGTACGGAACCTGGAGCATTCGCAGCGCCAGCACACCGCGCTGGTGGAGGCGGTGCTCGACGGGGACGCGGACGGGGCGCGGGAGATGATGCGTGAGCACTGCGCGGGGACGGCCGCCTTGCTGCGGGGCTTCCTGACATAAGGGGCGGGTGAGCGGTGATTAACGGCGGTGTAACGCAGGGGTCTTGATTTCTCGCACCCGGCACGGCAAAGGTATGGATCCGATCCATTGAGCAGCCCGTTCCATTGAGCCGCCCATCCCATTGAGCCGCCCGCCCCCAGGAGCCGTGCCATGACCGTGGAGTCCCCCAAGACGAGTACCGCCGAACCGGCGGACGACTATCTGGAGCGCAGAACACTGCGCCGGGGCAGCGCGGGCTGGCTGCTGCTCACCGGGCTCGGCGTCGCGTATGTCGTCTCCGGCGACTTCTCGGGCTGGAACTTCGGCCTGGCGGAGGGCGGATTCGGCGGCCTCGGGATCGCCATGGCGCTCATGGGCGTGATGTACGCGTGCATGGTCTTCTCGCTGGCCGAGCTGTCGTCGGTCCTGCCCACGGCGGGCGGCGGCTACGGCTTCGCGCGCCGGGCGCTGGGCCCGTGGGGCGGCTTCCTCACCGGCACGGCCATCCTCATCGAGTACATCCTGGCGCCCGCCGCGATCTCCATCTTCATCGGCGACTACGTCGAGTCCCTCGGCCTCTTCGGCCTCACCTCCGGCTGGCCGGTGTATCTGGCCTGCTTCGTCGTCTTCATCGGCATTCACCTCTGGGGCGTCGGCGAGGCGCTGCGCTTCAGCTTCGTGGTCACGGGCATCGCGGTGGCGGCGCTCCTCGTGTTCGCGGTCGGCGCGTTCATGGACTTCGACGCGTCGAAGCTGAACGACATCCCTGTGGAGGCGGACGCGTTCGGTTCCAACTCTTGGCTGCCGATGGGGTTGTTGGGCATCTGGGCGGCGTTCCCGTTCGGCATGTGGTTCTTCCTCGGGGTGGAGGGCGTCCCCTTGGCGGCCGAGGAGACCAAGGACCCGGCGCGCACGCTGCCGCGGGCGATCCGCTGGTCGATGGCCATCCTCATCGTCCTCGCGCTTCTGACGTTCTTCGCGTCGGCGGGCGCGCGCGGCGCGAACGCGATCCAGGACGCGGGCAACCCGCTGGTGGAGGCGCTGCAGCCGGGCGGCAAGGCGACGGCGCTCAGCCGCATCGTCAACTACGCGGGTCTGGCAGGCCTGGTGGCGTCCTTCTTCTCCCTGATCTACGCGGGCTCGCGCCAGCTCTTCGCCCTGTCGAGGGCGGGCTACCTCCCCCGCTTCCTCTCCCTGACGAGCAGCCGCAAGGCCCCCTACCTGGGCCTTCTGGTCCCCGGCGCGATCGGCTTCGCCCTGGCGGCGGCCACCGGGGACGGGGCACGGATGCTGAACGTCGCGGTGTTCGGCGCGACCATCTCGTACGCCCTGATGTCGCTCTCGCACATCGTGCTGCGCCGCAGGGAGCCGGACCTTGAGCGGCCGTACCGTACGCCGGGCGGCATGCTGACGTCGTCGGTGGCGCTCGTCCTGGCCTGCTCGGCGCTGGTCGCGACGTTCCTCGTGGACGTGACGGCGGCGCTGATCGCACTCGCGGTATACGTGGTGGCGATCGCGTACTTCGGCTTCTACAGCCGCAAGCGTCTGGTGGCGCGCGCACCGGAGGAGGAGTTCGCCGCACTCGCCGCGGCGGAGGCTGAACTGGAACGCGACTGAGCATGAGCGACACGAGGACACGAGGGAGACGAGCGTGAGCGTGACCGGCAGGCCACTGATCGGTGTCAGTACGTACATGGAGCAGCAGGCGGGCTGGGGCGTGTGGCAACTGCCCGCCGCGCTGCTCCCCGCCGGCTACCCGCGTCTGGTGCAGTCGGCGGGCGGCCTCGCCGCGATGCTTCCGCCGGACGATCCTTCGTACGCCGATGAGGTCGTCGCCCGGCTCGACGGCGTGGTCATCGCGGGTGGCCCCGATGTCGACCCGGCCCGTTACGGCTCGGAGCGTGAGGAACGTACAGGCCCCCCGGCGCGGGAGCGGGACGCGTGGGAACTCGCGCTGATCGAGGCGGCGTTGGCGTCGGGCACGCCCCTGCTGGGCATCTGCCGGGGGATGCAACTGCTCAACGTGGCGCTGGGCGGGACGCTGGTGCAGCATCTGGACGGCCACGTGGAGGCGATTGGTGTCTTCGGCACGCACGAGGTGACGCCGGTACCGGGCACGCTGTACGGGTCCATCGCACCGGCTCCGACGGCCGTCCCGACCTACCACCATCAGGCGGTGGACCGGCTCGGCCGGGACCTGATCGTGTCGGCGCACGCGGCGGACGGCACGGTGGAGGCGGTCGAACTGCCCTCCGGGGCCTGGACGTTGGGCGTTCAGTGGCATCCCGAGATGGGCGAGGACCTCCGGGTGATGTCGGCGCTGGTGCGCGCCGCGGGGTAGGGCCATCCGCTCCCCTGCCCCGACGCGGGGTCACGTCTTGCCTCCGGCGGGGTCTCCCACCCCGGGGCAACACGACCGCCCCGCCCAAGGCGCCCCCGCCGGCTACCGCGTGAGGGAAAGCAGATCCCGCGCCGGCCCGGTAGGGCGATGCCCCGTAGGCCACACCGCGCGCAGCTCCCGCCGCAGCAGCACCCCCTCCAGGGGGATCCTCACCAGGCGCCGGGAAGTCAGCTCCTCCCCCACCGCCAACTCGCTCAGGACAGCCGGCCCCGCCCCGTTCACCGCCGACGCCTTCACCGCGGTGGTGGACGACAGCTCGATCAGCGGGCGGGCGAGGCCGCCGAGCGCCGCGTCGAGGACCTGCCGCGTACCCGAACCCTCCTCCCGGAGAATCAGCGGGGTCGCCGCCAACTCCCGTGCCCCCAGCGGCTTTCCGCGCCGCGCCCACGCATGGCCCGGAGCCGTGACGACGATCAGCCGGTCATGGGCGATGACCGCCGCGTCGAGGCCGTTCGGCACCGTGAGCCCCTCGACGAAGCCGAGGTCCGCCTCTCCGGCGAGGAGCCGCTCCGCGACCGCGGTCGAGTTCCCCGCGGTCAACGACACGGCGGTGTCCGGCCGCTGGGTCCGCAGCGCGATCAGCCAGCCCGGCAGCAGATACTCGGCGATCGTCATGCTCGCCGCCACCCGCAGCCGAGAGTCACGCCGGTCCCGCAAGGCCTGCGCCCCCACGTCGAACGCCTCCGCCGCCTCCACGATCCGCCGCGCCCAGTCCGTGACGAGCGCCCCCGCGTCCGTGAGCCGGGAGCCACGCGGCGACCGGTCCACCAGGGCGACCCCGAGCTGCCGCTCCATCGACCGGATCCGGCTGCTCGCGGCGGGCTGCGTGATGCCGAGCTCCTTCGCGGCCCGCCCCAGGCTGCCGAGCCGCGCCACGGCGAGCAGCAGTGAGAGCGCCCCCAGGTCCGGCACGCGATGCGCGAGGGGCGCCGCCGGCGACGTATCAAAGGCACCAGAAGAGCCGGAAAAACCGGAGGAACCAGAAGAGCCGGGAGGGCCCGGGGCCCCAGAAGACGACGTACCCATAAACCCAGGTTATGCCCTCATACGTACATGCCTCCTGGTGGGGGCCCCGTCCATCCGCGACGGTGGACTCATGGTCACCGTCGCCTACACCCAGGCACCCCCGCGCACCGTCACCCCCCGCCCCGACCGCCTCAGCCACCTCGTTCGCCCCGTCCCGGCCACCCGCCACCTGGGCCCGAACTGGTACGCCGCCGTCATGGGCACGGCGATCATCGCCAACGCGGGCGCGACCCTGCCGGTGCGGCTGCCGGGCCTGCGGACCGCGTGCACCGCCATCTGGGCGCTCTCCCTGCTGATGCTGGCCGCGCTCCTCATCGCCCGCACCCTGCACTGGGTCCACCACCGCGACCAGGCCCGCGCCCATCTCCTCGACCCGGCTGTCGCCCCCTTCTACGGCTGTCTCTCCATGGCCCTGCTCGCGGTCGGCGCGGGCGCGATCCTCGTGGGCGGCGACTGGATCGGGGCGGGCGCCGCGGTCGCGCTCGACACGGTGCTCTTCGTCACCGGTACGGCCATCGGGCTCGCGTCCGCCGTCGCGATCCCGTACCTGATGGTGACCGAGCACCGCATAGAGCCGGGCCAGGCATCCCCCGTCTGGCTGCTGCCCGTGGTGGCGCCGATGGTGTCCGCCGCGGTCGGCCCCCTCCTCGTACCGCACCTCCCGGCGGGCCAGGCGCAGGAAACGCTCCTCTTCGCCTGCGTCGCGATGTTCGGCCTGAGCCTGCTCGCCACCCTCGTGATGCTGCCGCTGATCCTCGCCCGCCTGCTGACCGGAGGCCCGCTGCCGCTCGCGCTCACGCCGGCGCTGTTCCTGGTGCTCGGCCCGCTCGGCCAGTCGACGACAGCGGTCAACAAGTTCGCCGACACCGCGGCGACAGGCGTCGTCCCCGCCCCCTACGACCAGGGCTTCGCCGTCTTCGCCGTGCTCTACGGCGTTCCGGTGATGGGCTTCGCCCTGCTGTGGCTCGCGCTGGCGGGCGCGATGGTGGTGCGGGCCAGGCGCCGGGGCATGGGCTTCGCGATGACCTGGTGGGCGTTCACGTTCCCCGTCGGTACGTGCGTCACGGGCGCCGAAGGCCTGGCCAAGCACACCGGGCTCGCGGTGTACGACGGTCTTGCGATCGCCCTGTACGTCCTGCTGGTGGCGGCGTGGGCGGTGGCGCTCACGCGGACCCTGCGCGGCCTCACGACCGGAAAGCTGCTCGCAGCGCCCCGCTGAGCACGGCCGGCGCCTCCGCGAGCGAGGGCCCGTACCAGGTGAGGTGGCGCCCGCTGACCAGTGCCGCCGGGACGGGGAACGCCTCGGGGCCGTCCTCGCGAGTGAAGCGGTACGGCTCGTCCGGCAGGATCACCAAGTCGGCTGCCGCCTCCCGCAGTTCCTCCAGCGGGACGCGGGGGTAGCGCTCGGCATGCGTCGCGTACGCGTTGTCGACACCGAGGCGGCGCAGCAGGTCTCCGGCGAACGTGTCGCGTCCCAGGACCATCCACGGCCGCCGCCAGATGGGGACCACCGCCTTCAACCGGGCTTCGGGGACGGCGAGTTGGGACCACGCCTCCTCGGCTTCGTCCAGCCAGCCGGGCCGTCCCGCCCCGCAGGCGGCGAGCACCCGGGTCAGCTCGCGCAGGGCGCCGGGCAGGTCCCGTACCTCTGTCACGAGCACCTCGATCCCCGCCGCCCGCAGCGCCGCCAGGTCAGGTGCGCGGTTCTCCTCCTCGTTGGCGATCACCAGGTCGGGGGCGAGGCCGATGATGCGGCGCACGTCAGGGTTCTTGGTGCCGCCGATCCGGGCGACCTCCAGGTCCACCGGATGGCTGCACCATTCCGTGGCAGCCACCAGCGCGCCCGGTGCACCGACGGCGACCGCCTCGGTCAGCGAAGGCACCAGGGAGACGATCCGCGTTCCGGTCACCGTGCCATCCCCTCAGCGCCGGGAGTCGTCCAGGGCTTCGATGTGATCGGCGACGGCCACGACGAGCACCTGGCTCTCGGGCACGGTCGCCCGCCACCGGTGGCGCACCCCGCCCGTCAGATGCAGGCTGTCGCCGCGTCCGAGGCGGTATGCCCTGCCCTCTGCCTCGACCTCGACGGCGCCCTCCACCACGTACATCAACTCGTCGTTGCGGTGCTGGAACTCGCGCCCCTCGTCGTGGTCGCCGGTGAACTCGACGGCGTGCAGCTGGTGGTGGCCGCGGACCAGATTGCGTACGCGGACGTCAGGGGAGGATCCCTCGCCCTCACCTTCGTCGGAGCGCATCAGGTCGACCGTGCACGCGGGGTCCGCGGCGGCCAGCAGTTCGACGTCGGTCGTCAGGAGGGCGTCGGCGACACGTTGCAGGGAGCGTCTGCTGGGCCGGGCCCGCTCGTTCTCGACCTGGCTGAGGAACGGCACCGAGAGACCGCTGCGCTCGGCCACCACGGCAAGGGTGAGCTCCAGGTGCCGGCGGCGCCGCCGCACGGCCGAGCCCACCCGGAGGGTTTCCTTCTGCTCGTCCATCGCCTCGGCTCCCTTCTGCGCGTCGGTCCACTCTCAACCCTGTTGGGTTTTCTGCACCCTACGCATGTTCGCCAAACGGTTCTGCCCCGTTGCGCGGACCGCCTCCTACAGCTTGTGCCAGTAGACGAGCTGTCCCGCCTCCCCCGGAGCCGCTCCCTGCCCCGGTATGAAGAGGCTGACCAGCAAGGCAGGCCTGCCTTGTGGGTCGGTGACGAGGGCCGCCGACGGGTTGGCGAAGGCGCGGCTGCCGCCGTGCGTGGTGATGTCGAGCCGGTCGGCCCGGCCGCTCACGGGGTCGTACGCGTAGGTGCGCCAGCTCCCGAAGTCGCCGCGCCACCGCTGGCCCTCCACGAAGAGCATCTGCTGCCCGTCCAGCTCAACGGGCGCCCGGTCCCCGAGGTTCCCGCTGTTGCCCCAGGCCAGCAGGGCCCGGTCGAGCCGCTCGTCGGGCGCCGCGTGCCACGTACGGAAGCCGGTGAGAGTGGCGCGAAGCTGACGGTCGGTGTCGCAGCCGGCGCGGTAGTGCCCGGTGAGCTCGATCGTGTCGTCGCGTACGGCGGTGATGCTGGGCGTGCCTTCGGCGCACCGGGAGAGGGTGCGTGGCGCGTCGAACGCCCGTGCAGCGCGCCCGGTGAGCAGCGAGGCTTCACCGTCGTACGCGCGCACGGCGATGTGGTTCTCCGGGTCCTTCTCGTACGCGAGGACGTACCCGCCGCGGCCGTCGTCGGCGAGGGAGGCCTGGTGGGTGCCGGGGCCGAAGTCGTGGCGGCGGTGCCAGTGCCGCAGATCGGTGGAGGTGGCGACGGCTGCGTGGAAGCGGCCGTCGCCCAGGAGGGAGTGGTAGACGGCCAGATATGTTCCGCCGGGGGTCTGCGTGATCTGCGCGGCGTCCATGGTGCGGCCGGTGTCGTCCCGCGTGTCGTAGCGGTGGCCGTCGGCGGCGGTCACATCGCCGGCCAGGGCGGCGAGGCGGGCGGTGGCGGCGGAGGCCGGGGCGGAGCTCGCGGCGGCCAGATGGGCCAGGAGCAGGGCGGCGGCGAGGGCCAGGGCCACGGCGAGGCAAAGGACGGTGCGGGAGACGCGGACGGTCACGGAGGCGGACTTACGTTCGAGCGGCGGGGAGGCTGCCCAGCCTAGGGAGCGGTGGTGCCCCCGGGAATGCCCAAAGGGGTGGGCTTCGCCACAAGGCGAGACCCACCCCTTTGGGCGTTCAGCGGTGATTCACCGGTGCGGAGGAAGAACTAGGACTGCGGAGCCATCTTCTGCTCGAAGCCCGGGTTCTTCTTCAGCCAGGCGTCGAC
The DNA here is from genome assembly GCF_043200355.1 of Streptomyces sp. NPDC048436. Classification (NCBI taxonomy): domain Bacteria; kingdom Bacillati; phylum Actinomycetota; class Actinomycetes; order Kitasatosporales; family Streptomycetaceae; genus Streptomyces; species Streptomyces sp. NPDC048436. Next base: position 287,289 of record NZ_JBICXP010000002.1, read on the forward strand.
GGCCTTGGGCTCATTGCCCTTGCCCGCCTTGTTGATCTCGTTCTCCAGGCTGGCCAGTTCCTTCTCGCTCATCTTGAAGTTCTTGAGCCACTTCGTGAGCTGCGGGTACTGCTCGGGGAACTCCTTGCTGGAGATCGTCCGGATCGTGTCGCCCTTGCCGAAGGCGACCTTGGGGTCCTTCAGCTTGGTGAGCTTGTACTCGTTGTACGCCCAGTGCGGCGACCAGAGCAGGACCGCGACCGGCTCCTTCTTGGCGTACGCCGACTTCAGCTCGGAGAGCATCGCGGGCGTCGAACCGGAGACGATCTTGTACTCCTTGTCCAGGCCGTAGCCCGGCAGGACCTTGTTCTTGAGCGCCGTCATCACACCCGTACCGGGCTCGATGCCGATGATCTTGCCCTTGAACTTGTCGCCCTTGCCCTTGAGGTCTTCGAGCGACTTCACGCCCTTGACGTAGGACGGGACGGCGATCTCCAGGGACGTCGGGCTGTACCAGGAGCCGAGATCCTTGAGGTTCGCCTTGTTCTTGTCCCAGTACTGCTTCTGGGCCGTGGGCAGCCAGGCGTCGAGATCCAGGTCGAGGTCGCCCTGCGCGAGAGCGGTGTAGACCGGGCCGACGTCGGACGGCGTCAGCTTCATCTTGTAGCCGCGCTTCTCCAGGACACGCTTCCAGAGATTGGTGACGGCGATGTTCTCGTCCCACGCGAAGTACGCGGCGTTCAAGGGACGCTTGGTCTCCTTGGAGCCGGAGTTCTTCGGGAGCGGGGCCAGCTTGTCGACGACGCCCGGGTTCTTCTTCAGCCAGGCGCGGACGGCCTCCTGCTGCTTGCCCTTGCCCGCCTTGTTGATCTCGGCCTCAAGACTCGTGAGCTGCTTCTCGCTCATCTTGAAGTTCTTCAGCCACTTGGCGATCTCGGGGTTCTCCGAGGAGAAGCCCTTGCGCGCCAGGGTGTGCACGCCGTCGCCCTTGCCCCAGGCGCCCTTCGGGTCCTTGAGCTTCTTCAGGTCGAAGTCGCTGTACGCCCAGTGCGGCGACCAGAGCGTGGTGACAATGGGCTCCTTCTTGGCGTACGCGCGCTTCAGCTCGGCCAGCATCGCGGGCGTCGAACCGTCGACGACCTTGTACTCGCCGTCGAGGCCGTACTCCTTGAGCACCTTCTTCTTGAGCAGCCCCATCATGCCGGCGCTCGGCTCGATGCCGACGATCTTGCCCTTGAACGTGCCGCTCTTGCCCTTGAGGTCCTCGAGCGAGTCGACGCCCTTCACGTACGAGGGGACGCTGAGCTCAAGGGAGGTCGGGCCGTACCAGGAGCCCAGGTCCTCCAGCTTGTCGCCGTACTTCTTCCAGTACTCGGCGTGCGTGGTCGGCAGCCAGGAGTCGGTCTGGAAGTCGACCGCGCCCGACGCGAGCGAGGTGTAGAGCGGACCGGCCTCGAGCTGCTTGGTCTGCGGCTTGAAGCCGCGCTGCTCCAGGACTTCCTTCCAGAGGAAGGTGGAGGCGACGCCCTCGTCCCAGGGGATGTAGCCGATGTTGACTTCCCGGCCCTGGCCGATGTTCTTCGCGTCCGCGACGCTGTCCTCGGACTTCGAACCGCCGAAGGCGCCCATGCCGCCCGCGACGAGCGCGAGGACGACCACACCGACGACCGCGACCGCGGCCTGCGGACGGTAGTTGAAGATGTTCAGGCCCTGCGCGGCCCGCAGCTTCGCGACCGCGCGGCGGCCGAGCGGCGAGACCTGGGTGCCCAGCGAGCTGGTCATCCGGTCCAGGTAGATCGCCAGGATGACGATGGCGACGCCCGCCTCCGAGCCGAGGCCGACGTTCAGCTGGCCGATGGACTCGTTGACGTCGGCGCCGAGGCCCTCCGTGCCGACCATGCCCGCGATGGCGGCCATGGACAGGCCCAGCATGATGACCTGGTTGACACCGGCCATGATCGTGGGCAGGGCGAGGGGCAGCTGGACGCGGAGCAGGATGTTGCGCGGCGTGGTGCCGAACGCGTCGGCCGCCTCGACCAGCTCCTTGTCGACCTGGCGGATGCCCAGCTCCGTCATGCGGACGCCGGGGGCCAGGGCGAAGATCAGGGTGGCGACGATGCCCGCGGGGGCGCCCATCCCGAAGAACAGGATGGCGGGGATGAGGTAGATCATCGCCGGCAGCGTCTGCATGAAGTCGAGCACCGGGCGGACGATGCCGCTGACCGTGCTCGACCGTGCCGCCCAGATGCCCACGGGCACGGAGATGACCAGCGCGATGATCGTGGACACCAGCACCAGGGCCAGCGTCATCATCGCGTGGTCCCACAGTTCGAGGGAGACGATGAACGCGAAGCCGGCGAAGGTCAGCACACCGGCGATCACGCCGCGCAGCCAGAACGCGATGACCGCGAAGATGCCCGCGAGAATCAGCGGCTCGGGCGCCTGGAGCACGTCGGCTATGCCGTCGTAGGCGCCCTGGAAGACGGTCTTGAAGAAGTCGAACAGCCAGGCCATGTGGCTCAGCAGCCAGTCGACCCCACTGTTGACCCACTCACCGAACGGAATCCTAGGCACCGCTGACCACCTTGCCCACGGCCTCTACGCCGTTGTCCTGCTTCTTCTGGACCGGGACCGCGGTGTCCTTCGGTTCGTCCTGTGAACTCATCGGCTCACCGAGCACGGCGAGCAGCCGTGCCTGCGGTACGACACCGATGAGGGCGCCCTCGTCGTCGGTCACGGCGACGGCCACGGTGCTCGTGGAGCACGGCGTGAACAGCTCGATGATCGGGGTGTCCGCCTTGACCGTCGCGGGGGCCGCGGCCAGCACGTCCTCGGGGGTCTGCAGCTCCTTGCCCTCGGCCGTCTTCGTACCGAAGACCGCCTCGGGCTCGGCCATGATCGCGCCCGCCGTGAGGACACGGGAGCGGTCGACGTCCTGGGTGAACGCGGCGACGTAGTCGTTGGCCGGCGTGACGAGGATGTCCTCGGCACCGCCGATCTGGACGATCTCGCCGTCACGCATGACGGCTATCTGGTCGCCGAGGCGCATAGCCTCGTTCAGGTCGTGCGTGATGAAGACGATGGTCTTCTTCAGGCGCTTCTGCAGCTCCAGGAGCTGGTCCTGCATGTCACGGCGGATCAGCGGGTCGAGCGCGCTGAACGACTCGTCCATGAGGAGCAGGTCCGCGTCGGTCGCGAGCGCGCGGGCCAGGCCCACACGCTGCTGCATACCGCCGGAGAGCTCGTCGGGCCAGGACTTCTCCCAGCCCTTCAGGCCGGCGAGTTCGAGCGCCACGGTGGCGCGCTCCTCGCGCTCGGCACGCGGCACGCCCTGCACCTCAAGGCCGTAACCGGCGTTCTCCAGGACGCTGCGGTGCGGGAAGAGGGCGAAGTGCTGGAAGACCATGCTGATCTTCTTGGAGCGCACCTCGCGCAGCTCACGGGCGCTCAGACCGGTCAGATCCTGGCCGTCGAAGAGAACCTGTCCGGCCGTCGGCTCCGACAGACCGTTGAGCATGCGCAGCAACGTGGACTTGCCGGATCCGGAGAGACCCATGACGACGAAGATCTGGCCCGGCTCGACGGTGAAGGAGGCATCGATCACCGCGGCAGTGGTGCCCTCGGCGCGCAACTCCTCTCGGTCGGTTCCGTGGCGGAGTTTCTCCACCGCTTCAGCGGGTCGTCTGCCGAATACCTTGTACAGGTGTTCGGCTTGCAGCCTGGACACATACACCTCTCGGGTTGAACCAACACGGCCCGCCTCCCCCGCCGGCGGGCCGTGGAGCGACGCGGGTTCTGCCCGCTCGTTTGCCCGGTGAAATAGTTGAATCCTCGACCGGAGGCGCTCCGGCTCGGCGCCTGCCCTCACTTACACAGATCAAACGCAAGAGTGGTCCAGTTCACATTCCGTTCACTTTTGTCCACCCGCAGGCGCCGACGGAGCGCTGTCAGTGCCGTGCGGCATGATGCGAAGGTGACTCAGCAAACGCGGCGGCTCATGCTGCTCGACACGGCGTCCCTGTACTACCGCGCCTATTTCGGGGTCCCCGATTCCGTGAAGGCCCCGGACGGCACCTCGGTCAACGCGGTGCGCGGTCTGCTCGACTTCATCGCCCGGCTCGTCCAGGACCACCGGCCGGACGAGCTGGTGGCGTGCATGGACGCGGACTGGCGCCCGCACTGGCGGGTCGAGCTGATCCCGTCGTACAAGGCGCATCGCGTCGCAGAGGAGTCCGAGGCGGGCCCGGACACCGAGGACACCCCGGACACCCTCGCGCCGCAGGTCCCGATCATCGAGGACGTCCTGGACGCGCTCGGCATCGCCCGTGTGGGAGTCGCGTCGTACGAGGCGGACGACGTGATCGGCACGTACGCGGGCCGTGCCACAGGGCCGGTCGACATCGTCACCGGCGACCGCGACCTCTATCAGCTGGTCGACGACGAGCGCGGCATCCGTGTCCTCTACCCCCTCAAGGGTGTCGGCAGCCTCCAGCTCACGGACGAGTCCTGGCTGCGCGAGAAGTACGGAGTGGACGCCTCCGGCTACGTCGACCTGGCCCTGCTGCGCGGCGACCCGAGCGACGGGCTGCCCGGCGTGCCCGGCATCGGCGAGAAGACGGCGGCCAAGCTGCTCGACGCGTACGGAAATCTGGCCGGGATCATGGCCGCGGTGGACGACCCGCGGAGCAAGCTGACGCCTTCGCAGCGCAAGCGGCTCGACGAATCCCGGGCCTATGTGGCCGTCGCGCCGACCGTGGTCCGTGTCGCGGGCGACGTACCGCTGCCGGACGTGGATCTCGCGCTGCCGGGCGAGCCCCGCGATCCCGCGGCCCTGGACGAGCTGGCCGCGCGGTGGAACCTGGGCGGAGCCCTGAAGAGATTGCTCACGACTCTTCAAGATTGAGGTGTTAGCTTAGGTAAGCCTAAGCAGCATTTGATCAGGGGAGGCCGCCGCCATGGCAGAACGTCCTGCACGCAAAGCACAGAAGACGCACGTCGCCCACGTCGTGCGCACCGAGCGCATCACCCCGCACATGCAGCGCGTGGTCCTGGGCGGCGAGGGCCTCGCCGAGTTCACGGCGGGCGATTCCACCGATCACTACGTGAAGCTGCTCTTCGCCGCCGAGGGCGTGAGCTATCCCGAGCCCTTCGACATCCAGCGGATCCGCGAGGAGTTCCCCCGCGACCAGTGGCCCGTGACGCGTACGTACACGGTCCGCTCGTGGGACCCCCAGGCCCGCGAGCTCGCCATCGACTTCGTCGTCCACGGCGACGAGGGCCTCGCGGGACCGTGGGCACGGGACGTACAGCCGGGCGCCACGGTCCGCTTCCTCGGCCCGGGCGGCGGGTATGCCCCGGACGCCGGCGCCGACTGGCATCTGCTGGCCGGTGACGAGAGCGCGCTGCCCGCGATCGCCGCGGCCCTGGAGGCGCTGCCCGATGACGCCACGGCGTACGCCTTCGTGGAGGTCGCCGACGCGGACGAGGAGCAGAAGGTCACCTCGGCCGTGGACATCCAGTGGCTGCACCGCGGCTCGCGCCCCGTGGGCGAGGCGCTCGTCGAGGCCGTACGCTCCCTCGACTTCCCGGCGGGTGACGTGCAGGCGTTCGTGCACGGCGAGGCCGGGTTCGTGAAGGAGCTGCGCCGCTATCTGCGGATGGACCGCGAGGTGCCCCGCGAGCGTCTCTCGGTCTCCGGCTACTGGCGCCTCGGGCACAACGAGGACGGCTGGCAGGCCGCCAAGCGCGACTGGAACGCGGAGGTGGAGGCGGAGCAGGAGACGCCCGCACAGGCGGCCACCTCCTGAACCCGCGTCCCCCTTCTGAACCCGCCTGCCCTCAGACGGACTTCTGGTACACCCGGAAGGTCCGGGTCGACAGCCACACCGCCACGACGGTGAGGACGAGCAGCGCCCCGCCCCGGCCGAGCACAGCGCCCCAGTCCGGGTCGGCCGACATCGCCGAACGGCCCGCGGTCATGGCCCAGTCGAGCGGATTGAAGTCGGCGAGGTGCCGCATCCACGACGGCATCTGCGCCGGCGCCATGAACGCCGAGGAGAGGAACGTCAGCGGCAGCAGCAGGAAGGTGTTGATGCCGATGATGGACTCACGCTCGCGCACCAGCATGCCGAGCGCGTTGGAGAACGCGCCGAACACGGTGCCGAGCAGCACGGCGGCGACGACCAGGATCGTCACACCGCCCACGCCACCGGCGTAGTCGGCCCCGCCGAGCATGCCGAGCAGCACGATGATGACGGACTGCAGGGCGGTGCTGATGCCGTTGTGCACGACGTTCGCGTTCATCAGCGCGCCCCGGCTGACCGGCGTGGTCAGAAAGCGGTTGAGCGTGCCGCGCTCGATCTCTTCGAGGGTGCCCATGCCCGCCCACATGCTGGAGCCCAGCGCGCTCATCACGACGACGCCCGGTACGAGGTAGTCGAGATAGGACGTGGTGCCGAAGCCGCCGAGTTCGACGACCTTCTTGAAGAGGTTGCCGAACAGGAACAGCCAGACGACCGGCTGGATGAGGGTGATCAGCAGATACGCGGGCTGCCGCATGAACGCCCTGAGTTGACGCTGCGTCATGTACCAGGTCTGCGCCACGGTCTGGCTGAGGGCCTGGGCGGAAGTCGTACTCATCGGGCACCTCCGGCGGTGGTCGCAACGGGTTCCGTCGAGACGCCGGGATCAGCCCCGGCCGAAGACTCGGCCTCGGAGTACCGGCGCCCCGCGTACCGCAGATAGACGTCGTCGAGCGAGGGCCGCGCCACGGTCGCCGCGGCCACCGCGACCCCCGACCGTTCCAGAACCGCGAGCAGCGCGGGCACGGCCGCGGCTCCGTCATCGGCGCGCACGCTGGCCCGCCGCCCGTCGAGCAGCACCTCGTGCACCCCGGGCAGCGCGGACAGCGCACCCGTCAGGAGCGTCCGCCCCGCGGCCCCGACCGGCTCGCGCAGCTCCAAGTGCACGGCGTCGCCCCGCAGTTCACCCTTCAGACCGTCCGGCGTGCCCTCGGCGACGACATGACCGCGGTCCACGATCGCGATGCGCTCGGCGAGGCGGTCCGCCTCCTCCAGATAGTGCGTGGTGAGGAGGATGGTGAGCCCCTCGTCACCGGCGAGGCGGGCGATCTCGTCCCACATGGCGGTGCGCGCCTCGGGGTCGAGACCCGTCGTCGGCTCGTCGAGGAAGAGCACGTCGGGCCGGTGCACCAGACCGAGCGCGACGTCGAGGCGCCGCTGCATCCCGCCGGAGTACCCCTTGACCTGACGCTTCGCCGCGTCGGTGAGGGCGAAGCGGTCGAGCAGGGCGTCGACCCTCCTGTTCAGCGTCTGCCCCCTCAACCCGTAGAGCCTGCCCTGGAGTTGGAGGTTCTCCCGGCCGGTGGCCATCGGGTCGGCGCCGGACTTCTGGGCGACCACGCCGATCGCGCGGCGCACCCGGCCGGGGTGGCGCAGGACGTCGTGGCCCGCGACGGTCGCGGTGCCCGAGTCGGGGCGGGCCAGGGTCGTGAGGACCTTGACGGTGGTGGACTTCCCCGCGCCGTTCGGGCCGAGGAGACCGAAGACGGTGCCCGGCTCGACCGTGAGGTCCATGCCGGTGAGGGCGGTGACCCCGCCCGGGTAGGTCTTGACGAGTTGGCGCGCCTGGACCGCGGGTGGCGGCGGCGCGGACATGCTGCTGATGCTCATGGCGACAGCTCTCTTCTGCGTGAGCGGTTTCGGGTGTGCGTACGCGCTGCTTGCGCCTACGCGATACGCCGAGCCGATCCACGTGAAGAGCGCCGGGCTATCCTTGGTGTGCCGCACCTCGATCGCCTGGCCCGCTTCACGGTGGGTCCGGTCCGGGGTTCGAGACCCTGGCGGGGGCTGCTCCAACAGCTCCTGCCGGGGTCTTTCTCATTGCGCCGCGTCTGCGGCGCTACTGGGTGTCCGCCGCGCCTCCTCCGTCGTCGAGGACCTGGAATTCGGGCGGCATCCGCCCCGTCTCGTGGAAGCTGCGCCAGCCCTCGATGCCACCGAGCTCACCGCTCCTGACCTCCTTGAGGAAGCCGCGGACCCACTCGGCCTGCGCCTCCACCATGCGCAGTTGGTACTCGGCCTCCACCAGGAAGACCCGCGGCAGCGTCTCGTAGAGCTTGTCCAGGGCTCCACGCGAACTGGCCGCCTGCACCTCCAGCGAGGCGAGCCGCTCGTCGAGGAGGCGCGCCACCTCGTCGGGGTGGACGACGCCCATGAGGGAGAGGGCGGTCTCGAAGATCGGATACTCGCGCGCCGGGACCGCGAGCAGATCGGACATCCACTCGACCATCTCCTGCTGCCCGGCGTCCGTGATGCCGTACAGCGTGCGCTCCGGCCGGTTGCCCTGCCGCTCCACGTCCCTGACCTCGACGAAGCCGTGCTTCTCCAGGTTCTGTACGACGGTGTAGAGCGAGCCGTAGTTGATCTTCGTCGTGGCGTCCTTGCCCTGTCGGCGGAGCGTCTGCGCGATCTCGTACGGATGCATGGGCTTCTGCGTGAGCGTCGCCATCACCGCGAGGGCCAGTGGATTGCTGAGCTTCCGGCGCTTCATCGCCATGGATATCACCTCGCTTCCGAATATCCGGGTACGAACATATCGCGAGCCCACGACAGGGTCAATACACGCGATGTATCGCGAGAGCTGCCCGTCACCGCTGGAACCTCCGCGAAAACCACTACGTGCCGCGATGACCCGCTGACACGATGAGCCCATGCCCTTCAAGATCCCTGACGTCGTCGCCGCCGGCACCTTCGCCCACCGGGAACAGCCGGCCATCCCCGCCCCCGGAGGGCTGATCATCCGCCCCTGGTCCCCCGACGACGCGCCTGCCGTGTACGAGGCGTTCCAGGACCCGGTGATCCAGCGCTGGCACGCACGCGACGCCGAGTCCGTCGATGAGACCCGCGGCTGGATAGAGGGCTGGCGCAAGGCCTGGACCGAAGAGCGTGACGCGTACTGGGCCATCGCCGACGCCGCCACGGACGAGGTGGTGGGCCGCATCGCGCTGCGCAACATCGTCTTCGGCGACGGGCAGGCCGAAGTCGCCTACTGGACCATGCCGTCGGCCCGCGGCCGGGGCATCGCCCCGCGCGCCCTGACCGCGCTGTCCGACTGGTCATTCGCCGAAGTCGGCCTCCACCGCCTCGAACTCCTCCACGCCACGGCCAACGGGGCGTCCTGCCGCGTCGCGCTCAAGACCGGCTTCGCACCGGAGGGCATCAAGCGCAGCGCGATCCTGCACGAGGACGGCTGGCACGACATGCATCAGCACGCCCGGATAGCCCCGTAGTCTTGCCAGCTGTGACCCGCAAGCCCCGCATCCCGCCCGCTCCCCTGCCGCAGCGGCGCGGCGTCGACCCCATGCGGGTCAAGCTCCCGTCCGACGGGGCGTGGGAGACCGTACGGGATCATCTCGTCGAACGGCTCAAGGCCGGACCCGGGGTGATCGACGGAATGCTGCGGGGCGGGCTGATCGTCGGCGTGGACGGGCTGCCCGTGGCGCCGGACGCCCCCTATGCGCCCGGCGCCTTCGTGTGGTTCCACCGGGACCTGCCGGACGAGGTCGTGGTGCCGTACGGCATCGACGTGGTCTACCGCGACGAGCACATCGTCGTCGCCGACAAGCCGCACTTCCTGGCGACCACGCCCCGCGGCAGCCACGTCACCGAGACCGCGCTCGCCCGCCTCCGCAGGGATCTTGACATCCCCGCGCTCGGCGCCGCGCACCGCCTCGACCGGCTCACCGCGGGGCTGATCCTCTTCACTGTGCGACCCGAGGAACGCGGCGCCTACCAGACGCTGTTCGGCGAGCGGCGGGTGCGCAAGCAGTACGAGGCCGTGGCCGCCTACGCCCCCGACGTCGAACTCCCCCGCACCGTAAGCAGCCACATCGTCAAGGAACGCGGCATCATCGCCGCGTACGAGGTCCCGGGAGCCGAGCCCAACAGCGAGAGCCACATCGAACTCGCCGAGCACAAGGGGACGTTGGCGCGGTACCGGCTCACCCCGCACACCGGCCGCACCCACCAGCTGCGCGTGCACATGAACGCCCTGGGGCTGCCGATCCTCGGCGACCCGGTCTATCCGGTGGTGACGGGCCCGGTGCCGCCGGACGATTTCCGGCGGCCCCTTCAACTCCTGGCCCGCGTCCTGGAGTTCACGGACCCCGTCACAGGCGCCGACCACCGCTTCGTCAGCGCACGCGAGTTGGGGGCCTGGGCCTCGTACGACGCGTGGGAGGACCGCTCAGCGGGCGGTCAGTAGCCCCGCCACCAGGTGACGAACCGCCGCCATGCCCCCTGCCGCGGCACGGACACAGCTACGGGCACGGACTGCTCCGGCGCCGGCGGTGCGGCGGGCCGCGGCACCGGCTGGGGCGCCGCGGTGGTGGGGTACGCGGGCCGCGGCGGGGGCGACGACACCTGCCAGTCGTTGCGCGCACCCGGCACCCGCGCCATGGGCCGGGCCATCACGTCCTGCGGGGGCCGCGGCGCGAACTGCACCGGCAGCGACACCAGGTGCCGGGACAGGATCGAGGAGTTCCACCTCAACTCGTGCTCCTCGACGGAGAGTTCCACGTCCGGGAAGCGCATGAGCAGCGCGTCCACGCCGGTGTCGGCGATGGCACGGCCGATGTCCTGGCCCGGACACTCGTGCGGGCCTCCGCTGAACGCCAGATGGGAGCGGTTGCCCTGCATGCTGGCGGCGAGATCCGGCCGTACGACGGGGTCCACGTTGCCCGGCGCGATGCCGAGGATCAGGCCGTCGCCCGCCTTGATCTGCTGGCCGCCGAGCTCGGTGTCCTGCTTGGCGAAGTAGCCGATCATGGCGCTGAACGGCGGCTCGTCCCACAGGGACTGCTCGACCGCCTCCGGCACCGTCATCTGGCCGCCGCTGAGCTGGGCCCGGAAACGCGGGTCGGTGAGGACCATGCGCAGGGCGTTGGCGATGAGGTTGGCCGTCGCCTCGTACGCGGCGATGAGCACGAGCCGCAGGTGCGCGGCGACCTCGTCATCGGTGAGCTGCGCGGGCTGCGCGATGAGGTTGCTGGTGAAGTCCTCCTCCGCCTTCGCCCGGCGCCGCGCCACCAGGCGCATCAGCGCCTCCATGATGTACGCGTTGCTCGCGATGGCGGTCTCGGTGCCCTTGAGCATGTCGCGGGCGGCCTGCACCATCCGCTCGTTGTACTCCTCGGGCATGCCGAGGACATGGCACATCACCATCATCGGCAGATGCTCGGCGAACTGGCTCACCAGGTCGGCACGGCCGTCCTGGCAGATGTCGTTCAGCAAGAGGTTGCTGTAGCGGTTGATGTAGCGGCGGATGCCCCGGTGGTCGAGGCCCGCCATGGCGCCGGTGACCGCGCCGCGCAGCCGCTGGTGCTCGTCGCCCTCCGCCATGCTGGCCATGGGCTGCCAGGTGACGACGGGGGCGAGCGGGTTGTCGGGGCCCATGGAACCGTCAAGGACGGCCCGCCACTGGCGCGGGTCACGGGTGTACTGCGAGGGGGTGCGGACCATGTGGAGGTTCTCGCTGTGGCCGAGGACCGCCCAGATGGGTACGTCGTTGTGCAGCAGGGCCGGGGCCACCGCGCCGTGCTCGGCGCGCAGTTTCTCGTAGAGGCCCGCGAGATCGGTGTCCGCCTCGGGCCCGTACAGCCGGCGCATGCCGCCGGGGCCGAGCCCGTGCGCGGGACAGCCGGGCGGCGGCATGGCCGGATCGTCCATGCCGGGGTGGGAGTGGGAAGGGGTCGTCACGTTCGTCGCTCCGGGGTTGCTGATGAGGTGAGGTTCAGACGCGGGCCACGGTCAGGGAGTGCAGGTACCGCATGAGGGTCAGCAGGGTGTCCCGGCTGGAGGCGCGCCGGCGGGCGTCGCACTTCACCATCGGCACCGCCTCGTCCAGGTCGAGGGCGCGACGCAGCGTCTCCATGGAGTGCTGGGGCGCGTCGGGGAAGTCGTTGACGGCGACGACGAAGGGCACGCCGCGCTCCTCCAGGCGCCCGATCACGTCGAAACTGACTTCGAGGCGCCGGGTGTCGAGCAGCACGACCGCGCCGAGCGCCCCTTCGAAGAGTCCGTTCCACAGGAACCAGAAGCGCTCCTGGCCGGGGGTGCCGAACAGATAGAGCACCAGCTCTTCGGAGACGCTGATCCGCCCGAAGTCCATCGCCACGGTGGTGGCCGTCTTGGTTTCGGAGCCGTAGTTGTCGTCGACCCCGATACCGGCCTGGGTCATGGTCTCTTCGGTGGTCAGCGGGCGGATCTCGCTGACCGAGCCGACCATGGTCGTCTTGCCGACCCCGAACCCGCCCACGATCACGATCTTCACGGCCGCCGTGGCCGTGTGCGGCAGATGGTCCTCGCTGCTGGGTCCGGTGATCGTGTCAGAGCTTTTGAAGTCCATGCATCACCGCTTCGAGAAGGGAACGATCGGGGAGCGTGGAGCGGACGATGGGCGCCCGCGCCTGTACCAGGCCGGCCCCGAGCATCTTCGTCAGCAGGACGGTCACCACGCTGAACGGCAGCGCGAGATACGCCGAGAGCTCGGCGGCCGAAAGCGGTGCCTTGCACAGCCGCAGGACGACGGAGTGCTCGGGCTGACACGCGGGGGGCGCCTCGCCGTGCGCGACGATCAGCGTGACGAGGTCGATCGGCGCCCTCTCCATGTCCTCGCCGGTCAGGGTGTAGAGCCGCTCGGGGTTCTCGCGGCTCCGCCGTTGCCGTTGGGGAGGGTCGTCCCGGTGAGAGGGGTTCTCGCCTTGCGGAGGAGTCATACGGCCTGCCCATCACGCCGGGGCGGGCTCGTCAGATGGGCGCCGATCCGGACGACCAGGTCCCGCATGCGGTTGCCGACGAGACCCGCGTCGACGGTCTCGTCGGCGAGTACGGCGAGGTAGGCGCCCGCGCCCGCGGCCATCAGGTAGAAGTAGCCGCCGTCGATCTCGATGATCACCATGCGCATCCCGCCGTCGCTGCGCGGGATCTCGGTGGCGACCGCCGCGGCCAGGGACTGAAGTCCCGCGCAGGCGGCGGCGATCCGGTCGGCGGCGTCGGGGTCGCCGCCGTAGCGCGCGATGCGCAGGCCGTCCGCGGAGAGCACCACGATCTGCCGGGTCTGCGGCACCCCGTCGGCGAGTTCCTTGAGCATCCAGTCGAAATTGGCCCGTTGCTGGATCATTTCCAGCCCCCCTCGTCGGCGTTGTCGGCACTGTCGGCGGTGCCGTGGTCGTTCTCGCTGTGACCCTTGGGGAACAACGGGTCGTCGGCTGCGGAGTCCTCGCCGTTGACGCCCTTCATGAAGGCCTCGATCCAGAGACCTGGCTCCTTCTCCTCCTTCTTCACCGGTTCGGGCGGGGGCGTCTGCGGGGAGAACCGCGCACGCTGCGCGGCGGCCTCCTCGTCCGCCGCCTGCTGGGCGAGCCGCTCGCCCAGCGGGATGCTGACGCGGCTGCGGCGCTGGGGCAGGCCGTTCGACGTCCACTCGGTGACCTCGGGGATGTCGTCCTCCATGGCCGCGGTGAGCTTGGAGAGCGGCGGTCCCGCCGTCATCACGCGGGGCTTCTTGCGCCGGATGCCGTGGGACTCCTTGATGGGCTCGCCCTCGGCGTTCACCCGGGGCACGGCGGAGGCGCCGATGCCGTGCGCGAGGCCGGGCGCGGGATCGCTGGTGATCATCTCGTGCGGCACGATGAGCACCGCGCGGACGCCGCCGTACGCGGACTGGCGCAGCGAGACCTGAAGGTTGTACATCTGCGAGAGCCGGCCCACGACGGCCATGCCCAGGCGCGGGGTCTCACCGAGGTCGTTCAGGTCGATACCGGCCTGTGCCTGGGCGAGCATGTGCTCGGCCCTGCCCCTGGCCTCCTCGCTGAGGCTGACGCCGCCGTCCTCGATCTCGATGGCGATGCCCGTCTGCACCTCGACCGCGGTGACGTGCACCCGGGTCTGCGGCGGCGAGTAGCGCGTGGCGTTGTCGAGCAGCTCGGCGCAGGCGTGGATGAGCGGCTCGACGGATGTGCCACGGATGGCGACCTCGGCGATCGAGTGCAGGTCGACGCGCTGGTACTCCAGGATCCGGGACATGCCGCCGCGCAGCACGCTGTACAGCGGTACGGGATTGGGCCACTGGCGTCCGGGACGGGCCCCGCCGAGCACGGTGATCGAGTCGGCGAGGCGGCCGATCAGCGCGGTGCCGTGGTCGATGCGGAGCAGGTCGTCGAAGACCTCGGGGTTGCGCCCGTGGAACTCCTCCATCTCGCGCAGTTCCGCGTTCTGTTGGTGCACGATCGACTGGACGCGCCGGGCGATGTTGACGAAGGCGCGCTGCGAGGACTCGCGCATCGCCTCTCCGTTGTCCAGGGTGTCCAGGACGTGGCGGAGCATGTCGCGCTGCGACTGCGGGAGTTCGGAGAAGGACTCGTCGCCGTCGACGAGGTGGCGGATGACCTCCGAGGGTGCTTCGCCCTGCCGGAGCCGGAGCACCGCGACGGGGATGATCTCCTTGCCGAGGCGGACGGTCTCGTCGTCGTGGGACGCGATGCGCCGCTCCAGGAAGGCGATCCGCTGCGTGTACCGCTGATGCAGCTCCCGGATGGTCCGTCCGCGGCGCACTGCTTCGGCGCCGACCGCGATGACCACGAGGGTCGCGATCGCGCCGCACCAGCCCACCGCGATACGGGCGGGCTCCGTGACCGCCGCGACGGCGGCTCCGGTCGCCGCGGCCATCACCACGGAGGGCAGCAACAGCACACGTGCGTAAGGAACTTCTCGGCCACCGGGAGGCGATTGAACACTCACCATGTATGCCCTCTGAACACTCGTCTTGGGGGGAATGGGGGATGAAGCTGCGAAATGGGGGGATCCTACGGGGAGTTGAGAACGGAAGACGTATACGAACTATCTGGAGATCTGGGAACAAGCGCGCGAATCTATCGCAACTCGTTTCAACTCGCCGCGCTCCGGGCGAGCTTAGTGGGCCGGAATCATCGCCGAGTCATATTCAGCAACCCTCTGCGCGGCCCCGGCGACAGCTCTACACTCGGCTCCATTTGCACACGTGGCGATCGTTCGAACACGCGGAGTGATGGAGTCGAACATCGGGGAACACGCCTCCGGTTGGCGCACAAACGCCGGGGCCGGCTGGATCTCTCCAGCCGGCCCCGGCGTTCTTTTCGGGCTGAGGTGCCTACGGTCCCGTCATCCGACCGAGCTGTAGGCCACCACGCCCCGCAGCAACTCGTCCACGGCCTTACGGGCGTTCTTCGCCACGGTCGACCCCTCCCGCGGCGCGGCCGCTGAGATCTGCCCCAGGACGTCGATCACCTGCTTGCACCACCGGACGAAGTCCCCCGCGGGCATCTCGGCCTCACGGAGCACCTCGTCGAGTCCCTTGCCTGAGGCCCACATGTAGGCCGCCCAGGCAAAGCCGAGGTCGGGTTCCCGCTGACCGACCCCTTCCGCCTGGTTGATCTTGAACTCTTCCTCCAGGGCGTCCAGCCGCCCCCAGATCCGCACCATCTCGCCGAGCGAGGCCTTCGCCTTCCCGGAGGGCAGCTTCGGGGCGAGCGCGTCGTCGCTGACCCGGGCCTCAAACACCAACGCCGAGACACAGGCGGCCAGTTCGGCGGGGCTGAGTCCCTCCCACACGCCTTCCCGCAGGCACTCGCTGGCCAGCAGATCCAGCTCCCCGTACAGCCGGGCGAGCCGCTTGCCGTGTTCGGTGACCTCGTCGCCCCGGAGATAGTCCATCTCGGAGAGCAGCGCGACGATCCGGTCGAAGGTCCGCGCGATGGTGTTCGTGCGGCCCTCGATGCGCCGCTCCAGCTGCACGGTGTCCCGCCGCAGGCGGTGGTAGCGCTCGGCCCACCGCGCGTGGTCCTCGCGCTCGTCGCATCCGTGGCAGGGATGCGCCCGCAGCTCCGTGCGGAGCCGGGCGATCTCGCGGTCGTCGGCGGCCGGTGCGCGCCCCTTGCGGTGGCGCTCCGGCACGATGTGCCCGGCCTTGGTGCGCAGGGCGGACGCCAGGTCCCGGCGCGACTGCGGCGAGCGCGCGTTGAACGACTTCGGGATGCGCATCCGCTCCAGCGTCTCGACCGGCACCGGGAAGTCCATCGCGGCGAGCCGCTTGACCTGCCGCTCGGCGGTCAGCACAAGGGGGCGCGGCCCGTCCTGGTGCTCGAAGCCGCGGTGGCCGTTGACCCGGCCCGCGGGAATGCCCGGATCCAGGACGAGCGCCAGGCCCGCGTACTTCCCGGTGGGTACGTGGATGACGTCGCCGGGCTTGAGCTTCTCCAGGGCCGCGGCAGCCGCGGCCCTGCGCTGGTTGACCCCCTGCTTGGCGAGCTCGGTCTCCCGGTCCTTTAGCTCGCGGCGCAGTCGCGCGTACTCGTCGAAGTCGCCCAGGTGGCAGGTCATCGAGGCCTTGTAACCCTCAAGGCCTTCCTCGTTCTTCTGCACCTGCCGCGAGATCCCGACGACCGACTTGTCGGCCTGGAACTGCGCGAAGGACGTCTCAAGGAGTTCGCGCGAGCGGTGCCTCCCGAACTGCTCGACCAGGTTCACCGCCATGTTGTACGACGGCTTGAAGCTGGAGCGCAGCGGATACGTGCGGGTGCCGGCGAGGCCCGCGAGATGCTCCGGGCT
The DNA here is from genome assembly GCF_043200355.1 of Streptomyces sp. NPDC048436. Taxonomy (NCBI): domain Bacteria; kingdom Bacillati; phylum Actinomycetota; class Actinomycetes; order Kitasatosporales; family Streptomycetaceae; genus Streptomyces; species Streptomyces sp. NPDC048436. Next base: position 303,932 of record NZ_JBICXP010000002.1, read on the forward strand.
CATGGCGCGCTGCCACAGGACGACGGCGTGGCCCTCGACGTCGATGCCCCGCCGCCCGGCACGGCCGGTCAACTGCGTGTACTCGCCGGGGGTGATGTCCGCGTGCTGCTCGCCGTTCCACTTGACGAGCTTCTCCAACACCACGCTGCGCGCGGGCATGTTGATGCCCAGGGCGAGCGTTTCGGTGGCGAAGACGGCGCGCACGAGGCCACGGACGAAGAGCTCCTCCACGACTTCCTTGAACGTGGGCAGCATGCCCGCGTGGTGGGCGGCGATGCCGCGCTCCAGGCCTTCGAGCCATTCGTAGTAGCCAAGGACGTGCAGGTCCTCGTCCGGGATGGCGGCCGTGCGCTCCTCGACGATCTCGCGGACCTTCATCCGCGCGTCGTCGTCGTTCAGCCGCAGCCCCGCGTGCAGACACTGCTGCACGGCGGCCTCGCAGGCCGCGCGGCTGAAGATGAACGTGATGGCGGGAAGGAGACCCTCGGAGTCGAGCCGGTCGATGACCTCGGGCCGGCCCGGCGTCCAGATACGGGAGCGCTGTCTGCGCTCGCGCTCACGGTCGGCCTCGCGGATCATCTTGCCCTTGCGGCGCTCACGCGGGTTGTACGAACGGCTGGCCTCCATCCGCGCCATGCGCGTGAGGTCGGGGTTGACGGCCTTGCGCCGGCCCTCGCCCTCCTCGAAGAGGTCGTACATCCGGCGCCCGGCGAGGACGTGCTGGAACAGCGGCACGGGCCGGTGCTCGGAGACGATCACCTGGGTGTCGCCGCGCACGGTGTCCAGCCAGTCACCGAACTCCTCGGCGTTCGAGACGGTCGCCGACAGGGAGACCAGCGTCACCGACTCCTGGAGGTGGATGATCACCTCTTCCCAGACGGCGCCGCGGAAGCGGTCGGAGAGGTAGTGCACCTCGTCCATCACCACATAGCCGAGGTTGAGCAGCGACTGCGAGCCCGAATAGAGCATGTTCCGCAGCACCTCGGTGGTCATCACGACCACGGGCGCATCGGAGTTGACGCTGTTGTCGCCGGTCAGCAGACCGACCTTGTCCGCGCCGTACCGCCTGGAGAGGTCGGCGTACTTCTGGTTGGAGAGCGCCTTGATCGGCGTGGTGTAGAAGCATTTCTTGCCCTGAAGGAGGGCCAGGTGCACGGCGAACTCGCCGACGATCGTCTTGCCCGAGCCCGTGGGGGCGGCCACGAGCACGCCCTTGCCCGCCTCGAGTGCCCGACAGGCCTCGATCTGGAAGGGGTCGAGGCCGAATTCGTACATCTCGCGGAAGCCCGCGAGTGCGGTGGCCTGCTCGACAGCGCGCTCGCGCGCCGCCGCGTACCGCTCGGCCGGTGAGAGGTCCTCTGTCATCGTGCTTTCGAGACTACCGGCCACCACTGACAACGGACGATCATTATCTGCCTTACGGCGCTGAAGACCCTTCGGGCACCAGGAGCCGCACGGCACCCCGCACGCACTCCGCCGTCAGCGGCAGCCCTCCGAGCTGCTCCCCGTCCGCGTAGCCGGTGACCCCCTGCGCGGCGATCTCGACCTTCGCGGCCCGGTAGGCGGTGACCTTGGGGTGGTCCAGGTGCGTGCCCTTGTAGACGCGCGGGAAGACCTTCAGAAGCGTCGTACGGCTGCAGTCGCCCACGACCGTGACGTCGAAGAGCCCGTCGCTCATGTCGGCCCGCGCGCAGATCCTCATGCCTCCGCCGTACGACGATCCGTTGCCGACGGCCACGAGCGTCGCGTCGACCTCGTGGACCGCGCCGTCGTCCAGCGTGATGCGGTACGGGACGGTCTTGAAGGCGGCCAGTTCGGCGACCATCGCCAGGTCGTACTTGAAGCGTCCGGTGGGCCATCGCATGCGGTTGCCCCGGTCGTTGACCCGCGAGTCGAAGCCGGAGGCGAGGACGGTGCCGAACCAGGTCTTGCCCACCCGGCCCAGGTCGACGGCGCGCGTGCGCCCCGCGTCCAGCGCCTCGGCGATCACTGCCCCGGCGGCGGCCGGATCCCGCACCGGCAGCCCAAGGGCCCGCGCGAAGTCGTTGCCGGTGCCCACCGCGACCACGCCCAGCGGCGTGGACGTCTGCGCGACGGCCTGCAGCGCGAGGCTCGCCATGCCGTCACCGCCGACGGCTATCAGCGCTCGCGTACCGTCCTCGACGGCATCGCGCGCCCTGCGCAACGCGTCGGCGGAGTCCTCGCCGATGACCGTGCGCACGGAGAAACCTGCTGCCCGCAACGCGGAAGCGGCCGGCTGCGCTGCGTGAGCGCCCCGGCCGCGGCCCGCGGTGGGATTGACGAAGAGAGTGATCTCGCTGGTCACGGCCGGACCCTACAAGGTCAGGTCACGTCGTCGAAACCGTTTACCCGATCTCGGTTCGCGCCGTCGCCGCTCGCCTGTTCCGGCAGCGCCCTGTTCGCGGAGACGGTCTCGATCTCGCCGACGTCCTCGGGCGTGAGGTCCAGGTCGGACGCCTCGTCGTCATCGGGCCCGGCCGCTTCGATCTTGGCCTTGCGCCGGTCGTTCATGAGCGAGAACGCGGTGGCCGCGAAGTACAGCACCCAGATCGGTCCGGCGAGGGCGAGCATGGTCAGCGGGTCCGTGCTGGGCGTCGCCACGGCCGCGAAGACCGTGATGCCCATGATCATGCCGCGCCACCAGCCGAGCATCCGCTTGCCGGTGAGCACCCCGGTGAGGTTCAGCATCACAAGCAGGAGCGGCAGCTCGAAGGAGAGGCCGAAGACGATCACCATGCGGGTGACCAGGTCGATCAGCTCATCCAGCGGCAGCTGGTTGTCGATCCCGCCGGGCGAGAATTCGAGCAGCACTCGCGCCATCGTCGGCAGCGTCTTGTACGCGAAGAATCCGCCGCCCAGGAACAGGGGGAAACCGGCGGCCACGAATCCGTAGGCGTACTTCTTCTCGCTCTTGTGCAGTCCGGGGGCGACGAAGGCCCACAGCTGGTAGAGCCAGATCGGCGACGCGAGCACCAGGCCGGCCATCAGGGAGATCTTCAGCGCGAGGGTGAACGGCGTGAGCAGACCGTTCAGGACGATGCGCGCGCAGGTCTCCTCGCCGCCCTTCTCCGCCAGCTCGGCGAAGCTGGACTCGCACCCCACGGAGTTCAGGATCGGGTTCGTGAAGAACTCGATGATGTCCTTGTAGAAGAAGGCAGCGACGATCGCCACGACGATGATGGCCAGCACGGCCTTGGCTAGCCGGTTGCGCAGCTCACGCAGGTGCTCCGCAAGAGGCATCCGCCCCTCGGGATCCTGTTCCTTCTTGCGGGCAGACTTGAGCAACCCACGTCCTCATCTCGTGCGGCAGGCCGGCCGTCGCCGGCCTTGGATCAGCGCTTCGTCGTGCTGTCGGTGGGCTCGGTGACCGGGCGCGAGCTGGTCACGTCGCCGGGTGCGGCCTGGATGGTACGCGGCTGAGCGGAGGCGGCAGGGTCGGTGGGCGGGTCGGCCGGGGCGGCCTCGTCCTTCTTCCCGTCCGACTTCATCGCCTTGGCCTCGCTCTTGAGGATGCGCGCGGACTTGCCGAGCGACCTGGCCATGTCGGGAAGCTTCTTCGCGCCGAACAGCAGAACGATCACGACGAGAATGAGAATGATCTCGGGGGCGCCGATCTTTCCGAACATAGGTCTTTACCTTCTCACCGAGGCGGCAGGGGCGGGGCTGCCGGACAGGCCGGACTTGATGTCCGGCCACCGTGCTGGCAGCGATCGTAACGCTCAGGGGTGAACGCAGGGCAATCCCTGTGCGTACTCCCAGTTGCGGCCCGCGCCTCGCACTCCGGGCCACCTCAGCAGCGTACCTTCCTGACAAGGGAAGTTGACAGGCCGCAGGCGCAAGCCGCGTCTCCTCAGGATCCGCGGGTTCTGTGGGTTCTGTGGGATTCACAGGTCTCAGAGGACGTCCCGGCCCGCTCGGGCCACTGAGGCCGCCGCCTGCTCCAGATCCTCCGCCGCACGGTTGATCCGCTGTGTGGTCTGCGTCACTTGGGCGCCGAGTCGCTGCGCCTCGACAAAGACCCGGATCGCCAGTACGCCGAGTACGGCGAGGCCACAGAACCCCGCGGCAATCGCCACCATCGCCCAGAACATGCGCCGAGCCTAGACGGTCGAGTGCAGACGCAGGGTCCGCACCCCGCCGCCGGTGAGGAGTTCGACGATGCGTTCACCGGCCGGCTTGCGCACCGCGGTGCCGCACTCGGGGCAGGTGAACGAGTAGAAGGTGGTGCGGGCGGAGGCGCCGATGGCCAACCGCAGGGCGCCCGCGGAGAGTTCGAAGCGGGCCCGGCAGTCGGGGCAGGCGGCCTTGAAGAGAACAGGGGCCAGTCTCGACATTCCGGGAATCTCGGACATGATGCTGGTGTTCAACGCCCTTGCTCCTGCCTGTCGTACGACCCTTCGGGGTGCTGGTCATAGGCCGCGAGCGCCTCGCGTGCCGCCTGCCGCGCGCTGTCAGCCAGGGCCGCCGGGGAGACGATGTGCCCGTCCCCGCCGAGCCGCAGGGCGAGCCTGCGCAGCGAGGTGGGGTCCGGGGTGCGCAGCGTGATCCGCAGGCCGCCGTCGGGGAGCTCCTCGGCGCTGTCGTGCGGGTAGTACTCGGCGACCCAGCGGCCGCCGGGCCCGACCTCGATGACCACCTCGGGATCCTCGGCGGCGGGCTGTACGAGCCCCTCGGAGAGATCGCGCAGTTCGACCTCGGGCGGCGACGACGGCTCGTCCAGGATCCTGATCTCGGCGACCCGGTCGAGGCGGAAGGTGCGGCGCGCCTCGGAGAGGTAGCACCACGCCTCCATGTACGTGTGGCCGACGGCGAAGAGCCGGATCGGGTCGACCTCGCGCTCGGTGAGCTCGTCACGCGCGGGCGAGTAGTACCGCAGCCAGAGTCTGCGCCGCTCGGAGATGGCACGGTCCACCTCGGCGAAGACGCCGCCCTCGGACTCGAAGGTCACCGAGAGCCGTGCGCTGGCCCCGGCGTTCTCCCCCGCCGCCGTCTCCAGCTTCGCGGTGGCACGCAGCAGCGCCTGCCGGTCGCTCTCGCGCAGCCCCGGCAGCGTGGAGACCGCGCGGGCGGCCACCAGGAGCGCGGTGGCCTCGTCGGCGGCGAGCCGCAGGGGGGCCGCCACGTCGTCCGGGTTGTGCCACCAGATGCGGTCGCCGTCGGTGTCGATGTCCAGGAGGTCCCCGCCGCGGAAGCTGGTACCGCACAGCGGCAGCACGTCCAGGTCGGAGATCAGCTCGTCCTCAGTGATCCCGAAGGCGCGGGCGACATCGCTGACGTGGGCACCGGGGCGCTCACGCAGATAGGTCACCAGGGAGAGCATTCGCCGGGTCTGGTCGATGGCGTTCGAGGCCATGGTCGCTCCGCCCCTCAGCCCTTGGCCACGGCGCGCAGCCGGTCCACGACATCGGCCCGCAGTTCGGCGGGCTCGAGGACCACCACATCGGGCCCGAACTCCACCAGCCAGGCATCGAGCCCGTGCCCGTACGGAATCTCCAACTCGTCCCACCCCTCGCCCACTTCACGTATCCGGGCGGCCTTGGCGCGCAGCGGATAGCCCGCGCCCGTACGGAGTCTGATCAGGGCGGAGCGGTCGGCGCTCTCCCCCGCCCAGCTCGCGACGGTCTCGCGCACCGTGACGACATCGGGGATGCCGACGGTGAACTTACCGGCGCGGGAGCGGACCTTCCCGGTGATGCGGGAGAGCCTGAAGACGCGCTCGGCGCCGCGGTCGCGGTCCCAGCCCGCCAGATACCAGTGGCCACGCCAGCACTCGAGCGCCCACGGCTCGACGTGGCGCGGCTCGGGGCGTGCGGCGGTGGCTTTGCGGTAGTCGAAGACGACGGGGCGGCGGTCCCGGCAGGCGAGCATCAGCGGCTCGAAGGACGCCTCGTGCACGGGGATGCGCGGCTCAAGGGCGCTGTGCGTCCCGTACGGGTCAAGGTCCTCGGGCAGCCCGGCGGCGCGCAGCTTCTGCAGGGCGCCGCTGGCCGCTCCCGCGAGGCGGGCCTGCTGCCAGACCTTGGCGGCGAGGCCGAGCGCCGCGGCTTCCTCGGCGTCGATGGTGATGGGCGGCAGGCGGTTGCTGTCGCGGCGCGCGAGATAGCCGACGTCACCGTCGAGGTTCTCCACGGTCTCGATGACCAGGCCGAGTTCGCGCAGATCGTCCTTGTCGCGCTCGAACATCCGGTTGAAGGAGTCGTCCGACCCGGCTTCCAGGTAGGCCTCGATGGACTCGCGCAGCTCACGCTTGCTGAGCGGCCGCCGCGTCCCCAGCAGACACAGCGCCAGGTTCATCAGCCGCTCGGCCTTGGCAATGGCCATCGACGCCCTTTCTGAACAGTGCTTCCGACCGCTGACCGTACCGCCCCGGGGTGTCGTGGCAAAAGCCGAGGGTCCATGCCGGAACAGGCATGGACCCTTCGGTGGACAGGTCTGATCAGACCCAGGCCCCAGTCGTCGCTCAGGCGCCGACGAGGTCGCAGACGAAGATCAGCGACTCGCCCGGCGCGATGGCGCCGCCACCGGCGCCGCGCTCGCCGTAGGCGAGGTGGGACGGGATGGTGAGCCGGCGGCGCCCGCCGACCTTCATGCCCTGTACGCCCTGGTCCCAGCCGGCGATGACCTGGCCGGCGCCCAGCTGGAACTGGAGCGGCGTGCCGCGGTTCCAGGAGGCGTCGAACTCTTCACCGGTGGAGAAGGCCACGCCCACGTAGTGGACGGAGACGGTGGCACCCGCCTTCGCCACGGGACCGTCGCCCTCCCAGATGTCCACGATCTCCAGGTCGGCCGGGGCCGGACCTTCGGGGAAGTCGATCTCGGGCTTCTCGATGCTCACGTCTGATGCTCCTGCTTTGATACGAATGGCCAGCTGGGACAGTGTTACATCTTCGCGAGGATGTCCACGGTGAAGACCAGCGTGGAGTCCTTCTTGATGGTGCTGCCCTGCGGCGGCTTGTCGCCGTACCCGAGCTCCGGCGGGACGATGACCAGGACGCGGCTGCCGACCTTCTTGCCGGTCAGGCCCTGCGCCCAGCCCTTGACGACCTGCGCCAGCTGGAACGAGGCGAGCTGACCGCTCTTGTACGAGGAGTCGAACTCCTTGCCGTCGGCCCAGAGCACCCCCTTGTACTGGCACAGAAGGCTGTCGGTCTCCTTGATCTCGTCGCCGTCGCCCTCGAGGATGTAGGTCGCGACGAGCTTCTTCGGAGCGTCCTTCTTCGGGACGTCGATCTTGGGGGCCTTGCCGTCCGTGTTCGTACCGACCTTGGGGAGGTCGATGTTGGACTGCGCGACCTCCTTGCCCTTGGCCGAGCTCTTGTTGCTGAAGGTGCCGACCAGGTCGACGACGAACACCAGCGTGTCGGAGCCCTTGATGCCCGCCTGCTTGTTGCCCTCGGTGCCGTAACCCATCTTCGGGGGGATCGCGAGCTGCACGCGGCTGTCGAGCTTCTTGCCGACGAGGGCCTGGTCCCAGCCGGGGATGACCTGACCGACGCCGATCGGGAAGACCGTGGGGTTGCCGCGGTCGTAGGAGTTGTCGAAGACCTTGGCCGTGGCCCAGATCTGGCCGAGGTAGTTGGCCTGGAGGTAGTCGCCCTTCTTGACCTCGGCGCCCTTGCCCTGGACCAGGGTCTTGACCGCGAGGTCGGAGGAAGGCTTGCCGGGCCCCTTGGCGACGGTCGGCTTCTGACCGAACTTCGCCCCCTTCGTGATCTCGGGCAGCGGCCCGTCCACGATCTTCGCCGTCGGCGCGGCCGAGGTCGAGTTGGAAGGGGACGGGCTGTCGCTTGACTTGGCCTTGTCGGCCTTCTTGTCGTCACCACATCCGGCCAGCGTGAGCAGGCCGGCCGGAACGGCAAGGAGAAGTGAGCGTCGGCGCACGGTGGGGGCCTCGTATCGGTCGATCTTGTCGGTTGGCGTGCGCGCAACTCTACGCATGGAGAAGGGCGCCGTACGAGGAACGTACGGCGCCCCGCGTTGCGTTCCCGCAACGCACCTCCTGCATCAGGGGTTACATACCGGCGATCAGTTTCTCCACCCGGTCGTCCACCGACCGGAAGGGGTCCTTGCACAACACCGTGCGCTGTGCCTGGTCATTGAGCTTCAGGTGCACCCAGTCGACCGTGAAGTCGCGGCGCTGCTCCTGGGCCCTGCGGATGAAGTCACCGCGCAGCCGCGCGCGGGTCGTCTGCGGCGGCACCGACTTGCCTTCGAAGATCTTCAAGTCGTTGCAGATACGGGCGGCTTGGCCCTTCCTCTCCAGCAGGTAGTACAGGCCGCGACGGCGGTGGATGTCGTGATACGCGAGGTCTATCTGCGCGACCCGCGGATGCGACATGGTCATGTTGTTCTTCGCGCGGTACCGCTCGATGAGCTTGTACTTCATGACCCAGTCGATCTCGGTGCCGATGCGGTCGAGGTCCTCTGCCTCGATCGCGTCGAGCGTGCGGCCCCACAGCTCCAGGACCTGTTCGACCGTGCCCGTGCGGATGCCGCGGCGCTCCACGAAGTCCACGGCCTTCTCGTAGTACTCGCGCTGCACTTCGAGGGCCGAGGCCTCACGGCCGCTGGCAAGGCGCACCTTGCGGCGGCCCGTGATGTCGTGGCTGACCTCGCGGATCGCCCGGATCGGGTTCTCCAGGGTGAGGTCCCGCATCACCGTGCCCGCCTCGATCATGCGCAGTACGAGGTCGGTGGCGCCGACCTTCAGGAGCATGGTCGTCTCGGACATGTTCGAGTCACCGACGATGACGTGGAGCCTGCGGTAGCGCTCGGCGTCCGCGTGCGGTTCGTCGCGGGTGTTGATGATCGGCCGGGAGCGGGTGGTCGCGGAGGAGACCCCTTCCCAGATGTGCTCGGCACGCTGACTGACGCAGTACACGGCGCCGCGCGGAGTCTGCAGCACCTTGCCCGCGCCGCACAGCAGCTGTCGCGTGACGAGGAAGGGAATGAGGATGTCCGCGAGCCGCGAGAACTCCCCGTGCCGGGCCACCAGATAGTTCTCGTGGCAGCCGTAGGAGTTTCCCGCCGAGTCGGTGTTGTTCTTGAAGAGATAGACGTCGCCCGCGATTCCCTCCTCGTGCAGGCGGCGTTCGGCGTCGACGAGCAGGCCTTCCAGAATGCGCTCGCCCGCTTTGTCGTGCGTGACCAGCTCGGTCACGTTGTCACATTCCGGTGTCGCGTATTCCGGATGTGACCCGACGTCAAGATAGAGGCGGGCGCCGTTCCGCAGAAAGACGTTGCTGCTGCGGCCCCATGACACAACACGGCGGAAGAGGTAGCGCGCCACCTCGTCAGGCGACAGACGGCGCTGTCCCCTAAACGTGCACGTGACGCCGTACTCGTTCTCCAGCCCGAAAATGCGGCGGTCCATGACTGAACATTACGCCTGATGCCCTGCGCTGAAACCGGGTTCGACGGCACCGTTTCGATCATTTTCCGATGAACCCGCAACGACCGCCGAATCAGCGGGGTATGCGAGCGCCCGGCCCGTGGCCAGCAGAACTGTCAGGGCGGCCACGCCCGCGAGCCCCGGAACGGCGAAGCCCCACACGGTCCCGCCCCACTCGACGACCGGCCCCGCGGCGGCCGTTCCGAGCGACGCGCCGACGGTGAACGTGGTCACGAGCCAGGAGAACGCCTCGGTGACGGTGCCCCTCGGGGCGTGCCGGTCGACGATGATGAACGCGCACGCGAGCGCCGGCGCGAGAAAGACCCCCGCGACCCCCGCGAGCACCGTCATGGCGACGGCGCCGGGTGTCAGCGTCAACGGCCAGTAGCAGAGGGCGAGCAGGGCCACCAGGACGGTGAGTCGCTTCTCCGGTACGCCGCTCCACTGCCGCGCGCCGTACACGGAGCCGCCGATGAGGGCGCCGAGGCCCAGGGCCGCCATCATCCACCCGTACACCGCGTCGCCGCCGTTGCTGTCGGCGTAGCTGACGCCGGCCACGGTGATCGAGCCGAGCGCCATGCCGATGAAGAGGAACGCGCCGAGCAGCGCGAGGAGCCCCGGCGAGCGCAGCGCGCCGAGCCAGTGCGCCTCACGCGGCGCCGAACGCCACGCGCGCGAGGGCTGCGACACCACTACGGAGAGGGCGCCAAGGAGGCCGATGGCGTTCACGACGAGCAGCGCGGCCTGCTCCGACCAGAGCGCGGCGCAGCCGGTGATGAGCAAGGGGCCCACGGTGAACATGACTTCCTGGGCGATGGCGTCCATGGCGTACGCCGTGTGCACCTGCCCCTCCTTGCCGAGCACGCTCGGCCACAGCGCGCGCAGGCCGCCTTCGAGGGGCGGAGTGAAGAGACCCGCCACGCCCACCGCGGCGTATGCGAGGGCCAGCGAGTCGGGGCCGGTGAAGGCGAAGGCCCCCATGCCGAGCGCCGAGAGCACCGCTGCCGGTAGCTGGACGCGCGGCTGGCCGTAGAGGTCCACCAGGCGGCCGAGCAGCGGCTGTCCCACCGCGTTGGCCACGCCGTACACCGCGGCGAGCCCGCCGGCCAGGCTGTACGTCCCGCCCTCGGCGCGGATGAACAGCACGATGGCGATGGCTGCGGTGGCGTTCGGCAGCCGCCCCACCAGCGTGCCCGCGAGCAGCCGCCCGGCATATCTCGTCCGGAGGATCTCCGCGTATCCGGCAGCCATGCTTCCCACCCCTTCGCCCGGTCCGCGCGCACCGAGGTTTTACGTATAACGTCGAGGGTCATACGTACCATGAGCGCTGACCGCGGGTCCACCTCGACGCCGCCCCGCGGCACCGACCTGGGAGGTACCAGTAGTGGCCGGGCCACAGCAGGAGGCCGCAGGGCCACGCCCCACCAGCCGCGACGTCGCACGCGCCGCCGGGGTCTCGCAGGCCACCGTCTCCCTCGTGTTCGGCGAGAAATGGCGCGGGCGCGTCGCCGAGCGCACCGCCGAGCGCGTCCGGGCCACCGCCCAGGAGCTCGGCTACCGCCCCAACCTCGCCGCCCGCAACCTCCGCCTCGGCCGCACCAGAACCGCGCTCCTCGTCGTCCCCGCCCTCACCAACGAATTCTTCGCCCGCGTCTACACCGGAGCCGCCCGCGTCGCCGCCGAGAACGGCTTCGCCGTCGTCCTCTACCCCTCCCCCGAAGGCACAGGCCCCGCCCGCGACCCCTTCGACTCCAGCCGCGCCTCCCTCGACGGCATCCTCGCCTCCTCCATGGCCTCCGACGCCCTCGCCGGCATCCAGGGCGAAACGCTCCCCCTGGTCATGCTCGACAGCGACCCGGCCGGCAGCCTCGGCGCCGCCACCGTCAACCTGGACATCGCCGACGGCATGCGACAGGCCACCGAACATCTGCTCGCCCTGGGACACCACGACTTCCTGCATCTGGCCGCCGACGTCGACTCCTGGACCTTCGACGTACGCTCGGACGCCCTCACGGCGGCTCTCAGGGGCACAGGAGCGGCCGTACGCACCGCGAGGGCGCCCCTGAACGTCGACGACGCCCGCGCGGTCACCGAAGCCGCCCTGGCCACGCCGGGACCCCGGCCCACCGCGCTCGTCTGCGACGACGACATCCTGGCCGCCGGCGCCTGCAAGGCCGCCCGCCGACTGGGGCTTCGCGTACCCGAAGACCTCTCCGTGGCCGGCTTCGACGACCTGACCCTGGCCACCGCGGTGGAACCCGAACTCACCACCGTGCGGCTGCCCGCGGAGCGGTTCGGCGAACGCGGCATGACGTCCCTGCTCGCCGTCCTCGACGGCCGCACGCCCCCGCCCGACACCCTCCCCGTCGAACTGGTGATCCGCGGCTCCACGGCCCCCGCCGCCCGCTAGCGCGCCACGCACACGAACGCCCCGCGCCCCGGCCGCGAGGCCAGGACACGGGGCGTACGAAGCGGCGGACTACTCCTCGGTGGACTCGGAGGCGGACCCTGAGGCGGATCCGGATCCGGAACCGGCATCGGAATCCGGCTCCTCGTTGTCGGACGCGGCGTCCGTGGGCGCCGAAGCGTCGCCCTCCAGAAGACGCGCCAACTGACGGCCCACGATGCGCTTGAACTTGCGCTGCTGCGGCCGCGTACGGTCAAGGACCGCCACCTCAAGGCGCTCCGCGGGGATCTCCCGCTCAGTGCCGTTGGTGTCGCGGGACAGCGACTGCACGGCCAGCTTCAGCGCCTCCGCGAGCGACATCCCGTCGCGGTGCCGCTGATCCAGATACGTACTGATCTGCTCCGCGTTGCCGCCGACCGCGACCGAGCCATGCTCGTCCACGATCGAACCGTCGTGCGGCAGCCGATAGATCTGATCGGCGTCAGCCGTGGCACCGACCTCCGCGACGACCAACTCCACCTCGTACGGCTTCTCCGCCTGGCTCGAGAAGATCGTGCCCAACGTCTGGGCATAGACGTTCGCGAGCCCACGGGCCGTCACATCGTCACGGTCGTACGTATATCCACGAAGGTCGGCGTACCGCACGCCGCCGATCCGGAGATTCTCGTATTCGTTGTACTTGCCGGCGGCGGCGAAGCCGATCCGGTCATAGATCTCGCTGAACTTGTGCAGCGCACGGGACGGGTTCTCGCCGACGAACACAATGCCATCGGCGAACTGCAGCACAACAAGGCTGCGACCACGGGCGATGCCCTTGCGGGCGTATTCCGCCCGGTCGGCCATGGCCTGCTGGGGTGAGACATAGAACGGCGTCGACACCGGCTATCCGTCCCTTTCTGTCAGTGACTCAGTCAGTGGCGAATACGGATCGATCAGAGCAGTGCGGCCCGCGGGCCGTCGGGCTGCTCCAGGCGCCGCTCCAGGATCGAGCGGGCGATCTCGGAAGACTCCTCATCTCCCAGCCTCCGGAAACCCTCATCGGAGATCACAGTCACGATCGGATAGATGCGACGGGCGACATCCGGACCACCCGTCGCCGAGTCGTCGTCCGCAGCGTCGTACAACGCCTGTACGACGAGCGTCGTCGCTTCCTGCTCCGTCAGATCCTTGCGGTAGAGCTTCTTCATCGCACCGCGCGCGAAGACGGAACCGGAGCCGGTGGCCGCGAAGCCGTGCTCCTCGGAACGGCCGCCCGTGACGTCGTACGAGAAGATGCGACCCCTCTCCCGGTCCACGTCATAACCCGCGAAGAGCGGGACAACGGCCAGGCCCTGCATGGCCATTCCGAGGTTCGACCGAATCATCGTCGAGAGACGATTCGCCTTGCCCTCCAGGGAAAGCGTCGCGCCCTCGACCTTCTCGAAGTGCTCCAGCTCCAACTGGAAGAGCTTGACCATCTCCACGGCGAGACCGGCGGTGCCGGCGATGCCGACCGCTGAATACTCGTCAGCCGGGAAGACCTTCTCAATGTCGCGCTGCGCGATGACATTGCCCATGGTCGCCCGGCGGTCACCGGCGAGCACCACGCCACCGGGGAACGTCGTCGCCACGATCGTGGTGCCGTGCGGCGCCTCGATCACACCCTGCGTGGGCGGCAACTGCCGGTTGCCCGGCAGGATGTCGGGCTGGTGCACGGCCAGAAAGTCCATGAAGGACGAGGAACCAGGCGTCAGGAAGGCAGCTGGTAGACGCCCGGTGCTACGAGTGTTGGCTTCCACGCGTTTCCTTCCAGGTAAGTGACGGCCCGACGCAGAGTGTCGGGATCATCTCCCAACTTGCCGATGGCCGAATTGCAGTTGAAGCACAGTACGCCAGGACCCTACCCGCCTCATGACGGTGATCCACATGAACGGCTGGAGCGTTCAAAGAGACCCCCGGGTCCCACCGGAGAGCGTCGCCAGGTCTCCGAGGCGCGGCCGGTCTTGCTCCCACCGGCCTTCGGTCAACCCAGCAACCCCCGTCTCAACCTCCGAATCGAACCTCCGAAGCGAAGGTGAAACTACTCTCCACCCTTCTGAACGAAGGAGCGCACGAAGTCCTCTGCGTTCTCCTCGAGGACATCGTCGATCTCGTCCAGGACGGAGTCCACGTCGTCGCTCAACTTCTCCTGGCGCTCCTTGAGGTCTTCGGAGCCCTGTGCTTCCTCTGTCTGCTCCTCGACCTCCTCGGTGGAACGCGTTGCCTTCTGCTGTCCGCCGCCGGTGTCCTTGGTCGCCATCTACCTCACCCCGCTCGCTCGGTTCGATGCACTTGATCAGACCCTATAAGCCAGGTCTGACATCGGCCCCGTAGTTACTGCAACGTCCGGGGACCACCTCGATGATTCCCACACGCCGGGTCTTTCAGCCTCCGGAGAGCACCCGTACTAGGTCCTCCGCCGTGCGGCAGCGGTCCAGGAGCTCCTTTACGTGGTTGCGTGTCCCGCGCAGCGGCTCCAGGGTGGGCACCCGCTGGAGGGAGTCGCGGCCGGGCAGGTCGAAGATGACCGAGTCCCAGGAGGCCGCGGCCACGTCGTCCGCGTACTGCTCCAGGCACCGGCCGCGGAAGTACGCGCGTGTGTCCTCGGGGGGCTTCGTCTGGGCGCGCTCGACCTGTGGCTCCTCCAGGAGCCGCTTCATCTTGCCGCGGGCCACCAGACGGTTGTAGAGGCCCTTGTCGGGCCGTACGTCCGCGTACTGGAGGTCCACCAGGTGCAACCGCGCCGCGTCCCAGTCGAGGCTGTCACGGCGGCGGTAGCCCTCCATGAGTTCCCGCTTGGCGACCCAGTCGAGCTCTCCGGAGAGGCTCATCGGATCGCTCTCCAGGCGCCCCAGGACGTCTTCCCAGCGGGTGAGGATGTCCTTGGTCTGTTCGTCGGCCTCGGAGCCGTAACGCTCCTCCACGTACTTGCGGGCCAGCTCGAAGTACTCCATCTGGAGCTGGACAGCGGTGAGTGTGCGGCCGCTGCGGAGCGTGACGAGGCGCTTGAGGGTCGGGTCGTGGGAGACCTGGTGCAGGGTGCGCACGGGCTGGTCGACGGCGAGATCCACCGCGATGAAGCCGTCCTCGATCATGGCGAGGACCAGGGAGGTGGTGCCGAGCTTGAGATAGGTCGAGATCTCGGAGAGGTTCGCGTCGCCGATGATGACGTGCAGACGGCGGTACTTCTCGGCGTCGGAGTGCGGCTCGTCCCGGGTGTTGATGATGGGCCGCTTGAGGGTCGTCTCCAGGCCTACCTCGACCTCGAAGTAGTCCGAGCGCTGGCTGAGCTGGAAGCCGTGCTCGTGGCCGTCCTGGCCGATGCCGACGCGGCCCGCGCCGGTGACGACCTGCCGGGAGACGAAGAACGGGGTCAGGTGGCGCACGATGTCCGAGAAGGGGGTCTCCCGCTTCATCAGGTAGTTCTCGTGCGTGCCGTAGGAGGCGCCCTTGTTGTCGGTGTTGTTCTTGTAGAGGTGGATCGGCTGGGCACCCGGGAGCTGCGCGGCGCGTTCGGCCGCCTCCGCCATGATGCGTTCGCCCGCCTTGTCCCACAGGACGGCGTCCCAGGGGTTGGTCACCTCGGGTGAGCTGTATTCGGGGTGCGCGTGGTCCACGTAGAGGCGCGCCCCGTTGGTGAGGATCACATTGGCGAGGCCGATGTCCTCGTCGGTGAGCTGACTGGAGTCGGCGGTCTCACGGGCGAGGTCGAAGCCCCGCGCGTCCCGCAGGGGGTTCTCCTCCTCGAAGTCCCAGCGGGCGCGTCGCGCCCGGTGCATCGCCGCGGCGTAGGCGTTGACGATCTGGGATGAGGTGAGCATGGCATTGGCGTTCGGGTGGCCAGGGACGGAAATGCCGTACTCCGTCTCGATGCCCATTACTCGCCGTACGGTCATGCGGCCCTCCTTGCCCGGCGGCGCTCCCATTCGGGCGCGGCGCTCAAGTACCGCTGGTTCTCCGGTGCGTGTGCGGTGCCCGTCCCCGCACAACGCGACGCGGCGGTACCGAAGAGCCTAGAGCGCCTTTGCCCTGGTGGGGAGATCATTGCCTTCATTGAAAAACAGACGGCCGCGGGTACCCACGAAGGACACCCGCAGCCGCCCTGTCTTCTACAGGTACTGACCGGTGTTCGCCACCGTGTCGATGGAGCGTCCGGTGTCCGCGCCCTGCTTTCCGGTGACGAGCGTACGGATGTAGACGATCCGTTCGCCCTTCTTGCCGGAGATGCGGGCCCAGTCGTCCGGGTTGGTGGTGTTGGGCAGGTCCTCGTTCTCCTTGAACTCGTCGATGCAAGCCTGGAGGAGGTGGGAGACCCTGATGCCCTTCTGGTTGGCGTCGAGGAAGGCCTTGATGGCCATCTTCTTGGCGCGTCCGACGATGTTCTCGATCATGGCGCCGGAGTTGAAGTCCTTGAAGTACAGGACTTCCTTGTCTCCGTTGGCGTACGTCACCTCGAGGAAGCGGTTCTCCTCGGACTCCGCGTACATCTGTTCCACGACGGACTGGATCATGCCGTCCACGGTGGTGCGCCGGTCGGCGCTGTGTTCGGCGAGGTCGTCCGCGTGCAGCGGGAGCCGCTCGGTGAGGTACTTGGCGAAGATGTCCTTCGCCGCCTGGGCGTCCGGGCGCTCGATCTTGATCTTTACGTCGAGTCGTCCGGGGCGCAGGATCGCGGGGTCGATCATGTCCTCGCGGTTGGAGGCGCCGATGACGATGACGTTCTCCAGGCCTTCCACGCCGTCGATCTCGGCGAGCAGCTGGGGGACGATGGTGTTCTCCACGTCCGAGCTGACTCCGGATCCGCGGGTGCGGAAGAGGGATTCCATCTCGTCGAAGAAGACGATGACGGGGGTGCCCTCGCTCGCCTTCTCCCTCGCACGCTGGAAGACCAGGCGGATGTGGCGCTCGGTCTCACCGACGTACTTGTTGAGCAGTTCGGGACCCTTGATGTTGAGGAAGTAGCTCTTCCCCGATGCCTGTCCGGTCACCTCGGCGACCTTCTTGGCAAGGGAGTTGGCGACGGCCTTCGCGATCAGTGTCTTGCCGCAGCCGGGGGGCCCGTACAGCAGGACGCCCTTCGGCGGCCGCAGTTCGTGCTCCCTGAAGAGGTCCGGGTAGAGGTAGGGGAGCTCGACCGCGTCGCGGATCAGTTCGATCTGGTTGCCCAGGCCGCCGATCTGCTCGTAGCCGATGTCCGGAACCTCTTCGAGGACGAGCTCTTCGACCTCGCTCTTGGGAACCACTTCGTAGACGTAGCCGGAGCGGGGTTCGAGCAGGAGTGCGTCGCCGGGGCGGATGGTGACGTCGAGGAGCGGTTCGGCGAGCCGGACCACCCGTTCTTCGTCGGTGTGCCCGACCACCAGGGCACGCTCGCCGTCCTCGAGGATCTCCTTGAGGGTGACGATGTCCCCCACGCTCTCGTACTCCATGGCCTCGACCACGTTGAGCGCTTCGTTGAGCATTACTTCCTGGCCGCGCCTGAGCTCTTCGAGCTCCACGCTGGGGCTGACGTTCACCCGGAGCTTGCGGCCCCCGGTGAAGATGTCCGCCGTGCCGTCCTCGTTCGCCACGAGGAAGACCCCGAAGCCGGCCGGCGGCTGCGCGAGCCGGTCGACTTCCTCCTTGAGGGCCACGATCTGGTCGCGGGCCTCACGGAGCGTGTTGGCGAGCCGCTCGTTCTGTGCGGACACGCCGGCCAGGTTGGTCTGCAGCTCGACGATCCGCTCTTCGAGAATCCTCGTATGACGCGGAGAGTCGGCGAGCTTGCGTCGCAGGACGGCGATTTCCTGCTCGAGATAGGCAACCTGACCGGCGGGGTCTTCAGACCCTCGTCCCGGCCGGATGCCGCGGTTGATGTCGTCGTCGTGGGCTGCCACGGTCCTCACCTCCTCCAAGGGGAGCTGGACGCTTCCAGACCCTACCTGGGTGGGTGTCGATTGAAACCCCTAGATCACAAAGACGGTAGAGGTGTGTCCGATCTTCACCCTTGCGCTCTCCCTCACGTCAAGGGGATACCCACCCAACAACATCGGAAAGCGGGCGGTTGTATCGTCGAAGCGTTCAACACCCGTCAGGGCTGGCCCGACTTGCTGCAAAGTCGGCTCACTCGGCGTGACGATCGGCAGGAGAGATGACCGTGGGAGACGAGGCCGGTACGGGCTCCGAGAGCCGTGATCCGCTGGAGGTCTGGATCGACCAGGACCTCTGCACTGGCGACGGCATCTGCGCGCAGTACGCGCCTGAGGTGTTCGAGCTGGACATCGACGGGCTGGCCTATGTGAAGAGCGGCGAGGACGAGCTGCTGCAGGCTCCGGGCGCCACAACGCCGGTGCCGCTGACGCTTCTGCGCGACGTGGTCGACTCGGCGAAGGAGTGTCCGGGCGACTGCATTCATGTACGCCGCGTTTCGGACAGGGTCGAGGTCTACGGTCCCGACGCGGCCTGAGGCCGCGCGAACTGGCGCATGAAGCAAGGGCCTGTGCCCGCCGTCCAGCGGCGGGCACAGGCCCTTGCTTCATGTACGGACGGTCACACGCTGTGTGCCGCGGCCGGTGTGGACCGCGCGAACGTGCCGTCTTTCCATTGCCACTTGGCCTTGTCCTGGAGATCCGGGCAGCAGCTGGGCACGTTCGGCGAGGAGTAGCCGAGGAGCGTGGCGGTGATCACACCGTCGCGTACCGCGAAGTCGCTGACGTTCTGACGGTCCTTCGGGTCGACGAGGGTGGCCACGACCCGGGGCTTGCCCCCGGTGGCGCGCGTGACCACGTAGACGCCGTCGGGCGGGGTGCCCGATCCCGCGGCGCAGTGCACCACGGCGACGGTCTCGGGGATGCCGTCCCCGTCGAGGTCCCCGGAGGCCTTCTTCTTGACGACGGCCTTCACCTTGCCGCAGGTGATGGGGTACGTGACGGTGGCCGGATCCGGGGCCGGGACGGGCGCCGCGGCCACCTTGCCGGACGGCTCGGAACCCGGCTGGGCGGCGTTCGCGTGGTCGGGCTGCAGGACGGATGAGCCCGCGATGACGGCGGCGAGCGCGGCCGCGGTGGCCAGCCAGTGGATGGGGCGGGTGGTGTTGTGTGCCAGTTCCGGGACGGCTGGGTGCTGCACTAGGAGTGTCTCCTGTGAGGGCTGTGCCGGTGGGGGAGGTGGCAAGGATGGTGCCATACCTCACACCGCGGCGGAACACCGGGGTCCACGCGTATCCGTGAACAGGCACGTGTGCCCGTGAACAGAAAGACGCCGCCGCCGAGTTCCCTGGTCGAAGGGGGAACTCGGCGGCGGCGCCTGTGCGTTCAGCGGGTGCGCGCTGTCGGTGTGCTCAGCTCTCGGCGCGGGGCGTGCCGCCGTCGGCGTTCGGGCCGGTGTAGTCGTCGCCGTAGGCGCCCTTGGAGGGGCGGCGGCGGCGCATGGGCGGCTCGACGCCGTCCGCCAGGCGGCGGGCGGTGAGCAGGAAGCCGGTGTGGCCGATCATGCGGTGGTCGGGGCGGACGGCGAGGCCCTCGACGTGCCAGTTGCGGACCATCGATTCCCAGGCGGTCGGCTCGTTGAAGCCGCCGAGCTCGCGGATGGACTCGACGGTCCTGGCGAGCTGGGTGGTGGTCGCGACGTAGCAGCAGAGGATGCCGCCGGGGACGAGCGCCTTGGAGACGACGTCCAGGCATTCCCAGGGGGCGAGCATGTCGAGGATGACGCGGTCGACGTCGGTGTCGCTCAGGTTGTCCTGGAGGTCTCCGACGGTGAGCTGCCAGGCGGGGTGCGGGGCGCCGAAGTAGCGCTCCACGTTCTGCTGGGCGATCTCGGCGAAGTCCTCGCGGCGCTCGTAGGAGTGCAGCATTCCCTCGTCGCCGATGGCGCGCAGGAGGAAGCTGCTGAGCGAGCCGGAGCCCACGCCCGCCTCGACGACACGGGCGCCGGGGAAGATGTCGGCGAAGGCCAGGATCTGCCCCGCGTCCTTGGGGTAGACCACGGCGGCGCCGCGGGGCATGGACAGGACATAGTCGGGGAGCAGGGGGCGCAGCGCGAGGTAGGCGACGTTTCCCGTGGTGCGGACAACGCTGCCCTCGGGAGCACCGATCAGCTCGTCGTGGGGGAAGGAACCCTTGTGGGTGTGGAAGTTCTTCCCGGCCTCGAGCGTGAACGTGTAGTGGCGGCCCTTGGGGTCGGTCAGCTGAACCTGGTCCCCGACCTTGAAGGGCCCGCGTCGGCGGGCGGCACCGGTCGGTTCGGACATGTGAACAGCCTACCGGCCCGTGCGGGGGCCGCGGACCAGGGTGGGGCTCAGCTGGGGCGGGCCATCGCCTTGACGAAGGCGCGCTCCACGTCGGCGGCGGAGAGCACTCCGTAGATCTCGCCGGAGGCTTCGACCACGAGGTACTCCGTGGCGGGTGTGGCCCGCAGGGTGTCGAGGAGTTCCTCGCCCGCGAGCTCCGCGGAGATCCGCATGCCTTCGGTGATGTCCTGGGCGAGGCCGCTGACGGTGACCCAGGGGCGGCGGTGCTCGGGCACTCCGACGATGGCCGCCTCGCGGACCACTGACGTGGGGTCGCCGTCGGCGTCGACCACGACGAGGGCGCGGGCCCCGGAGTCGTTGGCGCGGCGCAGTGCTTCGGAGAGCGGGGTTGCCGACTCGACGGGGACGGCGCGGCGGGTCAGGGCGCGGGCGCGGAGCTCGGGCAGGTGTTCGCGCAGGCGGGCCATGCGGAGGCTGTTTCCGGCGCCGGTCCAGATGATCGCGGCGAGGATCGCGGCGAGCAGGGCGTCGGTGACGGTGTCCATGCCGCCGATGTCCTGGGTCTCGCCGCCGAGCGCGCCGGACTGGTTGAGGATCGGCAGGCCTACGAGGACGGAGATGGCCAGGGCGCGGCCGACCCAGGCGGCGGCGACGGTGCCGCTCATGGGCTTGCCGGTGATCTTCCAGATGACGGCGCGGAGCATGCGGCCGCCGTCCAGGGGCAGGCCCGGCAGGAGGTTGAAGGCGGCGACGATGAGGTTGGAGATCATCAGCCCGGCGAGCAGGACGCCGGGGACGGTGCCGGGCTCGACGACGCTCATGGCCGCGTAGAAGATGCCCGCGAGGATCAGGGAGAGCAGCGGCCCGACGAAGGCGAGGATGAACTCGCGTCCCGGGGTCTCGGACTCCTTCTCGATCTCCGAGACGCCGCCGAAGAACTGCAGCTGGATCCGGCGCACCGGCAGCTTGAACCGCAGGGCGGCGACGGTGTGGGCCAGTTCGTGGACGAGCACGGAGGCGTAGAAGGCGACGGCGAAGAAGAGGGAGACCAGATAGCGGGCGGCGCCGAGTTCGGGCAGGACGCGGTCGAGCTGGCCGCCGAAGACCCAGGTGATGAGGGCGGCGACGAGGAACCAGCTCGGCGCCACGTACACGGGGACGCCGAACGGCCGCCCCATGAGCAGCCCTCCGCCGGGCCCCTTCTTGTCCTTGGGCGGGACGGGCTTGTGCGTGGGGCCGTGCGTGGCGTGCGCGAAGTCGGGGTGGGTGTCCTTCGGCGTCGCCTTGGGCGCGTCCCCTTCGGTGCCCGGGTCACCAGCCGCGGGCTCGGCGGGGCTGCCCTCCGGCGGGGTCTTCGTGAGGCGGCCGGCCGGCCGGTGCGTGGAGCTCGGCGCGTCGGACCCCGTGTCCTGGTCCCGTGGGCTTCCGGCCGCGGGCGTGTCGGGGCCGCCGGGCCGCGTCGACTCCTCGGAGCCGTCCGCGCCGTCCGGCCGCAGGCCGTCCGTGCCCCCGGACTGCGGCCTGCCGCTCCCGCCGCTCTCGTCCACGATGTCCCCTCGTTCGAAGCGTCCCTCGCCCCTGTCCGGCGCGGTACACGCACGATCATGCAGGGCGAGAGGGTCTGTCGTCGATGGTATGCGGCCGTTGTCAGTGGTGGGCCGTAGGGTCTGTCTACATGGAAACCAGCACCGAGGGCGCCGTGACGGCCGTGCGTCCTGCGTCTCTGTCGCCCTCGCGGGCCAGTGACTTCATGCAGTGCCCGCTGCTCTACCGGTTCCGGGTGATCGACAAGCTGCCCGAGAAGCCGAGCGAGGCGGCGACCCGCGGCACGCTGGTGCACGCCGTCCTTGAGCGGCTCTTCGACGCTCCCGCCGATGAGCGGACCGCGCCGCGCGCCAAGTCCCTGATCCCGGGTCAGTGGGACCGTCTGCGGGAGGCGAAGCCGGAGCTGACGGAGCTGTTCGCCGACGATGAGCAGGGTGAGCGGCTCGCGCGCTGGCTCGCGGACGCGGAGAAGCTCGTCGAACGCTGGTTCACCCTTGAGGACCCCACCCGTCTGGAGCCCGCCGAGCGCGAGCTCTTCGTGCAGGCGGAGCTGGACTCGGGCCTGAAGCTGCGCGGCATCATCGACCGGGTGGACGTGGCGCCCACCGGCGAGGTGCGGATCGTCGACTACAAGACGGGCAAGGCCCCCCGCCCTCAGTACGCGGAGGGCGCGCTGTTCCAGATGAAGTTCTACGCCCTGGTGGTGTGGCGTCTGAAGGGCGTGGTCCCGCGCCGTCTGCAGCTCGTCTATCTGGGCAGCGGCGACGTCATCACGTACGACCCGCTGATCGCGGACCTGGAGCAGATCGAGCGCAAGCTGCACGCCCTGTGGGAGGCGATCACGCTCGCCACCGAGACGGGTGACTGGCGCCCTAGGCCGACGAAGCTCTGTGGCTGGTGCGACCACCAGGCCGTATGTCCGGAATTCGGCGGGACTCCCCCGCCGTACCCCCTTGCGGTGAGGGTGCCCGAGTCCGGCGAGGGCGCGCAGGGCAGAATGGCCCCGGGCTAGCGAAGGAGAGTTACGTGGCGATCCGTGTCCTACTGGTCGACGACCAGCCACTGCTGCGCACGGGGTTCCGGATGATTCTGGAGGCCGAGCAGGACGTCGCGGTCGTCGGCGAGGCCGGAGACGGCCTACAGGCTCTCGACCAGGTGCGGGCGCTGCAGCCCGATGTGGTGCTCATGGACATCCGCATGCCGCGGATGGACGGCGTCGAGGCGACCCGGCAGATCACCGGGCCCGGCCGGGACGGACCGGCGAAGGTTCTGGTCCTGACCACCTTCGACCTCGACGAGTATGTGGTGGAGGCACTGCGCGCGGGTGCCAGCGGCTTCCTGCTCAAGGACGCCCCGGCGAACGAGCTGGTGCAGGCGATCCGCGTGGTCGCGTCGGGCGAGGCGATGCTCGCGCCGAGCATCACGCGCAGGCTCCTGGACAAGTACGCCGGTCATCTTCCCTCGGGTGACGAGCCGGTGCCCGACACCTTGCACACGCTGACCGAGCGGGAGGTCGAGGTGCTCAAGCTGGTGGCACGCGGCCTGTCGAACGCGGAGATCGCGGCGGATCTGTTCGTGAGCGAGACGACGGTCAAGACGCATGTGGGCCATGTGCTCACGAAGCTGGGCCTGCGCGACCGGGTGCAGGCTGCTGTGTACGCGTACGAGAGCGGTCTGGTGCGGCCGGGCGCCCAGTAAGCGGTAACCGCTACAGCCGGACGAACGACGAAGGTGGCCGCCCCTTGTGGGGCGGCCACCTTCGGTTGTCCGTGGGGTCAGGCCTTGCTGAGCTCCCAGAAGCGGAACACCGTCGAGGCGTCGAGGCAGGACTCGACGCCGTAGACGTTGTCGCGGATCACCGCGTACTGCTTGGCCTGCCAGACCGGCAGGATCGGCAGTTCGTCGGCGACGATGCCCTGGAGGTCGGCGTAGTCCTCGTCGGTCTTGGTGCGGTCGCTCTCGGCCGCGGTGCCGGGGATGATCTTCCCGGTGATGTCGCTGTTCCGGTAGCCGTTGTTCAGGACGTTGCCCTTGCCGAAGAACGGCTGCGTGAAGTTGTCGGGGTCCGGGTAGTCCGGCACCCAGCCCTTGACGTAGACGCCGTACTTGCCGGACTTGATGTCCCGCTCGTACTGGCTGAATTCGATCGACTTCACATCGGCGTCGAAGAGGCCGCTCGCGTTGAGCTGCTTGGCGATCGCCTTCAGCTCCTGGTCGGTCGCGGGACCGTAGCGCGAGGGCGTGGACCAGAGCGTGAGCTTGACCTTGCCGGTCAGCCCCTCCTCGCGCAGGGCGGCGGCGGCCTTGGAGCGCTGCGGGCGGGCGCCGTAGGTGTCGAAGAAGGCGGTGTTGTGACCGCCGATGCCGGCCGGGACGATCGAGTACAGCGGTGTCGCCGTGTCCCGGTAGACGTCCTTGACCAGGGCGTCCCGGTCGAGCAGGTACGCCATGGCCTTGCGCACGCCCAGCTTGCCCGCGACCGGGTCCTTCATGTTGAAGACCAGGTGCTGCACCTCGGCACTGGTGCCTTCGACGACGTCGATGTTCTGGCTCGCGTCGGAGGTGTCCTGCTCGATGTCCGCGATGTCGGACGCGCCGAGGCCTCGGTAGGCGATGTCGATCCGGTTGTCCAGGAGCGCCTTCTTCAGGCCCTTCTGGTCGTTGTGGAAGAACTTGAGGGTGACGCCCTTGTTCTTCACCTTGGCGGTGCCCTTGTAGTCGGGGTTGACCGAGAACACCGCCTTCTCCTTGTCGAAGGAGTCGAGCTTGTACGGTCCCGAGCCTGTGGCCTCGTCGCCCCCGCGCAGCGCGTTCATGTCGTACGAGGCGTGGTCGACGATGGATCCGGCGCCGGAGGCGATCTTGCTGGGGAAGGTCGCGTCGGCGTACTTGAGCTTGAAGACGACCTTCTTGGCGTTCGGCGTCTCGACGCGGTCGAGCATCGGGAACATGATCGCCGGACCGGCGCCGTCATTGATCTTCATCATGCGGTCGAAGGAGAACTTGACGTCCTTCGAAGTCAGCGCGTTGCCGTTGCTGAACTTCAGGCCGTCGCGCAGCGTGCACGTGAAGACCTTGGTCTTGGTGTCGCTGAAGCCGCACTCCTTGGCAGCCTCCGGCTCCGGTTCCGTGGCCCCGTTCGGGAAGCTCATCAGGGACTGGAAGACGTTGTTGAACAGGAGCCACGACCCGGGGTCGTAGCCGGAGGCCGGGTCGGTGGCAAGGACGTCGTCCGACATCCCCATCACCACCGAGTCGCCGTCCTCCCCCGCTCCACCCGTTTCCGTGCCGCAGCCGGTCAGCAGAGCCGCGGCCAGCCCTCCCGTGAGGGGAAGGGCCAGCCACTGGTTACGCAAATTCACGAACGTGCCTTGTCGTTGATGTCATTCGGTGGAGCGAAGCCCGGCTGGGCCGATGCCGGTGTGCGCGGAGGTCAGCCGCTCACACCGCGGCCGAGCTCCCACAGCTGCAGGTTCGAGGAGGCGTTGAGGGCCCACTCGACGCCCGTGATGTCGTCCCGGGCGGCGATGTACTGCTTGCCCTGCCAGAGGGGAAGCACCGGCACGTCCTCGGCGACGATGTCCTGGATCTTCTGGATGCTCTTGGAGGCGGTGAGCCGGTCGGCCTCACGCCGCGAGTGCGGGAGCAGCTCGTCGTTGATGGTGCTGTTCACGTACGGCGAGCCGAGGATGTTGTCCTTGTCGAGGAACGGCGTGAGGAAGTTGTCGGCGTCGGGGAAGTCCGGGAACCAGCCCATCCCGTAGACGTCGTACGCGCCCTTCTGCTCGGCGGGGCGGAAGGTGTTCCAGTCCGTACCCTTGATCGACACGTCGAACAGGCCACTCGCGTTGAGCTGCTTCCGCAGGAGCTGGAACTCCTTCTTGGTGCCCGGGCCGTAGTGGTCGTTCGTGTAGTGCAGGGTGAGCTTCACCGGGGTGCTGATGTCGGCCTTCTCCAGCAGGTTCCGGGCCTTGGCCGGGCTCGGGTTGCCGTATTTGTTGAAGAACGAGTTGGTGTGGCCGGTGATCGTGGCCGGCACCAGGGAGTAGAGCGGCTCGGCCGCGTCGCCGTAGACGCCGGAGGCGATGGCGCCGCGGTCGACGACCTGCGCCATGGCCTGGCGGACCGCCTTGGACTTGACGGTGGTGGCGTCCGTGTTGAAGCCGAGGTAGCGGATCTCCAGGCCGGGGGTCTCGACCAGCTCGATGTTGTTGCCCGGGTTCGCGTCGAGCTGCTTGATCTGCTCGGGCGACATGGTGCGCGTCATCATGTCGAGGTCGCCGCTCTTGAGGGCCTTGCCCATGGCGTCGGTGGACTCGTAGGTGCGCATCTCGATCTTGTCGCTCTTGGGCTTCAGGGCACCCTTGTAGTTGGGGTTCCTGGAGAACACCGTCTTGACGAGCTCGTTGCCCTTGACCTCTTGCTTGGCGGTGTAGGGGCCCGAGCCGTCCAAGTCGAAGCCTGCGCGCAGCTTGTTCTTGGCGTAGTGCTCCGAGCTGACGATGCCCGCGATGGGCGTGGCCAGCTTGTACGGGAACGTCGCGTCGGAGCTCTTGAGGTGGAAGACGACGGTCCGGTCGCCCTCGGTCTCGATCGCGTCGACGTTGGACACCATGCCGGCGGAGCCGCTGGGGTCCTTGATCTTGATGTCCCGCACCCGCTCGATGGAGAACTTCACATCGGTGGCGGTCAGCGGCTCGCCGTCGGAGAACTTCAGGCCCTTGCGCAGCGTGCACTCGTAGCGCTCGTTGCCGGTGTCGGTGAAGCCGCACTTCTCGGCGGCGTCGGGCTCCGGGTCTCCACCGCCGCGCGGAGCGGCCATCAGCGTCTGGACCGTCTGGCGCACGACGTTCCAGGAGCCCGCGTCATAGGCGTACGCCGGATCGAAGGGAGCCGGGATCTCGGGTGAGGTGGAGAACCGGTCCGTGGTGCCGACGGCGATCGCGTCGTCTCCCCCACCGCCACCCGCCCCGCCGCAGGCCGCGAGCGCGGGAGCGAGCAGACCTATGACGGCCGGCAGCACCAAAGTCTTACGGTTCATGCTCGACGTTCTCCAGAGCTGTTGTTCCCGTGCGGGCCGGCAACGAGGGGTGGGGTCAGTCGGTCCGTGGGGGTTTGGCGATGTTCTCGCGACGACATTAGTCCGCACCGCCAGGAGGGCTGGACGGGACCGGAGTTGACCCTCAATCACGCAGCGAAACCGGGTGCGGACGCACCGATAACCCGACACAGGAAGGTTTCGTCAGGTTCCCCTCAATCAGGACACAACGTCACACCGCAACTCGCCCATATCGGCGGTCCCGCACAGCCGCGGCCAGCTGTCGACCCCCTGTGGAGTGGGAAAGGTCACACCTTCAACGGTTCAGCGCTTTTCAGCCATCAGGCCTTGCAGAAAAGGCAGGTTGACGTGTTCGAGGGACGGCACGATGGTCCTGCCGGATGCCGGGGCGATCGGCGCCACGGACGGCACGGCCACCACATGGCACCCGGCGGCCTCGGCCGCCGCGACGCCGGTAGCGGTGTCCTCGATGACCGCACATCTGGCCGGTTGTGCGCCAACCCCGGCCGCCGCAAGGAGGTAGGGGTCCGGGTGCGGCTTGGTCCGTGTCACCTCGTCGCCCGCGACGGTCAGCGTGAAGTGGTGGGCGCCGATCGATTCCAGTACGCGGTCGATGATGCGCCGGTGGGACGCGGAGACCAGCGCCATGGGCACCTCGTGGGCGGCGAGTTCGGCGAGCAGTCTCGCGGCGCCCGGCATCAGCGGCAGGGCGCGGCCGATGCGGTGCTCGAAGCCGTCGTTGAGCAGCACGGTGAGCTCGGGGACCGTGATGTCGGCGCCGGTTGACTCGATGAGGAATCGGGCGCTGCGCGTCATGGGGCCGCCGACGACCACGTCACGCCAGGCCTCGTCGAGCCTGTGGCCCAGCGCGGCGAAGACCTCGACCTCGGCGTCCCACCAGAACCCCTCGGTGTCCACGAGTGTTCCGTCCATGTCGAGGAGGACCGCCTGCAGGGCCGAGCCTTCGGCCGTTCGGGTACCGAGCGCGGGAACCGTACTGGTCATCCGGACACACCTCCATGAGGGACGAGAAGGCCGGTTGCTGCCTTTTGACGGGCGAGCAACCGGCCTGCACTGGACCGACCAGTGTACGACTTGACGGCCTTAACGCGCGTTGAAGTATTTCGCCTCGGGGTGGTGGATGACGATCGCGTCCGTGGACTGCTCGGGGTGGAGCTGGAACTCCTCGGAAAGCTCGACGCCGATCCGCTCCGGCTCCAGGAGCTCGGCGATCTTCGCGCGGTCCTCCAGGTCGGGGCAGGCTCCGTAGCCAAGCGAGAAGCGCGCGCCGCGGTACTTCAGGGCGAACATGTCCTCGACGTCGGCAGGGTCCTCGCCGCCGAAGCCGAGCTCGGCGCGCACGCGGGCGTGCCAGTACTCGGCGAGCGCCTCGGCCAACTGGACGGAGAGGCCGTGCAGTTCGAGGTAGTCGCGGTAGGAGTCGGCGGCGAACAGCTTCGCGGTCGCCTCGCCGATCTTCGAGCCGACGGTGACCACCTGGAGGCCGACGACGTCGGTCTCGCCGGACTCCTCCGGGCGGAAGAAGTCCGCCAGGCACAGGCGCCGGCCGCGGCGCTGGCGCGGGAAGGTGAAGCGGGTGCGCTCGTTGCCCTCGTCGTCCAGGATGATCAGGTCGTCGCCCTTGGAGACGCAGGGGAAGTAGCCGTAGACGACGGCCGCCTCCAGCATGTTCTTGGTGTGCAGCTCATCGAGCCAGCCGCGCAGGTGGGGCCGTCCCTCGCTCTCCACCAGTTCTTCGTACGAGGGTCCGTCGCCGGTCCTTGCCTGCTTGAGGCCCCACTGGCCCTTGAAGAGGGCGCCCTCGTCCAGCCAGGAGGCGTACTCCTTGAGCTGGATGCCCTTGACGACGCGGGTGCCCCAGAACGGCGGGGTGGGGATGGGGTTGTCGACGGAAGTGTCCGAGCGGGCGGGGCCCTCGTCCTCGGTCACCTCCAGGGCCGGAGTGTCCTTCTTGGCCACGCGGCGCTGCTTCAGCTCGGGCAGGGTGGCGCCGGGGACGCCGCGCTTGACCGCGATGAGGGCGTCCATCAGGCGCAGGCCTTCGAACGCGTCGCGGGCGTAGCGGACCTCGCCCTCGTAGATCTCGTGCAGGTCCTGCTCGACGTAGGCGCGGGTGAGGGCGGCGCCGCCGAGGATGACGGGGAAGTCGGCGGCCATCTTGCGCTGGTTGAGCTCTTCCAGGTTCTCCTTCATGATCACGGTCGACTTCACCAGGAGACCCGACATGCCGATCACATCCGCGCGGTGCTCGGCGGCGGCGTCCAGGATCGCGGCGACGGGCTGCTTGATGCCCAGGTTCACCACGTTGTAGCCGTTGTTGGACAAGATGATGTCCACCAGGTTCTTGCCGATGTCATGCACGTCGCCGCGGACGGTGGCCAGGACGATGGTGCCCTTGCCCTCGGAGTCCGACTTCTCCATGTGCGGCTCAAGGTGGGCGACCGCCGTCTTCATCACCTCGGCGGACTGCAGCACGAACGGCAGCTGCATCTGACCGGAGCCGAAGAGCTCACCGACGACCTTCATGCCCTCCAGGAGGGTGTCGTTGACGATGTCGAGCGCCGGGCGGGTCTCCAGGGCCTCGTTGAGGTCGGTTTCCAGGCCGTTCTTCTCACCGTCGATGATGCGCCGCTTAAGGCGCTCGTCCAGCGGCAGGGCCAGAAGCTCCTCGGCCTTGCCCGCCTTCATCGACTTCATGTTGACGCCCTCGAAAAGCTCCATGAGCCTTTGCAGGGGGTCATAACCCTCTTCGCGGCGGTCGTAGATCAGGTCGTGGGCGACCTTGACCTGCTCCTCCTCCAGGCGCGCGATGGGCAGGATCTTGGAGGCGTGCACGATCGCCGAGTCCAGGCCGGCCTTGACGCACTCGTCCAGGAAGACGGAGTTGAGGACGACGCGGGCGGCCGGGTTGAGGCCGAAGGAAATGTTGGACAGACCCAGGGTGGTCTGGACGTCCGGGTGGCGGCGCTTGAGCTCGCGGATCGCCTCGATGGTGGCGATGCCGTCCTTGCGGGACTCTTCCTGGCCGGTGCAGATGGTGAAGGTCAGGCAGTCGATGAGGATGTCCGACTCATGGACGCCCCAGGTGCCGGTCAGGTCCTCGATGAGGCGCTCGGCGATGGCGACCTTGTGCTCGACCGTGCGGGCCTGGCCCTCCTCGTCGATGGTCAGCGCGATCAGCGCCGCGCCGTGCTCCCGGGCCAGCGCGGTGACCTTCGCGAAGCGGGACTCGGGGCCGTCGCCGTCCTCGTAGTTCACGGAGTTGATGACGGCACGGCCGCCGAGCTTCTCCAACCCGGCCTGCAACACCGGGAGTTCGGTGGAGTCCAGGACGATGGGCAGCGTGGAGGCGGTCGCGAAACGCCCCGCCAGCTCCGCCATGTCGGCGACACCGTCGCGGCCGACATAGTCCACGCACAGGTCGAGCATGTGGGCGCCCTCGCGGATCTGGTCGCGGGCCATCTCCACACAGTCGTCCCAGCGGCCCTCCAGCATGGCCTCGCGGAATTTCTTCGAGCCGTTGGCGTTCGTCCGCTCACCGATCGCCATATACGCGGTGTCCTGGCGGAAGGGCACCGTCTGATAGAGCGAGGCGGCACCCGGCTCGGGGTGCGGCTCACGGCGGGTCGTCTCGACGCCGCGCACACGCTCGACGACCTGGCGCAGGTGCTCGGGGGTCGTACCGCAGCAGCCACCCACCAGGGACAGGCCGTATTCGCGTACGAAGGTCTCCTGCGCGTCGGCCAGCTCCGCCTCGGTCAGCGGGTAGTGCGCGCCGTTCTTGCCCAGGACCGGCAGGCCCGCGTTGGGCATGCAGGAGATCGGCACACGCGAGTGGCGGGCGAGATAGCGCAGGTGCTCGCTCATCTCGGCCGGGCCCGTGGCGCAGTTCAGGCCGATCATGTCGATGCCCAGCGGCTCCAACGCCGTCAGCGCCGCGCCGATCTCCGAACCGAGCAGCATCGTGCCGGTCGTCTCGACGGTGACCGAGCAGATCAGCGGGAGGTTCGTGCCGGTGGCCTCCAGAGCACGCCGCGCACCCAAGATCGCCGACTTCGTCTGCAGGAGGTCCTGGGTGGTCTCCACCAGCAGGGCATCCGCGCCGCCCGCGATCATGCCCTCGGCGTTGATCTGATAGGCATCGCGCAAAGTCGTGTACGGGGCATGACCCAGCGTCGGCAGCTTCGTGCCCGGACCCATCGAACCCAAAACCCAGCGCTGCTGACCCGTCGACACGGTGAACTCATCCGCCACCTCACGGGCGATCCGCGCACCCGCCTCGGACAGCTCGAAGTTCCGCTCGGGGATGTCGTACTCGCTCAAGGCCGCGAAGTTCGTGCCGAACGTGTTCGTCTCCACACAGTCCACACCGACCGCGAAGTACTCCTCGTGGACCGAGCGGACGATGTCCGGGCGTGTCACGTTCAGGATCTCGTTACAGCCTTCGAGGTTCTGGAAGTCCTCGAGGGTGGGGTCCTGTGCCTGGAGCATCGTGCCCATCGCACCGTCGGCCACCACGACACGGGTGGCGAGGGCTTCGCGGAGGGCATCGACTCGGGTTCCGTTCGAGGAAGAGGAACCGGACGAGGGGGTTGGCAACGAGGCCATGAAAGAGCTCCCTGAGGTGCGACGGCTGTCGGCTTTGCGCTTCGGTGGAAGGCGCACCCGGCCAGGGTAGCGGGATGAAGGTCCAAAGCGCGCGGGTGTTCACGGGGCGGACGCCCTGTCCAAAAAAGGCCCTTCACGGGGTACGACTCCAGGGCGCGCCGGAAAACGGCGAGAAACACCGCCTGCCGCTGGTTAGCGGGAGGTCGACAACGACCGATAGTGTTCAGCATTGTCGAACGTTGGAGTCACAGGGGACGGAGGAAGGGGCTGCGATGGCACGGAACATCCAGTCGCTCGAGCGGGCCGCCGCGATGCTGCGGCTTCTCGCGGGCGGAGAGCGACGGCTCGGCCTCTCGGAAATCGCGTCCGCCCTTGGCCTCGCCAAGGGCACGGCCCACGGCATTCTGCGCACCCTGCAGGCGGAGGGCTTCGTCGAGCAGGAGTCCGCGTCGGGCCGCTATCAGCTCGGCGCCGAGCTGCTGCGCCTGGGCAACAGCTATCTGGACGTCCATGAGCTGCGGGCCCGCGCCCTGGTGTGGACCGACGACCTGGCCCGCTCCAGCGGCGAGAGCGTCTACCTGGGTGTCCTGCACCAGCAGGGCGTCCTGATCGTGCACCACGTCTTCCGCCCCGACGACAGCCGCCAGGTCCTGGAGGTGGGGGCGATGCAGCCGCTGCACTCCACGGCGCTGGGCAAGGTGCTCGCCGCGTACGACCCGGTGGCGCACAGCGAGGCCGCCGAGGCCGACTGGCAGAGCTTCACGCAGCGCACCGTCGTGGACCCCGAGGGCTTCGAGGGCGTACTCGACATGACCCGCGCGCGCGGGTACGCCGCCGACGTCGAGGAGACGTGGGAGGGCATCGCCTCCGTGGCCGCCCCCATCCACGACCGGCGGCGCATGCCGGTCGGCGCGGTCGGCATCACCGGCGCGGTCGAGCGGGTCCAGAAGGACGGGGAGCTGCGGCCCGACCTGATCGCGGCCGTACGGGACTGCGCCCGCGCCGTCTCGCGGGACCTGGGCGCCGGGCGCTTCTAGCGCTGCGCCGATTCCGGCATCCCGATCCGCGGGTGCGCCGTGGCCGATCGCGTCCCGCGGCGGAGCCGCACGTGTCACGGCCCCGCGCCCCTTCGGGGCGCTCAACATGCACGGGACACCTTTTCGCGCAACCATCGTTGGACGCGTTTCACCTCGTGGCGACCTCTGCCAGGACCGATAACCCGGAACGATCAATAACGATCGTGTTTTCAATAACAGAACTCTTGACGGGCTGGTAACCCCGGGGTGAGACTCGCGTCCATCGGTCGGCATTGTCGAACACCTACCGGCATTACGCGCTAGAGTGTGACAAGGCCAAGGGCCGGCAAGACCTCACCTGAGGTCGCGGACCACCGGAGGGACCCGGGGTTCGCCTTCCCCTGGACGAAGGACAAAGGAGTCGCGGGTGTCCAGCTCCGACATCTTCATCGGCGAGACCATCGGTACCGCCATACTCATCCTGCTCGGCGGTGGCGTCTGCGCCGCCGTCACGCTCAAGGCCTCCAAGGCCAAGGACGCCGGCTGGCTCGCGATCACCTTCGGGTGGGGCTTCGCGGTGCTGACCGGCGCCTACCTGGCAGGTGGCGTGTCAGGCGCCCACCTCAACCCGGCGGTCACGATCGGCCTCGCCATCGAGGGCGGCACCAAGTGGAGCAATGTTCCGCTCTACCTCGGCTCGCAGCTGCTCGGCGCGATCATCGGCGCGATCCTGGTCTGGCTCACGTACATGGGTCAGTTCAAGGCGCACCTGACCGACCCCGAGATCCTCGCCGCCCAGCCGGCGGACGAGGGCCTTGTCGACCAGAAGGCCGCGCCCAAGGCCGGTCCGGTGCTCGGCATCTTCTCGACAGGCCCCGAGATCCGGAACTACGCGCAGAACGTGCTGACCGAGGTCATCGCGACCGTCGTGCTGGTCCTCGCGATCCTCACGCAGGGCCTGAACGACAACGGCAACGGCATCGGCGTCCTCGGTGCGCTGATCACCGCGCTCGTCGTCGTCGGCATCGGTCTCTCGCTCGGTGGCCCCACCGGCTACGCGATCAACCCGGTCCGTGACCTGGGTCCGCGCATCGTGCACTCCCTGCTCCCGCTGCCCAACAAGGGCGGCTCGGACTGGACGTACGCATGGGTGCCGATCGTCGGCCCGCTGATCGGCGGCGCCATCGCGGGTGGTCTCTACAACCTCGCGTTCAAGTAGGAGCGCGAAGCCACCGACGACCGCTGAGACAGACCGCCGAGCAAGAAATCAGGAGCACACCGTGACCAACGACGCGCACACCGGCCCCTTCATCGCGGCCATCGACCAGGGCACCACCTCCAGCCGCTGCATCGTCTTCGACAAGGACGGCCGGATCGTCTCGGTCGACCAGAAGGAGCACGAGCAGATCTTCCCGAAGCCGGGCTGGGTCGAGCACGACGCGACCGAGATCTGGACCAACGTCCAGGAGGTCGTCGCAAGCGCGATCTCCAAGGCGGGCATCACGCACGAAGACATCAAGGCGATCGGCATCACCAACCAGCGTGAGACCACGCTGCTCTGGGACAAGAACACCGGCGAGCCGGTGCACAACGCCATCGTCTGGCAGGACACCCGTACCGACGCCCTGTGCAAGGAGCTCGGCCGCAACGTCGGCCAGGACCGTTTCCGCCGTGAGACGGGCCTGCCGCTCGCCAGCTACTTCGCCGGGCCGAAGGCCCGCTGGCTGCTCGACAACGTCGACGGTCTGCGGGCGCGTGCCGAGGCGGGCGACATCCTCTTCGGCACCATGGACTCCTGGGTCATCTGGAACCTGACGGGCGGTGTCAACGGCGGCAGGCACGTCACCGACGTCACCAACGCGTCACGCACCATGCTGATGAACCTGCACACCATGAAGTGGGACGAGAAGATCGCCGAGTCCATCGGCGTCCCGATGAACATGCTCCCCGAGATCCGCTCCTCCGCCGAGGTCTACGGCGAGGTCACCGGCGGCAAGCTCGGCGACATCCTGCCCGGCATCCCCGTCGCCTCGGCGCTCGGCGACCAGCAGGCCGCCCTCTTCGGCCAGACCTGTTTCGCCAAGGGTGAGGCCAAGTCCACGTACGGCACCGGCACCTTCATGCTGATGAACACCGGTGAGTCGGCCATCAACTCCTACTCGGGCCTGCTGACCACCGTCGGCTACCAGATCGGCGACCAGAAGCCGGTCTACGCGCTCGAGGGCTCCATCGCCGTCACCGGTTCGCTTGTGCAGTGGATGCGTGACCAGATGGGCCTGATCAACTCCGCCGCCGAGATCGAGACGCTCGCGTCGTCGGTCGAGGACAACGGCGGTGCCTACTTCGTACCGGCCTTCTCCGGCCTCTTCGCCCCGTACTGGCGCTCCGACGCCCGCGGTGTGATCGCCGGTCTCACCCGGTACGTCACCAAGGCGCACATCGCGCGCGCCGTCCTGGAGGCCACGGCCTGGCAGACCCGTGAGATCACCGACGCCATGACGAAGGACTCCGGCGTCGAGCTCACGGCCCTCAAGGTCGACGGCGGCATGACCTCCAACAACCTGCTGATGCAGACGCTCTCGAACTTCCTCGACGCGCCGGTGGTGCGCCCGATGGTGGCCGAGACGACCTGCCTCGGCGCCGCCTATGCCGCCGGAATCGCCGTCGGCTTCTGGTCCGGTACCGACGAACTGCGTGCCAACTGGCGCCGGGCGGCGGAGTGGACCCCCTCCATGGACGCGGACACCCGCGCCCGTGAGTACAAGAGCTGGCTCAAGGCCGTCGAACGCTCCATGGGCTGGCTCGACGAAAGTGGCGAGGAGTAATCAACATGACCACCCTGCAGAGCGTCCCTGCCCTCGGGACGCATCCGGCCGCCGGTTCCCACCCGAGCCGCGCCGAGACCCGGGAGCAGCTTTCCAAGGCGACGTACGACCTCCTGGTGATCGGCGGCGGAATTCTGGGCATCTCCACCGCCTGGCATGCCGCGCAGTCCGGACTGCGGGTGGCCCTGGTGGACGCCGGTGACTTCGCCGGCGCCACCTCCTCCGCCTCCTCCAAGCTCCTCCACGGCGGTCTGCGCTACCTGCAGACCGGCGCGGTGAAGCTGGTGGCGGAGAACCACTTCGAGCGTCGCGCGGTGTCCCGCCAGGTGGCCCCCCACCTGGCGAACCCGCTGACCTTCTACCTGCCCGTGTACAAGGGCGGCCCGCACGGCGCCGCCAAGCTGGGCGCGGGCGTGTTCGCGTACAGCGCGCTGTCCGCGTTCGGTGACGGCGTCGGCCACCTCCTCTCGCCCTCCAAGGCCGCGCAGGACGTGCCGGAGCTGCGCACGGACAACCTGAAGGCCGTCGCCGTCTACGGCGACGACCAGATGAACGACTCCCGCATGGCCCTGATGACGGTCCGCGCGGCCGTCGAGGCCGGCGCCGCCGTCCTCAACCACGCCGAGGTCACGGGGCTGCGCTTCACCAAGGGCCGGGTCACGGGCGCCGAGCTCAAGGACCGCATGAGCGGCGACGAGTTCGGCGTCAACGCCCGCCTCGTGCTGAACGCCACCGGGCCCTGGGTCGACCACCTGCGCAAGATGGAGAACCCCGACGCGGCTCCCTCCATCCGCCTCTCCAAGGGCGCGCACCTGGTCCTCAAGCGCACCGCCCCCTGGAAGGCCGCGCTGGCCACGCCGATCGACAAGTACCGCATCACGTTCGCCCTGCCCTGGGAGGACATGCTGCTTCTCGGCACCACGGACGAGGAGTTCGAGGGCGACCCGGCCGACGTCGGCGTCACCGAGGCCGACACCGCGCAGATCCTGGACGAGGCCGCGTTCTCCATCCGCGACCAGCAGCTGTCCCGTGACCTGATCACGTACTCCTTCGCGGGTCTGCGTGTCCTGCCCGGCGGTCCCGGCGACACGTCCAAGGCCAAGCGCGAGACGGTCGTCACCGAGGGCGCGCGCGGCATGCTCTCCGTCGCGGGCGGCAAGTGGACGACGTTCCGCCACATCGGCCGTACGGTGATGAAGAAGCTGGAGTCGCTGCCGGGGCACCCCCTCGGCGACGACTATGAGCCGATTTCGCAGCTCCAGAAGCGTCTTCCGCTGCCCGGCATCGCCAACCCGCGTGCGGTCGCGCACCGTCTCCTGGTGGACGGTCCCGCGCCCGGCCCGCGCATGGCCGCCGACACCGCGAAGCACCTGGCGACGCACTACGGCTCGCTCTCCTTCGACATCGCCCGCCTGGCGAACGAGAACCCGGAGCTCGCCGAGCGCGTCTCGCCGGACGCCCCCGAGATCTGGGCGCAGGTCGTCTACGCCCGTGACCACGAGTGGGCCGAGACGGCGGACGACGTCCTGCGCCGCCGTACGACGCTGACGATCCGCGGCCTCGCCACGGACGACGTACGCGCCAAGGTCCAGGACGTACTCGACGCCAAGTAGTCATACCTGGACGAGAGTTGTCGAAGGGCGGTTCCCCCGCACGGGAGCCGCCCTTCGGCGTACCCCGGCGGGGCTGCCATACCGCGTACATACGCGTGCAACAGGCCGCGGGGAGAGTGGATCCATGAAGTTCCAGGTGCTCTCGATCATCGGTCATGCCCCGCACCCGCTGACCGGTCAACTCCCCACGTCCGCCGATCGGTTGGCGGACGTGATCGAGGTCGGCGTGGCCGCCGAGCGGCTCGGCTACGACGCGTACGCGGTGGGCGAGCGGCACGCGGGCGCCTTCCTGTCGTCGAGCCCCACGGTCGTGCTCGGCGCGCTCGCCGCGCGGACCACCCGGATCAAGCTGCTCACCGGCGTCACCGTCGTGGCGATCCTCGACCCGGTGCGGGTCGCCGAGGACTATGCGACGCTCGATCAGATCTCGCGCGGCCGGATCGAGTTGGTGATCGGCAAGGGCGCGGAGGCCGGTCATTTCGATCTCTTCGGGCTGGACGAGGAGCGGCAGTGGGATCTGCAGAAGGAGAAGTACGAGCTCCTTCGCCGCCTGTGGAGCGAGGAGAACGTCGACTGGGAGGGCGAGTTCAGGCCCGCTCTCAAGGACGTGACGACGGTGCCGCGCCCGTACGCGGGCCTGCCGCGGATCTGGCACGGGTCGGCCACCTCCCTCAACTCCCCCGATCTGGCGGCCAAACACGGGGACCCGCTCTTCACCGCCAACGCCATCCAGCCGCGCGCCGCGTACGCGAAGCTGATCGCGCACTACCGCGAGCGGTTCGAGGAGTACGGGCATGATCCGGCGGGCGCCCGTGTCGCGGCGGGCTCGGGCGGGCTTCTGATCGCGGACTCCGCGGAGCAGGCGGTCTCGCGCTACCGCGAGCTGTACGAGGCGAAGGTGCGCCAGAGCAAGGCGATCGCCGACGGGCCGCAGCTCATCGGCTCCCCTCAGCAGATCATCGACAAGATCCTCGGCTACCACGAGGTGTACGGACACGACCTGCAGTCGATCACCGTGGACGGCTTCGGCCTGGAGCGCGGCGAGCAGATCGAGACGCTCCAGCGGTTCGCACAGGAGGTCGCACCGGTGGTCCGCCGGGCCGCGCCGTCCACCCTGTGGGACGGCGCGTAAGCGCGGCTGACCTCTGCTGACCTGGGAGTTACGATCCCCCGTACCCACCTTGTCCCCTTCTGGAGCGAGCCATGACCCTCCTGACGACCTGGCCGGAGTCCGGCCCCGAGACCGTCGTACGCCGCACCGCGGACCCGGTCGAGATCGCCGCCGCGCTCGCCCCTGTCGGCGTGCGCTACGAGCAGTGGCCGGTGCGCGAGGACGTGCCCGCCGACGCGGACAGCGACACCGTCTTCGCCGCGTACCGCGCGGAGATCGACCTGCTGAACGCCGAGGAGGGCTTCCGGACAGTCGACGTGGTCGGGCTGCACCCCAGCGACGACCCCGAGTGGCCCGAGAAGGCGAAGGCGGCCCGGCAGAAGTTCCTCGCCGAGCACACGCACGACGACGATGACGAGGTGCGGTTCTTCGTCGCGGGCGCGGGCATCTTCTATCTGCACGTGGGCGGCGAAGTGCACGCGGTCTACTGCGAGAAGGGCGATCTGCTCGGGGTGCCGCGTGGCACGACGCACTGGTTCGACATGGGTACGTCCCCTTCGTTCACGGCGATCCGCTTCTTCCACGAGGAGGACGGCTGGATCGGCACGTTCACGGGCAGCCCGATCGCGGACCGCTTCCCGGACTTCGACGCGATCCACGCGGGATACGCCGCGTGACGGTGGGGCCGGGGCCCGACGTGGACAACGTGGACGCCGTGGACGCCGTGGTGCTCGATATCGAGGGCACCACGAGCGCCACGGGGTTCGTGGTGGATGTGCTGTATCCCTACGCGCGCGAGCGCTTCGGGGCGCTGCTCGCCTCGCGGGGCGACGAGCCGCAGGTGGCGCGGGCCGTCGCGCAGGTGCGGGATCTCGCCGGTGAGCCGGACGCGGATGCCGGACGGGTGGAGAAGATCCTGGGCGAATGGGTCGACGCCGACCGCAAGGCGACTCCCCTGAAGACGCTTCAGGGCATTCTCTGGGCGGAGGGCTTCGCGCGGGGCGAGCTGGTCTCGCACTTCTACCCCGAGGTGATCGAGGTGCTGCGCGGCTGGGCAGCGGACGGGGCGCGGTTGTACGTGTACTCGTCCGGGTCCGTCGCGGCCCAGCGGGCGTGGTTCACGTACTCCCCCGAAGGCTCCCTGATGGAGCTCGTGAGCGGTTTCTACGACACCGAGAACGCGGGCCCCAAGCAGGAGGCGGACTCCTACCGGGCCATTTCGGCCGCGATCGGTGTTGCCGCGGGCCGCACGCTCTTCCTCTCCGACCGGCTCGGGGAGCTGGACGCGGCCAGGGAGGCCGGGTGGCGGACCGTCGGGGTACGGCGGGCCGGGGAGCCCTATTTCGCCGCCGGGGTCGGCGGACATACGGAGGTTTCGGCCTTCGATGAGATCAGCTTTGCTAGGAGCGTTCGATGAGTTCGGCGAGTGACACCGTCACTGTTCTTGACCTGGAGGAGGCCGGCGCCGTCCTTGCCGCCGAGGCCGCGCGCTTCGCGTCGTTCGGATGGATGCGGGGAACCTCCGGGAACCTGTCCGTGGTCCTCTCGCGTACGCCGCTTCAGCTCGCCGTGACGGCGAGCGGTCGCGACAAGGGTGAACTGACGTCCGCGGACGTGGTGTTGACGGACGCGTCCGGTGCGGCGCTCGGTGCGGGGCGGCCCTCTGCGGAGGCGGCGCTGCACGCTCGGGTGGCCGCGCTCACCGGGGCCGGGGCCGTGGTGCACGTCCATACCGTGGCGTCGGTGGCCATGGGGCATCGGAAGCCGGAAGGCGTGGCGTTCCGGGACCTGGAGATGCTGAAGGGGCTCGGGCATCCGACGCATGAGGTGGCTGTGACGCTGCCGGTCATCGAGAACAGCCAGGACATGGGGGTGCTGGGGGATCGTCTTGAGGCGGCGCTTCAGCCGGGGATGCCTGCGGTTGTTGTCGCTGGGCATGGGCTTTATGTCTGGGGGGCGGATCCTCGTGAGGCGCGGCATCGTACTGAGGTGGTGGAGTGGTTGCTGGAGCTTGAGCTGACGCGGGGCTGAATTTCCCCAACCCCGCCCCTTCCCGAAAACCCGCTCGGCGCGGGGGCCTTGCCTGCCGCCATCACCGGCTTCGCCGAGTTCGTCCTCAAACGCCGGACGGGCTATCTATGGCAGCTCCCCCGCCGACACCTCCCGCACGCCCCGCTCCGTCACCAGCGCCGTCACCAATGACCCCGGCGTCACGTCGAAGGCGGGGTTGTGGCCACGCGACTCCGCCGGGGCAGTCCGTACCCCTCCCCACCCCAACACCTCGTCCTCGCCCCGCAGTTCGATGTGGATGTCCGCGCCCGTGACCGTGGCGAGGTCCACCGTCGTGGTGGGCGCCGCCACCACGAACGGGATCCCCGCGTACGCGCACGCCAGCGCGATCCCCACCGTGCCCACCTTGTTCGCCGTGTCGCCGTTCGCGGCTATCCGGTCCGCGCCGACTATCGCCGCGTCCACCTCGCCCCGCAGGATCGTGCCCGCCGCGGCCCCGTCCGCCTGGACGAAGTGTGTGATTCCCTCCTGGGCCAGCTCCCACGCGGTGAGCCGCGCGCCCTGGAGCAGGGGGCGGGTCTCGTCGGCGTACACGGATTCCAGGCGGCCACGGCCGTGCAGTTCGCGGATGACGCCAAGCGCCGTGCCCCAGCCCGCCGTGGCGAGCGCGCCCGTGTTGCAGTGGGTGAGGATCCGCAGCGGCCGGTCCGTGGGCAGCCGCTTGACCAGCCAGTCCGCCCCGTACGCGCCCATCGCGTGGTTCGCCGCCAGATCCTCCCGCACGATCGCGTCCGCCTCCGCGAGCACCGCGGACAGACCGGCGTCGACAAGCGGGGCCACCCGGTCCACGCACACCATCAGGTTCACGGCGGTCGGCCGCGCCGCACGGATGCGCGCGACCTCCGCGTCGAGGCGTGCGCGGTCCCAGCCCTCGCGCTCGCCCTGTGCCATGGCGAGCGCGACGCCGTAGCCACCGGCCGCGCCGATCGCGGGCGCACCGCGGACCACGAGCCGCACGATCGCGTCGATCAGCTGGTCGACGTCTGTGACGTCGAGCCGATTCAGGGCGTGCGGGAGCGCTGTCTGGTCGATCAGGGAGAGGGCTGGTGTGTCGCCGCCCTCCACAGCCGCCTGCCACTGGACAGCACGCAGTTCCTGGCTGCTCATGGGTGTTCAACTCCGGGAGAATAGGGGCGTTTCCGGCCATGCGGGGAGAGGTGTCGTCACCGTACCTGACGTGCTCGAACCATATTTCGAGACGTTCGTACGGCTGTCCGAAATCCGGTGTTACCCTCACCGCCATCCAGGACGGATCGACCCACGGTGCGAGGAGGACGGCCATGAAGACCCAACGCTGTCCCGCCGTGACCGACGGCCGCCGAATGTGCCGCTGTTGTCGCTGAGCGACTCCGCTCCGCACGTCCGACCTCCCCCGCCACCGCCTGGGCTCCCAGGCTCCTTCGAGAAGGCGCTCCCGTATGTCCCTGCGCATGTCGCTTCGCATATCCCGTCGTACGTCTCTTCGGCTGTCCTCGCTCGCCGTCGGCGCCGCCCTTCTCGCCACCGGCTGCAACGCCGCCGCGGAAAAGGGCGGTTCGGACGGCGACGGCGGATCGGGAGCCAAGGCGTTCACGCTGGTCACGCCCGACCCCGTGGCGCAGAACGAGTTCCTCAAGCTGGCCGTCAGCGGGGTGAAGTCGGCGGCGAAGGCGCAGGGCGCCAAGGCGCCGAAGGTCTTCCAGAGCAGCGATACCTCTTCCCAGCAGCAGAACGTGCAGTCGGCCGTGGACTCCGCGCCCGATGTCATCGCACTCGTCGGGTTCGAGTTCGCCGACATCGCCGCCCAGCAGGCCGAGGCGCACCCCAAGCAGCAGTTCCTGCTCGTCGACGCGTGCACGAAGAAGACGTACAAGAACGTCACCTGCGCGGTCTTCCGCGAGCACGAGGCGGTCTACCTCGCGGGCGCCGAGGCCGGGCTGCTCACCAAGAGCAAGAAGGTGGGCGCCGTCGACGTCCTCGACACCTCACAGTTCCGCCGCTACAGCGAGCCGTTCGCGGCCGGTGCGAAGAAGGTGAAGGCGGGGGTCAGCTCCCGCACGCTCTTCGTCGGCGGGCAGTCGCCCTTCAACGACGCGGCGCGCGCCAAGGACCAGGCGGCGACGCTCGGTTCCGGCGGGGTCGACCAGGTGATGGCGGCCGCCGCGGGCGGCAACACCGGTGTCTTCCAGGCCGCGAAGGACAAGGGCTTCGAGGCGTACGGCGTCGACGCGAACCAGTGCCTGGGCAACCCGGGGGTCGTCGTCGACAACGTACTGAAGAAGACCGATGTCGCCGTCGAGAAGGGCATCGCGCAGATCCTGACGGGCAAGGGCGGCACCACGGTGTCGTACGGCCTCAAGGAGGGCGGCATGTCGCTGACCGGTCTTGAGCCCGGCGTCGCGGACTCCAAGTGCCTGATCGCCGGCCACAAGGACGTGCTGAAGCGCGTCGAGTCGCTGCGGGACGAGATCGTCGCGGGGAAGCTGAAGGTCAATGACCCCGCGGCCTGAGTCCACCGTCGCTCCCCCCGCCGTGGAACTCCGCGGCATCACCAAGGAGTACCCCGGCACCCTCGCCAACGACCGGGTGGACCTGACCGTCGCGCGCGGTGAGATCCACGCCCTGATGGGTGAGAACGGCGCGGGCAAGTCGACGCTGGCGTCCGTCCTCTACGGGCTGCGGCGGCCGGACGCCGGGCAGATCCTGCTCGACGGGCGCGAGGTGACCTTCGCGAGCCCCAGCGAGGCGATCGCGGCGGGCCTCGGCATGGTGCACCAGAGTTTCAAGCTCTTCCCGTCCTTCACGGTCGCCGAGAACGTCGTGTACGCCGCCGAGCCGCGCCGCTTCGGTCTGATGGACCGGGCGCAGGCGCTGCGGCGCGTGGCTACGCTCGCCGATGAGCACGGGCTCGCGGTGGACCCGGCGGCGAAGGTCGGGGACCTCCCGGTGGGGGTCCGCCAGCGCGTGGAGATCCTCAAGCTGCTCTACCGCGGCGCCCGTACGCTGATCCTCGACGAGCCGACGGCCGTCCTGACCCCGGCGGAGGCCGACAGCCTGTTCGGCGTCCTGCGCTCCCTCGCGGACGACGGGCGCACGGTCCTCCTCGTCACCCACAAGCTGCGTGAGGTGATGGAGGGCAGCGACGCGGTGACGGTCCTGCGGGACGGCCGGGTCGCGGCCCGGATGCGGACCGCCGACACCAGCGCGGACGAGATCGCCGCGGCGATGACCGGGCGGGCCGTGGAGCTGGACCGCGTGCATCCGCCGGG
Organism: Streptomyces sp. NPDC048436; assembly: GCF_043200355.1. NCBI lineage: Bacteria > Bacillati > Actinomycetota > Actinomycetes > Kitasatosporales > Streptomycetaceae > Streptomyces > Streptomyces sp. NPDC048436. Next base: position 347,115 of record NZ_JBICXP010000002.1, read on the forward strand.
TGCGCCGGGCGGCGAACTCCTGTCGGTCGAGTCCCTGTCGACGGACGCGGTGCGCGAGGTCTCGCTGACCGTCCGCGCGGGCGAGATCGTGGGCATCGCGGGAGTGGCGGGCAACGGCCAGAGTGAACTCGTCGAGGCGATCGCCGGGTTGCGTCCGCTCTCCCGCGGACGGGTCACGCTCTCCGGTCAGGACATCACGGACGCGTCGGCCGCGGGGCGCCGCGCGGCGGGTCTCGCGTACGTCCCCGAGGACCGCGTGGCGGTCGGCACGGCGCCGGCCGCGACGATCGCGGAGAACCTGGCGATGGGCCACCATCGGGGGCACGGCCTCCTGCGCCCTTCCTGGCTGCGCGAGCACGCACGGGTCCTGATCGAACGCTTCGGTATCAAGGCGGCCTCGTCCCGTCACACGGCGGGCTCGCTGTCCGGCGGCAACCTGCAGAAGCTGGTCATCGGCCGCGAACTCGCCCACGAATCCCCCCTGTTGATCGTCGAGCAGCCCACCCGGGGCGTCGACATCGGCGCCGTCCAGACGATCCACGACCAGCTGATCGCCCACCGGGACGCGGGCCACGCGATCCTCCTGGTCTCCGCCGAACTGAGCGAGATCCGCGGCCTTTCGGACCGTGTCCTGGTGATGTACGAGGGCCGGGTGGCCGCGGAGTACGCCCGCGCGGACGCGGACGAGCGAACGCTCGGCCTCGCCATGGCGGGCGCCACAGCCCGGTCCGGGGTTCCGTCTCCCCGCGAGAGCGATCGGCCCGTCCCGTCGAAGGAGGCCCCCTGACATGGGCGCCGTGATCCGTTCCCTCGGCGGCCGGAGCCTGCGCTCCCCCGCCCTGCACTCCGTCGTCGCCGCCGTCGTCGTCGGCGCGCTCTTCCTCGTCGGGACGGGGGCCGACCCCGTCGGGGCGTACGGCTCCGTCGTCAGCGGCGCCCTGGGGCCAGACGGCATCGGGTCCACGCTCACCACCGGGACCGGCATCATCGGGCTCGCCGTCGCCCTTGCGATCCCCATGCGGGCGGGGCTGCTCAACCTGGGCGGGGACGGGCAGTTGGTGCTCGGCGGGATCGCCGCCGCCACCACCGGGCTCTACTCGCCGCTGCCCGCGCCCCTCACCGTCGTCGCCGCGCTGCTCGCGGGGATGGCGGCAGGCGCGGCCTACGCGGCGCTCGCCGCCGTGTGCCAGAACCGGTTCGGGGTGCCGCTGCTCGTCAGCAGTCTGCTGCTCGGGTATCCGGCGATGTCCTTCGCCTCCTACCTCGCGCGCTTCCCGCTGAAGGAGGACGGGTCGAGCCTTCCGCAGACACGGCGGCTGCCCGACGGGGTCGAGCTGCCCGCCTTCGGTTCTTCGACCGTCACCGTCGGGCTGCTCCTCGTGGCCGTCGCCGCCGCCGTCTTCGCGTTCACCGACGCCCGCACCGCCACCGGCTACGAGATCCGCATGACGGGCCTCAATCCGCGCTTCGCCGCGTACGCGGGGGTCGACAGGCCACGGCTCACGCTGCGGCTCATGGCGCTCTCCGGCGCCGTCGCGGGCCTGGTGGGCGCCATCGGCGTACTCAGCTTCCCCTATCGCTTCATCGACGGGTCGCTCACCGCGGCCGGGCACACCTGGACCGGCCTCACGGCAGCACTCCTCGCCGCGGCGGCGCCCGTAGGGACGGTGTTCGCCGCCCTGTTCTTCGCGGCGCTCGAAGTGGGCGGGCTCGCCATGGAGCGCACCACCGAGGTTCCGCGCGAGCTGACGCAGGTCTTGCAGGCCGTCGTCATCGTCTTCCTCGCGGCCCGGCTCAACCTGACGTGGCGGCGGGCCCGGAAGAAGCCCGCGGAGCTGCCCGACGACACGAACGACGTGAAGGAAGTGAGCGTGCGATGAGCATCGACTCCGCGCTGTTCCACTCGGCGCTCCTCGCCCTCACCCCGATCCTCCTCGCCGCACTCGGCGGTGCGATCTGCGAGCGTGCGGGTGTCTTCAACATCGGTCTCGAAGGCATGATGCTGATCGGCTGCTTCAGCGGCGTGGCGGGCAGCTGGTTCACCGGGAGCGCCTGGCTCGGTGTGGTGTTCGCAGCCCTCGCATCGGCGGCGTACTCGATGATCCTCGCCGTCGGGACGATCAGTCTGCGCGGGGACGCCGTCGTCCTCGGCGTCGCGCTCAACCTCCTCGCGGTCGGTCTTACCGGGTTCCTGCTGCGTACGGTCTTCGGCGTGCAGGGCACCTTCTCCGATCCGGAGTTGGCCGGTCTCGACGGCATCGACATCCCGTTCGCCGGGGCTGTTCTCTCCGGGCACTCGGCGCTCGTGTACCTCTCGTGGGCGGCCGTCGCCGTGGCCGGGGTGTTCCTGGCCCGCCATCCGTGGGGCCTTCGCCTGCGCGGCGTCGGCGAGGCGCCCGACGCGGCGGCGACGCTGGGCGTCAGCCCCGCGAAGTACCAGTACGCCGCCGTGCTGACATCGGGTGTCCTGTGCGGCCTCGCGGGCGCCCAACTCGCGCTCGGCAACGTCACGTTGTTCTCGGAGAACATGACGGCCGGGCGTGGTTGGATCGCCGTGGTGGCCGTGATGCTGGGCCGCGCCCTGCCGCTCGGCGTCCTGCTCGCCGGGCTGCTCTTCGGCGTCGCGGAGGCCGTCGGCTTCCGTCTCCAGGGGCTCGGCATGCCGCAGCAGGCGACCGACGCCGCCCCGTACGTGGTGACCCTGGCCGCCCTCTTCCTGTCCACGGCGCGCAGGCGCCGCCGCAAGCAGCCCCTGGTAGGAGCACCCTCGTGACGACCGATGCCCGTACGCCCCTCGACGCGCTGCCCATCACCCGCGTCCCCCGCACCGGCCTGCCCACCCGCGCGGTCGTCGTCGGCGACCCGGCGCGCGCCGGCTCCGTCGCCGACCTCCTGGACGACGCGAAGGAGGTGTCGTACCACCGCGAGTACCGCACCTTCACCGGCAGTTGGCAGGGCACCCCGGTCGTCGTCGCCTCGCACGGCGTCGGCGCCCCCGGCGCGATCCTCCTCTTCCAGGAGCTCGCGGAGGCGGGCGTAAGCACCATTCTGCGGCTCGGCACGGCGGGCGCGATCCGCCCCGGCATCCGCGACGGCGACCTGGTCATCGCGGACGCGGCGGTACGCGACGACGGCGTGACCCAGCAGCTGATCCCCGCCGAGTACCCTGCGTTCGCGACTCCGGAGGCGGTCATCGCGCTCCAGCGGGCCGCCCGCGCGGCCGAAGCGCCGTACCACCGCGGTGTGGTGTGGACGCGGGCCGCGTTCCAGCCGGGCTTCCTGCCGCTGCCCGGCGAGGCGTACGCGGCGGCCGGGATCGCGGCCATCGAGATGGAGCTCTCGGCGCTGCTCGTCTTCGCCTCCACGCACGGCCTCACGGCGGGCGGCGCGCTCGTCATCGACGGGGCCAACGCCGACGAACTCGTCGACGAGGAGGCACCTTTCTCGACAGGCGGGTACGACCCGCACCGCGATGTGGTGGCCGAAGGAGTCGGCCGAGGCGCCCGGATAGCCTTGGACGCGCTTCGTCTCCTTGCCGCCACGGAGCACTGATCCTTGCCGCCATGAAGCACGGATCCTTGCCGCCATGAAGCACTGAGCAGACACCTGAACGACGTTGTGGAGAACGGAACCGATGCACCCCACTGACCTGCCGGCCCAGGACCGGGGCGGCTCCATAGATCTCCTGGTCCACGGCGGCGACGTCCTCACCGTCGACGCGTCGGGCACCGTCGTGAAGGACGGCGCCGTGGCCGTGCGCGACGGGCGGATCGTCGAGGTCGGTCCGGCCGAGCGGCTGCGCGCCGCCTATGAGGCCGCCGAGGAGCTGGACGCCCGTGACTGTCTCGTCCTGCCGGGTCTGATCAACACGCACACCCACCTCGCGATGACGCTGTTCCGCGGCATCGCCGACGACGTCACGCTCCAGGGCTTCCTGGCCCGGGTGATCCCGGCCGAGGCGGAGGGACTCTCGCCGGAGACGGTGCGGGCGGGCATCGAGGGCGCGATCGCCGAGTCCGTACGGGGCGGGGTCACCGCCGCGCTCGACATGTACTGGTTCCACGAGGCTGCCGAGGCCGTCGCCCGCGACGCCGGGTGGCGGCTGCTGACAGGACCCACGTTCATGGACGTGCCGGGCCCGCCGGACGGGCGCCCCTATGCCGACCGGCTCGGCTGGGCGGCGGCGGACCTGGCCGCCCGCACCCCGGCACCGGGCACACGCCCGGTGCTCTTCGCGCACTCCGCGTACACCCTGGGGCCCGAGCAGCTCACGGCGATCGCCGCGCTGGCCCGCGAGCACGGCGCGCTGCTTCACCTGCACGCCGCCGAGAACGCGGGCGAGGTGGAGACCGTCATCGAGCAGCACGGGATGCGTCCCGTGGAGCTGCTCGACTCGCTCGGCGTGCTCGGCCCGGACACGCTGCTCGCGCACGCGGTGGACCTCACGGACGGCGAGATCGAGACCATCGCCCGCACCGGCACGTCGGTCGCGCACTGCCCCGTGTCGAACCTGAAGCTTGGCTGCGGCATAGCGCGCGTCCCCGACCTGCTCGACGCGGGTGTCACGGTGGGCCTCGGCACGGACGGCGCGGTGAGTTCCAACACCCTCGACCTGCTCGGCGCGGTGAAGGTCGCGGCGCTCGTGCACAAGGCGGGCGGCGACCCGACGGCGGTCGGCGCCGAGCAGGCCGTGCGCATGGCGACCATCGAATCGGCGCGGGCCCTTGGCCTCGGCGACCAGCTCGGCTCGCTGGAGCCCGGCAAGCGCGCGGACCTGATCGTCCTCGATCTGGCACGGCCGCACCTCACACCCCGGCACGACCCGTGGTCGATGCTGGCGTACGCCGCGACCTCCTCCGACGTCCGGGACACCGTGGTCGACGGCCGGGTGCTGATGCGGGACCGTACGCTGGAGACACTGGACGAGCGGCGCGCGCTGCGCGCTCTGCGGGACGCGGCGGACTCCGCGGCGGTCGGCCTCACCAGCACCACCAGCACCTCCGAAGTGGCAAGCAACGTATGACCATCGAACCCACCCGCGGCTTCACCGGCCGCGCCCGTGCCGCCGACCGCGACCCGCGGCTGCCTCCCGGGCAGTACGACGCGGCCGACGGCTGGCCCGTCCTGTCCGCCGAGGTGACGCCCGCCCTCACGGCCGAGGACTGGACGTTCCGCGTGGACGGGCTCGTCGCCTCCCCCCGCACCTGGACCTGGGACGAGGCGCACGCACTGCCCCCCTCGGAGTACCGCGGGGACATCCACTGCGTGACCAGCTGGTCCAAGTTCGGGGTGCGCTTCGGCGGGGTGAGCCTGGACACGTTCCTGGCCGCCGCCGGGCCGCGCCCTGAGGCCACGCACGTCGTCGCGTACTCGCACACGGGTTACACCACGAACCTGCCCCTCGCCGATGTGACGGGCGGCAAGGCGTGGATCGTCTGGGAGTACGGGGATGGCCCGCTGCCTCCCGAGCACGGCGGCCCGGCGCGGCTGATCGTCCCGCACCTCTACTTCTGGAAGAGCGCGAAGTGGATCGCGGGGCTGCGGCTCCTGGACCACGACGAACCGGGGTTCTGGGAGCAGAACGGCTATCACCACCGGGGGAACCCGTGGCGGGAAGAGCGGTACGCCGGTGACTGAGAACGTGGCCGAGAACGTGACTGAGAGCGTGACCGAGAACGTGACCGAGACCTTCGTGCCGCCCACGCGGTTCGCCGTGCCCGGCCGGATCGCGGTGAGCAATCGCGCGGCTTCCGTCTGGCAGCGGGCGACCGTGGTGGAGGTCCGCCGGGACAACGCCGCCGGAACCGTCTCGACCTTCCGGCTGAAGGTGGCCGACTGGCAGGGACATCTGCCGGGCCAGCATCTGATGCTGCGGCTCACGGCGCCCGACGGTTACGTCGCCCAGCGCCACTACTCGATCGCCTCCGCCCCGGCTGACGCGATCGAACGCGGCGAGATCGAGCTCACCCTGGACCACGTGCCCGGGGGCGAGGTGTCGGGGCATCTGCACACGGTCGCCCGTGTCGGCGACGTGGTCGAGGTGCGCGGACCGCTCTCCGGCTTCTTCGCGTGGCCCGGTGACCGTCCCGCGCTGCTGCTCGGGGCGGGCTCGGGCGTGGTGCCGCTGATGTCGATGCTGCGGCATTGGCGTCGGGGCGGGAGCGCGGTGCCGCTGCGGCTTCTCGTGTCGGCGCGTACGCGTGAGGATCTGATCTACGCGGATGAGTACGGCGACGAGACGACGGTGGTCCTCACGGGTACGCAGGGCCGACTGAACGCGGGGCACCTGGCGCCGTTCCTCGGCCCCGCGCAGCCCGTGGGTGGCTGGGAGGCGTATATCTGCGGGTCGAACGGGTTCGCCGAGCATGCGTCGCGGCTGCTGGTGGCCGGGGGCCAGCGGGTTGACCGGATCCGGATCGAGCGGTTCGGGTAGCGCTGGCCCCTGGGCTTTGAGCAGCGTTTATCACCGGCTTCGCCGAGTTCGTCCTCAAACGCCGGACGGGCTGATAACTCAGCCCCGCCTACGGCGAAACCTCCTCCAGCCGTCGCCCCGCCGTCTCCTCCGCCCCCACCGCCGCCACCACGGAACCCACCAGCGCCACCGCCCCCAGCATCACGAACACCGTGGACACGTTCCCGCCGGCGTACACGACGCCCACCACGATCGGGCCGAGGATGACGCCGAGGCGGTTCATCGCCCCGCCCATGCTGCTGCCGAGCGCCCGCATCCTCGTGGGGAACAGCTCGGGTGTGTACAGGTAGAGGCAGATGTTCGAGCCGAAGAAGAAGACCGCGGCGAGCGAGGTCCACACCAGGACCTGGACCGGCGTGCCCGCGCCGACGGCCGCGAGGGCCACCAGCATCACCGCCGCACCGCCCAGGCAGCCGGTGATGACCTTCCGGCGGCCGAGCCGGTCGACCGTGAGCGCGGCGACCAGACAGCCGAGGAGTCCGGCGCAGGACGTGACCGTCGAGTAGAGCAGCGCGTCCGAGAGGGTGAGGTCGTAGCGGTTCTGGTAGATCGTCGGGAGCCAGGACGTGATCCCGTAGTTGACGAAGTAGCCGGTGAACCAGAGCACGCCGATCACCAGGGTGCGGCGGCGGTAGCGGCCGGTGAACAGACCGCGCAGCCCGGAGGCGGATTCTCCGGGGGCGGCGACGGGGAGCGCCTCGGGGACCGGTGGGAGCGGCTTTCCGGTGATCCGCTCGACCTCCGCCTCGATTCCGGTCATCACCTCGGCGGCCTTGTCGGCCTGTCCGTGGTCCGCCAGCCACCGGGGTGACTCGGGGACCTTCCGCTGTACGAGGATGCAGAGCAGGCCGGGCAGCGCCGCGAGCACGTACATCCAGCGCCAGCCGAGGATGGGCACCACCCAGGCCGCGACCAGGGCGCCGACCGTGAGACCGGCGGGGAACACCAGCTCGTAGAGGAGGACGAAGCGGCCACGCTGGTGGCTGCGGGTGATCTCGGCGATGAACGTGGCCGCCACCGGGACCTCACCGCCGATCGCGAGGCCCTGGAAGAACCGCAGGGCCATGAAGGCGTCGGGCGAGGTGGCGAAGGACAGGGCCAGGTTGGCGACGCTGGACAGCGCGATGCACAGCGCGATGACCTTCACCCGGCCGATCCGGTCCGCGAGCCGCCCGGAGAGCAGCGCCCCGATCAGCATGCCGATCGAGCCGACGGTGAGCAGCAGCGTCGCGGCGGACGTGCTCAGGTCCCACTCGTGGCGCAGCTCAGGCAGGGCGTAGGCGATCAGGAGCTGGTCGAAGGCCTCGAAGAAGGTGACCGCGCCCACGATGAGCCGGACGGTGACGTGCCAGCGGCACAGAGGGAGCCGTTCGAAGCGGGCGGCTATGGCGGCCCGGACCGCTCGGTCCGGGGAAGCGTCGATCGTCATGCGGGTACTCCGCTGCTGAGGGGGCGGGGGCGGGGACGAGCAGGAGGGCAGGGACGAGCGGCGCGAACGCGCCGGGCGACGGAGTCTGGGGAAACCCGAGCCAAGGGGCGGGTAAGCGCAAAGTTTCTAAGCGCTTAAGTTGTACCGTCCCGGCACCGGAGCACGTCAAGAGCCTCCGCAGGGGAAATCGTCGAAGGCCACTCTTCGGTGGGGTCTTGCGCTCCAGATATTTAAGCCCTTAGATTTCTAGCGCTTACCGAAGTGTGTTGAGCGCCCCACCCAAGTCACGTTCCGCAAGGAGGCCCCCATGCCCCGCATCCCAGCCGACGAAGCCCTCATTGCGGGCGAGTGGCGACGCGGCGCGGGCGCACCGGCCGACACGGTCGACCCGGCGACGGGCCGGACCCTGACAGCCGTCCACGCGGTCTCGCTCGACGAGGTGGCCGAAGCGGCCAAGGGGGCGGCAGAGGCCGCCGCCGACCCCCGCTGGCGTGACCTCCTGCCTCACTGTCGCTCCCAACTCCTGCACCGCATCGCCGAGTTGATCGACGATTCCGCAGAAGACCTCGCCGCCCTGCAGACCGCCGACACCGGCAAGGCGCTCACCGAGACCCGCGCCCTGGTGGGCAGCGCGGCGGCCACCTTCCGTTACACGGCCGCCGCCCTGGAGACCGCGGAGGAGGCCATCACGCCCTCGCGCGGCGACTACGTGACGATGAGCGTGTACGAGCCGGTCGGCGTCGTCGGCGCGATCAACCCCTGGAACTCCCCCATCGCCAGCGACGCCCAGAAGCTCGCCCCGGCCCTCGCGGGAGGCAACGCGGTCCTGCTCAAGCCCGCCGAGTGGACGCCACTCGTCTCCCTCGCGCTCGGCCGCCTGATCAGCCGAGCGCTCCATGAACTCGGTCTCCCCGCAGGCCTGTTGTCGGTACTTCCCGGCCGCGGCAGCATCGTCGGGGACGCGATCGTGCGCGATCCTCGCGTCGGCAAGGTCACCTTCACCGGCGGCACGAGCACCGGCCGTACGCTGGCGCACGCGGCGGCCGAGAAGCTGATGCCGGTCTCCCTCGAACTGGGCGGCAAATCGCCGACGGTCGTCCTCGCCGACGCCGACGTCGAACAGGCCCTGGCCGGCGTGATGTTCGGCGTCTTCTCCTCCAGCGGGCAGTCCTGCGTCGCGGGGTCACGGCTCTTCGTCGCGCGTGAGCTGTACGAGGAGTTCGTCGGCGAACTCGTGGAGCGCGTGGGGAAGTTGCGGGTCGGACCCGGCACGTCCCCCGATACCCAGGTCGCGCCGCTCGTCCACCACAAGCACCGGGACTCCGTCGCCTCGTACGTCGATATCGCCCGCGAGGAAGGCGCGCGGGTGCTGTGCGGCGGGGGCGTGCCGGAGGGCGCGGAGTACGGGGACGGGGCGTACTACCTGCCCACTGTCCTGGACGGCCTGCCCAACTCCTCGCGCACCTGCCAGGAGGAGATCTTCGGGCCCGTCCTGGTCGCGCTGCCCTTCGACGACGAGGAGGACCTCGTGCGGCAGGCCAACTCCAGCGTCTACGGCCTGGCCTGCGGCATCTGGACCCGCGATCACCGGGCCGCCTGGCGCATCGCGCGCCGGGTCGAGGCGGGCACCGTCTGGATCAACACCTACAAGCAGTTCAGCATCGCCACGCCCTTCGGCGGCATGAAGGAGAGCGGTCTCGGCCGGGAGAAGGGCCGCGACTCCATCCGCGCCTACCAGCGCCAGAAGTCCCTGTACTGGGGCCTCTCGGACGCGCCGCTCCCCTGGGCCAACTGATCCCCGTACTTCTGGAGAAGGTCATGCCTCAACCCCCCGTCGCACGGCTGCGCGCCCTGCGCTCCGTCGAACTGCTCACGCCTTCCTTCACCGAGGCCGCCGATTTCTACCAGGAGGTCTGGGGTCTTGAGACCGTCGAGTCCGAGCGCGGCGCCGCCGCCTGGCTGCGCGGCACCGGCGCCGAGCACCACGCCCTCCAGCTGACCCGCGCCGACCGCACCGGGCTCGGCAGGATCTCCTTCGCGGTGGCCACGCCCGGCGAGGTCGACGAGGCGGCGCGGCGGCTCATCGCCCGGGGCATCACCCCGGTCACGGGCCCCGGCCCCCTCGACCAGGTCGGCGGCGGCTACGGCCTGCGCTTCACCGACCCCGAGCACCGCCTGATCGAGATCAGCGCGGAGGTCCACGCGGTCCCGCCACGCGGCCAGGACGGTGCGGTGCCGGTCGGTGTCACACACGCGGTGCTCAACACGGCGGACATCGACGCCTCCGTGGCCTTCTACCGCGACGTCCTCGGTCTTCGCGTCTCCGACTGGTCCGAGCACCAGATGGCGTTCCTGCGCTGCAACGCCGACCACCACTGCATCGCCTTCAACCAGGCTCAGTGGGCTTCCCTCAACCACGTGGCGTACGAGATGAGTTCGGTCGACCACTTCATGCGAGGCCTCGGCCGGCTCAGGCACCACGGGATCACCCCGCAGTGGGGCCCCGGTCGGCACGGCCCCGGCAACAACACCTTCTCCTACTTCACCGACCCCTCCGGCCTCGTCTGCGAGTACACCTCCGAGGTCGCGCAGATCGTCGAGGACGCGTGGATCGCCAAGGTGTGGCGGCGGGTTCCCGAGCTGTCCGACCTGTGGGGGACGGCGGGCCCGCCGTCGAAGGAGATCCGCTGCCACATGGCGGGCTCTCCCGACCCCGGCCCCCTCTCCCCCGCCCGCCCCCTGGAGGTTCAGGCATGAGCAGCGTACGCAAGGTCGGCATCGTCGGCTGGGGCGCCATCGGCCGGGTGGTCGGCACGGCACTGGCCGAACAGCGCGTCTCGGGGGCCGAGTTGACCTGCCTCGTCGACAACCGTCCGCTCGGTGAGAGCGCCCCCGCTCCGCAGGTCTCCTTCGACGAGGCCCTGGAACTCTGCGATCTCATCGTGGAGGCGGCGGGCCAGGGAGTCGTACGGGAATGGGGCGAGCGCGTCCTCGCCTCCGGCACCGATCTGCTGATCGCATCGACCGGCGCGCTCACCGACGAGGAGCTCTCCAAACGGCTCCTGTCCGCCGGGCCCGGACGCGTGTACTTCACCTCGGGCGCGGTCGGCGGTCTCGACCTGCTCCAGGCGGTGCGTTCCCTCGGCCCCCTGGACGAGGTCAGGCTCACCACCACCAAGCTGCCCGCCACCCTCGAACAGCCGTGGATGGGCGCGGAGTTGCTGTCCCGGATGCGGACGGCGACCGGCCCGGTCGAGGTGATGTCCGGGACCGCGCGCGACGTCCCGGTGAAGTTCCCCAAGTCGACGAATGTCGCGGCCTCGGTCGCCCTCGCCGTCGGCGACCTGGACGCTGTGCGGGTCCAGGTCGTCGCCGATCCGGGCGCCCACCGCACGCGGCATGTCATCGAGGCGTCCGGCGCGCACGGGTCGTACCGCTTCGAGGTCGCGCATCTGCCGGACCCGGGCAACCCTGCGACCAGCCAGGTCGTGCCGTACGCGGTCCTTCGCAGCCTCGCGGCGCTCGCCGGGCGGACGGGGCAGATCCTGTGACCGCCCCGGCCATCCATGTGGAGGAGGCGGGCAGTGAAGGGCCGCTGCTGCTCTGTCTGCACGGCATCGGCTCCTCGTCCGCCGCCTTCGCACCGCAGCTCGCCGAGCTGTCCGCGTACGTGAGGGTGGTGGCCTGGGACGCTCCCGGGTACGCCAAGTCGTCTGACCCCGAAGGCCCGTTGGACCTGGACGGCTTCGCCGACACGGCGGCCCACCTCATCCGGGAGCGCGGCGCGAGCGCCCATGTGCTCGGTGTCTCGTGGGGCGGGGTGATCGCGCTGCGGCTCGCGGCCCGGCACCCCGGTCTCGTCGACTCGCTGATCGTCGCGGACTCCAGCGCCGGGTCCGGCACCGATCCCGCGAAAGCCGACGCCATGCGGCAGCGGGCCGCCGAGCTCGCGGAGCACGGGCCGCGGGAGTTCGCCGAGCGGCGCGGGCCCCGGCTCGTCTCGCCGGACGCGCCCCCTCAGCTCGTCCGGCGGGTCGTCGACACCATGGCGGCGTCCGTGCGCCTCCCCGGATACGCGTACGCCGCCGAGTCCATGGCCGGCGCCGATCTGCGCCCCGAGATCCCCCGCATCAGCGCTCCCGCCCTCGTCCTCTGCGGCGAGAAGGACCGGGTCACCGGCGTCGAGGCCTCCCAGGCCATCGCCGGGGCCCTGCACAAAGCGGCCTACGTGATCGTCAAGGACGCCGGTCACCTGGCCAACCAGGAGCAGCCCGGGGCCTTCAACGCCTGGGTGCTCTCGCACCTCCGCATCACCGCCCACATCCCTGAGCAATCCCTGAGCAATCCCTGAGTAGGAGCCTCCCCATGCCTCTGACCACCACCGAGTACGACAACGGCGGCGACCTCGGCAAGTACACCGACTCCCTGATCGCCACGAAGGAGTCCCGCGTCGCGGACTTCGACACGCTCTCCTTCCAGGAGAAGGCGGGGCCCCAGTACCGTCGCGGGCAGATCCGTTACGTCGGCTCCGGGGCGACCGGCAACCACGAGAGCGACAGCCGGATCCTGCCGTCCGGCGGCTTCACCTTCTCCAACATGCTGCTTCCGCCCGGCGCCGAGGGGCCCGAGCACACCCACCACGACGTCGAGGAGGCCTTCTTCGTCCTGGAGGGGCAGGTCAAGGTGGGCATCCACCGGGGCGCGGGCGAGGCCGAGTACCGGACGCTCGGCTACCGCGACATGATCGTGGTGCCCGCGGGTGTGGCGCGCTCCCTCAAGAACGAGGGCGACACCGACGCGCTCTTCTGCGTCGTCATCGGCACCCAGAAGCCGCAGGTCCCCACCTACCCCGAGCACTCGCCGATGCACGGCGTCACCCGTGACTGACGTCGCCTCCGTCGTCGTCACCGGGGCGGGCCGTGGCCTGGGTCTGGCCATGGCCCGCCGGGTGGGCGAGGACGGCTTCCGGGTCGTCGTCGCGGAGGTGGATCCCGGGCTCGGAGAGCGGGCCGTCGCGGAGCTCCGGGCCGAGGGGTGCGACGCGCACTTCGTGCGGTGCGATGTGGGCGACCCCGCTTCGGTGGGGCAACTCGCCGCGCAGGTGAGTGACTTGGGGTCGCTGTACGGCCTGGTCAACAATGCCGCGCTCGCCAACGGCGTCGGCGGCAGGGAGTTCCAGGACATCGACGTCGCGGTGTGGGACCGACTGATGGCGGTCAACGCCCGCGGCCCCTGGCTGGTCGCCAAGGCCCTGCATCCGCTCTTCGCCTCCCCGAGCCGCATCGTCAACATCGCATCGGACGCGGCGCTCTACGGCTCTCCCCGGCTCGCCCACTACATCGCCTCCAAGGGCGCGGTCATCGCGCTGACGCGGGCGATGGCACGCGAGCTGGGCGAGAAGGGCATCACCGTGAACGCGGTGGCGCCGGGTCTCACCGAGTGCGAGGCCACCGAGGGCGTCCCGGCCGAGCGTCACGACCTCTACCGGGGCCACCGGGCGATCTCCCGCCCGCAGCAGCCGGACGACCTCGTCGGGCTCGTCTCCTTCCTCCTCCGCGAGGAGTCCCGCTATCTCACCGGACAAGTGATCGCCGTCAACGGCGGCTTCACGATGAACTGACGTACAGGAGCGATGAGTTATGGATCTGGGCCTCGCCGACCGGACCGTCCTGGTCACCGGCGGCAGCTCGGGCGTCGGCCTGGCCACGGTCCGCGCCCTGCTCGACGAGGGTGCGCGCGTCGCCACCTGCGGACGTGACGCCGAACGGCTCGGCAAGGCCGCGGCCTCGCTCGGCGGCGGCGACCGGCTGCTGACGGGCGTGTGCGACGTGCGGGACGCGGACGCCGTACGGGAGTTCACGCGGCACGCGGCCGACACCTTCGGGTCGGTGGACGGGCTCGTCAACAACGCGGGGCAGTCCCGTATGAAGGGCCTCGACGAGTCGACCGCCGACGACTGGCGCGATGAGCTGGAGCTGAAGTTCGCGGGCGTCCTCAACCCCCTGCACGCGGCCCGCCCGCACCTGGCGGCGTCGGACGCGGCGAGCGTCGTCAACGTCAACGCCGTCCTGGCCAAGCAGCCCGAGCCCCGCCTCATCACCACGAGCGCGGCCCGCGCGGGCATCCTCAACCTCTCCAAGTCCCTCGCCACCGAGCTCGCCCCGGAGGGCATCCGCGTCAACTCGGTCTGCCTCGGCCTCATCGACACCGGCCAGTGGACCCGGCGCCACGCGGCATCCGGCTCGGGCCTCGGTTACGAGGAGTGGCAGGCGGAGCTCGCAGCGGACCGCGGGATCGCGCTCGGTCGGCTCGGCCGCGCGGAGGAGGTCGCGTACGCGATCGTCGCGCTGCTCTCGCCCCGCGCCTCGTACACCACCGGCACCAGCATCGATGTCTGCGGCGGCGTCGGCCGCGGCATTCTCTGAGGAGTTCCCCCATGCACTACGCCACCGGAGGCGATCTCCTCGTCGCCGTCCTGCGCGAACTCGGCGTCGACACGGTCTTCGGGATCGTCAGCGTGCACAATCTGCCGCTGGTCGAGGCCGTCGACCGCGAGCTGCGGTTCGTGCCGGTCCGCCACGAGGCGACCGCCGTGAACGCGGCCGACGCCTACGGCAGGGCCCGCGGCTCCCTGGGCTGCGCGCTCACCTCGACGGGTACGGGTGCGGGCAACGCGGCCGGCTCCCTGGTCGAGGCGCTCAGCGCGGGCACCTCCGTCCTGCACGTGACAGGGCAGGTGGAAGCCGAGTTCCTCGGCAGCGGCCGGGGCTTCATCCACGAGACCAAGGACCAGCTCGGCATGTTGCGCGCGGTCTCCGCGTACGCCGCGACGGTGCCCTCGGCCGACGCGGCGGGCCGGATCCTGCGCGAGGCGGCCCGCGCGGCCCTCGCCACGCCGGGCGGCCCGGCGAGCGTGGAGTGGCCGGTCGATCTGCAGTACGCGGCCCAGACCGACACGGCGCCGAACGCCGCGGGCACAGCCGACCCGGCCCCCGCGCAAGCCGAGGCCCCGACCGGGCCCCAGCTTTCCCCGGGCCCACAAGGGGCAACCGCGTCCCCGGGCAACACCGGACCCGCCCACCCCACACCCGCCGCGTCCGAACTCGCCGCAGCCCAGGCCCTCCTGGCGACCGCGCAGCGCCCCCTCATCTGGGCCGGCGGCGGTGCCACCCGGGCCCGCTCGGAGCTGGCCGCGCTGCTCGAAGCCACCGGCGCGGGGCTGCTCACCTCCAACTCCGGCCGGGGCTCCGTTCCCGAGGACCATCCGCAGGTCATCGGGAACTTCGCCACCACCCCGGCGGCCCGGTCCCTCCTCGCGGACGCGGACCTGCTGCTGACCATCGGCACGCACTTCCGGTCCAACGAGACCGCCGACTACGGGCTCGCGCTGCCCGATGCGCACCTCCAGATCGACGTCGACGCCGACGCGCTCGGCCGCGTATACCCGGCCCGGCACGCCCTGCACGGCGACGCGGGCGAGGTCCTCGCCGCCCTCCTGCCGCACGCGCGCCGGGCCGACGCACACTGGACGCGGCGCGTCAGCGCCGTCCGCGAGGACGTCCGAGCCACCCTGCACGACAACATCGGCCCCCAGGCCGCGATCTGCGACGCCATCCGGGCCGCGCTGCCCCGCGCCGCGGTCGTCGCCCGCGACGTGACCATCCCGTCCAGCAGCTGGGGCAACCGGCTCCTGGAGATGTACGACCCCCGCGACAACATCTTCCCGCGCGGCGGCGGCATCGGACAGGGCCTGGGCATGGGCATCGGCGCGGCGCTCGCACGGCCGCAGGAGCCCACCGTGGTGATGGCGGGCGACGGCGGACTCGCGGTGCACCTCGGCGAACTCCTCACCCTCGCCCAGGAGAAGCCGCGACTCACTCTGATCGTCTTCAACGACGGCGGCTACGGCGTGCTCCGCAACATGCAGGACCGCTACAGCGAGCGCCGATCCGGAGTCGACCTCGCCACCCCCGACTTCGAACTCCTCGCCCGTGCCTGCGGGTTGGCGTACGCCCGGATCACCGACGAGGAGCACGCGGAGCCCGTGATCAGCCGCGCCGTCGCCTCCGGCGGGCCGACCCTCGTCGAGGTCGACCTGGCCCGGCTCGGCCCCATGAAGAACCCGTTCACCCCGCCCGTCAAGATCCCCGGCCAGTGAGGAGGACCGACCCCACATGAGTGAGTACGAGAGTGAAGGCGAACTCGCCCTGCTGGTACGCCGTATGAGCTGGGAGGCGGACGGAGTCCTGTCCGTCGAGCTCGTCCACCCGGACGGCAAGCCGCTGCCCGCCTGGAGCCCCGGAGCACACCTCGACCTCCACACAGGCCCTCACGTACGCCAGTACAGCCTCTGCGGAGACCCGCGTAACGCGACGGCCTACCGCATCGGCGTACTCGACGAACCGTCCTCACGCGGCGGTTCGCGACACGTGCACACGAAGCTGCGGCCCGGCCAGAGCGTCACCGTCTCCGAACCGCGCAACCACTTCACCTTGGAAGACTCGCCCGGCTACCTCTTCATCGCGGGCGGCATCGGCGTCACGCCCCTCCTCGCGATGGCACGCGAGGCGGCACGGCGCGGGGCCGACTGGCGCATGGTCTACGGCGGCCGGAACCGGGACTCCATGGCCTTCGTCGATGAACTGGACGCCCTGGGCGGCGACTTGACAGTCGTACCGCAGGACGAGGTCGGGCACATCGACCTGGCAGGGGCGCTCGGCGGGCTGCCCGATGGCACGCTCGTGTACTGCTGCGGCCCGGAGCCGCTGCTCACCGCCGTGGAGGCCCTCTGCCCCGCGGACCGGCTGCGCGTGGAGCGGTTCGCCGCGCCCGTCGTGGAGCGGGGCGGCGACGACGCGGCGTTCGAGGTGGAGTGCCGCACCTCGGGCCGCACCCTCTCCGTCGGCCCCGACACGTCCATCCTGCAAGCCGCGGAGGCCGCGGGCCTGAGCGTCGACAGCTCCTGCCAGGAAGGGATCTGCGGCAGCTGCGAGACCCGCGTCCTCGACGGTATCCCCGACCACCGCGACTTCCTGCTCAGCGACGCCGAGCACGCCGCGAACGCCTCGATGATGATCTGCGTCTCGCGCTGCGCTTCCGGCCGCCTCGTCCTCGACCTGTAATTCCCACTGGAGGCAAGAGTGACCACCACCTGGCCGTACCTGGACATCCACCAGTCCCGTACGCACGAGCCGACCCCCTACGAGTTCAAGCTCGCCGCCACCCTCGAAGAGGTATTCACCAAGGACGGCCATGAACTCGCCGATGTCATACGCGGCTTGAACGCCCGTCAGGTCCACGCGCCCGACGGCGCCCAGTGGACCGAGGAGTCCTTCCGCGCCGAGATGAACCGACTGGGAGCGTGACCCCGATGACCAGCCCGACTGCCTTGAGCGCTGCCGCCGACCACATCTACGCCACCGGTCTGCGCAACCAGTGGCACCCCGTCGTCCCCTCGGACTTCGTCGCCCCCGGCGCCATGCGCAAGGTCACCGCGCTCGGCGAGCAGTGGCTCCTCTTCCGCCGCTCCGACGGCGCCCTGTCGATGCTCGCCGACCGCTGCCCGCACCGCGGGGCGCCGCTCTCCCTGGGCAAGCACCTCGGTGACCGGGTGGCCTGCTGGTACCACGGCGTGGAGGTCGAGACGGACGGCACCGTCTCCTCCGTACCGGGCCTGCCCGGCTGCAATCTGGAGGGCAAGAAGCTCGTCACGTCGCTGCCCGTGCGGGAGATCGGCGGCGCGATCCTCGCGTACTTCGGCGACGAGCGGCATCCGGAGCCGGCCGAACTGACGCTGCCCGAACCGCTCACCGACCCCGACGTCGACGCGATCCTGTGCTACGCGGAGTGGGACGGGCCGTGGCGGTACGCGGTGGAGAACCTCCTCGACCCGATGCACGGCGCCTTCCTGCACCACGAGTCCCACACGATGTACGACGGCGACACCACCGCCAAGTTCCGCATCCGGGAGACGGACCGCGGCTACTTCTTCGAGAAGACCGACCAGCGGGGCGTCAACTTCGACTGGGTCGAGCTGTGCCGCACCGGCGTGGACTGGGTCGACCTGACCATTCCGTATCCGCCGTCGGCCGGACCCGGCGGCCCGTTCGGGATCGTCGGCATGGTCTGCCCGGTCGACGAGAACCGCACCGGCGTCTTCTTCTGGCGCTACCGCCGCGTGCGGGGCTGGCAGCGCGACACCTGGCGCTTCCTCTACAAGACCCTCATCGAGGAGCGCCACTGGCAGGTCCTCGAACAGGACCGGGTGATGCTGGAGGCGATGCCCGCCGACGCGGACCAGCGCGAGAACCTCTACCAGCACGACCTGGGCGTGGTCCGGCTGCGCCGGATGTACCGCGCGGAAGCGGAGGCTCAGGCCTCGGGGGGCGCGGAGGCTCAGACTTCGGGTGTGTGAGGTTCGTCGGAATCGGTGATGGACCGCTCCAGCTTGGACATCAGGCGGGCCAGCTGGCGGCACTCGGCCGGGGAGAGTCCGTCGAGCATCCGGCGTTCGTTGTCGAGATGCTCGGCGAACACCTCGTCGATCTTGGCGAGGCCCGTCCCGGTGAGCCGTGAGTAGACGACACGGCGGTCCTCCGCGTCGCGCTCGCGCACGATCAGGCCGTCCTTCTCCAGGCGGTCGATGCGCAGCGTCACCCCGGCCGACGAGACGAGACCGGAGTCGGCGAGCTGGCCCGCCGTGAGCCGGTAGGGCGCCCCGGCCCTGCGCAGCGCGGTCAGCACGTCGAACCCGGCGACCGCGAGGCCGTGCCGCTCGATCGCCGTGGTGAGCCTGGTGTTGTAGCGCAGGAAGGTGCGGTGCAGCCGCGCGAGGACCTCAAGGGGCGAGGTGTCGAGCTCCGGCC
The DNA here is from genome assembly GCF_043200355.1 of Streptomyces sp. NPDC048436. Classification (NCBI taxonomy): domain Bacteria; kingdom Bacillati; phylum Actinomycetota; class Actinomycetes; order Kitasatosporales; family Streptomycetaceae; genus Streptomyces; species Streptomyces sp. NPDC048436. Next base: position 365,881 of record NZ_JBICXP010000002.1, read on the forward strand.
GCTCCCTTGCCCAGTCCTCGATGATCGATGCGACCGCGTCCCGCTGGGCCCCCGCCGACTTCTTCCCGGCCATGTGCCGTAGCCTCCCTCTCGCCCGTCCCGCGGTCAGTTCGGTCAGTACGGAAATCTTAGCCCTGAGAGAAGTACGGGGGTCATCCCGGACCCACGTGCGTGCGGACCTGCATGAAGACGTGCATGAAGACCACGGGACACGCCATAATCGTCCGATACATCGGATGTCTTCTGTCTTGTGAGGCGAGGTCCCCATGGCTGTCACCGACGAAGCCATCGAAAAGATCAAGGGCATGATCGTCTCCGGCGCGCTGCGCCCCGGCGACCGGCTGCCCAAGGAGAGCGAACTCGCCGCCGACCTGGGCCTTTCGCGCAACTCCCTGCGCGAGGCGGTGCGCGCCCTCTCGCTGATCCGCATCCTCGACGTACGGCAGGGCGACGGTACGTACGTCACGAGCCTGGACCCGCAACTCCTGCTCGAAGCCCTGAGTTTCGTCGTCGACTTCCACCGCGACGACACGGTCCTGGAGTTCCTCGCGGTGCGCCGCATCCTGGAACCGGCGGCCACGGCGATGGCGAGCACCCGCATCACCGAGGCCGAACTCGACGTGCTCGGCGCCCAGTTGGACGCCCTTGGCCCCGCGCCCTCGGTGGAGGAGCTGGTCGCCTGTGACCTGGAGTTCCACCGCGGCATCGTGCAGTCGTCCGGCAACTCGGTGCTCTGCTCGCTCCTCGACGGCCTCTCCGGGCCGACCACCCGGGCCCGCGTCTGGCGCGGCCTCACGCAGGAGGACGCCGTGAGCCGCACCCTGCACGAGCACCGCGCGATCCTCACCGCCCTGCGCGACCGCGACGCGGAGGCGGCCCGGTCCTGGGCGACGGTGCACATCGCGAGCGTCGAGCAGTGGCTGCGCTCGACGCTGTGAACAGCCGCCGAGGGAGTGCGCGGGTCTCTCGCGGGGCAGTGATCCCGTCACTCCGACCACGCAAGGGGGCTGCGGAGGGCCCCGCCGGACGCCGTAAGGTTGGGGCGTACGTAAAGGACGTCGGAAGGAGGCCTGGGTGATCGAGCTCGAGGGGGTTCCCGAGCTGGTCGACCCGGTCATGGTGGCCGCGTTCGAGGGCTGGAACGACGCCGGCGACGCCGCCTCCACCGCGGTCGCGCATCTCGACAAGGAGTGGAAGGGCGAGGTCTTCGCGGCGCTGGACGCCGAGGACTACTACGACTTCCAGGTCAACCGCCCCACGGTCTTCCTGGAAGGCGGCGTGCGCAAGATCACCTGGCCGACGACCCGGCTCTCGGTGATCCGCGTGGGCGGTGACAAGCCGCGTGACCTCGTGCTTGTCCGCGGGATCGAGCCGTCGATGCGCTGGCGGTCGTTCTGCAACGAGCTCCTGGGCTTCGCCCATGAGCTGGGCGTCGAGCTGGTGGTGGTCCTGGGCGCCCTGCTCGGTGACACCCCGCACACCCGCCCGGTCCCGGTCAGCGGCGTCACCTCCGACCCGGACCTGGCCCGCACCATGGACCTGGAGGAGACGAAGTACGAAGGCCCTACGGGCATCGTCGGCATCCTCCAGGAGGCGTGCACGCACGCGGGTGTCCCTGCGGTCAGCCTGTGGGCAGCCGTCCCGCACTACGTCTCGCAGCCGCCGAACCCGAAGGCCACGCTGGCGCTCCTGAACCGGCTGGAAGACCTCATCGGCCTGCGGATCCCGCTGGGCGATCTCGCCGAGGACGCGCGCGCCTGGCAGGTGGGCGTGGACCAGCTGGCGGCCGAGGACAGCGAGGTCGCCGAGTACGTCCAGTCGCTCGAAGAGGCACGGGACACGGCCGAGCTGCCCGAGGCGACCGGTGAGGCGATCGCCCGCGAGTTCGAGCGTTATCTGCGGCGGCGCGACGGCGGCGGCCCTCCGCAGTCCGGCACGCACGCCACGGAGGGCGGCGAAGCGAGCCCGTTTCTGCGGGACAGCCCCGGTGGCGGTGACCGCACGCGACCGCCGAGGCCGCAGCGTCCGGAGGCGGAAGCCGAGACGGATGCGGAGACAGGTACCGAGACGGACACCGCGGCGGACGCCGACGCGGGCAGCGAGACGGACACCGCGGCGGGCAGCGAGAACAGCGGTGAAACCGGACCGGCCGATTCCTCCGAGGACTGACCGGGGCGGCTGACCGAGCGCGACCCAAAGTGGGGCGGCATCCGAACGGGTGCCGCCCCACTCCGCTGTCGTGTTCCGTCATCACCCGTGCCGGATTCGGCGCGAATGCACCCGGCGGATGGCCGGATCAGGTCGCGCGTTGCCTCCCGGACGAAATACGCAAGCGTCATCGATCACCTTGATTTCCAACGCAGTTGGGGCAAAGAGGGTGGACGGGCGCGCCGGGCGGTAGCAGGGTGTGCCCGGAGTACGCGGCCACAGCGCGCGGCGGCACGGCACCCGCGGGACCGAAGGGAGCGGTGAGGCGATGACCGACCAGGCAGAGCCGGCAGGGGGCCCGGGATCCGGTGGCCCCGGGCCGGGCGGGGCGGGGTTCACGTATCAGGCGTCCGAGGAGGAGCTGATCGTCGTCGCGCGCCCCGAGGCCCGGCTGCGTGCCGAGGCGGAGGGTGTCCGCTCGGCGGCCGACTCCGACGTGTCGGCCCTGAACATGTTCCTCAGCGATGAACAGCTCGTCCTGGAGCCCCTGTTCGGCGACGAGGAAGAGCTGCGGTCGGCGGGCGGCCAGGACACCGCCGCGGGCGACGACGACGCCGTGCCGGACCTGGCGCTCTTCTACCGGGTGCGCGGCGGCGAGGGCAGGGCCCAGGAACTGCGCTCGCGGATGGCGGCGCTGCCGGGGATCGACTCGGCCTACGTCAAGCCTGGCGCCGTACCGGCGTCGCACTCGGGCTCGCCCGACCTCGGCGGTCCTGGCTCGCCCGACCCCGGCGACCCTGGCGGTTCCGGCTCGCCCGACCTCGGCGACCCTGGCGGTTCCGGCTCGCCCGACCTCGGCGATGTCGGGCCCCGCAAGGAGGGCGCCCCCGTCACCCCCGACTTCACCGCCCGCCAGGGCTATCTGCGCCCGGCGCCCGAAGGCGTCGACGCGTACTGGGCGTGGCAGCGGCTCGGCGGTTCGGGCGAGGGCATCACCGTCATCGACATCGAGGGCGCCTGGCGGCTGGGGCACGAGGACCTGACCGGCAAGCTTGCCGGTGTGGTCATCGGCACCCCGATCCAGGACGTGGCCTGGCGCAACCACGGCACCGCGGTGATGGGCGTGATCGGCGGCGACCGCAACTACGTGGGCATCAGCGGCATCGCCCCGGAGGCCACCACCGCGGCCGCCTCCTTCCAGCCCCTCGGCACAGCGGCCACGATCCACGCGGCGGCGGAGCGGCTCGGCCCCGGTGACATCGTGCTGATCGAACTGCACCGGCCTGGCCCACGGTTCGGCTTCGAGCCGCGCGACGACCAGAAGGGCTACATCGCCCTGGAGTGGTGGCCGGACGACTACGCGGCGATCCGGTACGCCTGCGCGAAGGGAGTCATCGTCGTCGGCGCGGCGGGCAACGGGGCGCAATCCCTGGACGACGCGGTGTACGAGCGCAGGCCCGATGAGTTTCCGGCGTGGTGGCAGAACCCCTTCAACCCCTCCCACCCGCCGTCGGGTGCGGTCCTGGTCGGCGCCGGCGCACCGCCTCCCGGCACGCACGGCCGCGATCACGGCCCGGACCGCTCCCGCCTGGAGTTCTCCAACTACGGCGCGCGCGTGGACGCGCAGGGCTGGGGCCGCGAGACCACCACGACCGGCGGGTCCTGGAACCAGCCCGGCGATCTGCAGGGCGGCGGCGACGAGATCGCCTGGTACACGGACACGTTCTCCGGCACCTCATCCGCCTCGCCGGTCGTCGTCGGTGCCCTGACCTGTCTGCAGGGCATGTTGAAGGCCGCGGGCCAGCAGCTGATGACTCCGGAGAGGGCCCGTGCGGTGCTGCGCTCCACGGGCTCGCCGCAGCAGGACGCGCCGGGCCGCCCGGCCTCCCAGCGGATCGGCAACCTCCCCGACATCAAGTCGGCGGTCACGAACCTGCTGCCGTCGGCGGTGGGATCGGGCCGGGCCGAGCGCTACTGGGACGAGCTGATCCCCTACCCGCCCGAACTCCCGCCACGGCTGCGGCTGTTCGTGGCCGGTGAGTGGCGCAATCTGCACCACCCGTCCCCCGAGATCCGCCAGGCGGTGCACGCCGCCTTCGCGGGAGGCCACCCCGACGTACGCGTGTGGTTCTCGGATGTCGACATCGTCGGCCTGGTCGTCGCGGGCTGAAGCCCGTCGGCAGTGCGGCGGCGCCGGGCGGGGTCGACCCGCCCGGCGCCGCTCACTCAAGGCGGAAGGGTCTCAGCCGCAGCTGAACTTCGCCCCGGCCCAGTCCGCGTGGTCCCCGCTCTTGGAGCCGTTGGTGTCGGTCACCTTCAGCTCCACGTGCCGGGCCCCGCTCACATCGACATCCACCGGGACGGTCGCCGAAGCACCCGTCACCCTCGGCGAGGTCCACAGCACCTTGCCGTCTGCCTCGACGGAGAAGGCCACCTCTCCGTAGCCGTTGATCTCGTCGTCGATGCCCACGTCGGCGGTGAACTTCGCGCACTGCCCGCCCGTGTAGACCTCGATGGCGGAGTCGGCGTGGGTGCCGATCCCCTTCTCGTACGTCTTCCCGGCGAGGGTCAGCGTGTGGCCGTCGGCGGCGCCCGACTCCCCGTTGCTGCGGTCCCGTTCGGCGGGACCGTAGCCGTTGGTGGACTTCAGCCACTCCAGGTCGCTCGCCCAGGCGTCGGCGGACGGCGCCGGAGGCATGACGGCGACCGCGATCCGCTGCGTGGCGGTGCGGTCCTGGCCTGCCGCCCGGTAGCGGGCCCTCGCGGTCAGCGGCTGCTCGCCGGGGCGGGCGCCCTTGGGCGGGGTGACGGCGACCTCCACGCGGCGCGTGGACCCGGCCGGGACGCGGTCGGCGTTTGCCCGGCCCGCGGTCCAGCCCTCCGGCACGTCCAGGGTGACGTCGACGCCGGTGGCGTCCCGCGTCCCCGCGGTGACGTCGACGGCGACCTTGCCCGCCGTGCCCGCGCCGATCTCCTGTCCCGCGGGAGCGCTGACGGCGGCGCTCGCGCCGGGCACGGCACCGCCGACCGCGCTGGTGTCGTCCAGTTCGAGCGTGAAGGCCCGGTCCGTACGGAGCGCCGCCGTCTTCACCTCGACGACGCCGCCCCGGTCGTCCCGGTCGTAGAACCAGCCCTGCGCCGCCTTCTCGTACGCCTCCTTCGAAGCGAGCCGCGGCAGCTTGTCGCCGCCCAGCTCCACCCGGCTCGGCGCGTCACCGGTGTGCAGCGTGAACGCGTAGGGCCGCTCGGTCTGCTTGCCGCCGAACTCCCCCTTGCTCGCGCCGATCCGCACCCGTACGTCGCCCGCGCCGGAGCGGGGCGCCTCGACGTCGGCACGCTGGGTGGCGTACTTGCCGTCGCGGTGCTGCCTGGTCTCGCCGTCGTCCTCGTACAACTCGAAGGAGGACTTCCCCTGCGGGTAGATGTCCCAGGCGAGCGGAGACGTGGCCGTGCGGTCCTTGTAGGACCTGATGCCGGGCCACATCGGCACGGTGGCACCGCCCTTGACGAAGAGCGGCAGGGTGTCGAGGGGCGCGCTGTAGCCGTCGACCGTGGTCGGGCCCTGATAGGTGCGACCGCTCCAGTAGTCGGTCCACGTCCCCTTGGGGAGGTAGATGCCGTCCCGGACGGTCGTGTCCTTGTAGACGGGCGCGACGAGGAAGTCCTCGCCCGCGAGGAACTCGTACTTGGCGGCGTCGGTGGCGGCCTTCGGGTCGTCGGGGTATTCGAGGGCCAGCGGCCGGACGGCGCCGACGCCCGTCTCGGTCGCCTCGTGGCCGTACGAGTAGAAGTAGGGCAGCAGCGATTCGTGCAGCTTGAGGTACTTGCGATTGATGGAGGTGTAGGGCTCGCCGTGGCGGAAGGGCTGCTTGTCGGTGGCGGCCCAGCCGTCCATCGTCATCGTGACCGGCAGGAAGGACTTCCACTGCAGGTCACGCGCGTACGTCTTGGGGCTGCCGCCGAAGATGCCGTCCACGTCACCGGTCGTGTAGGCCATGCCGGACATGGTCGCGCCGGCGTACGTCGGGATCTGCCAGCGGATGTACTCCCAGCTGCCGCTCTGGTCGCCCGACCACTGCACCCCGCAGCGCTGCGCCCCCGACCAGCTCTCGGGGGCCCAGGTGAAGCCGCGGGCGTCGCTGTTGTCCTCGATGCCCTTGTAAGCGTCCTTGCAGCCGTCGAGCGCCTTCTTGTAGCCGTCGCCGACCCAGGCGACGTCGAGCTTGGCGATGCGCTGGCCCGCCTTGACCTGGTCGGCGATCTTGTCGATGCCGTCCTCGGTCCACAGGCCCATCTGCATGTCGCGGTCCTGGAGGCCCTTGGCGGTCTCGGCGAGGTCTTCGTAACCGCAGCCGTAGCCGTCGTTGACCAGCATCCAGCCGCCTGGCATGTCGTGCTTCTTGTACTCGTCGGCGACTTTCAGGGAGTCCAGGGTGTGGCGTTCGCCCTGGTTGGCGTTGTGGAGGTAGCAGTCCGCGTCGCCGATCTCCAATCCGTAGATGGGCGGCAGGAAGGGTTTGCCGGTGAGCTTCGTGTACTGGCCGATGACTCCCTTGACGTCCTTCTCACCGCGCCCGGCGAAGTAGTAGGCGTCAAAGCGCTGTTCCTTCGCGGTGGCCGTCACCGGCTCGGCGAAGTCGTAGGTATTGGGCGCGTACGTGTTGCGGAAGACTCCGTAGCCCTGCGAAGACAGGTAGAACGGCACGGAGTTGGGGTGCCCGCCGTCGTCCCAGTTGTAGTCGACGCTCACCTCGACCTTCTTGCCACGGTGCGAGGTGTTGCCCCGCCCGTTCTGCATGCCCGCGCCGTAGTACTGCTCGTCGGCGCCGCGGGCCAGACTCTGGGTGGTGGCGTCCTTCGTCCAGCTCAGGCCCTTGGACTCGGCCCAGACCTGAGTGCCGTCGGCGCGGTACAGGGCGAAGCGCAGCGGGGACTTGTAGGCGCGCAGGGTCACCTTGGAGGTGCTCAGTTCGTAGCGGTCGCCCTTGTCGGCCCACTTGGTGCGCGGCGGGTCCCCCTGGGGCAGGACGATGTCCTTGCCGGTCGGGTCGGTGAAGTCGCCGCCGGGGGCGAGTTCGAGCCGGAACGTCTCGGCCGACACAAAACTGACGCGGGCCTCGGCCTTGCCCGCGGTGAGGCGGTAGACGGAGCCGTCGGCTGCGAAGTCCGTGACGTCCCCGACCGTGGTCGCGGGCTCGTCGGCAGCCTGCGCCGCGCCGCCGGGACCGGCGAACACCGCGAGGAGGCCTAGCAGGGCGGCGGCGAGCGCCGCCCGTCTGAAGCGGGTGGGTGATCTCATGGCGGAGGTCTAGCGCCTCAAAGGGCGCCAGGGCCATGGACTTTGATGGGGCCGCTCCTGGACTTCCGGAGCGGCCCCTTCAGTGAACCGGTGGCTACAGGTGGCTACAGGTGACTACAGGGCCACGCCGAGCAGCGCGTCCACCGCACGCGATACGACTCCGGGGGCGCCCTCTTCCGTACCGCCCTTGGCGGCCTGGCGCGCCGCCCACGCGTCGACCGCGGCGAGCGCGGCCGGTGCGTCCAGGTCGTTGGCCAGGGCTTCGCGGATCTCCTCGACGAGGGCGTCGGCGGAGGGTCCGTCGGGCCGCGAGACGGCGGCACGCCACCGGCCGAGCCGCTCCACGGCCTCGGTCAGGACCGAGTCGGTCCACTCCCAGTCCGCGCGGTAGTGGTGGGCGAGGAGCGCGAGACGGATGGCGGCCGGGTCGGTCCCGTCCCGCCGCAGCTTCGAGACGAAGACGAGGTTGCCCTTGGACTTCGACATCTTCGCGCCGTCGAGAGCGACCATGCCCGCGTGTACGTACGCCTTCGCGAACGGGTACTCACCGGTGAGCGCCTGGGCGTGCGAGGCGCCCATCTCGTGGTGCGGGAAGGCGAGGTCGGATCCGCCGCCCTGCACGTCGAAGCCCATGCCCAGGTGGTCGAGGGCGATGGCCACGCACTCGATGTGCCAGCCGGGCCGGCCGCGGCCGAGCGAGGCCCCGTCCCAGCTCGGCTCGCCCTCGCGGGCCGCCATCCAGAGCATCGGGTCGAGCGGGTCCTTCTTGCCCGGGCGGTCCGGGTCGCCGCCGCGCTCGGCAGAGAGCAGCTTCATCGCGGCGACGTCGAGGCCGGACACCTCACCGAAGTGGGGGTCGGACTCCACGGAGAAGTAGACGTCGCCTTCGAGCTCATAGGCGGCGCCCATGTCCCTCAGGCGTTCGACGAGCGGCACGATGCCGGGTATCGCCTCGACGGCTCCGATGTAGTGCTGCGGCGGGAGCAGCCGGAGGGCGGTCATGTCCTCGCGGAACAGGGCGGTCTCACCCTCGGCGAGCTCGACCCAGTCCTTGCCGTCGCGGATGGCTCGTTCCAGGAGCGGGTCGTCCACGTCGGTCACGTTCTGGACGTAATGAACCTGCCGCTTGGTGTCGAGCCACACGCGCTGCACGAGGTCGAACGCGTTGTAGGTCGCCGCGTGACCCATGTGGGTGGCGTCGTACGGAGTGATGCCGCAGACGTAGATACGGGCGACGGGACCGGGGTCAAGGGTGACGAGACCACCGGTCGCGGTGTCGTGGATCTGGAGGTCGCGGCCCTTGCCAGGCAGGGCGGGGACCTCAGAAGCGGGCCAGGCATGCATGCAATGAGCCTAACCGGACGGAGCTTCCACATACGAGTGGGGGATCAAGGTTCCTCCAACGCCGCGGGGCAGCGTCTAGACCGGCGGCCACGGAATGGCGGGCCAGTCACCGCCCGGTACGGGGTGCAGGCCGGACGACAGCAACGCGCCCACCCGCCCGCGCACCGCGTCCACCTCGGCCGCCGTGATCAGCTTGCCCAGGCGGACGGCGAGCGGCGCCTCGTCGGCCAGGGCGTCCCGCAGGGTCTCCAGGGCCCCGACCGCCTCGGGGGTCAGGGGCTCCCCCGCCCAGCCCCACAGGAGCGTCCGCAGCTTGTCCTCGGCGTTGAAGGTGACCCCGTGGTCGATCCCGTACAGCCGGCCTTCGTCGGTCAGCAGGTGGCCGCCCTTGCGGTCCGCGTTGTTGATCACCGCGTCGAGCACCGCGAGCCGCCGCAGGCGTTCATCGTCCGCGTGTACAAGCAGCGCGGTCCGGCCCTCCCCCACGTCGGCGAAGCCGATCGCCTTCCAGCCATCGGCCGGCTCCTCGCCTTGGACCAGGGCGAGGAGCTCCGCGTCGTCCGAGCCCTCGATCCACAGCTGGCACATGCCCTCGCCGTGCGGCCCGTCCCGCAGCACGGTCGGCGGGACCAGGCCCCATCCCGTCGCCTCGGAGACCTCGTACGCGGCGACCTCACGCTGTGCGAGCGTCCCGTCGGGGAAATCCCACAGGGGCCGCTCCCCGGCGACCGGCTTGTACACGCAGGCGGCTTCCCGGCCCTCGTAGGCGACGGAGCAGTAGAGCACCGCGTTCGAAGCCTCGCGGATCCGCCCCCGCACGGTCAGCTCACCGCGCTGGAGCAGATCGAGGGCGCCGGAGGTCACGCTCCCCGCCGGTATCCGTTCTGCCGCGGGCATACGTGTCCTTCCGGGTCGAGGGGGAGGCTGCACAGCGGGCACGGCGGCCGGCCCGCGTTCACGACGTCGAGGGCGCGCTTGGCGAACGCGCGCGCCTGCGCCCCGGAGAGCCTGACGCGCAGCATCGGCGGCCCGTTCTCGTCGTCCTGCAGAAGCCTTTCCTCGGCTTCCGCGAGGTCCTCGTCGGATTCGGCGTCGAGCTCGACCAGGGCCTGCGCCTCGACGATCATCCGCTCCTCGTCGCCGTCCCAGGCGAGCGCCATCGTGCCGACGCGGAATTCCTCCTCGACGGGCGCGTCGAGGGGCGCGCTGTCACTGACCTCCGAGGGGGCCACGGCGGGCACGGGGGTGTTGCCGCCGCTGCGGCGCACGACCTCGTCGAGCAGCTCTTCCATGCGTTCGGCGAGGGCGGCGACCTGGGTCTTCTCCAGGGCGACGCTGGTCACCCGGCCGGCGCCGGAGGCCTGGAGGAAGAAGGTCCGCCGTCCGGGGAGTCCGACGGTTCCGGCCACGAAGCGTTCCGGCGGGTCGTAGAGGAACACCTGACGCGACACGTCCTGTCTCCATTGGGATCGACTGCGGTTGATCATTTGCGCTTGTTCGACGCGACGACAGCACCCTACTGCGGGCGACGATCACGGTGCTCCCGCATCGCCACCCACCGCCGCGTCGCCCCCGGACGGCTCCGCACGGGGCGCGAGCGACCCGAAGTCGCCGGTGTCCCCCAGGCGTACGAGGAAGGGCCGCAGGCGCGTGAAGCGGATCGCGGTGACGGAACAGGGCTCTACGGAGATGCGCTGGAAGAGGTCCAGGTGGAGTCCGATGGCGTCCGCGACAAGGGACTTGATGATGTCGCCGTGCGAGCACATGAGGTACACGGCGTCCGAGCCGTGATCGCGCTCCACGCGCGCGTTCCACTCGCGTACCGCCTCGGCCGCCCGCGTCTGCATGGCCCGCATGGACTCGCCTCCCGGGAAGGCGGCCGCCGACGGATGCTGCTGTACGACCTCCATGAGCGGCTCGCCGGACAGCTCGGCGAGCTTGCGGCCCGACCAGTCGCCGTAGTGGCACTCCCCGATGCGTTCCTCGGTGTGCGACCGCAGGCCCGGCCGCGCGGCGAGCAGCGGCGCCACGGTCTCCTGGCAGCGCTGCAGCGGGCTCGTGACGACTTCGGCGAGCGGCAGTTCCGCGAGGCGGCCGGGGAGCGCGGCGGCCTGTGCGGCGCCCCGCTCGTCCAGGGCCACGCCGGGGGTCCACCCGGCGAGCAGACCCGCGGTGTTGGCGGTGGATCGTCCGTGCCGGACGAGGATCAGCGTGGGCATGCTGGCCAGCCTAAGCCGCCGAGGGGGTGCGTCCCGAGCAGAGGTTCGGAAGAATGCCCTCCGTGATCGTGGACTGCGCGCTGTACCAGGACGGCCGCCGGGCCGAGTGCCAGGCACACTTCTCCGATGCCCTGAGACAGGCGCGTGCGGCCGGGGACGCATTCGTCTGGGTGGGGCTTCACGAACCGTCGGCGGAGGAGTTCGCCGAGGTCAGCAGGGAGTTCGGGCTGCATCCGCTGGCCGTGGAGGACGCCTTGAAGGCGCATCAGCGGCCCAAGCTGGAGGTCTACGACGACTCGCTGTTCGTGGTCCTCAAGCCGGTGGTGTACGAGCCGGACAGCGACTCCGTCTCGTCGGGTGAGGTCATGGTCTTCATCGGCGACGCCTTCGTGGTGACGGTCCGGCACGGCGAGGGCTCGCCCCTCGGCGCCGTACGCCATCGCATGGAGGAAGACCCCGAGACGCTCAAGCACGGTCCGACGTCCGTCCTCTACGCGATCGCCGACGCCACGGTCGACCACTACCTGGACGTCGCGGGCGAGCTGCAGACCGACCTGGAGGAGCTGGAGGCGGAGGTCTTCTCGCCCGACAGCGGGGGCACCCGCAACACGGCATCCCGGATCTACCGGTTCAAGCGCCAGATCGTGGAGTTCCGCCGCGCCACGGGACCGTTGGCGATGCCATTGATGCGTCTCTCCGGAGCGGGCACTTTCGGCCCCGCCGTGCCCTTCGTACAGGACGCGGCACAGCCGTTCTTCCGGGACGTCAGCGACCATCTGACGCGGGTGAACGACTCGGTGGACAGCCTCGACCGCCTGGTCTCCGACATCCTCTCCGCGCACCTGGCGCAGATGAGCGTGCGGCAGAACGACGACATGCGGAAGATCTCGGCGTGGGCCGCCATGGCCGCCGTCCCCACGATGATCGCGGGCATCTACGGCATGAACTTCGACCACATGCCCGAGCTGCACTGGGTGTGGTCCTACCCCGCCGTGATCCTGCTGATGGTCGCGCTCGAATTCTTCCTGTACCGCCAGTTCAAGCGCCGGGGCTGGCTCTAGCCCGCCCCCCGGGGTCAGGCGAACTCGTGCGCGGACGTGGCGGGCCCGCCGAGTGCGTCACGGTGCTCGGGCATCCGCAAGGACACCATCCGCCGCCAGCCGCCGAGGCGTTCGTACGCGTACATGGCGTGGATGCCCGCGGTGAGCACCGCGGACTTGGCCTTGGACCAGCCCAGGATGCGCCCCATGTGGTCCATCACGGCGAGGCTGACGTCCCGGTAGACCCGGATCTCGGCGAGCGCGCACTCGCGCAGGGTGGCCTGGATGGCGCGACCGTGCCCGGCGGCGGCGAACCGCAGCAACTCCTCGTGGCAGTAGGCAAGATGACTGTCCTCGTCGTTCGAGATCATCTTGACCGCGCGGCCGACGACGGGGTGCTCGGCGAAGTACTTGCGCAGCAACCGCATCTGCTCCGAAGCGCGCTGCTCGGTGACCCTGCTGTGCGCGAGATACGTGACGATGTCCGCCACCGTGAGCGGTTCGCTGGCCTTCAGCTTCGCGTGCGCGAGACCGATGCCGTGCTTCTCCAGAAGCATCGTGTAATCGGCCTCCTGAGGAACCTCGACCGGGTGCAGACCCCGCTTGCGCAGCAGGGCGTTGAAGATGCGTCCGTGCTTGTCCTCGTCGGCGCCGTGCCGCACCACCTTGGGGGCGAGACCCCGCTCGCTCGCGGGGATGAGCTCCGCGATGCGCCCGTTCTCCCAGCCGCCCTGCGACTCGCCGCTGGCCGCGATGGAACAGAAGAGCCGGAACGACTCGTCGTTGTCGAGGATCTCCTCGAAGACGCTCTTGGCCGAAAGCATCAGTGGCACCTCCATGCGCTCCACGCGAACCTCCGCAAAGAACTAGTCAAATGCGGTGGCGCTGGCGCGGCAACAGGTGCCGGAGGCGGCTGCGCCGAACGGAGGACAACCGGCACCGGACGGGCCCGTAACCGAGGGACGCCGTGACGCGTTGTGCCCCGTGACGGCCGTGGCGGGGAAGACCCCCGAGCCCCCACCACGGCCGCAGAACTTCCCCCCCTCTACGCCAGGCCGGCGCGCTCCATCGCCTGCGTTCCGGCGCGCAGGGCCGTCAGCCGCTCCTCCAGGGTGAAGCCCGCGGGAGACAGCGTGAGCGTGGTGACCCCGGCCGCCGCGTAGGCCTGCATGCGGTCGGCGATGCGGTCCACGGAGCCGAGCAGCGTGGTCGAGTCGATCAGCGCGTGCGGCACGGCCGCGGCCGCACCCTCCTTGTCGCCTGACAGGTACTTCTCCTGGATCTCGGCGGCTTCCTTCTCGTAGCCCATGCGCTGGGCGAGCTGGTTGTAGAAGTTCTGCTTGCGGCTGCCCATGCCGCCCACATAGAGCGCGGTGTAGGGCCTGAACATGTCCGCGAGGCCACTGACGTCGTCGCCCACCGCGAGCGGCAGCGTCGGCACGACGTCGAAGCCGTCCATCGTCTTGCCCACCTTCTCGCGCCCCGCGCGCAGGTGGCGGACCGCCGTCTCCTCCAGGTGCTCGGCGGAGGGGAAGATCAGCAGGGCTCCGTCGGCGATCTCGCCGGTCTGCTCCAGGTTCTTGGGGCCGATCGCGGCGACGTACAGCGGGATGTGCTCACGCTGCGGGTGCACGGTGAGCTTGATGGGCTTGCCCGGCCCGTCCGGCAGCGGGAGCGTCCAGTGCTCGCCCTCGTAGCTGAGGCGCTCGCGGGTCATCGCCTTGCGGACGATCTCGACGTACTCGCGGGTGCGGGCCAGCGGCTTGTCGAACTTGACGCCGTACCAGCCCTCGGAGACCTGCGGTCCCGAGACGCCGAGCCCCAGCCGGAAACGGCCGCCGGAGAGCGAGTCGAGCGTGGCGGCGGTCATCGCGGTCATCGCGGGCTGCCGGGCCGGGATCTGGAAGATCGCGGATCCGATGTCGATACGTTCGGTCTGCGCGGCCACCCAGGACAGCACCGTCGCGGCGTCCGAGCCGTACGCCTCGGCGGCCCAGCAGACCGCGTAGCCGAGCTTGTCGGCCTCCTTGGCGACGGCGAGGTTGTCCGCGTCCATCCCCGCGCCCCAGTAGCCGAGGTTGATCCCGAGCTGCATGGCCGAATCCCCTTACTGAGCAGTAACGTCCCTGTGCCGGGGACTGTAGCGCGTGCGTGCGAGGCTCGTCAGCGGCGGGCGCGGGGGTGACCGAGTTCTCCACAGGCACGGGTTTGTCCACAGCCCCTCACGCCGCTGGGGCACGGCCAGTAATCTCAGCGCTCATGGAGCAGAGGCATCTCGGCCGCACCGGCCTTCGCGTGTCCCGGATCGGACTCGGCACCCTCACGTGGGGACATACCGACGAGAGCGACGCCGCCGACCTGTTGAAGGTGTTCTGGGAAGCGGGCGGCAGCCTCGTCGACACAGCGGATGTGTACGGCGACGGGGAGGCCGAGTATCTGCTCGGCCGACTCATAGAACGGCTCGTGCCGCGGCGCGATCTGGTCATCGCGACCAAGGCGGGCAGCGTGCCCGACCCCGACCGGCGCTTCGACGGCTCGCGGGGCCACCTCCTCTCCGCGCTCGACGCCTCCCTGGCCCGCCTGGGGACGGACCACGTGGACCTCTGGCAGGTGCACGCCTTCGACCCCTGCACGCCCCTGGACGAGACGCTCCAGGCCCTGGACATCGCCGTCAGCAGCGGCCGGGCACGCTATGCGGGCATCTCCAACTTCTCCGGCTGGCAGCTCGCGAAGGCCGCCACGTGGCAGCTCGCCGCCCCGGGCACGCGCACGCGCCTGGCCAGTACGCAGATGGAGTACTCCCTTCTCCAGCGCGGCGTCGAGCGGGAGCTGCTGCCCGCGGCGATGGACCTGGGCGTGGGCCTGCTGCCCTCGTCGCCGCTCGGCAGGGGCGTGCTCACCGGGAAGTACCGCCACTCCACCCCGGCCGACTCGCGCGGCGGCTCCGAGCATCTGGCGCCGTTCGTCGCGCCCTACCTCGACGACGCGGCGAGCCGCATCGTGGACGCGGTCTCCACGGCCGCGGACGGCCTCGCGGCCACGCCCCTCCAGGTGGCCCTGGCCTGGGTGCGCGACCGCCCCGGAGTGACCGCGCCGATCGTCGGCGCGCGCAACGCGCAGCAGCTCACGGCCGCATTGTCAGTGGAGACCCTTAGTCTTCCTGACGAGATCTGCCAGGCGCTCGACGATGTGTCGGCGCCCGTGCACCGCTACCCCGATCACGACTGGAGCACGCTGTGAGTACGGAGCCGGAAACCGACGCCGCGGAGGAAGCGGAGGCCGCCGCCACCGCTGACGCCGCTACAGCTGACGGCGCTGACGGCTCCGCCGCTACCGACGCCACCGCGGAAGCCACTGCCGAAGCCGCGGCCGAGGACACTGCCGAAGGCACTGCCGAAGGCACTGCCGAAGCCGCCGCCGAAGCCAAGGAGCTCTCGGAGACCGAGGCGGAGATCGCCGCCCAGCGGGAGCTTCTGGAGCGGATCGCCGAGCGGAAGGCCGCCAAGCAGGGGCCCGTCGACGCGGGGGCCAAGCTCAGTGGCAAGGCCGCCGATCTGCTGGCCGCGGTGCGCGCCGTGGAGAGCGGGGAGCGGCCCGTCACCAGCGCGTTCCATGAGCCCGAGCCGGCGCCGCGCAGGGCCGCGCCCGAGCCCGCGCGACGGCCGCAGCCCATGGCGGCGGCCGCATCGGGCCCCGGCGAGGAGGCCGTGGACGCGGTCCGGGCCGTGCTCGCCGAAGGCGGGGCTCCCGCGGCGCTCGCCGCGCGGACGGCGGCGACGCTCGGCGAGGGCGCCGACGCTCGACTGCGGGACGATCCCTGGCAGTTGCTGCGGGTCAGCGGTGTGCGCACGGAGCAGGCCGACGGTTTCGCGCGGGCGCTGCTCGGCGCGGAGTGCGCGCCGGACGACGAGCGCAGGGGGCGCGCGGTCACCGTCTGGCTCCTTGAGCAGGCGGCCGTCGCGGGACACACGGCCCTGGACGCGGCGGCGCTCACCGCGGCCCTCGGTCAGCGCGCCGTACCCGATCCGAACGCTGCCCTGCAGAGCGCCATCGCGGAGGGCGACATCCTGGTCTTCCAGGACGCCATCGAGACACCGGGGGCGCCTGCCCCCGCACGGCCGGAGCAGGCGGAGAACGACGACGAGGGCGAGGAGCCCGAACAGCCGGTCCGCGTCCTGGTCGGTCTCGAGCAGTACGCCCTCGCCGAGGAGAGCCTGGCCGACGGGCTCGCCCGGGTGATCAACTCCCTGCCCAAGGAAGAGGATTCAGGGCCGGGGGCCGCCGACTGGGAGTCCGCCGCGGGTGAGGCGTCCGGTTCCACCGCCGAACTGATCCGCGCGGTGGCCGGCCACGGCCTCGTCCTGCACACCGGCGGCGAGGCGGCACGCGCCGAGCCCGCAGCCCTGGTGAGTGCCGCGGCGGGGCTCGGCCTGCGGGTGTGGGCGGTCACGCACAGCTCCGCGGGCCGGCGGCGCGTCTCGGGACTCATCCCCGAATCGGACGAGGCGGGCACCACGACCGTGGCGGGGCTGCTCTCCGGCGAGCAGGGACCCGGGCGGGACCGCGACGGGGCGCTGGCCCTCGACCTCCTGGTGGTCCTCGACGCACCGCAGCTGGACGTGGAGAGCGCCGCAATGCTGGTGGAGTCCCTGCCGGACGGCGCCCGTCTGGTGCTGAGCGGCGACCCGGGGGTGCTGTGGTCGGCGGGCCCCGGGCGGGTCTTCGCGGACCTCGTCGCGGCGCGCTGCTGCCCGCAGGTCGTCTCACGCGTCCCGGACCCCGGCCCCATCGGGGAGCTGGTCTCCGGGGTCGGCATCGGCGAGCTGAACCAGGTCGAGGCGCCGGGCAAGGAAGTCGTGATCGTCCCGGTGCGCGACGCGGGCGAGGCGGTCCACCGCACGGTGCAGCTCGTGGCGGACTCGGTGCCCCGGGCGATCGGAGTGCCCGCGGAGGACACCCAGGTGATCACTCCCGGGCACGGCGGCGCCGCGGGCACGCGCACGCTGAACACCGCGCTCAAGGAGCGGCTGAACCCCGGCCCCGGCCGGTTCGGCGGCTTCGACCCCGGCGACCGCGTCGCCCACGTCCCGGTGCCCGGGCGTACGACACTGGGCCGCGTCCTGCGGGCCGACGCGGAGGGGCTGCACCTGGAGTGTGACGGCGCCCCCGTCGTCGTACCGAAGGAGCAGGTGGAGCAGACGGTGCGGCACGCCTGGGCGCTCACCGCGCACCAGGCCGTGGGGCTGAGCTGGCCCGCGGCGGTCGTGGTCCTGCCCGGCGACGCGACCGCGGCTCTGAGCAGGCCCTGGGTCTACACCGCGTTCAGCCGCGCCGAGCGGCACCTGTCGGTGGTGCAGGGCGCGGAGCAGGCGCTGCCGCACGCGGTGGCGGACATCCCCGCGAAGCCGCGCACGACGCGCCTCCAGACCCTCCTGCGCCCCCAGATCCCGGCGGCGACCTGAGCTGAGCGGAGCCGCGCGCTGCGGGCCGATCCGGTCCGCAGCGCGCGGCCCAGGGGCTCAGCGGTCCGCGTCCAGCGGGCTCCTGTCGTCATCCACGTCGACGACGTCCGCGGCATCGTCGGTGTCGTCGGCGTCGTCGGCGTCGTCTCTGTCCTCGCCGTCTTCGAGTTCCTCCAGCGCCGCCGCCACATCGGGGTCGATGTCGAGGCCGTCGTCGTCGCGGTCGTCGTCGAAGACCGCGCTGACGTCGAAGCGGCAGACGACCCGGTGCGGGTCCGCCTGGTCGAAGGGGGTGTCGAGCCACTCCCCCGGCTCCGCGGGCTCGTCCGCCGCGGTGACCCAGAGCGTGGAGTCGCCCTCCTCCAGGCCGAACTCCTTGTGCCGGGAGGCGATCTCGTCCGGTTCGAACTCGCCGAAGAGGACACCGAGCGCGGCGTGCACACTGCTGCCGGCGGCCGCGGCCGCGGAGCTCTCGTCGACCGCCTGGTCCGAGTCGAGTGCCGCCACCCGCTGGGCCTGGGCCAGGAGCCGCTGTGGCTCCGCGACGGCGTAGTCCCTGCGGATCAGCACGCTGAGCGCGTTCGCCTCCTCCGGGCCCTGGTACGGCGGCAGCACGCCGCTGTCCGAGCCTGGGATCTCGAAGGGGGTGACCTCGTCATAGCGGTCGTAGAGGAGCTCGTCGTACTCCTCGGCCGCGGCGGCCAGCTCGTTGAACGCCTCGTAGACAGCCGGGTCGTCCTCCCCCGACCTGCGTTCGACCGCGGCAAGGTGACGGTCGAGCGCGGTCTTGACCGCCTCGGCGGCGGCGCGTACCTCGGCAGCGGTGGGCTGCGCAGCATCAGACATAGTGCAGACGCTATCCGTACCGGGCCCGTGCTTGCACAATAGATGCGATGCCGGAATACGAATTTGTCGACGTGTATGTCCCGCGCGGGGTCACCCGCAAGGAAACAACACGCCTGCTGACGGACCACGCGGAGTACGGACACTGGGAGTTGGACCGCCTGAGCCTGCGCTCGGACGGCAGCCGCAGGGTGCGGCTGAAGCGGCGGATCATCCGCCAGCTTCGGGCCACCTGGTGACGTGAGACAGCGAGAACGGAGGGCCCCGCGGTCGGGGCCCTCCGTTCTCCGTACCGATCAAGCGGTGCCGCGCACCCGCGTCAGGCCGCCGAGCGCGACCTGCGGTACAGCACCGTTCCCGCGAGCAGCATGCCCGCGCCCACCGGCAGCACGACGCCCATCGGCAGCTCGCTGCCCGTCTGGGCGAGCGACTCCGAGCCCTTCGGCTGCGTGATGGTCTGCGTCCCCGGCTGGTTCGGCAGAGCCCTGTCGTCCGAAGGCTTCTGAGCACTGGGAGACGGCGGAATGTTCCGGTCCCCCGAGTCCCCCGATCCCCCCGGCCCACCCGGATGTCCTGGATGTCCTGGATGTCCAGGCTTCTCCGGCGTCTGAGGGCCGCCCGGCGGCTGCTCAGGCTTCGTCGGCGGCTTCTCGCCGCCCGGCGGGGGCGTCCCGCCCGCGTCGTTGCCGCATTCGTTGCCCATGGTCGCGTTGCCGAGACCACCGATGGTGACGCTGTTGCCGCAGACGTTCACCGGTACGTCGACCGGCAGCTGCACGTCATTGCCCGAGGCGACACCGGGTGAGTCGCCGGTGTGCCCGTGGGCCGTGGAACCGCCGCCCGAGGGCTTTCCGTGACCGCTGCCGCCCTTACCGGAGGTATTGGCGCAGCTGTTGCCCGCCGCGGGGTTGAGCACCCCGACGACGTTGACGGTGTTGCCGCACACGTTGACCGGAGCGTCCACGGGGAGCTGGACCGAATTGCCGGAGAGCACACCCGGCGAATCCGACGCACTGCCCGCGGCACCCGAGTCGGCGTGCGCGTATCCACCGCTGATGGCGAGTACGCCTGTCGCGGCCGCCACCGTGATCAGGCCTTTTCGCGTGACCTGTCGCATAGGTTTTCCCTGCCTTCTGACCTTCCGGAATACGTACGCGCTTCATTGCGCGAACGCGGAATGCCCGAAGGCCCCGGAGTGCATGGCACGCACTCCGGGGCCGACGGACTCAGACCCTCTTGGGGTGAGGCACGAACGTCAGACGTTGGCGCAGGTGTTGCCGAAGGCGGGGTTCAGCAGCCCGATCACGGAGACCGTGTTGCCGCAGGCGTTGACCGGCACGTGGATCGGTGCCTGCACGACGTTGCCCGAGAGCACACCGGGAGACTTCACGGCGGCACCCTGAGCACCGGCGTCGGCAGCAGCGATACCCGCACACGCGAGCACGAGACCACCAGTGGCAGCCGCAGCAGCGACGACCTTCTTGATCATTGTTCCTCCTTGTTGGCAATGCGATCCCAGCCGCGGACCGCACCACCTGTAACGAGGCGGAAGTAATGAGGCTACGAGCTTATGGTCCCATTCACTCTTTTCAGTCAAGTACGTACGCGCTGGCGATTGTTGACGTCAGGACGCGTCGATGAATCGGTCGAGTACGCGCACTCCGAACTTGAGGCCGTCCACCGGCACCCGCTCGTCCACGCCGTGGAACATGCCGGCGAAGTCGAGCTCCGGCGGCAGCTTCAGCGGCGCGAAGCCGAAGCCGCGGATGCCGAGGTCGTCGAAGGATTTCGCGTCCGTGCCCGCGGAGAGCATGTAGGGCACGGCGCGGGCGATCGGGTCCTCCGCCTGGAGCGCGGTCTGCATGGCGTCGACGAGCGCGCCGTCGAAGGTGGTCTCCAGGGCCTTGTCCGCGTGTACGTCCTCACGCTTGACCCGCGGGCCGAGGATCCGGTCCAGGTCGGCGAGGAACTCCTCCTCGTACCCCGGCAGGAAGCGGCCGTCGACGTGGGCGACCGCCTGGCCGGGAATGACGTTGACCTTGTAGCCCGCGCCGAGCTGGGTCGGGTTGGCGGTGTTCTGCAGCGAGGCGCCGATGAGCTTGGCGATGCCGCCGAGCTTGGCCAGCGTCGCGTCCATGTTCTCGGGGTCGAGTTCGGTGCCGAGCGCGTCGCCGAGCTCGTCCAGGAAGTGCCGCAGCGTCTTGGTCACCCGCACCGGGAACTTGTGCCGCCCGAGGCGGCCCACGGCCTCGGACAGTTCGGTGATGGCGTTGTCCTTGTGGATCATCGAACCGTGTCCCGCGGTGCCGTCCACGGTCAGCTTCATCCAGTGCATGCCCTTCTGGGCCGTCTCGATGAGGTAGAGCCGCAGGTCCTCGTTGACCTGGAAGGAGAAGCCGCCGACCTCGCTGATGGCCTCCGTGACGCCCTCGAAGAGCTCGGGGTGGTTGTCGACGAGGTAGCGCGCTCCGTAGGTGCCGCCGGCCTCCTCGTCGGCCATGAAGGACAGCACGATGTCGCGCGGAGGCTTGCGGCCGGTGCGCATGCGCTCACGGACGACCGCGAGGGTCATCGCGTCCATGTCCTTCATGTCGACGGCGCCACGCCCCCACACGCAGCCGTCCACGATCTCCCCCGAGAACGGGTGGTGCGTCCAGTCCTGGGCGTTGGCCGGTACGACGTCGGTGTGGCCGTGGATGAGCAGCGCGGGCCGGGAGCGGTCCTCGCCCTCGATGCGCGCCACCGTGGAGGCCCGGCCGGGGTGCGATTCGAAGATCTGCGGTTCGAGCCCCACCTCGGCGAGCTTCTCCGCGACGTACTCGGCGGCCTTGCGCTCGCCCGGCCCCGAGTGGTCGCCGTAGTTGCTCGTGTCGATGCGGATCAGGTCGCGGCAGAGATCGACGACCTCGTCCTCACCCGTGACGGTCCGCGCCCGGCCCGTCTCGCCCGCCCTATCGCCCCTGCTCGACTCGCTCACGTGGTTCCTCCCGCTATCGCTGCTGGTGGTCCTCCCCTTCATCCTCCCGCGCCCACCCCCCGACACCCAAGGCCGGGCACCCGCCGTCACGTGCCGTTCACGCGGGTGACCTGTGTGATCAGAGGGCCTCGAATGTTTGCTATGGTTTTCCACGTCGCCGCGGGAAACCGCGAGACACCACCTGGTCCGGGTGGCGGAATGGCAGACGCGCTAGCTTGAGGTGCTAGTGCCCTTTATCGGGCGTGGGGGTTCAAGTCCCCCCTCGGACACCAATGATTGACCACAAACGCGCTGGTCGGGAGCGATCCCGACCAGCGCTTTGCGTTGTCCGTGACGGTATAGAGCCTCGAAGGCATGTACATGAGGATTCCCGCTTCTCCACGAGGACCGGGCCGAATAGACCTGGGGGGCGCTCCCTCGCGTTTGTCCAGCGGAATCGTCTCGTCGTACCCCTCATCCCAGAACCCCCGCTGAAGGCCCTGCCCCGCCCGCGACCATCCAGTGGCCCTCCGTGCTCCAACCCAAAAGACGGCGACCAGCTCCCGTGTCCGCCGCCCCGCCCGCGGCGACCTGGTGCAGGCCCACCAGTGCGGGGTCCAGGCGGGCGGCCACGTGGGTCGGGTGGCGGGCCACTTCCTGGTCCAACGAGGCCAGGACGGCCGCCTGTTCGGCAGGGGTGCAACAGGAGAGGTGGAAGAGCATCTGCCGCCAGGCGTACGCGGCGTCCTTGACGGTGCTCAAGGGGCGCGGGTTGTTGTGCACGCGGGCACTCAGGCGGCACACGGCGGTGAAGGCCCGGCGGGCGAGGTCGGGCCAGTCGGGAGCGATGTCGGCGTGGCGGACGAGGACGGCCAGGTTATGGGTGGTGAGGATCTGGGACTGCTCGATCACCATGCCGTCGACCGCCACGGACCAGGGGGCGGCCGGGGCCCCGGGCCGTGCGGCAGCGGCCCGGTCGGCGCACAGTTTGGCGAAGCCGGGCGAAGTGCGGGCACCGCCCGAGCGGTTGAGAGCGTCGGACGTCTCGACGATCGCCAGGTTACGGAGCGCCGCGTAGTCGATTCCGTAGTAGCGCTCGTACAGAGTGCCGCTCAGAAGCTCGGCGGCGACGCGAGCCGCCTTGAGGTATTTCGGGGTGAAAGACCCCATGAAGATGTCGGCGGCCAGTTCCTCCACGAAGGGAGCCTTCAGGTCGGCCTGGCGGGCGAGCACCCCGAGTTCGCGGATGAGAGGGTTGGGGAGGATCGTGCCCGGGAAACCCTGCACGGCCAGTTCTCCCAGCTGCCGAAGCGCGACGAGGGCGGGGGCCTGGCTGGTTCCGGTCTCCGGCGAGGCGCCTGCTGATCGCCCGTTGCCTGTCGCGTCACCGCACCGCCCGGACACCGCTCGCACCCACGGCAGTTCCTCCGTACGTACCTGCCGCTCGAAGTCGAGCAGCAGAAGCGACCGGCGATTGCGGAACGCCCGGTAGTTCGCGGACATCAGCGTACGCAGCGACGCGTCACTGTACTGCTGGGCGGTGGTGACAGCGACGAGCTGCGGCACCAGCTCGGCCAAGACCTCGGCGGAAGGGACGACGCCGCGCTCGACAAGCGTGCCGAGCGGGGCGCTCAGCGCGGCCTCGACCGTCCTGCGGATCGATGCCGGGATCACCGCTCCGACGGGCAGGCCGGTCTCCCGGTGCTCTTGCTCGCTCACTTCGGCGACCAGGGGCGCGGTATCGACGGCCCCTTCGTCCTGAGGCAGTACGGAGCAGCGCCGCACGACCAGCTGGGCGAGGGCGTGGTGGGAGGGAAGAGCTGCCTGCCGGGCCTGCCGGTGGCGGAGGGCGCCGTGCGGTGGGGAGCCCGGGAGGCCTCGGCGCCGCAGCATCGACTCGGTGGCGTGCCGAAGCAGGCCGAGCCGACGGGCATCGAGGGGGCGCCCTGCCAGGGTGTCCTCGAGTGCGGTGCGCAGGATCGCGAGGTTCTCCTTGGGATTGCGGTGCTTGCCGCACAGTCGGTGTTCCTGGGCCAGCCGGTGGTAGCGGGCCAGCAGGGCCGCACCGCGCTCGTGCCAGTCGGCGTCCGGAATGGCGTCGAGGATGCGGCCGGGCCCGGTGGTCTCCAGCCATAGGGCGAGCAGTTCGTCGCCGAACGGCTGCCAGACCGTGAGGGCTTCGCGCTGTGTCTCGACGGCCGCGTTCGGGCGGCGCTTGGCGAGTACGGCACCCGTGTCGGCCACGGTGTGCCGGTGTACCGCGGTGACCGCGTCGGGGACCGCCCTGTTGGCGACAGGGCGGGGCAGGAACCGCAGTTGGTCGGCGAACGGCTCCAGTTCGGACGCGAGGTCCAGCGCGGCGAGGCCGTCCCCGGAGCGGGCCAACCACGCCACGGTGAGCAGTGCGGCCTCCTCGGGCACGGTCACCTCGTAACAGCCGTCGTCCAGCAGGCCTGCCAGCCAGACGAGTCCGGGTTCGGTGAGGCAGTACGCGAACAGCGCCCGGCGGTCGGCCGCTACTCCGAAGCGGCGGGCCACCTCCGTCTCGTACGGCTGCAACGGCCCCCCGGCGCTCGCGACACCCGTGGCGAACCCTCCCCGTACGACCTGCGGGGTCACCCAGACCGGAAGGCCCCGCACCGGCTTGCGTGAACCGATCGTCAGCCGACCCGAGGCCATCCCGGCGAGCACCTCCCGCCAGTGCTCGCCCTGCTCCTCGGCCCGGCGGCGGGTGTCGGCGTCGTGGTGGGTCTGCGCGGTGGTGAACGCCTTGGCCAGCTGCTCAACGGCATAGCCAGGGTTCGCGGTGCGGGGCTGCTGCTCAGCGTCCTCAGTCATAAGCCGACGTGGCAGGTGCCGCCCCTGCGCCCTCCGGGTCCGGAGCCCGGTGCTCTACTGCTGAGCTACACGCCGTCAGGAGCAACCCTATGCATCGGAGCCGAGCGACCTCAACGGCGTTTCCGGCAGCCCTCGCCGCCCGACCCGACGGCCCCCTGTTCATGTCCGCGACGCATATGGCCGAACCACTTAGTGCCGGCAAGCGCGGCGCGAGATGCCGCTCCGGTACGCGACCACTGAAGTCATGCGACAGATCACACCACTTCGCCCCTTACCGCGTTGCTTCTGCAACGCTCGATGGGAGAGGATGTTCGATATACTGACGCGGTGTGAGTGACGCACGTGCATCCTGTGACCGATGAACGGTCGGGGGGTGCACCGCAGTTGACGAGTTACGGGGGTGGACTCATGAAGTTCGACATGGGAGACACGACTCTCGCGGTGCTGGGGAAGAACACCGTGGGGTCCAGCGACGATCTCGGAACGCTGATCAGTCTGCTGGTTCAGGCGGCCGAGCCGCTGGAGGGCAAGTTCAACGGGGCGGGCAAGGCGACCTTCGACTCGTTCAAGCTGCGCGCGGACGAGATCACTTCGGACCTGAACGGGGCGCTGTCCTCGATCCTGGGCGGCCAGGCAGGCATGGACACCGCGTTCGGCTCCGGCGACCAGGAGCAGGCCGACAACGCCCACCAGAACATGGGCGCGGCCAACTTCGACGGCGCCCGCTTCTCCGCCTGAGCCCGCCAAGTCGGTCAGCCGGCACATCACAACACTTCGCATACAGGGGGAACTTCGCCATGGCTGGAAACCAGGATCGCCGCTCCTATGACACCGGCGCCTCGTCCGACGTGCAGGGCGGCCTGCAGATCATCATCGGCCAGCTGGAGCGGGTCCTCGGCGACCGCGACCGCGCGGTGAAGGCCGCGATGGCCGACTACCAGGCTGATGGGGTGTCAGACGACTACCACGGCAAGGAAGTCCGCTGGAACAAGGCCGCCAACGAGGTACGGGAAATCATCCGCCTCGTGCGCACCACGCTGGAGCAGAACGACGGCACCGCGCAGTCGACGCTCGCGCGGGCGCGCGCCGCGGTCGACAACATCGGCTGAACGGCAGCACCGAGCGTCTGGGCTGAATTACGGGGATCAGTAGGGGGTTTGGCATGCCTGCATGGGACATCTCACCGTCCGGGGTGGAATCGGTGACGTCGTTGGTGGGGCTGGCGATGGACGACTTGGCCAAGGACGTCAAGGCGTACGGGACCGACGCCGAGAGTGCGGCCACTTCGGCCGGCACGATCAGTTCGGGGTACTGCGGGGACGTGCCCGTCGGGCCGATCGGCGTGGCGCTGGCGCTGTTCGTGGACAAGTCCGCGGAGGACGCTCTCTTCCCCGGCGTTCGGGCCTCGAAATCG
Organism: Streptomyces sp. NPDC048436; assembly: GCF_043200355.1. Classification (NCBI taxonomy): domain Bacteria; kingdom Bacillati; phylum Actinomycetota; class Actinomycetes; order Kitasatosporales; family Streptomycetaceae; genus Streptomyces; species Streptomyces sp. NPDC048436. Next base: position 391,444 of record NZ_JBICXP010000002.1, read on the forward strand.
GTGAACGGAGCGATCGAGGCGACCAACCACTACGTGCACGGGGACCTGGAGCAAGCCGCGACCGCACAGCGCAATGCGGAGAAGGCCCCGGACATGAAGGCCATTCTCGCCGACGCCCGCAAGAAGGGCGCCGACAAGTGAAGATGATCGAGCCGGGTGGCATACCGAAGTTCATCGGTGACTTCGAGCAACTGGACAAGGACGTCTCCGCGCTACGCAGCGACGCCATCGGGATCCGCAACGGCGGGGCCGATGTGCACTCCCGCTTCCAGATGCTGGGGGCCTACTACACCGCGCCGGAGGCCGACGATCTGTTCGCCTCCACCCAGCCGGTGATGGACAGAGCTGACACCTTCGCCGCCGATCTGGAGACGGTGGCCGACGCCCTGGACACCTTCTCCAGCGAGGCGCGCCCGCTGGCCAAGCGCCTGGAGACGCTGGCGGCCGATGCCAGGAAGTTCGTCGCCAGCGTCGAGGGCGACGACGACTGGCACTACGACGACGAAAAGACCGACCGCAACAACGAGCTCGTGGACGACGTCGCCGTCACCAGGAGCGCCTTCGAAGCGGCCGAGCGCCGGGCCGCGACCAAGATCTCGGCGATCGTGGGCGGCCCGAAGTTCATCGAGGACGACGGCAGTCACAAGGCGACGACGAAGACCGTGATGTACGGCTACGACGCCGACCTCCTCAAGCAGGCCAAGGAAACGCCCTGGGGCAGCCACGTCAGCGAGTCCATCCATGCGTACGAGTTCCACCGGCACATCAAGCACTACGTCTGGGACGGCTTCATCGTCGGCGGCGGCGGAGCCGCCCTCGAAGGCCTGGGCCATCTGGTCGGCATCGGGGGCTCGGCGAAAGAAGCCTGGAGCGGTCTCGGCGATGTTCTCGGCGGCATCGGCCAGTACACACTGACTCCCTACGACTGGGTCCTGGACCACACGATCGGCCCGGACGACGAGAGCGATGGTGTGAAGCGGCAGAAGACGGCCGCCCGCGAGTTCGCCAAGTCCATGGTCGCCTGGGACCAGTGGGAAGAACACCCGGTCCAGGCGGCGGGGACCACCACCTTCAACTTCCTCACGCTGGGCGCCGGTCCACTGGGGGTCATCGCCAAGGGCGGCAAGGCCGGAGCCGCGTCCAAGGCCGCCGCCGTCGCAGCGAAGATCGGCACCTACGCCGACCCCCTCTCCGCCGGGCTCACGGTGGGCGGCAAGGCCTTCAGCAAGCTGCCCAGCGTCGCCGACCTCACCGCCCGCATCCGGACCGGCGCCGACACGACACCCGAGTTGCAGCGCATACACAGCGACCTGGAGTTCGACGGCTCCAGGGTCCGCGTCGAAGACGGCAAGTTCATCCGGGTCGACGCCGAGGGCAAGCCCATCAGGGACACCGCCCCGATCGAGAAGACTGCCGCGGAGCGGGCAACCCCACAGGAAGTGCCTGCCCAGCGCGAGCCTGCCCTGGTGGGCGCCGGCGCTCGGACGCCGGAGACCAGTTCCCACGCGGGCGAACACCTTCCGCCACAGGCCAGTCATGTTGCACCCGCTCATAGCGGCGGTGGCGGCGCATCGCACCGCGCAGCTGGCGTGTCCGGCAGCAGCGGGCATTCTCACGAGCCGGTGGGGGGCTCCTCTACCGGCCCCGAGCACTCCGGCAATGCCGGCGGCTCCCGCAGTGGCGGGTCACATAGTCCTCAGAATTCTGGAGGAGGGCTCGGACGCGATGGACAAGCGGGCGGGAACCACGGGTCAGGTGCCGACAATCCAGCGAAGCGGGAGTTGACTTCCGCTGAGTTGAAGGCGATTCAGGACGAGCACGTCCGGAAAGCAAACGAAGATCCCGCGTGGCGCGCGAAACACTACGACGCCATCGGCCGACGCAAGCCCAACATTGGGCTGGTAGACGGCGCCGAGCTTCCTCAGCTCGCGAAGAATGCCCAGGACCAGTGGGTCGCCAAACACAACTTGCCGAACGGTCCGTCCGAAACCCGATTCGGATCTAAGCCGCTCGCACGAGACACCGCTCCCAGGGACGTCCTGCCCACTCTCGACACCGCTGCCGCAAACCGCGAGGCATACAGGAACCTCATGAACGCGCAGAAGTCGTACGAGAAATCTCCTTCTTTCTCGAACCACGAGGCTCTCACTGCGGCTCAGGATGCTTACACCCAACGGCTTGGTGACGTACCGCCCAACAGTAAGATTTCTGAGAAGTTCGGCGAGCAAGCCTCCCAGCTCCATGTGATCCCGCGCGAATTTGAAGCCGTCGAGACAATCGAGCTCCCGAAGACCGCTAACGGGGCCAACATGTTCGACGGAGCGTACCGACTCAAAGACGATAAAATCCTGATCGCCGAGGACAAGGCACCAGGCAATGACCTTGACTGGCGTAAAGGGCGCGCCGACCCCGAGGACCCCAACAATCCTGGCCTTGGCGACAACGGCGGAGCAGCAGGGATGCGGGTCAAGCAGGGGACGGTACCGTATCTCAGGACCATCCTGGCCGAGATGACGAAGCGCGGTGGACGCGATGCCAAGCTTGCGGGGGAGTTCCGAGATGCTCTCAAGGCTGGAAAATTGCAGTATGTCCTGGTGAAGGCCAACGAGCCCGAGGGCTCACGCTACGCTGGCGCTGTACTGGAACATTTGAAGATCTACTGAGAAAGGGAGGCACATGGTTATCAGCATTCCCCGCCACGACTTCCCCACGGACAACGCGGCTGAAGCCATGGAACCAATCGTCAAGAGCGCTGAAGATGCTCTCTCCGATATTGAGACATCAGAGTTTGACCGCTTCGACGCTCTGGATCTTGCACTCACGGTCGCCAAGTGGTCCTGCCTGACGGATCCCACGGTTGCGGAATCCCCGACATGGGAGGCATGGGTCACCGCCATGCAGGTCGGATCAGGCCTGTTCATCTCGGCCGTGGCTAGCGAAGGGACTACCCCCTGCCGCATCGGGAGCCACGGCAAGGTAAAGAATCTCCCCGCGACCGGTCCTCAGGAATATCTGCACGCCGGCAACTGGCTCACCGCATACTATCTGGCAGTGATCTGCCGCGAGAACGAGCGTCTCGACCAATTGGCCCGTGTGCCCGTCTCGTTCCTGCGTGCTTCAGGAATGGAGTTCGACGAGTACATCTATGCATGGGTGGAAACGCTACAGAATGCCTGGTTCGGCCGCCAGGAAACCTGGGACACCTTGGTCACGGCCATCAATGGCACCGACCCTGCAGCCCCTCACATCGCCAGCGCTGAGCTCATGCTCAAGGTTCTGTACCCGCCTTTGGAGATTTTCCACCGATACCAGAGGCAGGATTCAGAACCGTTCAATGCTGCACTCGCCGAGGCACTCACCTGGCATAAGGAATATTGGTCCGATGACGAGACCAGGTCCAAGAGTAGCGAGGGCCTGGTCGCTCTCGGCCCGCTAGCTATCGCATGCATGGCATTTGATGCCGACATCCCGATCGAAGTCGAGTCCGAATACCTGCCTAAGGCCCTACTGCGGCGCAGTTGGGTTGGCGAATTCGCTACCTGAGCACCGTGAAGAGTGATCACCGGGAGACCCCGTTCCCATAATTCACGCGGCAGCGAACTGGGAGGAGAAGCAATAACGGTGGCAGCCCAGGATTACGACAGTCAACTGCTGGAGTCGGTGTCCGTGCGACGCCGACGGCTGCGAGACGCCCTGCTGTTCGGTGCGCAACGGCAGCGGCGAACCGTCGATGAGCGGTTGGGGAAGGTGTTCGCCGGGGTGGTGATCGCGGCGGTGTTGTGTGCCGGGTGTGTGGGGTGGTCCTTCATCTCGAACCGGCTTATCGGCAAGAGCCCCTACAGCACCTCCGTACCTTCTTCCTCGCCGTCAGCCCCCTCCCCGCCGTCCTCCGTAACCCCTTCCTCTCGATGATAGGTTCGAACGCGTGATATCTGCGGGGCCGTTGAGCCGCACGAGCGGTACGGGTCGTACGGCCCTGAGCCGGGTCACCCTGGTGGGAGAGCAGCGGCGGGTGGATCTCGTGCTCCCTTCGCAGGAGCCGATTGGGCTGTTGCTTCCCGAGGTGCTGCGGCTCGTCGTCGATCAGGCCGCGGCCCGCCCCATGCTGCGGCACCTCGTCACCGCGGATGGTTCCGCTCTGGCGCACGACAGCACCCTGGAGTCGGCCGGTGTCGCCGACGGTGCCGTGCTGCGGCTGGTGCGCGTTGAGGATGCGCCGTCCGCGCCCGTGGTGCATGACGTCACCGATGAAGCCGCCGATGATCTGGATGTGCGGGCCTGGCGGTGGCGGCCCGCTGCTCGGCGGGTAGTGGCCGGGATGGCCACCGTGTTCTGGGTGATCGTGGCGGGGGTGCTGGCTGCCCGAGAGTTCGAGTTGGCTGCTGCGGGCAAGGCCTTGGTCGCTGCCGCCGTGATCCCCGCCCTTGCCGGGGCGCTGCTGGGGTGGCGTAAGCAGCCCGGACTTGCCACCACGTTGATCGTGTCCGCGGGGGCCTTGGGGGCGCTCGGGGCGTGGACGTTGGGTGATGCGTACGCCTGGGGTGGTCCGGTGCTGCTGGCCGGTGTCGTCCTCAACGTCGTACTCGTGCTGTTGCTTCTGGGGTGGTTCTCGCCGTTGGGGCGGGGTGCTCTGATCGGGGCCGCGACCGCTCTGGGGTGTCTGGTTCTGTGGGAGGCCGCCTTCGCTCTGCAGGACGGTGCCCGGACCGGGGGCGAGCAGGCTCGGGTGGGGGCGTTGCTCGCTGTCGTCTCCGTGGTTGTGCTGGGAGTGTTGCCTCGGCTCGCCTTGATGGCGTCGGGGTTGTCGGGGCTTGATGACCGGCGTACCGGCGGTGCTTCGGTGAGCCGGTATCAGGTGGGTACGGCGCTGACCGCCACCCATCGTGGACTGGCCCTTGCCACCCTCGTGTTGGCACTCTCTGCCACAGCGGCCGGAATGATGGTGTTGCGTGCGCCCTCGGTGTGGACCGTGCTGGTGGCCGCCGTCACCGCCGTGGTCCTTGCGCTGCGGACGCGCGCCTATCCGCTCATCGCCGAGGTGGTGGGGCTGTTCGTCGCCGCGGCCGTCGTCGTGGTGGCGCTGGTCGGCGTATGGATGGAACGGTCGGCCGCCGGAGGGCCGCTGGCCCTGCTCGTCGTGCTGGCCCTGATTCCGCTGGTGGTCCTTGCGGTTCAACCTGCCGAGCATGTGCGGGTGCGGCTCAGGCGCGTCGGCGACCTGTTGGAGTCGGTGGGTGTCATCGCTCTGTTGCCCCTGGTCATCGGGGTGTTCGGTGTGTACGGGCGACTGCTCGACACCTTTGCGTAGGGGTGCGGCATGGCTCAGGAAAGTGATTGGCAGCGCGATGTGCTGAGGGAGTTGGGTGCCGCTTCTGCGGAGTCCACTGACGTGCAGGGCCTGGCAATCCCGGAACAGTCGGCGCCCCCGACTCCAGCACCCCGTACGTCGGCAGCCGCCCAGCCCGCATCACGCGACCCCCGCCTCCCGCTGCCCACCCCCGAGTCCGTACCCACCGTCGATCCCCGCCTCGCCCGCGCCCTGGGCGGTCCTCAACACGGAGACTCCGCGGCGCGGCGCACCGGGCGGTCGCTGCGCAAGCTGACCGCCTCGGCCGGCCAGGAAGTGGCCGCCCAGACGCGTCTCGCCCGCGAGGTGCAGCAGCCCGTCACCACGGGGCGGGTCATCGCGGTGACCTCCATCCGCGGCGGCGTCGGCAAGTCCACTGTCTCCGCCCTCCTGGCCCGGACGTTCAACCACTACCGGCACGACCCCGTCCTCGCCCTCGAAGCCGACGCCGCGCTCGGCACTCTCCCCGTGCGGCTCGGCGCGGAGTCCGTCCGCTGGGCCTGCGCCGATCTGGCCCACATCCTCAGCCCGGCGATGCAACTCACTGACGTCACCGGCTATCTGGTGCCGGTGGCCGATGGCGGATGGCTGCTGCCGGCCAGCCAGGGACGTGTCGGTGCCCCCCTCGACGTACGCACCTACCGCACCGTCACCCTCGCGCTGCGCCGCTACTTCGCCGTCTCGGTGGTCGACTGCGAGACGCTGCCCGGCGAAGTGGCGCGCACCGCGATGGACACCGCTCACGCCCGCGTCGTCGTCGCCCCGATGACCGCCGAAGGCGTCAACGGCACCCGCCAGGTCCTGGACTGGCTCGCCCAGTTGCCGCACTCGGCGCTTGCCACCACCGTCGTAGCCCTGAGCGCGAACTCACCTGACACAACCCTCGACTTGAAGACGGCCGCCGCGCACCTGCGCGAGACAGGAGCCGCCGTGGTGCCGCTCCCCTATGACCGTCATCTGGCCCAAGGAGGCCCCATCCACACCGGCATGCTCAGCCAGAGCTCCCGCGACGCCGCCGTCCAACTGGCCGCCGAGGCGATGCAGCGGGCGGTGCGGGTGCGATGACCCAACGCCTCATACACCGCCCGGCCCGCTCCACCCGGCCGCCCGCCGCCGCCCCGGAACGCACCATCGAACCGCCCCCGAACCTGCCCGAGGGCAAGATGGGCAACGCGGCCACCGCACTGCTTCCGATGGCCGGCGTCATGGGTTCGGTCGTCATGATGACGGTCATCCGCAACAGTCAGTTCGCCGCCATCGGCGCGATCGTCCTCGTCTTCGCGCTCCTTGGCGCGGTCGCCCTCTTCCTGTCCCAGCGCGGCAAAGCCCAGCGCACCCGGCGTACCCAGCGCGAGCGGTATCTCGAATACGTGGAGGAGCAGCGCGAGGAGCTCGGAGCCACCGAGCGGGAGCTGCGGCGGCGGGCGCGGGTTCTTAATCCGCCTCCGGCGGCGTTGTACGACCTCGTCCGTGACCCGGCCAGGTTGTGGGAGCGGCGGCGCCTGGACGCGGATTTCCTGCGGGTGCGGCTCGGTACCGGCGACGTACCCGTGCAGGGTCTGGCGATCGGGCAGAACCAAGGCAGCGGCGTGCTGACACCGCCCGACCCGTTCATGCTCAACGAAGCGCGCGCGCTGCAGCACCGCTTCACCACCGCGAGCGATTTCCCGCTGATGGCGCCGCTGGACAGGGCGGGCAACGTCAGCATCATCGGCGACCGCGAAGGCGTACTGCGCGTGGCCCGCGCCCTGCTGATCCAGACCGCGGTGACGCACGCCCCCGACGACGTCGCCATCGCTCTGGGCGTGCCCGGCGAGCGTCTGGAGGAGTGGGAGTGGGCGAAGTGGCTGCCCCACGTCCTCGATGCGCAGCAGGACGACGGGCCGGTGGCAGCCCGGCGCATCGCGCCGAGCATCGAGCAGCTCGCCCGGCAGTGCGCTCCCGATCTGCGGCGCCGCTCCTCCTACGCCGCCGAAGTGCGCCGCGGCCTCTCCGACCGCAACGCGCTGCGGATGTCCGACCGGCTTCTCGTCGTCAGCGACTGTCATGGGAGCACGGCCGCCGAACTCCCCCGTCCGGACACAGCCGTTGACCTCACCGGTATGGGCGTGACCGTGCTGCACCTCCTGGAGCAGCAGGTGCACGAGCCGGACCAGGTGTCCGTGCGGATCACCGTCGACGGTGACCAGGTGAGCGTCGAAGACCTGCGTGCCCCCGAAGCGCTGCCCGGACACGGCACCGCGGATGAGGTCAGCATCGCGGGGGCCGAGGGTCTTGCCCGCATGCTCGCCCCGCTGCGGCTCTCCGCCGAGTCCGCCGCCGAGGGCACCCCCATATCCGGCCCCGTCGACTTCCCCACCCTCCTTGGCATCGACGACCCGGCCGCCCTCGACCTCGACCGGCTGTGGGCACCACGCGGCGAACGCGACTTCCTGCGCGTACCCATCGGCCGCAACGACCGCCACGAACCAGTCCTGTTGGACCTCAAGGAATCCTCCGAACTGGGCATGGGACCGCACGGACTGTGCGTCGGAGCGACCGGCTCCGGCAAGAGCGAACTGCTTCGCACCCTGGTCCTGGCCCTGGTCGCCACCCACTCCCCCGAAGACCTGGCGCTCGTCCTCATCGACTACAAGGGCGGCGCCACCTTCGCCCCGTTCACCGAACTCCCGCACGTCGCCGGTGTCATCACCAACCTGGAGAACCAGGCCGGACTCGTCGAACGCGTCCACACCAGCCTGGCCGGTGAGGTCAAGCGCCGTCAGCAGGTACTCAAGGACGCCGGGAACGTCGCCGACATCGGGCACTACGCCGCCCTGCGCGAGACCCGGCCCGACCTCGAAGCCCTGCCCCACCTGTTCGTCGTCATCGACGAATTCGGCGAACTCCTCACCGCCAAACCGGACTTCATCGACCTGTTCCTCTCCATCGGCCGCATCGGCCGCTCCATCGGCGTACACCTCCTTCTCTCCAGCCAGCGCATCGAATCCGGCAAGCTCAAGGGCCTGGAGACCTACCTCTCCTACCGGCTCGGACTGCGCACCTTCTCCGCCGACGAGTCGCGCACCGTCCTGGACACGGTGGACGCCTTCCAGCTGCCGCCGCTGCCGGGCTTCGGCTATCTCAAGGTCGACACATCGACGTACGAACGCTTCAAGGCGGGTTACGTCTCCGGCGCCCACCGCGGCCCTGCCCTGCGCGAGCAGGGGGACGCAGAGCCCCTCGCCTGGGCCTACCCCACCTTCAACACAGGTCAGGACCCCAAGACGGGCGCGCCGGAACAACCCGCGATGCGGGAGCGGGAGACCGGCCCGACCGTCCTGACGGCCATGGTCGACCAGCTGCGCACCGCCGCCCCACCCGTGCGCCGCATCTGGCTGCCGCCACTGCCCTCCGCGACCTCGCTCGACGCCGCCGCCGGACCCGTGCAGGCCTCCGAACGCGGACTGCACCTGGCCACCGCCGCGGGGGCGATGCACATACCTCTGGGCATCCTTGACGACCCGGCCAAGCAGGGGCAGAGGCCGTGGCTCCTGGACCTGACCGTCGCGGGCGGACACGCCGCCGTCATCGGCGGCCCGCAGTCAGGCAAGACCACCCTGCTTCGCACCCTCGCCCTCTCCCTCGCCCTGACCCACACTCCACGCCAAGTCGCCATCTACGGATTGGACTTGGTCGGCGGCGGGCTCTCCGCGCTCTCCGGTCTGCCGCACGTCGGCGGCATCGCGGGCCGCGCCGACCACGAGCGTGCCGCGCGTACCGTCGCCGAGGTCCGCGCCCAACTAGCCGTACGCGAAGAGCTCTTCCGCGAGCACGGCATCGACTCCGTCGACCAGCTCCGCCACCTGCGTGCCCGGGGTCGGCTGACCGAACTGGGCTCCACCGACATCGTGCTGCTCATCGACGGATTCGGTGCGCTGCGCGACGAGTTCGCCGAACTGGACGACACCGTCGCCGACCTCCTCAAGCGCGGCAGCGGCTACGGCATCCACATCGTCGCCGGCATGCTGCGCTGGAACGACGTACGCATCGCCACCCAGTCCATGTTCGGCACGCGCGTCGAACTGCGCCTGAACGACCCCTCCGATTCGAGTGTCGACCGCAAGTTGTCCGAGACACTGAGCGCCGACACCCCCGGCCGGGTCCTGACCGACGCCAAACTCTTCGCCCACACCGCGCTGCCCCGCATCGACGGCCAGCCGTCCACCGGCGACCTCGGCCCCGCCCTGGAACGCGCCGCCCGCACCCTGCGCGCCAGCTGGCACGGCGAACTCGCCGCCCCCGTACGGGTGTTGCCCACGACCCTGCCCGCCGCCAAACTGCCCTCGATCACGGCCGAACCCTCGCGCATCCCGCTCGGCGTCGATCAGGACGCCCTCGCCCCGGCACTCCTGGACCTGGTCGGGCAGGACCAGCACCTGCTGATCCTCGGCGACAACGAATGCGGCAAGACCAACCTGCTCAAGCTCATCACCCAGCAGCTCATCGACCGCCACAGCGACGAGGAACTCGTCTTCGGCGTCTTCGACCCTCGCCGAGGCCTGCGCGGCGTCGTCCCCGAGCCCTACCGCGGCGGCTACGCCCACAACGCCAAGCTCGCCGCCGCCCTGGCCACCGGCATCGCGGGCGAACTGGAAAAGCGCCTGCCGGAGACCGCCGACCCCGATGCGATCACTGACGGGCCGGCCTTCAGCGGGCCCCGCATCGTCATCCTCGTAGACGACTACGACATCCTCACCACCGCGGGCCAGCAACCCCTGGCACCCTTCCTGCCCTACATCTCCTCCGCCCAGGACATCGGCCTGCACTTCATCGTCACCCGCCGCGTCGCCGGGGCCTCCCGCGCCCTGTACGAGCCCTTCCTCACCACCCTGCGCGAGACCGGCGCCACCGCCCTGCTCATGACCGGCGACCGCACCGAGGGCCAGCTCTTCCCCGGCCTGTACGCCTCCGCCCAACCCCCGGGCCGCGGCACCCTGGTCCGCCGAGGCCGCCGCCACCAGCTCATCCAGACCGCCCTCGCCACCGAGGCCGACGACACCGCGGAGAACGAACACACGTGACCAAGGACGTCATCGCCCTCACACCCAAGATGCCCGACATCAACACCCTGCTCGCCGGGCTCTACGCGGGCGGCCCCGACCTGGGCATCAACTCCCTGGCCGAGGGCGCCGTCGTCCAGCTCTGCACCCCAGGTGGCCGCCCCCTGGTGTCCGTCGAGGCCCCTCTACTCATCCAGGTCCCCGGCGAGGCGCAACGCCTGCTCGGCGCCGAAGTCGCCTCCCCCGACGGGCCGTTCTGGTGGACCGAGGCGCGCGCCTCCACCGCCGTCGAGGAGGGCGAACGGCTGGCCGGCTCGTTCGCCGGGCGTCTGGCCACCGTGCTCGGCGGCACGGTCTGGCCGCCGGAGGCAGCCCACACCGACGTCGTCCCGCTCACGCCCGAGACCGCCACCGCCACACCGGCGTCCGAAGCGACACCACCGGCCGTCGACGTCCTCACGGACAAGGCCGCGGTCGTCATCCAGGACCGCCCCGTCGTCGCGATGACCAACTGGCTCGCCGACGCCCTCCGTACGACCGCCGACAGCGACCGCGCCCTGCAGATCGTCACCCCACCTCACACCAGCCTCAGCCTCCCCACCCGCAACGCAGTGCACGGCCACCCCAACCGCTGGGTGGTACAGGACCCGGACTGCGGCTACTACGACGGCCTGTCGGGAGTTGAACTCCACTGGCATGAGGGCCACTTCACGCCGAAGCAATCAGAGGACGGGAACACCCGGCTCGCAGAAGCCTTCAAACCCGAGCCCGCCTCCGCCCCCGTCTCCGAGGCTTCGGGCGAACGTCAACTACTCCTCTCCCTCCACACCGCGCACGCCGCCGACGAAGATCTCTTGCTCGGCGGCGCCCTGGAAGCGGCCTGGCAGACCCTCACCGGCGACCCACCGGCCGGATGGTCCACGGCCGAACCCATCGCCCTGCCCTGGTCCCCGCGCCAGCTGACCGAACTGGCACGCGCCCGCGCCCAGAAGAACGCCCCCACATGGCTGACCACAGTCGGCGCACCCGACCGTCCGGCCATCGCCACCACCCGCATCGCCCACACCACGGCTGGCGTCGAAGAACACATCACCCTCGCCCTCGGCTACGCCGCCGACGAAGCCCCACCCCTGGACGCCATTGCCCCGCTGGCCGAGACCCTGGCCACCGAGCACGGCCTGACCTCCATGCTCGCCACGCTCCGCACCGCCCGCCGAGACCTCACCGTCCCACCCCGATTCGAAGCCCCGCCCATCCCCCTCTCCTTCACCCTGGGCGCAGCCGCCGTACACGACATCGGCCGCACCCACGCCCAGCACCCACAGGGCGGCCCCCGTCCCGCCCAACTCGGCCCCACAGCTCGGCCCGCCCTCCACTACATCCTGGGCGACGGCACCGACCCCAACACCTGGACAACGCTCCAGCAACTCACCCAGCACCTGAAGCAGACCCAGGAGCGGGCATGACGGACACGACAGGGACGCCGCTCGCGAAAATCCGGCGTACCGCCAACCGGGATCGGTATCGGTATCGGCCTACGGAAGATCAAGTTTCCCCCGCGGTCGTGACGGGAGCGGACGACGTGTCGGCCGGGCGGAGCATCTGTCCGGCGGCCAGTTGGCGGTAGGTCGGGCTCGTGGTGAGCAGTTCCTCGTGACGTCCCAAGGCGGCGGTGCGGCCGTTGTCGAGGACGACGATCTGGTCGGCGTGCTGGACCGTGGAGAGCCGGTGGGCGATGACCAGCAGGGCGCACTCCTGGGCGACATCTTTCATGACGGTGGTGAGCGCCGTTTCGTTGATGGAGTCGAGGTGGGAGGTGGGCTCGTCGAGCAGGAGGAGCGCGGGGCGGGCGAGCAGGGCGCGGGCCAGCGCGACGCGCTGGCGTTCGCCGGCCGAGAGCGTGCCGCCGCGCTCGCCGAGCATGCCCGAAAGGCCGCCCGGCAGTCGCCGTACGACTCCGTCCAATTGCGCGAGTTCGACGACGCTCCGCACTTCGGCGTCGGTCGCGTCGGGTACGGCATAGGTGATGTTGTCGCGCAGCGTGCCGTGGACTACGTGGGTGGCCTGGTCGACGACGGCGATGCGTTCGCGGCAGGCGGAGCGGCTCAGTTCGGCGGCGGGCCTGCCGTTGAACAGCAGGGCTCCGGAGTCCGGTTCGTAGAACCTGGCGACCAGGGCGAAGACCGTGCTCTTTCCGGCACCCGACCGGCCGACCAGGGCTGTCTGGCGCCGGTGGGGGACGGTGAAGGAGACGCTGTGCAGCACTGGCCGGTCCGGGGTGTATCCGAAGCTGAGGTTTCGCAGGGCTAGGGCGGGCTTCTCGTAGTGGCCGGGGGGTCGGGACGGTTCGCGTGTCCGTGTACGTGTCCGGACAGCCGGGGTCCCGGTCTGTGAGGGCTCCGCCGGCAGGGACAGGGCGTGCTCGATGCGCTGGTAAGCGCCCATGCCGCGCTGGATGAGTCCGACCGCGCTGAAGACCGACGACAACGGCAGCACCAGGTAGGAGGCGTACAGCAGGAAGGCCACCAAGTCGCCGAGAGAGTTGGCCTGCCCGTTCACCCGCAGCCCGCCGATGACCAGGACGATCAGGAAGGAGCCCTGGACGGCCAGTTCGACCGCCGGGCTCATCACGGACGCCAGTTTCGCGGTGCGTACGCCCGCGGTGTAGGCCGCTTCGACACGTTCTCCGATGCGTGCCGCTTCACGGTCCTCGGCGCGGTGGACCCGGACCATGGGCAGGGCTCCCAGTGCGCGCTCCAGGTCGGCGGCGATCGCGCCGACGGCCGTCTGGATGCGTTCGGAGGCGGCGCGGATGCCCTTCAGGAGCGAGGCGACGACCACGGCCGCGGTGGCCACGGTCAAGGCGACCAGGAGCAGCAGCAGCGGGTCGATCCACATCATGAGGACGATCGCGCCGGCTGCGACGAGTGCCCCCGTCACCAGATCGACGAGCGCTTGGGACACGACTTCCCTGAGCAGGGTGGTGTCCGCCGTGACCCGGGAGATCAGGTCACCGCTGCGATGCCGGTCGTACTCCTTCATCTCCAGGCGCAGCAGCCGCGCCACCAGGCTGTGGCGCAGTCCTCGTACGACGCCTTCGCCCATCCGCTCCAGAACGAAGCGCCCCGCCGCGCTCGTCGTCGCTTCGGTGACGAACAGCACCGCCAGGAGCAGCAGCAGTGGCCACAACATCTGTCCGCGTCCGCTCGCGTCGACGACGTGTTTGGCGACGAGCGGCTGCGCGAGGCCGAGCCCCGAGCCGATGAGTGTCAGCACGGTGGCCACGACGACCGAAGCCCGGTGCCCGGTGGTGAGCCGGTACATGGTGGCGACCGCGGCCCGGGTCGAGCGGTCACCACCCGGCGGTGCCTCCTCGCGGCTCACGCCGGGACTGCCGGTCACCGGGACGCCGGCCGGCTCGTGGGGTCGACGGCGATCAGGCGGGTGAAGTAGCCGTCGGGCACCCCTTCGTCGACCGGGCGCCCGTCGGCTTCGATCCAGGCATGCGCGGTGAAGGGCGGTACGACGCGTACTCCGGTGCACCAGGTCGGCCAGGCGCCGCCGAGTCTGCACAGCAGCGCGGCGCCCAGGGAGCGGGGCAGGCAGCCTTTCGGGCCCGCGCAGCGCAGGCTCACCGCGCACATCGCGTCCCGGGCGTTCTTGGCCTGTGCGGCGGTGGCCGGACCGGCTCCGCGGCGTGCGACATCGAGTACGGCGCGGATCCGGCGGGGCGGAAGGAGCGAGAGTGCGACGGCGGGGAGCAGGACGAGACGGGCGGCCATGCGCCGCGCGAAGGGTACGCCGCCCGGCCGCTCCAAGGCGCTCGGCGTCGTCATCGGGCCAGTCCGGACGTTCGCAGCTCCTGTACGAGGGCGTCGACGTCCCGCGTCGCCTGGGCGAGGTCGATGTCGAACTCGCCGGTGAGCGCGGCGACCGCGTCGGCTTCGTCACCGCCCGCCATCAGGGTGCTGACGACCAAGGTGGCGGCGGGGTTCAACTCCCAGTACTCTCCGGCCCGTTCGTCCAGCAGAACCGTGCCGTAGTCGGTCCGCGCCGTGGATACGTCGGCGCCGAACTTCAGTGCCATGAGTGTGCCTTCCTGCCGGTGAGCTGTTGTCATGGGGACGCGATGGGTGCCTTGGGCCCGCTGGTCCGGTCCAGGCCGCGCAGCCACACTTCGGCGGCGATGGTCGAGTAGAGGACGGCGTCGCGCAGTTCGGGTGTTGCGGGCCGCTGGGCGAGTCGGCGAAGCGCGTCCGCGTCCACCAGGCCGAGCTGTGCCAGCCGGGAGCCCTCCCACAGCGCCAGCAGGTCGGCGCGGTGCTCACGCAGTCCATTGGCGGCGTCCATGGAGGCGGCGGCCTTGTTGGTGCGCCGCAGACACTCATCGGGCACGATCCCGCTCATGGCGGCGGTCAGGAGCGGTTTGTACTGCCAGGGCGTGACGCGCTCGCTCGGGCGAACGGCCAGGCATGCTTCGATGACGCGGTCGTCGAGGAAGGGCGAAGCCATGGGTACGCCGGCCCGGGCGGCCATCCGGTCCCACTGGCGGATGATGCGCGTGCAGGACCGGATCTGGTCGAGGTCGGCGTGCAGGCCGCGGTCCGGGTGCGACGGGACGGCGTTCGCCGCTGCCTCGCGCAGCACACGCTGAGCTGCCCGTTCGGCCTCGGGGGTGACCCAGTCGAAGAGACGCGGTGGCATGCCCCAGCCGAGGCTGGTGCTGACGGTGGCGGACAGTGGGTCTCTCAGTCGGCTGCTGGAGTCTGCCAGCCACTTCCCGTACGGCCGGGAGTCGGCCAGTGCGCGTGCTGTGCCGCCGAGCGGCCATTGCCACAGGGCACGGAAACCGCGCAGCTGTCGCAGGGCGAACAGCGGGCGGGTCCGCGCCAAGCGGTGGTAGTACGCCTCCGAACACCAGGCCACGTGGTCGCCGCCGATGCCGGTCATGTGCAGGCGGCTGCCCCTCTCCGCCAGGCCGGGCAGGTGGTGCAGGACCCGTGAGCGGTCCATGACGCCGATGGTCGGCTCGTCCAGCAGGTCGTCGATGCCGAGCAGGTCGGTGTAGACCAGCGGCGAGGCATCGGCGTCCCAGACGACGTGCTCGACGTCCGGCAGGGACCGGACCGCTTGTTCGGCCCAGTACAGATCGGTGTCGGCAGGGTCGCGCCCCGGCCAGGTGCTGGCCACCACCCGGGCCGGGGAACGGTCGGCGAGGAAGCAGATGGAGGTGGAATCGAGCCCGCCGGACAAGTCGCAACTGACCACGCCACCCGTTCGGGTACGGGCATCGACCGCTGTGGCCAGGGCTTCGCGGACGAGGGGCGCGCCGTCCTTGAGTGTGCGTACCGGCTCGGGCGGAGTCCACCAGCGCGAGTGGCGCACGGTTCGGCCGTCGGCCGCGACGATCAGCGCGTCGTGCGGGGAGACGGAGGTGATGCCGCGCCACATGGGTGACTCGGCGAGCGGATGGGGTACCGGCCAGAGCAGCCGGACGGCCAGTTGCTCCTCGTCCGGAGCGGCGCCGAGCGCGGCGGCGAGTACGTCGGCGCGGGTGGCGGCCACGTGGATTCCGTCGACGGGGGCGTGGAAGACCAGCCGGAGTCCGGAGGCGGTGCCCTGCACCCTGAGCCGCCCGTCCAATGTGGCGACCAGGTGGAAGCTTCCGGGAAGGGAGCGGGCCAGCGCGTCGAGTTCGGCGAGATCGCGCAGCCGCCCGGCATGCCGTTCGAGCTCTGCGGCGTCGATCGGGCAGCAGCCGATGACGGCGAGGGCCGTGTGGCCGACGCGCGCGGTGACGATCTCCTGGTCGTCCCACTGCCCCACCAGCCAGGGCCGGCCCGAAGCGTGGTCCAGGACGCGTGTTCCGGGGTGGGCGAAGGAGCGGGCCACGGCGGCCGCGTCCGCACGGTCGGTGAAGACCGTGAAGTGCGCGTCGCCGGGGCCCGTCCCCGCACTCTCGTGCAGTTCAGTCATGACGTCGAGTCAAGAACCGTCGGTCGTCAGTTCTTGCTCAGGATCAGCCGGTCGTTGCCGGAGCGCTGCAGGAGCCCGGTCTTCTTCCGGAACGTTCCGAGCCGGACGAGCGTCGGCGCTTCGTAAGCCTTCTTCATGACTTCTCCTCACGTGCGGGTGTCACGACCGCCTCCCTGGTCGGCGGCGAACCGGAAGCCGGTCCACTGCCGCCCTGCCCAGGGCTCATCGGGAGCCCTGAGAGAGAAGGCGGGTGCAGGCAATAGCTACGTGCATAGGCGGATGCCGAGACAAGGCCGCTAAAGAAAATGGGATCGTACGTAAAGTGCAAATGCAGCCAGATGGCAGCACCGCAGGTCACGGAGTTCGTTGAATCCAAGACAGGCCGTGTGCAAGAGTGAAGAAACGTTTCCAGCTGCCTATTTGAAGCCTGCGGTGGGCATGGCGAGAAGGTGCGCCGGCGGAAACTGAACGGAGCCGCCGGGGCGCACTCAGCACTCGCCGCCGCGCTTTAGCTCAGGCTCGTCCTGCCTGAATGGCCGGATGTCCCCGCCATGGGCCTCTCACATCGCGGTCGAGGACGAGCGCGAGCCGATGCGGTCGGTACAGCGCCGGCAGACTTCGGTGAATGCTCACTTGCTAACTCCACCCCGTCAGTTCGGTCCCTCGCCCGTCAGTCCGCGCCCCAGCCGCCGCTCATGGACGAGGCGTCCCACCAGCGCCCCGCCGTATACGACGAAGCCCACCCCCACCAGCCAGGACTGCAGGATCAGCACTGTGCCGAACGGGCCGTACGTCACCGCGCTCGACGCGATCAGCGGAGAGAAGACGAACTGCGAGAAGACCCGCAGCCCGAGTAGCCCCAAGGCGGTCGCGGCGGCCCCGGGGGCCAAGGCCCGCCAGCGGACCCGGCCGCAGAGGAGCAGTCGTTGCGACCACCAGAAGAAGAGGAACACACCGATGGTGTCGCCTACGGTGACCAGGGCGGTCTCGGCGGCGGACGACTCCTTCGGCGCGGGCGCGGTGACGAAGAGCAGCAGGACGAAGACCAGCACCGCCAGCCAGACGACGTGCCGCCACATGGTGTGCCAGCGCGCCGAGGGCAAGTCCCACACCCGTTCGTAGCCGGTCTGCACGGCGGATCCGAAGGTCACGCCGAACGCCGCCAGCGCGGCGAGGCCCAGTGCCGTGGTCCGCTGCAAGGCCTGGCCCGGCACTCCAAACAGTTGCTCGATCTCCTCCTCCGGCACCTCGGACACCCCGAGGCCCTGCACCAGCCATCGGGCGAAACCCTCTCCCCTCGCGAGGTCGGCGGCGGCGACCACCACGAGGAGGGGCACCAGCGTGAGAAAACTGAGCGCCGCGAAGCCCATGGCGCGGTGCATGAGCTCCATCTCGCGCCCGCGGTTCCAAGCGAGCCCGGCAAACGACGACGAGGTCGGCGGGCGGCGATTCGGGCTCGGCCTATCGGGTGCTGGGGGCATGTCGGATCGCATACCCGCAATCGCCGCGCAGCCAGTCCGGCGTACCGCCAACCGGGCGGCCAACCGAAACAGAGACACACCTCGAAGAGCGGGGTCTTCGCGTTACGCCCGGGGCCCCGCCGTCATCATGAGCGTGCTGGGCCGCACTGTGGCTCGCGCCACCGGGCGTACCTTCTGGTTGGGTACCGGCTCCAGGCGCCAGGATCCGGCCATCGTCGCGATCGCCGTCGTCAGCTCGGTCAGTGCGAAGTGGTCGCCGATGCACTTGTGCTTGCCCGCGCCGAAGGGCAGGAACGCGCCGTCCGGCAGGGCCGCCTTCTGTTCCTCGTCCAGCCAGCGGTCGGGGTCGAAGCGCAGCGGATCGGGGAAGAAGGCCGGGTCGCGGTGCAACGCGTGCTGGCAGTACGCCAGTTCCGTGCCCGGCGGGATCTCGAAGTCGCCCAGCCGGATCGTGTCCAGGGTGCGCCGGGTGACGAGCCAGCCGGTGTGGTGCAGGCGCAGCGCCTCGGTGATGACGTTGCGCAGGTAGGTGAGCTCGGGGATGTCCTCGAACGTGACGGGGCGGCCGTCGAGGACCTCGTCGAGCTCGGCCTGGAGGCGCTGGTCGACCTCGGGGTTGCGGGCGAGTTCGTACAGGACCCAGGACAGGACGGAGGCCGTGGTCTCCGTGCCGGCGACGGCAAGGGTCAGGACCTCGGAGCAGATCTGGTGGCCGCTCATCGGCCGCCCCGTCTCCTCGTCCTCCGCGCGCAGGAGCATGGAGAGCATGTCCCCGGTGTCGTGCCCGGAGGCCCGCAGTTCGTCGACCGCGTGCCCGATGATGTCGCGCACGGCGGCCCGTGAGGCGTTGAAGCGCCGGTTGGCGGGCAGCGGCAGCTTCTCCACCCAGTCGGGGAGCATGACGCGCGTACCGACGCCGTTCATGACCACGGAGAGGTCGCGCCGCAGCCGCTGGAATGCCTGGTCGTCGAGGCTCGAGGCGAAGACCGTCGCCGCGAGCATGTCGAGCGACAGCTTCACCATCGCCTCGCGTACGTCGAGGAGTTGGCCGGGTGTCCAGGTGGCGACGGTCTGTGTCACCTGATCGCGCATGAGGTCGACGTACCGGGCGATCTCCGCGTGCCGGAAGGCGGGCTGGAGCTGGCGTCTCTTGCGTACGTGTTCGGCGCCGGCGGCGGTCACCACGCTGTCGCCGCCGAGGACTTGGCCCATCTTCTCGAAGAAGCGCCCCTTGTCCAGGCCCGGCGCCAGGTCGACCAGCATCTTGCGGATCAGCGCCGGTTCGTTGACGACGATCGTCGGCTGCTGCGGTTGGAGATGGATCCTGACCAGCGGCCCGTAGGCGCGCAGGGAGGCGATGAAGGCGAGGTTGTCGCGCAGGAGGGGGATCGCGTGGCCGAGCAGCGGGAGCGAACCCGCCGCAGTCGGTATGGGGGGCGGCGCAACGGTGGTCACGATGGCTCAGTGGCTCCTTCGGGTGATCCAGGTGCCGCCATGCATTCCCACCCCGTCCCCCGGGTCAACCCCCGCCCCATGGGCCACTTCTGACGCTCATGATGATCTCCGTCACAGCTTAGATCGTTTGCGGCAGGGGCAGTCTGCTAGCGCAGTTGATCTTCAACCGAACATTCGTCCGCATGCAGGGTGCAAGGGGGGGCTCCGCATGCGCATTTCTAGGAGAACGTGAATGCCGCAGGACGTCAGGTTCGACCTCCCCTTCACCACCCCCGTCAGCGAGCACCTCGAGTACGCGCGCGAGCGGCATCTGCGCTGGGTGAAGGAGATGGGTCTGGTCCGAAGTCAGGCCGGTTTCGAGGAGTACGAGAGTTGGGACCTGCCCCAGGCCGCGATACGCACGTATCCGTACGCGTCCGCCGACGACATGGTCGTCCTGATGAACTGGTTCTCCCTGGCCTTCCTCTTCGACGACCAGTTCGACGCAGGGCGCCCTGACCGCGCCGACCGCATCGCGGAGGTGGCCCGCGAACTCATCGCCACGCCGCTGCGCCCCGCCGGGAGCGAGCCGCGCGTCGTCTGCCCGATCACGGTGGCCTGGGCCCAGGTGTGGGCTCAGCTGGCGGACGGCATGTCGCTGGCCTGGCGGACGCGGTTCGCCGCCTCCTGGGGGCGGTTCCTGGTCGCGCACTCCGAGGAGGTCGACCTGGCGGCACGGGGTACGGCCCTCGGGCTCGACGCGTACACGGAGTTCCGGCGCCGCACCGTGGGCATCCACCACAGCATCGACGCGGGTGAGCGCAGCCGCCGCTTCGAGGTGCCCGCTCAGGTGCAGGCGCATCCGGTCATGATCGGGCTGCGGGACGCCGCCGCGGACACCATCGGGTTCATGAACGACATCCACTCCTTCGAGCGCGAGAAGCGCCGCGGAGACGGCCACAACCTCATCACCGTCCTGCGGCACGAGCGCGGCTGCTCCTGGGAGGAGGCCGCCGACGAGGCGATCAGGATGACCACGGAGCGGCTGCGGGACTATCTGCTCTTCGAGGAGCGGGTGCCCGCCATGTGCGACGAGCTCGGCCTCTCGCAGGAGGGGCGTGACCAGGTGCGGATGGGCGTGGAGGCCACGCAGCACTGGATCAACGGCAATTACGAGTGGGCCCTGACCACGGGCCGGTACGCGGCGGACAAGGACAGCCCCGCGGCCCTGGCCGAGGAGCAGGGCCGCGGCTCGCTCGACGACCTGCTGACGGTCTGACGCGGCGCTCCGTCTGTAACAGAGCCTGTAACAGAGCACCGTCGGGGGGGCCCCGGGGGGGGGGGGGGGCCCCCGGGGGGGGGGCCCCCGCCGGGGGGGGGGGGGCCCCCCCCCCCCCCCCGGGGCGGCCCCCCCCCCCCCCCGCGGGGGGGGGGGGGGGGGGGGGGGGGGGGGGGGGGGGGGCCCGCCCCGCCCCCCCCCCCCCCCCGGGGGGGGGGGGGGGGCGGGGCCCGCCCCCCCCCCCCCCCCCGCCGCACTGCGGGAGCCTCACCCTGCCGTCGCCGCCCCCTAGGCGCCGCTCGCCTTGAGCATGTCCTCGCGCTCGACGATCTTCACGCGCTCGCGCTCCTCCGCCGCGCCGAGCGCCTTCTCCGCGGCATCGAGGCGGTACCAGCCCTCCCACGTGGTGAAGCGGACGTTCCGCTCGTTGAGGAAGGCGTCCACGGCCGCGGGCTCGGGAGCCTCGGGCGTGTGGAGGCGGGCGTTCGCGTGGTCGTCCAGGAGGCTGGCGACCGTTTCGTTGGCGTCGCCCTTGGTGTGGCCGATCAGGCCGACGGGGCCGCGCCTGATCCAGCCGGTGACGTACGTCGACCGCAGGTGCTCGCCGGTCTCCTCGATGACCCGGCCGCCCTTGTCCGGAACCGTGCCCGACTCGACGTCCCAGGGCAGCTTGGGCAGTTCGTCGGAGAGGTAGCCCACGGCGCGGTAGACGGAGGCGACGTCCCAGTCCTTGAACTCGCCGGTTCCCTTGACGTTGCCGGTGCCGTCGAGGGCGGTGCGCTCGGTGCGCAGGCCGACGACCTTGCCGTCCTCGCCGAGGATCTCGGTCGGCGACTCGAAGAAGTGCAGGAACAGCTTGTGCGGCCGCTCGCCGACGTCGCGGATGGCCCAGTTCTCAAGGGTCTTGGCGACCATGTCGGCCTGCTTGTTGCCGCGCCGCGTCGCGATCGAGCCGTCGTCGTAGTCGATGTCCTCGGGGTCGACGATGACCTCGATGTTCGGGGAGTGGTCGAGCTCCCGCAGCTCCATCGGGCTGAACTTGGCCTGCGCCGGGCCGCGGCGGCCGAAGACGTGGACCTCCCGCGCCTTGTTGGCCTTCAGGCCCTCGTGCACGTTCGGCGGGATCTCGGTCGAAAGGAGTTCCTCCGCCGTCTTGGCCAGGATGCGGGCCACGTCGAGCGCCACGTTGCCCACGCCGAGGACGGCGACCTTCTCCGCGTCGAGCGGCCAGGTCCGCTCCACGTCCGGGTGCCCGTCGTACCAGGAGACGAAGTCGGCGGCGCCGTACGAGCCGTCGAGGTCGATGCCGGGTATGTCGAGCGCCCGGTCGGCCGTGGCCCCGGTGGAGAAGATCACCCCGTCGTAGAAGGTGCGCAGGTCGTCCAGGCTGATGTCGCCCGGGTAGTCGACGTTTCCGAAGAAGCGGATCTGCGGCTTGTCGAGGACCTGGTGCAGGGCCGTGACGATGCCCTTGATCCGGGGGTGGTCGGGGGCGACGCCGTACCGGATCAGACCGAAGGGCGCCGGCATCCGCTCGAAGAGGTCGATCGACACACCGGGCTCGACCGCCACTGCGGATTTCAGCAGCGCGTCGGCGGCGTAGATGCCGGCCGGGCCGGCTCCGACAATGGCTACCCGCAGAGGGCGAGACATGATCAGGTTTCCCTTCGAGGATGACGTGGGGCTCGTCGGGAAGCCTAAACTAAGGCAATCCTAAGTTAGTACTCGGGTTGGACCTATGACCCCATAAGCCAAACTTATGGGCACCCGTAGGCGGTGTTTGAACCGCACGGGCACCCGAGGGGCGCTCCGCGCCTGCGGGCCGTCGCCGTCCGCCTCCGATTTCGCCCCTCCCGCAGCACAGGCGGCACCGATTGCATGATCAAAGTGGCAGGGGGTTAGCATATGAGCGCCGCCTAGCTCGAAAGATAAACCTGTGACTGTCAATGACGACTCGTTCACCAACTGGAAGAACCGCGAGGAGATCGCGGAGTCGATGATCCCGATCATCGGGAAGCTGCACCGTGAGCGGGACGTCACCGTCCTGCTCCACAGCCGCTCCTTGGTGAACAAGTCGGTGGTCAGCCTCCTCAAGACCCACCGATTCGCCCGGCAGATAGCCGGTGAGGAACTCTCCGTCACCGAGACGCTGCCGTTCCTCCAGGCTCTGACCACCCTCGATCTCGGCCCGTCCCAGATCGACATCGGCATGCTCGCCGCGACGTACAAGTCCGACGACCGCGGTCTGTCGGTGGCGGAGTTCACCGCCGAAGCCGTCGCCGGTGCCACGGGCGCCAACAAGATCGAGTCCCGCGAGGGGCGCGACGTCGTCCTCTACGGCTTCGGCCGCATCGGCCGCCTCGTGGCCCGGCTGCTCATCGAGAAGGCCGGTTCCGGCAACGGCCTGCGTCTGCGTGCCGTCGTCGTCCGCCAGGGCGGCGAGCAGGACATCGTCAAGCGCGCCTCGCTGCTGCGCCGTGACTCCATCCACGGCCAGTTCCAGGGCACGATCACCGTCGACGAGGCGAACAGCACGATCATCGCCAACGGCAACGTGATCAAGGTGATCTACGCCAACGACCCCTCCGAGGTCGACTACACGGCGTACGGCATCAAGGACGCCATCCTCATCGACAACACCGGCAAGTGGCGCGACCGCGAGGGGCTCTCCCAGCACCTGCGCCCCGGGGTCGACAAGGTCGTCCTGACCGCGCCGGGCAAGGGCGACGTCCCGAACATCGTGCACGGCGTCAACCACGACATGATCAAGCCGGACGAGCAGATCCTGTCCTGCGCCTCCTGCACCACCAACGCGATCGTCCCGCCGCTCAAGGCGATGGCGGACGAGTACGGCGTCGTGCGCGGCCACGTGGAGACCGTCCACTCGTTCACCAACGACCAGAACCTCCTGGACAACTTCCACAAGGCCGACCGCCGCGGCCGTTCCGCCCCGCTGAACATGGTCATCACCGAGACCGGTGCCGCATCCGCCGTCGCCAAGGCGCTGCCCGACCTCAAGGCGCCCATCACCGGCAGCTCGATCCGCGTCCCGGTGCCGGACGTCTCGATCGCGATCCTCAGCCTGCGGCTCGGGCGCGAGACCAACCGCGAGGAAGTCCTCGACTACCTCCGCAACGTGTCGCTGACCTCGCCGCTCAAGCGTCAGATCGACTTCACCAGCGCGCCCGACGCGGTCTCGAACGACTTCATCGGCTCGCGCCACGCCTCGATCGTCGACGCGGGCGCCACCAAGGTCGACGGCGACAACGCGATCCTCTACCTCTGGTACGACAACGAGTTCGGCTACTCGTGCCAGGTCATCCGCGTCGTCCAGCACGTCTCCGGCGTGGAGTACCCGACGTACCCGGTGCCGGTGGCCTGATCCCGGCACACGCACGATGAGGCGGCGAGCGGATCCCGGCAGGGGTCCGCTCGCCGCCTTTCGGCCGTTCATCCGCCGAGCAGCCTGCGCGCGCCCAGGGCGAGCGAGATCTCCACGAGGTCGCCGACCCGGGTGAGGCTGCGGCCGGTCAACTGCTCGACGCGGCGCAGCCGGTTGAGGACGGTGTTGCGGTGGCAGTAAAGGCGGGCGCCCGCGCGCTGCGCCGAGCCGTCGCTCTCCAGCCAGACGACGAGTGTGTCGAGCAGAAGGTCACGGTCGGCCGGGTCGAGGGAGTGCAACGGGCCGAGGACCCGCTCGGCGAGGGCCTCCGCGAGCTCGGGTGACGAGACGACGAGCGCGTCGGGCAGCCGTTCGTCCAGGAGTACGGTGCCGCCGCCACGGGGGCAGGCGCGCAGTGCGGTGTCGGCGAGCCTGCGGGCGTGGGGGACGGCGGCGAGTCCGGTCACGGGCGATCCGACGCCTGCCCGGGCGCCGGACCGCAGGGCGAGACCTGCGGCGAGCCCGGAGAGTTCGGCCGCCGGGTCTCCCTCGGTGTCGTCGAGGAGGACAAGGACGTACTGGGTCCCGGAAGCGGAATGGCGCAGCATCCGTGTCCCGGTCGGCAGCGTGAGGCCGCTCTCCTCACCGGCCAGGGCGATCACGGCGTACCACCCGTCCTCGGGCATCCCCAGGACGTCGGCGGCGGTGGGCAGGTCGGTGAGGCGGGCGCTGCCGTCGAGGAGGCCCGCCGTCAGCAGCCGCAGCCGGTTCTCGTGCTGCCAGGCCATCCGGCGCTCGGTGCGGCGGTAGGCCTCGGCGACGACGCCGCAGTGCTCGTCGACGAAGTTCCAGACGTCCGTGGCGACATGGATGAGCAGCCCCATGTCGTCGGGGTTGCCGCGCGAGACCTCCTCGACCAGGCCCTGCCACACCAGCGCGCCGCCGAGCCGGAAGGCGTGCAGCAGCGCGTCGAGCGGAAGCCCACGTTCGGCGCGCACCGCGGCGATCTGGACGGACGTGCGGTGGGCGGCATCCCGGGTCTGTCCCGGCTGGAGGAGCGAGGTGACGCTGCACCGCAGGGAGCGGTGCACCTCCTGCCACACCTCGGTGGGGTGGGCCTCGATGTCCGCGCGGTAGGCGGGCTCCTGCTCGTGCAGCTCCGCGACGAGCCGGTCGGTCATCGTGGCCAGGTCGCGCAGCAGGACGCGGGCCGCGCGGTGCAGCACGGCGACCGCCTCGGCATCGAGGAGGGAGCGTGAGCCCGGTACGAACGGGGCGAGGGCGGGCACTTCATGCAGGGGCCCGACCCGTGACCGCAGAACGTGTGGCATGGGGCCTCCACGGGGAGTGTGCACACTGCCGGATCTTCCTGACGCCCGAAGAATGGCATACCGCCCGGTCGGTACCTAGAGGTGTGCGGCAATCTCCTCATCACGGTCCGGCAACCCCGTGTCACCGGCGAGGAGCCGCGACAGCTCGACGCGGGAGCGTACGCCGAGCGCCGCGAACACATTGCGCAGGTGATGGTCGACGGTGCGGTGACTCACCGAGAGGCGGACGGCCACCTCGCGGTTGGTGGCTCCCTCCGCCACATGACGGGCGATACGTTGCTGCTGCGGGGTCAGTGCCGCCAGCGGACCGGGTTCCCGCTCCCCCGCCACCGCCTCGCCCGCGGCGCGGAGTTCACCGCGGCTGCGGTCCGCCCAGGCGCGCGCCCCGCACCGCTCGAAGGACACCAGCGCGTCACGCAGCGGACCACGCGCCTCGCGGGTGCGGCGCCTGCGGCGCAGCCACTGCCCGTACAGGAGCTGCGTACGGCCGCGTTCGAACTCGCCGGGCAGGCGGTCGTGGTGCGCCAGGGCGTTCTCGTACGCGGCGGCCGTCTGCTGCGGTGGTGCCAACAGGGCGTGGCAGCGGGCAAGTTGGGCCGGGGCGAGCCGGTCGGCGGTGGCCTCGGTCCAGCGGGTGAACTCGGCCGTGGCGTCCCGGGCCTCCGCCGGGCGCCCGGCCTGGACGGCCGCTTCGACGAAGCAGGGGACGGCCAGCATCCTGACGGCAAAGTGCCCGCCTCGCGGTCCCGGGGCGACCAGCGGAGCGAGCCGCGCCGCCGCGTCGCCCGGGCGCCCCGCGGCGAGGTCCGCCCGGGCGACGGCCCAGACTGCGAGCGTTGCGGCCTGAAGGAGACCGTGCGGTCCCGCGCCCGCCGCCGCGGTCGCGGCGTGCGCCGCGCAGGCTTCCGCGTCGCCCTCCACGGACGCGGCGAGCGCGAGGACGGCGTGCAGGGAGACCGCCACGTTGGGCTGACCGGTGCGGTGTGCGGCCCCGAGCCCTTCGAGGGCGTGCGCCCGGGCGCTGGTGTGGCGCCCCGCGCGCAGTTCTCCGTAGGCCAGGTGTTCCAGTGCGCGCGGCAGCAGGACTTCGGGGCCGTAGGCGCGTACGGCGGCGAGCGCCCGGGAGCCCGCGGCGCAGGCGGTCTCCACCTCGCCGACGACCAGGGCGGCGGCGCCGGCGCGCAGCAGCCGGGCCGGATCGCTCGTCCTGGGTACGTCGTCCAGGCAGCGGCGCAGCAGGGCATGGCCCTCGGCGGTGCGGCCGGAGAAGACCGCGCACATCCCGGCGCGGTACGCCTCCAGGGACGGGTCGTCGGCGCAGGCGGGCAAGCGCGCCATCGCCTCCCGGTAGGCGGCGGCGTCGCCCATCGCCCAGGCCGCCTCCGCGGCTCCGATCAGCGCATGGCGGGCGCGTTCGGGCGGGAGCAGCAGGGCGGCGGTGAGCAGGTCCTCCCTGGCGTCGTCGGCGGGCCCGTCGGCGAGGGCGAGGAGTCCGCGCACCCGGTGGACCCCGCCGTGGCCGAGGGCGGCGCCGGTGCGGGCCAGCAGGGCACGGGCCCGTACGGGATCTCCTGACAGGCGGGCGGCTTCCGCGGCCTCGGCGAGCCGGTCGGTGCGCAGCGCGGTGTCGGCGGTGAGCGTGGCGGCGCGGGCCAGGGCGGCGGAACGCTCGGCGTGGGGGCGGGGCGCGTCCGCCGCCGCCGCGAGGGCGCGGGCGAGCCGCGCGTCATGATCTCCCGCCGCACAGGCGAGCTGGACCAGGCAGGAGAGGCGGTCCCGGCAGGCCGCGGCGAGGCGGGTGTGGGCGGCTCTGCGGCGGGCGAGCGGGGCCCGGCGCAGGACGGCGCGGCGCAGCAGCGGGTGGGTGAAGTGGATGCGGCCGCCCGCTCCGAAGAGGGCCCCGGCGGCTTCGGCGGGCGCCAGTCCCGAGAAGTCGCCGCCGGCCCGCAGCACCAGGGCGAGGTCCGCGCCCGCGCCGTCGGGCTCGTGCTCCCCCGCAGCCGCGGCGAGCAGCAGCAGGGCGCGGGCGGGCGGGGGCAGCATGTCGACGCGGGCCGCGTAGGCGTCGAGGACGTCTTCGCCGCCGGGCAGGGAATCGGGCAGGGGGGTGCGCCCGGCGAGCTGGTCGGGGGTGAGGGCCGCCACGAGCGCGGTGAGCAGGCGGGGGTTGCCTACGGCCTCGCGGATCAGCCAGGCGCCGACGACCGGGTCGGCGTGGAAGTGGGTGAGCCGCTGGAGCAGGGCGGTGGCCGCGCTGTCGTCCAGCGGGCCCAGGCGCATGGTCGGCAGTCCGGCGAACTCGTGGGCCGCGGCGGGGTGTTCGTCGATGGTGAGCAGTACGGCCACGGGTCTCTCGGCGGGCAGCCGGCGCAGGTCGGCCAAGAGGGCGGTGCGGGCCGCGGGGTTCCAGGTGTGGGCGTCGTCGACGCAGACCAGCAGCGGGCCCTCCTGCGGCAGCGCTGCCGGAGCGGGCAGCTGGACCGAGGGCACGGGGGCGCAGACCGCCCGCGCGTGTTCCACGAGTGCGGTACGGCCGAGGCCGGGTGAAGCGGACAGCACGAGTACGCCACCCCGGCCCGCCCGTACACGACCCACCAGGGCTTCCACGGCGGCGATTTCCTCGCCGCGGCCGTGGAGCTCGGGTGGCCTCAGCGCACTGGATACGGTCGTCGAAGGGGTCACGCCCGCACGTTACTTCCGCGTAACACTGGCCGGAAGCCCCGCGTCCGCGGCCCTGGGCACGCAACCAACGACGGCCGTGTCCCGATGTGCGCGGGCACAATCAGCGACAGTCCGAGGGCGGTGGCGCACGCGCGTCGTCCGCCGCCGGTTGCCCGGCGACGGACGGTGGGATTCCTTGACGGAACGTCAGGATCAGGAGGTGTGCGGGCAGTTGCCCCGGTACTCCTCGATTGTCAGGCTCGGCCTCGGCAGCGGGCAGAGGAACTGCTCGTAGCGGGTGTCGTCGTCGATGAACCGCTTCAGCCAGGAGATGCTGTACTTCGCGATCGTCGTGTTGGACGAGTTCGGCGTGAAGTGGGTGGCGCCGTTGAGCTCCAGGTACGCCTTGTCCAGGGTGCTGGGCAGCGACTGGTAGAACGGCTCGGAGTGGGTGGCGACGGGGGCGACGGTGTCACCGTCCGCGCCGACGATCAGTGTCGGCGTCTTCAGCTCGGGCCAGGTCGTGTCCGTGTTCCAGCCGGTCAGCGGGATCGCCGCCTTCAGAGACGTACGGCTCTTGGCGGCCTCCAAGGTGCCTCCGCCGCCCATCGAGTGCCCCATCACGCCGAGCCGTGACGCGTCGACCCGGCCGCGCACCGAGCTCGACTTCGTCAAGTAGTCCAGCGCGGCGAGCAGTTGGCGGCCCCGGCTGTCGGGCTGGTCGAGGGTGGTGTTGGTGTCGATGGTGAAGACCACGAAGCCCTGCGAGGCGAGCCGCGGCCCGAGCCAGGCGATGCTCGACTGGTAGGCGGTGAAGCCCGGCGCGATGGCGACCGCGCCGAACGTGCCGTCGGCGGTGGACGTCGGGTAGTAGATGGTGCCGCCGCCGAAGCCGGAGACGCCGAGGGAGGAGACGCTGGTCTGCGAGACGGCGTACGAACCGCGCGACGCCTCGATGCTGGAGACGCTCGGTGCCGGGCCGCGCTCGTAGGGATTGTCGGCGGCGGCCTGGGCACCGGGCGCCATGCCGGTGCCGAGCAGACCGGCGGCGGTCAGCGCGGCGGCCAGGAAGGCCCGCACCACAGGGCGGGAGAAGACGTGCGATTGCACGGAGGGGTTCCTCTCGGTCGTGGCGGAGCCACGCGGGAGGCGAGAGGTACGCCCCGGTGGAGGCCGCCGTGTTGGTTGGCGGTCCCCACCGTGGCGGTACTGACGGCGTGCCGACATCGGCGAAATCACCGGTGTCGTGAGGAAGGGTCAGCCGCGCAGCGGGCCCTCACAGGTGTAGTCCGAGGTTCCGGCGCGTCCGCCGGTCCAGAGGTCCACCTCGCCGAAGGCGCAGTTCATGTCGGTGAGGTTGTTGTCGCCGCCTCTGGCGCGGTCGAGGATGTAGGCGTCGACGGTCTCCGACATGTCCTTGAAGACGAGGTCGGGGTTGGTCGCATCGTTCAGATTCGCGGTGATCCGGCCGGTGCACACGAACCGCGGGCGCGCGGGCGCGCTGGTGGAGCGGCAGTCAGGTGTGATGCCGGTCGTCGACACGAACGAGGAGCGGACCTGACCGGCCGTGCTGTCGCGCAGGCGGTCGACCGGAACGTACTTCGTGTCGGGGACGAACAGGTCGTCGACGTGTGCGATCTGTCGGTCGAGGAAGGAGTCGTACGCCCTCTGCAGGCCTGTGTCACGGCCCAGGCGGCCGCGCCAGGTGTCGAACGCGCTCGGGGCGTCGGAGCGCAGGTGGCGGTACATCTCCTTGATCAGCGCGGGGCGTTCGGTCCACAGGAACTCGAAGAACGTGCCCGCGTAGTCGTAGAAGCGGAAACCGTCCCCCTCGTAGGTGGCGTGCAGCAGCTGGTCGACGGTCATGCGCGGCCCGCCCTTCGCGGTGTCGTCGATGACCCCCTGGATCAGGGACTTGCGGACCTTGATGCCGTCGTCGCGCGTGGCCCCGTCGAAGAACTCGGCCGTACCCTCGTCCATCGCGGTCGTCCGGTCACCCTCGTACCACGGCCCCTCGCCGAAGGAACCGGGCACCGCCCACCGGCCGTTGAGGTAGTGCGTGTACTCGTGCCGGAACAGTTCTTCGAGGGTCAGCGTGGAGTCCTGGGGGACGCGCCGCTGGTAGGTGTAGAAGGTCGCGCCCTTCTCGATGTAGACGCCGCCGTTGTCGGTGCCCATGCCGGTCAGCAGCGGGTGGAAGTTCTCGTAGTCGGCGCGTGAGGCGTACAGGACCGTGTTCAGGGTGGTGTTGGGGTCGCCGCCGAGCGGCTCGTGGGTGCCGACGACGCGGTGGAACTGGGCCTTGACCTGCTTGCTCGCGTAGTAGAGCTGGTCGACGGTGGCACGGTCGAGGGCGGTGCGCACCTTCATACCTCCCACGTCGTACGCGTAGGTCCGCGGGAAGAGACGACGCTCGATGTCGTCCTTGCAGACCTTGTACGGCTTGCAGGCGTCGAACTCGATCAGCCAGGTGACCACCTTCACCCACGGCGCGCTGCGGTCACCGAAGTTGCGGGCGGTGGTGTCCAGGAGCGGGCCGAGCCCGGCGACGATCTCGGGGCGCAGGGCGTCGATCTGACCCATCCGGCCGTACTCGCTCACCGCGTCACGCACCACCCAGGCGTTGGGCTTGCCCTTGAGGTGGGTGTGTCCGGCGAACGCCTTGAAGGCGGCGCGGTAGGAGGGGTCGGCGGCCACCGCGCCACGGAAGGCGGTGTCCTGGTTGCCGGGGTGGACGCCGAGGTAGTTCAGGGTGAGCGCGGAGAGCGCGGCGCCCGCCCAGCTCGTGTCCTGGGCGGTGTCGGGGTGGGCGGCGTCCATGGTCGCCAGGACCCGCTTGACGAGCGGGAGTTGGTGCTGGCGCAGGCCGGGCGCGCCGGCCGCCGTCAGTGCCTCGCGCAGCGTCTCGGCGTTCGAGCGGGTGGCGTCGAAGGCGTGGGCCGCTCCGCCGAAGGCGTCCACGGCTCGTCGCATGGCGTCCAGGGTCGACGGGTCGGTGATGTCGACCTCGTCATGGGAGAAGGCCTGGTAGGAGACGGCATGCAGATAGGTGAACATCTCAAGCAGGTGGCCCCTGTTGCTGCCGTCGTGTGCTGCGGCGAGCTGGGTGATGCGCCGGGAGACGGCCTGGATGTGCGCGGGCGACATGAGCGGCGCGAGGCGTCTGTCCCAGGTCCAGATGAGTCCGCGCAGACAGCCGTCCGCGGTGACGGCCGGATCGGCGAGGAAGTCGGCGAACTGGGTGGGCGTAAGGCCGGTGACACCGTCGAGGGTGCAGGGCACCGAGGCCTTGCCGATGGTGGCGCGGGGCACCTCGGTGGTGGCCTTCGCCTTGTCCGTACGGGGGCCGGGGACGCGGCCGTCGGTGAGTGCGGCCGGGGCGGGGAGCTTTAGGGCCGCGGGCTTCGGGGCGGTGGCCCGGCGGTCGACCTGGTCCAGCGGGTTCGGCGCCGCCTCGGGTCCCGGCGCGGCGGTTGAGGCGGCGGCCGGGCGCCGGTCGGGAGCGGGGGCATCCGCGAAGGCGGCCGGTGCGGCCGTGGCGCACAACGTCACGGATATCGCCGCGACGACCACGGATCTGCGCAGGGTACGGGGCTTGTGCACGACAGGCTCCTGATGTGTGGGAGGTGGGGCAAGCGGTGCGTGCGCATGACGCGGGGGCTCGCGGCGTCAACGGCCGGCCAGCCAGGGGTACTTGAGGAGCGAGGGTCACGCCATGTGATGCGTAACGTAGTAATGTGAAATGGTACTGACAACCCCTCAGACGCCGACAGGCTCACAACTCCCCTGCCGCATCCGTGCGTTCAGCCCGTCGGCGCGCTCTGACGGCGCACCAGATCCAGGGGCGAAAACAATGTGACCTTGTACGCTGGTGAACGACTCGGGGCGGGCGCGCGGGCCACGACCTGCGGGGCCACGAAGGGATCACCACCATGGGCCACCTCACACAGCGCACCCTCGTCACTCCCCGGGAGCGGCTGCGCGATCAGGTCGCCCACCATCTGCGGGCCGCCCTGATATCCGGTGAACTGCGGCCCGGCGAGGTCTACTCGGCGCCCGTGCTCGCCGAGGACTTCGGCATCTCGGCCACACCCGTACGCGAGGCCATGCTCGATCTGGCCAGTGAGGGCCTGGTGGAACCGGTCCGCAACAAGGGCTTCCGCGTCACCGAGGTCAACGAACGCGACCTCGACCAGTACACCGAGATCCGCACCCTCATCGAGGTCCCGATGATCGGCCGCATCACCCGGTCCGCGTCGCGCGCGGAACTGGAACAACTGCGCGCCGTGGCCGATGAGATCGTGCGCGCCGCCCGCGACCACGACCTCATCGGCTATCTCGAGGCCGACCGGCGGTTCCATCTCTCCCTGCTCTCGCTCGGCGGCAACGACCGGCTCGTCGAGACCGTCGGCGACCTGCGCAAGCGCTCCCGCCTCTATGGACTGACGACGCTGGACGAGCGCGGCCGTCTGATCCCGTCGGCACAGGAGCACATCGAGCTCCTGGACCTGATGGTGGCGGGCGACGCCGAGGGGGCGGAACAGTGCATGACCCGACATCTCGGGCATGTTCGCTCGCTGTGGGCCCAGGACGCCAAGGCGTAGGACCTACTCACGGGTTCGTTTGATTCTTCAACACATCGCGCGATTCGTTGACGCGGACCGTTCACATCTTTATGGTCGCCTGACCTTCCCCGGCGACCCCGCAACGGAGCACAATGAGGTCCCTCCCCCGCACGGCCCGGTTCGTCGCACCCTTCCTCGTGGGTGTGCTGGCGGCGGCCGTTCCCCCCACCGCGGCGGCCGACATCGCGTCCCCGAGAACCGAGAAGCCGACGACGCCCGCGTCCTCCCCCGATGACGACTGGACGCTGACGTCGCACCGTATCGACGCGAAGGACACGTACCACGCGTTCGTCGGCAACGGCTATCTCGGCCAGCGCGTCGCGCCCAACGGCACCGGCTACGTCGCGTCCGGCGGCAAGACCGGCTGGCCCCTCTTCACCCCCCGCTACGACGGCTCCTTCGTCGCCGGGCTCTACGCGCACAACCGCAAGACGGCCGAGAACCGGCAGGTCGCCGCGGCCATCCCCACCTGGACCCCGCTCACGGTGTCCACCGGCGGCCCCGCGTCCGAGACCTTCACCTCCGCGACGCCCGCGAGCCGCATCTCGCACTACAAGCAGAGCCTCGACCGGCGGCGCGGTCTGGTGCGCACCTCGCTCACCTGGACCGCATCCGACGGCCGGGCCACCGACCTCGTCTACGAAGTCCTCGCGGACCGCGCCGACCCGCATGTCGGCGCCGTACGGCTGCGCGTGACGCCGCACTGGAGCGGCGGCGCGAAGGTCACCGACCGCATCGACGGGCGCGGCGCCCGGCGCGTGACGCCCACCGGCGGCGGGGCGCGGTCCGGAGGGCGGACCATGGCCGTGGGGTTCCGCACGGACGGCACGAAGACCGACGGGGCGGTCGCATCGACGCTCCGGGCCGAGCGCGGGACACGTACAGGAAATGAACAAAGGTCGGCTCCCGCACGTGAGTTGAGCGCCCATCAGTCCGTCGGTCTCCCGGTCCGGTCCGGCCGGACCTACGAGCTCACCAAGTACGTCGGCGTCGACACCTCACTGACCTCGCGCGCTCCCGAGCGCGACGCCGTCGAGGCTTCCCGGCGCGCGGCCGACCGCGGCTGGGACGCGCTGTTCGCCGGCCATACGGCGGCCTGGCGCGAGCTGTGGCGCGGCGACATCGAGGTGGCCGGGCGGGGTGAACTCCAGTCGTGGGTACGGTCCGCCCAGTACGGTCTCCTTTCCGGCACCCGCACCGGCTCGGCCGACAGCATCTCCCCCACCGGCCTGAGCAGCGACAACTACGCCGGTCTCGTCTTCTGGGACGCCGAGACGTGGATGTACCCGGCGCTGCTCGCCGCCCATCCCGACCTCGCCAAGTCCGTGGTGGAGTACCGCTACCGCACGCGGGCCGGTGCCCGCGCCAACGCGGAGAAGCTCGGCCACCCCGGTCTCTTCTACCCCTGGACCAGCGCGAGCAAGGGCGACCTGAAGTCCGAGTGCCACAGCGTGGACCCGCCGCACTGCCGCACCCAGAACCATCTGCAGAGCGATGTGGCCCTGGCCGCCTGGCAGTACTACCTCGCCACCAAGGACACCCACTGGCTGCGCACCCGCGGCTGGCCGGTGATCCGAGGGCTCGCCGAGTTCTGGGCCGACCGGGCCACGCGCAACAGCGACGGCAGCTACTCCATCAAGGACGTGGCCGGGCCCGACGAGTACAGCAACGGCGTCGACGACGGCGTCTTCACCAACGCGGGCGCCGCCACGACCCTGCGCACCGCGAGCCGCGTCACCGAGATTCTCGGCGAGGGCGCCCCCGCGGAGTGGAACACCGTCGCCGACAAACTGCGCATCCCCTACGACAAGAAGAAGCAGGTCTTCCAGCAGTACGACGGCTACAAGGGCTCGGTCATCAAGCAGGCGGACACCGTGCTGCTGATGTATCCGCTGGAGTGGCCGATGTCGAAGAAGGCCGCCACCAACACCCTCGACTACTACGCGGCCCGTACCGACCCCGACGGCCCCGCCATGACCGACTCGGTGCACGCCGTCGACGCCGCCGCCACCGGCGAGCCCGGCTGCTCCGCGTACACCTATCTGACGCGTTCCATCCGGCCCTTCACCCGCGGTCCGTTCAACCTGTTCTCGGAGGCGCGCGGCGACAAGGCGGGGGCATCCGACCCGCTGTCGGGCTCCCCTGCACAGAACTTCACGACGGGGCAGGGCGGTTTTCTCCAGGTCTTCACCAACGGCCTGACCGGGCAGCGGATGCGCGAGGACCGCGTGCAGCTCGATCCGATGCTGCCGCCGCAGCTGGCTGAGGGCGTCAAGCTCAACGCGCTTCACTGGCAGGGTCGTACGTACGACATCGCCATCGGCGCCCATGACACCACCGTGCGGCTCATCGACGGCGAACCCTTCGAGATCGAGACGCCCCAGGGCAAGCAGATCGTCAGCCAGGGCGCGCCCGCCCACATCAAGACCCGCCGCCCTGACCTGGAGCCCACCTCCAACCTGGCCAGGTGCCAGGCGGCGAAGGCGAGTTCGGAGCAGCCCGGCCAGTACGCGGACGCCGCTCTCGACGGCAGCGGCGCCACAGCATGGGTCCCCGAGGCCGCCCGAGCCAAGCTCACCGCGGACCTCGGCAAGGTGTCGCACTACTCGCGCGTCACCCCGCACTGGACGGACGTACGCCCCACCAAGCACACCGTGGAAACATCACGCGACGGAAAGCACTGGAAGGCCGCCGCATCGGATGGGGGCACGGCCCGCTACATCAGGGTGAAGCTGACTTCCGCTGACGCGAAGAAGCCCGCCGGCATCGAGGAGTTGACCGTCACGCGATAGCCGCGATAGCCGCGAACGGGCGGCGAGGGGCTTCCCCCGCCGCCCGTTGGTAGCCTGCCGGGCGTGGCAGACGAGGCTTATGGGAATCCACGGCTTGCGGCGCTCTACGATCCGCTCGACTCGGACCGGGGCGATCTGGACGTGTACGCGGCTGTCGCCGATGAACTGAGGGCACGTCAGGTGCTCGACGTGGGCTGCGGCACGGGCACCTTCGCGCTGCTCCTCGCCGACCGGGGTCTCGCGGTGACCGGCGTCGAACCGGCCGCCGCCTCCCTGGGTGTCGCGCGGGCCAAGCCCGGCAGCGATCGCGTGCGGTGGATCCACGGCGACGCGACGGCGCTCCCGGAGATGCGAGTGGACCTGGCCACCATGACCGCCAACGTGGCCCAGGCGATCGTCGACCCGGAAGCGTGGGAAAGCACCCTGCGCGGGATCCACGCCGCCCTGCGGCCCGGTGGCCACCTCGTCTTCGAGACGCGGGACCCGGCCCGTCGGGCGTGGGAGGAGTGGACCTGGGCCGCGACCCACCGCACGGTCACCGTCGATGGCGTCGGCCCGGTCGAGACCTGGGTGGACGTCACCGACGTCAGCCTGCCGCTGGTCTCCTTCCGCCACACGTTCCTCATCACCGCCACGGGCGAGACCCTCACCTCCGACTCGACCCTGCGCTTCCGTGAGCGCAGCGAGGTGGAGGCCTCGCTCACCGCGCACGGCTACGTCGTGGACGAGATCCGCGACGCCCCGGACCGGCCGGGCAAGGAGTTCGTCTTCCTCGCCCGCCGCCCGCATTCCCGCGAGCCGCTCAGCGCAGACTCATCCGATACGTCAGCGGCGAGCGACCGGTGATGAGGACCCGGATACCCGCCGGGGTGAGGGAGCCGTTCATCCAGGTGTAGCGCTCGCCCGGGTCGATCACCGGTGGCTGTTTGCCGCCCTTTCCATTGCCGGGGCCGAACGTGATCCGGTCCTCGCCGACCGTGTAGCTCGCCTCGCCGCTGACGAGCTGGTAGGTGTCCTCGGCTCCGGCGACCGGCTCCAGGCCCTCCCCCGACAGCTTCCCTCCGCGCCGGAAGCACAGCTCGATGGCCAGCGGCACCGCGGAGCGCGACACGTCGAAGGACAGGTCCCAGCCGCCGTCCTCCGTCTCGCGCACCAGGATCTCGGTGCGCAGCGCGCGGTACTCCTTGGGGCGGTGCGGGAAGTCCATCGCCGACCAGAAGCGGCCGTCGTCGGTGAGCGGGTAGAGCCCGTCCTTGCGGCGGTGGCGGCGCGGCAGCGGCTGGTGGAACGCCGCGCGGACCTCGGCCGCCAGGCGCCAGGCGTCGCCCTCCCGTTCAAGGCCATCGGACCGGAAGGGGCCCAGCGAGAAGAACTGCGGGGCAAGCCGCAGCGAGTCGAGGATCGCGGCGCCTTTGCGCATCTTGAAGAACGTGGGGTTGGTGGAGAGGCCCGACGAGATGGCGTGCACCTCGGGCAGGTCCGTGCCGCCGAAGATGCTCGCCGCCCGCTCGCCACGGCGGACCCGCACCAGGCCGCAGCTGTCGTCGTGGTGCTCGAAGTCGGTGGGGAGGGCCTCCGCCGGCGGCAGTTCGCGTGCAAGCTCGGGGCGGTCGAGTACCTCGGCGAGCCGGTCGCCCAGCGGGGTCTCGCCGAAGTTCTGCCCGGCGCCGCGCTCCCGCAGCAGCGCGGCGACCGCCGCGAACTTCCCGTTGCCGTCACGGATCGCCAACTCCCGGTACTGGAGCCAGAACTCGGGCAGTTGACGCAGCGCCGCCTGGTCCTGGCGGCGCGAGTGCACGGACTCCACCTCGCCGTTCGGCTCGGTGACGTAGAGCGAGGCGGTGAGGTTGTCCCGTACGTGTGCGTACAGGTCGCGCCGGTCGTGAAAGCGGGCGATGGTCAGCAGGGCCGGGTTGGTGACCACCGCCGAGTAGGTGGGGCTGCGCTCGCTGTACTCGCCGCCCGGGAGCTGGTCGATGCCCTCCGCGAGCCAGGCGTCGATGCGCCTGGGGTAGGAGGGGTCGGGCCAGCGCCGGTGGATGCGGGAGAGCGCGGAGCACACAAGCCAGCGGTGGTTGGCGGTGTGCACACCGCCGTTGGCCAGGCCGGGGCCTGCCTTGCGCAGGATCCCTTCGACCGTGGACCGCAGTTTCCGGGTGGCCGGTTCGCCGTCCTTGTCGAGCAGGGCGTACGCGATGTTGAGATCGACGACGGAGAAGGCGGTGTCGGGCGGTGAGTGGACGGCGCCCTGGTCCCACAGTCCGTCGTCGTACTGCTCCTCGGCGAGCGCGTCCGCGAGTTCTCGCAGCGGGCCGAGGAGCTCGTTGTCGTGGTGGTGCGCGGATCCGGTGTGTACGTGGACGGAGGTGAGGGTGCGCAGGCTGCGGGCGGCGGCTCGGGCCTTGCCCATGTCACGGAGGTCGGTGATGTGAGCGGCGTATCCGTCGAGGACGGCTGTGGCTCGCTTGTCGGCGGCCGTGGTGAGGAAGTCGACGAAGTCCCGGTCCGGTTGCGGCGGTTGGGGCGCGGCACTGGCCGTCGCGGCGGCTGGCCCGCCGGATGCGCCCGCGATTCCCGCGGCGGTGGAGGTGGCGATGAAGGTTCTGCGGGCTATCACGCTGTCTCCCCTTGGGGCATGCGTACGTGGCGTACGTCGATGGCGGTGAGGGCCAGAGCCAGCGGCCCCGGCACGAGGAACGCGAGCGGCAGCATCATCCAGGCGCACAGCACGGCCGCCGCGAGCGCGAGCAGTACCAGGACGCTGCCGCCCACGTCCCGCGCCGCGTCGCCGGCGGCGCCGCGCACCGCGGCGGGCCAGTCGGTGAGCGACTCGGGACGTGCGCAGGAGCGCAGCGCCACGACCACGGCGCACACGCCGATCACCGCCGCCGCCACGGCGAAGACGCGGGCGCCCGGCAGTCCCACCCCGGCAAGGGCCAGGTCCGCCAGGAACAGCAGCGCTCCGGCCACTGCGAAGGCGCCCGCGGCGAGGTCACCGGAACGGAACCGTTCACGCAGCAGCGTCACGTACCGCCCAGCCGTGGCGGGTTGATCCTCCCCGGTGCCGCGCACGATCGCGCAGGCGGTGGAGAGCGCCGCGGGAGCGGTGATGAGCGGCAGACAGGCCAGGGCCGTGACCACGCCCAGGCACAGCACGTCCGCGAAAAGGGTCATCCGCGGCCCGAATATCTCGCCCGTCTCGCGGGCCCGCACGCTCATCCCTTGACTCCGGAGTTGGCCATGCCCTCGACCAGGAAGCGCTGGAAGGCGAGGAAGAACAGCACGATCGGAAGGAGCGCGATCACCGACATGGCGAACATCGGGCCGAACGCCGACTGGCTGGAGGCGTCCACGAACGACCGCAACGCCAGCGTCAGCGTGAACTTCTCGGGTGAGAAGAGATAGATCAGCTGGGTGAAGAAGTCGTTCCAGGTCCAGATGAAGGTGAAGATCGCGGTGGTGATCAGCGCGGGCCTGGTCAGCGGTAGGACGACCAGGAAGAAGCTGCGGAACGGACCGCAGCCGTCGATCCTGGCTGCCTCCTCCAGCTCGCGCGGCAGACCGCGCATGAACTGCACGATGAGGAAGACGAAGAAGGCCTCGGTGGCGAGGAACTTCGGCAGGATCAGCGGCCAGTAGGTGTTCACCATGCCGAGCTGGTTGAAGATGATGTACTGCGGGATCAGGACGGCGTGGTGCGGCAGCATGATCGTCGCGATCATGAAGGCGAAGAGCGGCCCGCGGAAGCGGAAGCGCAGCCGGGCGAACGCGTAGGCCGCCAGAGAGCAGCTGAGTACGTTGCCGAGGACCGCGCCGCCCGCGATCAGCAGGGAGTTGGAGAGCAGCCGCCCGACGGAGACGTCGTCCACGCCGTCGAGCGCGGTCGTGTAGTTCGACCACTCCAGCTTGCCCGGCAGCAGGTTCAGGCTGGCGATCACCTCGTCGGCGGGCTTCAGCGACGTGGCGACGAGCCAGGCCAGCGGATAGAGCATCACCAGGAGCGCGGCCAGGCATCCGGCGTGCAGCACGACGCGACGCCAGGGAAAGGGCCGCGGGCCCGCGGTGGTCGTGGTGGTGGTCATCGCTCCCCCTCGTTGGCGTAGAAGACCCAGGAGCGCGAGGTGCGGAAGAGCACCGCGGTCACGACTCCGATGGCGATCAGCAGGACCCAGGCCATGGCGGAGGCGTAGCCCATGTGGGAGGCGACGAAGCCCCGGTCGTAGAGGTAGAGCGTGTAGAAGAGGGTGGAGTCGGCGGGGCCGCCCTTGCCGCCGCTGACCGCGAAGGCGGGAGTGAAGACCTGGAAGGCCTGGATGGTCTGGAGCACCAGGTTGAAAAAGAGGACCGGCGACAGCATCGGCAGTGTGATGGAGAGGAACTGCCGCCGCCTGCTCGCCCCGTCCACCGCGGCGGCTTCGTAGAGCTCGGCGGGGATCTGCTGCAGGCCCGCCAGGAAGATCACCATGGGGGCGCCGAACTGCCAGACGGTCAGGAGCGCCACGGCGAACAGTGCCCAGCCGGGGTTGTTGACCCAGCCGCCGGTGTGGATGCCGATGCCGGACAGGAGGTTGTCGACGGTGCCGCCGTCGTTGAAGACGGCCCGCCACACCAGGGCGATCGACATGGAGGCGCCGAGCAGCGAAGGGGCGTAGAAGGCGGACCGGTAAAAGGCCCTGCCGCGCTTCATCGACTTCAGGGCGAGCGCGACGGCGAGGGCGAGCGCCAGTTGCAGCGGCACGGCGATCACGACGTACAGCAGAGTCGCACCGACGGAGCGCCAGTAGCGCGGGTCCTCGGTGAACATCTGGACGTAGTTGCGAAAGCCCACCCAGCGCGGGGCGTTGAACAGGTCGTAGTCGGTGAAGGAGAGGTACAGCGACACGGCCATCGGAAGCAGGGTCAGGACGATCGCGCCGAGGACCCAGGGCGAGAGGAACACCCAGGCGGCGCCCTCACGCCGGAGCCTGCCGCGGGTCTTGCCCGGTGGCGCCGGGCTCTTCGCGGGAACGGCCTTCACGGGTATGTCGGTGGTGGTCATGACCTCAGCTCCGCCTTCGCCTCGGTGATGAAGTCCTCCGCGGCCTCGCGGGGTGTCATCTGCTCGAACGACACCTGGTCGTAGTCACGTCCGAAGGTGGTCTGCAGGGAGGTGTCGCCCGAGGGCGGCGCCTTCGGCGGGGCCTTGAGGCTGCCGTCGACGGAGTCCTGGTAGTCGGCGACGGTTCTGTCGAAGTCCTTGAGCTGGGGCCCGATGTCGTCGCGGATCGGTTCGTTGACCGGGATGCCGCGGGAGGCGCCCAGGATGTCCGCCGCCTTCTTGTCGTTGATCATGAAGTCGATGAACTCGGCGGATTCCTTCGGGTGTTCCGTGGTGGCCGCCGCGCCCATGAACATCGAGGGCTTGAAGTACTGGCCGGGCGTGCCGTCCGTGCCCGACGGCATGGGGGCCAGGGTCAGGCCTTCGCCGACGATCGCCGTGTAGCCGCTGGCGGGCGCGTCCCAGTTGAAGTCGGAGACCGCCTTGCCGCGGGCCAGCGGCTGGTTCTCCACCGATCCGTCGAGCTGGGTGGTCTGCTGGGCGGGCGACACCGCGCCCTCCCGCCGCAGCTTGTCGGCGAAGGTCCACCAGCGGGTCAGATCATCGGCCGTGAAGCCCAGCCTGCGGTCCTCGGTGTACAGGGTCTTGCCCTGGCCGCGCAGCCAGACCTCGAAGCAGTCCTCGCTCTGCCCCGGATCGACGGAGCCCGGCTTGCCGGTCTCCTTCGCCAACTCCCGCATGGCGTCGGCCCAGTCGTCCCAGGTCCAGCCCTTGCGTGGGAGCGTCACCCCGGCCGCCTTCCACTGCTTGGCGTCGTACACGACGGTCTCGGTTCCGCGGCCCTGCGGGATCGCGTACTGCGTGCCGACCACGACTCCGGTGGCAAGGAGCCCCTCGTCGATCTCGTCGGTGCGCAGGGCCTTCTTCTGCTTTCCGAGGTCGAGGAGGATGCCGCCGGCCGCGTACTGGTCGATCTGCCGGTAGTCGAGCTGCATGACGTCGGGGGCGTCGCCGCCCGCCGCCTGGGTGGCGAGCTTCTGCTTGTACGCCTCATAGCCGGCGAAGGAGGTCTGCACCGTGATCCCGGGGTGCTCCTTCTCGAACAGCGCGACGGCTTCCTGGGTGCGGGCCGCCCGGTCGGGGTTGCCCCACCAGGTGTAGCGCAGAACGGTCTTGCCGCCGCCGCCCGAGTCTTCCGGGCCGCCGCAGCCGGTGAGCAGCGCGCTGAGCGTGAGCACCGCGGCCGTCGCGCAGGACCACGTTGTCCTGTTTCCGGGCATGCCGATGACACCTCTCCTTCCGGGGGTCTTTATGGATCTGTCTGAGAGAGGGTGGTCACTCGCCGTGGTACGGGAGCGTGGTGCCCGGCAGTTCGTACTCGTCGCGGCGCCCGCACATGCCGTAGCCGCCCAGGCGGGACGGACGGCTGTCGTACGAGCCCGCCCCCGCGAGGTACTCCGGGCCGCCGCCCGCTTCGATGGCGTCGAGCTGCGCGCCGGTGCGCTCGGCGGTGGCGAGCGCGCCAGCCTGCCACAGCTCGCGCCATACGGGGACCTTGTCCCGGACGAGCCGGGCCGCTGCCTGCTGGAACTCCAGGTAGGGGCCGTTGTCCCCGGCCCTGAGCGCCTCGCGCAGCGGCAGATATCCCTCGACGGCCAGATCGCGGCGCTTGCGGGCGGCGGCTTCCGCCTCCGGGCCCGTCTTCGCGGGGAGCCTCGCGGCGGCGGCGTACCGCTCGGGGTCGGCGAGCACGTCGGGCGGGAAGGTGAAGACGGCGTCCCCGGCCTCGGGCAGGCCGCTGTTCTGCATCAGGACCGTGATCCGCAGATCGCCGCCCTGCACCATGCGGTGCACGGTGCCCGGCGTGAACCACGCCACCGAGCCCGCTTCCAGGGGGACATCGCGGTAGCCGTCAGGGCTGAGCGTCTGGACGGCGCCGCGGCCACCGGTGACGACGTACGCCTCCGTGCACACCAGGTGCAGATGCGGGCTGCCGCCGCACACGCCGTCGGCCGCCTCCCAGTCGTAGGCGGTGAGGTGCGAGAGGCCGACCGCTCCGGGCAGGGGGTGCGGAAGGCTCACCATGCCAGTCCCTTCAGGTGCGTGGCGACGCGGTCGCGGTCCCAGGCCCCGTCGGCGACCACGACGCGGTAGCGGTAGGTGAAGGACGCGCCGGGTGCCAGCTCGAACTCCTCGAAGAACGCCCAGGAGAACGCGACGGTCGGGATGGGCTCCGAGCGCACGAACCAGTGCGACTCGTGGACGGCGCTCGTCGCGTCGAGGTTGTCGGGCGCATGGGCGAAGACGAGCGTGGAGTGCGCGTCGACGTCGTCGTGTTCGCCGGTGAAGGCAAGCCAGGGGCCTTGGGTGCCCATCAGTTCACCCGCGCCCTTGTCGCCGTCCGGCCCGAAGGCGGCGCCCCCGGTGAAGTCGCGCGGGCCGCGCCACTGCAGGCCCGTGTATCCGGCCATCTCGCGGCCCGCGGTGGTCGGCGAGCCGAAGTGGAGCGGTTCGGAACGGGTGTTGGTGAGGCGGATCGACCAGTCGAGTGCCCAGGATCCGGCTTCCTCGTCGACCGAGTGGACGGTGATGCCACGCTCCTCCTTGGCCCACTCCTGGCCGCCGTTCTCGATCCAGGTGAGCTCTTCGGCGAGGCTCAGGCGGTCGTCCTCAACGTCGATGGCGGAGAAGCCGTCGTGACGCATGGAGCCGATGCGCTCCGGCAGACGCAGATAACCCTCGCCGTGGACATAGCAGTTGCCGCCCCAGAAGTTCTGGCCCGACAGATGACTCGCGGTCATCTGGAGACCCTTGTGCCAGCGGTGGTCGTTCGGCCGGTATCCGGAGACCTGGTGTCCGGCGAGGGTGCGCAGGGGGTGGATGTAGGGCTTGCGGGCCTCGAAGGCGTCCGGGTCCGGCGCGTACACATAGCTGAGCAGCTCGATGCCGCCGGAGCGGACCGTGATCCGCTCGCCGTGCGTGTGGGTGACCTGAATCGTCATCGCGTGGGGCTCCAGTCGGGGTGGCTGCCGTGCATGGCCGGGTAGTAGGGGTCACCGGCGGTGATCTCGCCCGCGCGCACCGGCTGTCCGGTGAACGCCGACTTGTAGAGGGCGGCGGCGAATTCGAGGGTGCGGCGGGCGTCGGCTCCGCTGCCCGGAGGCCGTACGCCCTGCTGGTAGGCGTCCAGGAGAGCGCCGAGCTGGGCGGCGTGCGAGCTGGGCACGTCGGCGGCGGGGGTGCGCCAGGCGGTGGGGCGCTCCGTATCGACGTGCGGGGCGGGGGTGTAGACCCAGTCCTCGTTGGAGTGGCCGTAGAGATGGGTGAGTTCGACCGTCGCGTCGGCGCAGTCGACGCGGATGCGGCTGACCTCGTCCGGTGACAGGACGCTGTTGACGACGGTGGCGAGCGCGCCGCTCTCGAAGCGCACCAGGGCGGTCGAGACGTCCTCGCTCTCGGTGTCGTGGACGAGGCGGGTCGCCATGGCGCGCACCTCGGACCAGTCGCCCAACAGATGCAGGAGCAGGTCGAACTGGTGGATGCCGTGCCCCATGGTGGGACCGCCGCCCTCGCTCTCCCACCGGCCGCGCCACGGCACCGCGTAGTAGGCGCTGTCCCGGTGCCAGGTGGTCTGGCAGTGCGCGACCCGGGGTGCCCCGAGCTCGCCGCTCGCGATCAGCTCGCGGGCGTGTACGGCGCCCGAGCCGTAGCGGTGCTGGAAGACCACCGACGCGTACGCTCCCGAGGCCTCCTCGGCGGCGGCGATCTCGTCGTACTCGGCGAGCGAGAGACACAGCGGCTTCTCGCACAGCACCCACGCGCCCGCCTTCAACGCGGCCACGGTCTGCGCCCGGTGGAGCGACGGCGGGGTCCCGATCAGGACCAGGTCCGGCCGGACGGCCTCCAGCATCGCGTCGAAGTCGGCGTAACCCTCGACGTCCATGCCCTGCGCCCCGGCCTCCGTGCGGAACGCGTCGAGCCGGGCGGG
The DNA here is from genome assembly GCF_043200355.1 of Streptomyces sp. NPDC048436. NCBI lineage: Bacteria > Bacillati > Actinomycetota > Actinomycetes > Kitasatosporales > Streptomycetaceae > Streptomyces > Streptomyces sp. NPDC048436. The sequence continues at coordinate 435,820 of NZ_JBICXP010000002.1, forward strand.
GTCGACATCGACGGCGGCTCTCAGCTCGATCCGGTCGGCATGGGCCCGCAGGGCGGGCAGATGACTGCCGGTCACGATGGAGCCGGTGCCGACGACGGCGGCGCGCAGAGGGGTGGCGTGCAGCCGAGTGGGGGTGGAGGACATACGGTCTCCTCGAACGAGCTAGAAAGCGCTTGCACTGGGGCGACCCTAGGCATCGGGCGAATGTCAGGACAAGACCCCGGAGCGGAAAACTGAAACGACTCAATATGTGGACGGCCGGCGGCTGCGCCCCGATAGAGGCGCGAGGAACTGCGCCACAAGCCACAGCGGACCCGCAGACTCCGAAAGACCGGCGGGAGCACCCCGGTGCGGGCGGCGGCCGTTGGCCGCGGACCCTCTTGTCCGGCGCGGTTACGCGTGCAACCGTTGCCGCGCGATCACGGCCTCCCCCGCGATGCCCGCCTCCGGACCTGCCACCCCGTCTCTCTTCCCGAAGGGATTCCCGCATGCCCCTCGCCGCCGCGCTCCGTCGCCGCTGTGCCGTGGTGGGCCTTGGTGCCCGCGCCCAGCTCTTCACCGAGGCACTCGCAGGGCCCTACGCCGACCGGATCGAGCTGGCCGGTTTCTGCGACGTCAACGCGCACCGCATGGCCGTCCACAACGAATGGATCGCGACCGCCCACCCCGGCCGCCCGCCCGTACCCGCCTACTCCGCGGACGAGTTCGACGACATGCTGCGCCGCGAGCGCGTCGACCTCGTCGTGGTGTGCACCGTCGACCACCTGCACGACCACTACATCGTGCGGGCGCTCGAAGCGGGCTGCGACGTCATCACCGAGAAGCCGATGACCACCACCGCCGAGCGGGCGCGCCGCATCCTCGACGCCCAGCGACGCACGGGCCGCGAGGTCCGGGTCGCCTTCAACTACCGCTACAACCCTGTGCATTCGGCCGTGCGCGAGCTCCTCGCGCGGGGTGAGATCGGCGAGGTCGGCTCGGTGCACTTCGAGTGGCTGCTCGATCTGCGGCACGGCGCGGACTACTTCCGGCGCTGGCACCGCGACAAGGCCAACTCCGGCGGCCTGATGGTGCACAAGGCCACCCACCACTTCGACCTGGTCAACTGGTGGCTCGGTGCGCGGCCCGACACGGTGTACGCGCAGGGCGGGCTCTTCTTCTACGGCGATGAGGCGGGCACCAGGCGCGGCCTTGCCCGGGATTACACCCGCGCCCACGGCTCCCCCGCGGCCGAGGCCGACCCCTTCGCCATCCGGCTGGCGGAATCACCCGTGCTCAGCGCCCTGTACCTGGACGCGGAGTCGGCGGACGGCTACCACCGCGACCAGAACGTGTTCGGCCCCGGGGTGAGCATCGAGGACGACATGGCGGTCCTCGTGCGCTACTCCTCCGGCGCCTTGCTCACGTACCACCTCACCGCGTACGCGCCCTGGGAGGGCTATCGCATCGCCTTCAACGGCAGCGAGGGACGCGTCGAGCTCCTGGTGGAGGAGTCCACCTGGACCCGCCCCGATGCGCGGTCCGACGGAGCCGGTGCCGTCCTGCACGGTGCGGAGGCCGGGGAGGACGCCGGGCGCACCCAACTGCTGTTGCGCCGCTTCTGGGAAGAGCCGCGGGAGGTGAAGGTGCCCACGGGTGAGGGCGGGCACGGCGGCGGGGACGTGCGCATGCTGGCCGACCTCTTCGGCGAGCGGACCCCCGGCGAGCCGGACGCCCTGGGCCGCGCGGCGGACGCCGTCGACGGGGCGCGCTCCCTGGTCACGGGGCTCGCCGCGAACAGTTCCTTCACCACGGGGCTTCCGGTCGACGCGCGGGGCGTCCTGGACATCTGACCGGCAGCTCCTGAAGGCGAGTTGCCCCGGGGCGCGGACATGCTCGTAGAGGTCGGCCCGCGTCGCGGGCCGACCTCTACGACACACTCAGACCTGTCTCGCTCAGACGAGGTCGAACCGGTCCAGGTTCATCACCTTGTCCCACGCGGAGACGAAGTCCTTCACGAACTTCTCCTTCGCGTCATCGCTCGCGTAGACCTCCGCGAGCGCGCGCAGCTCGGAGTTCGAGCCGAAGACGAGGTCGGCTCGGGTGCCGGTCCACTTGACCTCGCCCGTGGCCGCGTCGCGTCCCTCGAAGGTGCTCTGGTCGCCGGACGTCGACTTCCACGTCGTACCCAGGTCGAGCAGGTTGACGAAGAAGTCGTTGGTCAGGGACCCGGGCGTCGTGGTGAAGACACCGTGCTTCGATCCCTGGTGGTTCGCGCCGAGGACGCGCAGGCCACCGACGAGGACCGTCAGCTCGGGGGCGCTCAGGGTCAGCAGGTTGGCCTTGTCGAGCAGCAGGTACTCGGCGGGCAGGCGGTTGCCCTTTCCGGCGTAGTTGCGGAAGCCGTCCACGGCAGGCTCGATCGCGGCGAACGACTCGACGTCCGTCTGCTCCTGCGTGGCGTCCACGCGGCCCGGCGTGAAGGGGACCTCGATGTCGAAGCCCGCGTCCTTGGCGGCCTGTTCGACGGCCGCGGCACCGGCGAGCACGATCAGGTCGGCGAGCGAGACCTGCTTGGAGCCGCCTTGGGCGTTGAAGGACGCCTGGATGCCGTCAAGCGTGCGCAGTACCGCCGCGAGCTGGTCGGGGTTGTTGACCTCCCAGCCACGCTGCGGCTCCAGGCGGATGCGCGCGCCGTTGGCGCCGCCGCGCTTGTCGCTGCCGCGGAAGGACGAGGCCGCCGCCCACGCGGTGGACACGAGCTCGGACACCGACAGGTCGGAGGCGAGGACCTGGCTCTTGAGCGAGGCGATGTCCGCGGCGTCGATGAGGTCGTAGGTCCGCTCGGGGAGCGGGTCCTGCCACACCAGCGTCTCCGCCGGGACCTCCGGGCCCAGGTAGCGGACGATCGGGCCCATGTCGCGGTGGGTCAGCTTGAACCACGCGCGGGCGAAGGCGTCCGCGAACGCGTCGGGGTTCTCCAGGAAGCGGCGCGAGATCTGCTCGTAGACCGGGTCGATGCGCAGCGACAGGTCGGTCGTCAGCATCGTCGGGGCGTGGGTCTTGGACGCGTCGTGGGCGTCGGGGACGGTGCCCGCGCCGGCGCCGTCCTTCGGCCGCCACTGGTGGGCGCCGGCCGGGCTCTTGAAGAGCTCCCACTCGTGGCCGAACAGGATCTCGAAGAAGCTGTTGTCCCAGGCGGTCGGGGTGTTCGTCCAGATGCCCTCGAGGCCACTGGTGATCGCGTCGGCGCCCACGCCGGTGCCGTGCGTGCTCTTCCAGCCCAGGCCCTGCTGCTCCATCGGGGCGGCCTCGGGGTCGTCGCCGACGCTGTCCGCGGGGCCCGCGCCGTGGGTCTTGCCGAAGGTGTGACCACCCGCGATGAGGGCGACCGTCTCCTCGTCGTTCATCGCCATCCGGCGGAACGTCTCACGGATGTCGCGGGCCGCCGCGAGCGGGTCCGGGTTGCCGTTCGGGCCCTCGGGGTTGACGTAGATGAGGCCCATCTGGACCGCGCCGAGGGGGTTTTCCAGCTCGCGGTCACCGGTGTAGCGCTCGTCGCCGAGCCAGTCGGTCTCGGGGCCCCAGTAGACGTCCTCGTCGGGCTCCCAGACGTCCGCGCGTCCGCCGCCGAAGCCGAAGGTCTTGAAGCCCATCGACTCCAGGGCGACGTTGCCGGTGAGGACGATGAGGTCGGCCCAGGAGAGGTTCTGGCCGTACTTCTTCTTGACCGGCCACAGCAGGCGGCGCGCCTTGTCCAGGCTCGCGTTGTCCGGCCAGCTGTTGAGGGGCGCGAAGCGCTGCTGGCCCGCCCCGGCGCCGCCGCGGCCGTCGCTGATGCGGTAGGTGCCGGCGCTGTGCCAGGCCATCCGGATCATGAAGGGGCCGTAGTTGCCGAAGTCCGCGGGCCACCAGTCCTGCGAGGTCGTGAGGACCTCGGCGATGTCCCGCTTGACCGCCGGGAGGTCGAGGGCCTTGAAGGCCTCCGCGTAGTCGAACTCCTCGCCGAGGGGGTTGGCCACGGCGGGGTTCTTCGCGAGGATCTTGAGGTTGAGCCGCTCCGGCCACCACTGGCGGTTTCCGCCGCCCTGGGTCGGGTGGGGGGCACGCGTGTGCGCGACCGGGCAGCCGCCTGTCTCTTCCGGCTTGGGGTCGGTGACGATCGCGTCGTGGTTCTCAGTCATGGGAATCCTTCCGGACGGGGCGGATCTCTAGCTCCAGAAAACTGGGGTGTGGAAGCCGGCGAGCGGGGCACCGGATACCGGGGCGAACTGACCCGTCTCCTGAAGTCACGTGCCTTTCCCTGCTGTTGCCCTGTCCCTTGACCCTTGGCTGTCGGCCGGAACCGATCCTACGATGGACATAGTCCAAGTCAATACGGCAGACGGGCCCGTACGAACTCAATCGTCGGACAACGCACAGTTAGGCTGGTGGGCGGCATGAGCGACCTGCTCGAACGGCTTCGCGGGCGCGGCTGGCGGTTGACCGCTCAGCGCCGGGTGGTTGCCCAGGTGCTCGACGGTGAGCACGTCCACCTCACCGCTGACGAGGTGCTCGCCCGCGCCACCACACTACTGCCGGAGATATCTCGCGCCACGGTCTACAACACGCTGGGCGAGCTCGTCCTGCTCGGCGAGGTGATCGAGGTGTCGACGGGCCGCGCCAAGCGCTATGACCCCAATGCCCACCACCCGCACCAGCACTTGGTGTGCTCGGGCTGCGGCGCCATCCGGGACGTCCATCCCGGTGGCGACCGCCTGACCGAACTCCCCGCTTCCGAGAGATACGGATTCACCGTGTCCGAGGCCCAGGTGACGTATCGGGGGCTGTGTCCGGACTGCTCGGCGGCGTGACCCGGGTCGGTGTCGACCCCATGGCCAAGGCTCACATCAACAGGTCATCATATGACCTGACCGCCGCACGGATGCGGAGCCGGGCCATGCCCCGGACGGCACAGCGAGACGAGGACGGGCATGAACGACCAGGGCAGGTCGGCGCGGCCGCGCGTAGGCGTGGTGGGCCTGGGGGCCATGGGGCTCGGCATGGCCCGCAGCCTGCGGAGGGCGGGCTTCGACGTGGGCGTCCACGATCTGCGCCCCGAAGTGGCCGCGGCCTTCGCCGAGGAGGGTGGCACGGCCCACGCCTCTGCCGGTGAACTGGCGGGCGCAGTGGACGTGTTGGTCGGCGTGGTGGTCAACGCGGCGCAGGTCGAGTCGGTCCTGTTCGGCACCGGCGACGGCACGGGCGGCGCGGCCGAGCGGCTGCGTCCGGGGTCCGTCTACGTCATGTGCTCCACGGCCGACCCCGCCTGGTCCGCCGAGCTGGAGAAGCGCCTCGCCGAGCGTGGCGTGCTCTACCTGGACGCCCCCATCTCCGGTGGCGCCGCCCGGGCCGCGAGCGGTGAGCTCACCATGATGACCTCGGGCGCCCCCATCGCGTACGCGGTCGCCGACCCGGTGCTCGAAGCCATGAGCAGCACGGTCTACCGCCTGGGAGGCGAGGCCGGCATCGGCTCCAAGGTCAAGATCGTCAATCAGCTGCTCGCGGGCGTGCACATCGCCGCGGCGGCGGAGGCGATGGCCCTGGGCATCAAGGCGGGCGTACCCGCCGAAGCGCTGTACGAGGTCATCACGCACAGCGCGGGCAACTCGTGGATGTTCGAGAACCGCATGGCGCACGTGCTCGCCGGGGACTACGCGCCGCTGTCCGCGGTCGACATCTTCGTCAAGGACCTGGGGCTCGTACTCGACGCGGCCCGCCCCGAGGAGTTCCCGCTCCCTCTGGCGGCGACCGCCCACCAGATGTTCCTCCAGGCGTCGGCCTCCGGTCTTGGCGCCGAGGACGACAGCGCGGTGATCAAGATCTTCCCCGGGATCGAGCTGCCCGGGCAGGGGCCCGAGCAGAGGTCCGCGCAGCGGCCCGAGCCGAGGGAGGTCTGACGTGGGATTCCGACTCGGGTGCATCGCCGACGACTTCACCGGCGCCACCGACCTGGCCAACAACCTGGTGCGCGCGGGCATGCGCGTGGTCCAGCTCATCGAGGTACCGGAGGCGGGCGCCGGGAAGCCGGTCGACGCGGACGCCGTGGTCATCGCCCTCAAGTCGCGGACCACACCGGCGGCCGATGCCGTCGAGGCCTCGCTGCGGGCCCTCGACTGGCTGCGGTCCGCGGGCGCGGAGCAGATCTACTTCAAGTACTGCTCGACCTTCGACTCGACGCGGGCCGGCAACATCGGTCCCGTCACCGAGGCCCTGATGGACGCGCTGGGCACCGACTTCACGGTGGCGACGCCCGCGTTCCCCGACAACGGGCGCACGGTCTTCAAGGGACACCTCTTCGTCGGTGACGTGCTGCTCAGCGAGAGCGGCATGCGGCATCACCCCCTGACGCCGATGACCGACTCCAACCTGGTGTCCGTGCTCGGCGCGCAGACCGCGCGGCCCATCGGCCTCATCGACCACACCGTGGTCGCCGCCGGTGCCGGGGCGATCCGGGAGCGCGTCGGCGAGCTGCGCGAGGAGGGCGTCGGCGTCGCGATCGTGGACGCCGTCTCCAACGACGACCTCGTACGCCTCAGTGCCGCCGTCAAGGAGCTGCCGCTGGTGACCGCCGGTTCAGGCCTGGCCATCGGGCTGCCCGCGAACTGGGGGTTCGAGCCGTCCCCCGCCGCCGCCCGACTGCCCCCGCCCGGCGGCCACCAGGCCATCGTGTCCGGCTCGGTCTCCACCGCCACCAACGGCCAGGTCCTGGAGTTCCTGCGCGGCGGCGGACCCGCGTTCAGCGTGGACCCGCTGCGGATCGCGGCCGGTGAGGACGTGGCCGGGCAGGCCCTGGCCTTCGCCGCCTCGCACTTGGCCGACGGTCCTGTACTCGTCCACTCCACCGAGGCACCCGAAGCGGTCCGCGACGTCCAGGGGCGCCTCGGCGTCGCCGAAGCCGGTGCGCTCGTCGAACAGGCCCTGGCCCGCGTCGCCCAGGGGCTCGTGGAACTCGGCGTACGTCAACTCGTCGTCGCCGGCGGCGAGACCTCGGGCGCGGTCGTGCAGGCCCTCGGCCTCACCGGACTGCGCATCGGACCGCAGATCGACCCCGGGGTGCCATGGTGCGCGGCGGCCCTCCCTGACGGCGGCACCCTCCATGTCAGCCTGAAATCCGGCAACTTCGGCGGGCCCGGCTTCTTCACCACGTCCTTCGCCCACCTCGGCCGGGAGACGGCATGACCGGGCTTTCCGCCCCTGCCGTGGACGAGGCACGCGCCGAGATCGTCCGGGTGGGCACCAGCCTCTTCGCCCGCGGATACGTCCACGCCAGCGCCGGCAACATCAGCGCGCGGGTCGGCGACTCCCACCTGATCACGCCCACCGACGCCGCCCTCGGCTTCCTCGACCCCGAGCGCCTGGCCCTGGTCGACGCCAGGGGCGAGCAGATCGCGGGCGACCGCGCCAGCAAGACCCTCGCTCTCCACCAGCGCATCTGTGCCGCCGACCGCACGGCACGGTTCGTCGTCCACACCCACTCCACGCATCTCGTCGCGCTCACCCTGGCCGGTGTGTGGAGCACGGACGACGTGCTTCCGCCGCTCACCCCGTACTACGTGATGAAGGTCGGGCACGTCCCGCTCATCCCCTACCACCGGCCGGGCGATCCCCGCGTGGCCGACCTGGTGACCGGACACATCGCTGATCGCGCGGCACACCGCACGCCGATCAGGGCCGTCCTGCTCGACCGGCTCGGCCCCGTCGTCTGGGGTCCCGACGCCGCGTCCGCTCTCGCCGTCCTCGAAGAACTCGAGGAGACGGCACGCCTCTGGCTCCTGACGGACCGTCGCCCCGAGCCGCTCCCCTCCCCCGCTCTCGACGAACTCAAGGCCGTGTTCGGCGCCTCTTGGTGACCCCGCATGGTGACTCCGCTTGGTGACCCCGCACCGCCCGTCCGAGAATCCCCTGAGCCGCAGTAAGGATTCCGCATGTCCACGTCCACCGCGACGGCCGATACCCCCGGCCTCGACCGCGAGAACGCCGTGTTCCGCAAGGTCGTCCTGCGCATCGTCCCCTTCCTGATCCTCTGCTACGTCTTCTCCTACCTGGACCGCGTCAACGTGGGCTTCGCGAAGCTCCAGATGTCGGACGACCTCGGCCTCAGCGAGGCGGCGTACGGTCTGGGCGCCGGTCTGTTCTTCATCGGCTACTTCCTCTTCGAGGTCCCCTCGAACCTGATGCTGCAGCGCGTCGGGGCCCGCACCTGGATCGCCCGGATCATGATCACCTGGGGTCTGGTCTCGGCGGCGTTCACGTTCGTCACCAACGAGACGATGTTCTACGTGCTCCGCTTCCTCCTCGGAGCCGCGGAGGCCGGTTTCTATCCGGGCGTGATCCTCTACTGCACCTACTGGTTCCCGTCCCACCGCAGGGCCCGCGTGATCGCGATGTTCATGTCGGCGATCCCCGTCGCCGGTATCTTCGGCAACCCGCTCTCCGGCTGGATCATGGACACCTTCGACGGGACGAACGGCTGGCAGGGCTGGCAGTGGATGTTCCTGCTCGAAGCGATCCCGGCCCTCCTCATCGGCGTCGCCACGCTCTTCTACCTCGACAATGGGGTGCGCAGCGCCAAGTGGCTCTCCGACGAGGAGAAGGACATCGTCGAGGCAGCGATCGCCAAGGACACCGCGCACCAGACGCACGGCAAGGTCCGGGACGGCTTCCGCGACCCCAAGGTGTGGCTGATGTGCCTCATCTACTTCTGCTTCGTGATGGGCCAGTACGCCCTTACCTTCTGGCTGCCCACCTTCGTCAAGTCGACCGGCATCGAAGACAACTTCACGATCGGCGTGCTCAGCGCCGTGCCGTTCGTGGCCGCGCTGGTCGCGATGAACCTCTTCGGGCGCTCCGCGGACAAGCGCCGCGAGCGCCGATGGCACCTGGTCGTACCGAGCCTCATGGGCGCCGTCGGCTTCTCCCTGGCCGCCGGCTGGAGCGGCTCCACCGCCCTGTCCCTGATCGCCCTGTCCTTCGCCGCGGCCGGCGTGCTGACCTGCGCCCCGCTGTTCTGGTCGCTGCCCACCGCGTTCCTCAGCGGCACGGCCGCGGCGGCCGGGCTCGCCGTGATCAACTCGGTGGGCAACCTGGCCGGGTTCGTCAGCCCGTACATGATCGGCGCGCTCAAGGACGCCACCGGCTCGACCTCCATCCCGATGTACGTCCTGGCCCTCAGCCTCGTCGTCGGCGCGGCCGCCGTGCTCGCCACGAAGAAGGAAGTGGTCAACCGATGACCGGCGCCACCGGCCCGAACACAGGAGCAACCATGCCGAGGTTCGCCGCGAACCTTTCCATGATGTACACCGAGCACGACTTCCCCGACCGCTTCGCCGCGGCCTCGGCGGACGGCTTCGAAGCCGTCGAGTACCTCTTCCCATACGGCCACGAAGCCGGTGAGCTGCGGCGTCGGCTCGACGACAACGGCCTGCGGCAGGTGCTGTTCAACGCGCCGCCCGGCGACTGGGACTCCGGGGAGCGGGGCATCGCCTCGCTGCCGGGCCGCGAGGCCGAGCTCCGCTCCGGGATCGACCGGGCGCTCGACTACGCCGCCGTGCTCGGCTGCGGCCAGGTCCACGTCATGGCGGGACTTACAGCGCCGGACGCGACGCCCGATCAGCTGGCCGGGCACCGCGACACCTATCTGGCCAACCTCGCCTGGGCCGCCGAGCGGGCCGCCGCCGTGGACGTCGACCTCCTGATCGAGCCGATCAACGGCCGTGACATGCCGGGCTACTTCCTGCGCCGCCAGGCCGAAGCACACGCCGTCGTCCGGGAGTTGGGTGCCCCGAACCTCAAGGTGCAGCTCGACCTCTACCACTGTCAGATCGTGGAGGGCGACCTCACCACGACGCTGCGCCGGGATCTTCCGACCGGCCGCGTCGGCCATCTGCAGATCGCGGGCGTGCCCGACCGCCACGAGCCCGACCGGGGCGAACTCGACCTCCACCACCTGCTCGACGTCATCGCCGAGCTGGGCTTCGAGGGGTGGATCGGCTGCGAATACCGCCCCCTCGCCGGTACGAGCGAGGGGCTCGGCTGGCTCAAGAACTTCCGCGACGAGAACTACCGGGGAGACAAGGCATGAGGATCGTCATCACGGGTGGCTTCGGCTTCCTGGGACAGCAGGTGGCCGACGCCCTGCTCAAGCGCCGGACCCTGTGCGGCGCCCCCGTCGACAGCCTTGTGCTCGCCGACCGGTTCGTACCCAGTGGGTCGCCGCTCGCCGCCGACCCGCTGGTGAACGTCGTACAAGGCGACCTGAACGAGCGCCTCGACGAGATCTTCGCGGAGCCGGTGGACGTCCTGATCCATCTGGCCTCCGCGGTCTCGGCCGAGTGCGAGGCCGACTTCGACCTCGGCATGAGCGCCAACCTGGACACCACCCGCGCGCTGCTCGACGCCGCCCGCGCGCAGACCGCGGCGGGCGGGCCGACACCCCGGCTGGTGTTCTCCAGCAGCGTCGCCGTCTACGGGTCCGACCCCGCGCTGCCGCTGCCGCCCATGGTCAGCGAGTCGACGCTGCCCACGCCGCAGTCGAGCTACGGGACGCAGAAGCGCGTCTGCGAGCAGTTGGTCGCCGAGTACACCCGCAAGGGCTTCGTCGACGGACGCGTGGCGCGGCTCATGACCGTGTCGGTACGGCCGGGCAAGCCCAACGCCGCCGCGTCCGGCTTCCTGTCCGGCATCGTCCGCGAACCCCTCTCCGGCCTGGCGGCCATCTGTCCGGTCAGCCCTTCCCTGCGGGTCGCCCTGGCTTCACCGCGGCGCACGGTCGAGGGCATCCTCCGCATCACCGAGGCCGGACGCGGCAGCGGACCCGGTGACCTCATCGGGGCGCTGCCGGTCAACCTGCCCGCGCTCACGGTGACGGTCGCGGAGATGCTCGACACGCTGCGCCGGGTGGCGGGCGACACCGTGGCCGATCTCGTGACGGTCGCGCCCGACCCCGCCGTCGAGGCCATCGTCGGCTCGTGGCCCGCCGTGTTCGACAACGCGCGCGCCACGGCGCTCGGCCTCGAACCCGACGAGAGCTTCGAGTCGGTGCTGCGGGCGTACGTCGATGACCACCCCGGAGCCGTCACCGTCGGCGCCCTGCCCGCGACCGGTCCTGTCGGGGCCTGACGGATAGACTGACGAACATGTTCTCCAAGGTGAGTGGCCCCATTCGGCTCGCGGACCGGGTCGCCGCGATCCTCTCCGAGGAGATCGAGTCCGGGCGTCTCGCCGAGGGCGACAAGCTGCCGACCGAGGTCGAATTGGTCAAGCAGCTCGGCGTCAGCCGCACCGTGATCCGCGAGGCCGTCTCGCGACTGCGCAACGCGGGTCTGGTCGAACCGCGCCAGGGCCGGGGCGTGTTCGTCATGCCCCGGCGGACCCGGCCGCTCGACCTGGAAGCCGAGGCCTCCGGCACCTCCGGCACCAAGGCCAAGGTCATGCAGATCGTGGAGGTCCGCCGCGCCATGGAGGGCGAGGCGGCCTCACTCGCGGCCACCCGGGCCACTCCGGACGACGTCGCCCGGATGCGGGAGTCCCTTGCCGCGATCGACGAGGCGGTCGCGGCCGGCGGTGACGGTGTGGACGAGGACCTGGCGTTCCACCAGTCGATCGCCGAGTCGACCGGCAACACGGTGATGGTCTCCACCGTGCGGTATCTGGGTGAGGTGCTGCGCGGCGGCATCCGCGTCACGCGGGCCAACGAGGCGCGGCGCGGCGACTTCATCGAGGCGGTCCGCGTGGAGCACCACGCGATCCTCGCGGCCATCGAGTCCGGTGACGCGCGGGCGGCCCGCTCGGCCGTCCGGCGTCACATGAAGCACGCCGCGTCCCGGCTCCAGGACGCGGACGACGGCTTCTGGACGGAGACGGACGACCTCGAGGTGGACCTGGACGCGGCTACGCCTGCTGAGTGAGCTGTCGACGGCGCTCGGCACCTATGCGGGCGAAGTAGGCGATGAGCTCGGGGTCGTCCACCGCGGCGGGATTCACGACCTGCTCGGCGGATGCACCCTGGAGCAGGCGCTTGACCGGCACTTCGAGCTTCTTGCCGGTACGGGTGTGCGGGATGCCGGGAACCTGGAGGATCTCGTCGGGTACGTGCCGGGGCGAGGCTCCGGTGCGGATGACCCGGCGGATCGTGTCGCGCAGGGTGTCGTCCAGGACGGCGCCTTCGGCGAGGACCACGAACAGCGGCATCCAGTAGCCGCCTTCCGGCTCCTCCGCGCCGATCACCAGGGCTTCGGTGATCTCCGGGAGGTGCTCGACGACATCGTGGATGTCGGCGCTGCCGAGGCGGACGCCGTTGCGGTTGAGGGTGGAGTCGGAGCGGCCGTGCACGACGACCGAGCCGTGGGAGGTGTGCGTGATCCAGTCGCCGTGCCGCCACACACCGGGGTAGGTGGTGAAGTAGGCGTCGCGGTAGCGGGTGCCTTCGAGGTCGTTCCAGAAGTACAGCGGCATGGAGGGCATGGGCCGGGTGACGACCAGCTCGCCGACCTGATCGCGCACGGGTCGGCCATCGGTGTCGTACGCGGCCAGGGCGACACCGAGATTGGGCACGGAGAGTTCTCCCTCCCAGACCGGGGTCGTGGAGGCGCTGCCCGCGAAGCCCGATACGACATCCGTACCGCCGCTGCCTGAGGCCAACTGCACGTGTGCACCAACGTGTTCGCGGACCCAGGGGTACGCGGACGCGGGCAGGGCGGAGCCGGTGCAGCCGATGGCGCGGACGGCCGACAGGTCGTGGACGGACGGCGTGATGCCGAACTTGGCCATGCCCAGGAGGTATTGGGGGCTGGTCCCGAAGAGGGTGACGCGGTGGCGCGCGGCCAGTTCCCACAGCACGTCGGGGCGGGCGAGCGGGGCCGGGCTGCCGTCGTAGGTGCAGGCGGTGGCGCCGGTGAGGAGGGTGGAGACCACCAGGTTCCACATCATCCAGTGGGTGGTGGTGTACCAGAGCAGACGCTCGCCGGGGCCGAGGTCGGAGTGCAGGCCGAGGGTCTTGAGGTGTTCGAGCAGTACGCCGCCGTGACCGTGGACGATGCCCTTGGGCAGTCCGGTGGTGCCGGAGGAGAAGACGACCCAGAGCGGATGGTCGAACGGGACGGGTACGCAGTCCAGTTGCTCGGTCCGCCCTGCCGCGTCCTCCCACGTGACGGCCGGCCGCCCGGAGTCGGCGGGCCAGGGCAGTCCGACGCGCTCCACCAGGACCGTGGCCTTGAGGGTGGGCAGGGCGCGGCTCAGGTCGAGGGCGGCATCGCGGCGGTCGTGGGTGGTGCCGTTGAAGAGGTAGCCGTCGGCGGCCACGAGCACGGTGGGTTCGAGCTGGGCGAAGCGGTCGGCGGCGGCCTGCGGGGCGTAGTCCTGGCCGCAGACCGACCAGAGCGCGCCGAGGCTTGCGGTGGCCAGGAAGGCGACGACGGCGTGCGGGGTGTTGGGCAGATAGCCGACGACCCGGTCGCCCTGACCGACGCCGAGTTCACGCAACGTCGCGGCCACGGAAGCGACTTGACCGCGCAGCTCCTCCCCCGTCACCTCATAGCTCGCGCCCGTCTCGTCGAGGGCGATGAGCGCGGGCCGGTCGGGGCTCAGGTGACGCAGGGCGTGCTGCGTGTAGTTGAGCGTGGCGCCGGTGAACCAGCGCGCCCCCGGCATCTCCTCCTCGGCGAGGACCTCTTCGTACGGAGTGGCCGCGTCGATGGCGAAGTGGTCCCAGACGGCGGCCCAGAACCCTTCGAGGTCGGTGACCGACCAGTCGTGCAGGGCCGGGTAGTCGCCGGGGTCCATGCCGACGCCGCGGGCGAACTCCGCGATGCGGCTGGTCGCCGTGGTGTCCGGATCGGGGGTCCAGAAGGGCTCGGGCGTGGGCATGACGGGGCGCTCCTCGTTGAGGCGGGTCATGAGCATGAAACGGATAGAGGGCGGGTGGCAAGGAGGGGAGCCCAGGTCGCGGCGTCGGTGAAGTGCCCCGCACCCGACGGCACGGTGTCGAGGACGACGCGGTCGGGCCGCAGGAGCACGCCGTCCGCCCGGCCCGCCCGCAGCCACGCGGCGAGGGCGCCGTCGGCGTACGTCACGCGAGCGCCGAGTACGTCGTCGACGGCCCGGTCCTGGCCCCCGGTCATCGTCCAGCCCATCACGACCGCGAGGCGGATCATGTGCCGGGCGTGGGGTGCCCTCTCACTCTCGTAGGTGTCCAACAGCCGTTCATCGGCGCCCTGTTGGAGTACACGGGCCAGCTTCCAGGCCAGGTTGTGGGCGTCGCGCAGCCCCGCGCACAGGCCGACCGCGTTGCGCTGCTCGCCGAGGTCGATGCGCCCGTCGGGGGTGGCGATGGTGGCCGTGACGACATCGCCCGTGTGCAGGTAACGCGGGTTCTTCGCCTGGCTGTTGAAGAACGACTTCCACTTCACGGTCGGCGGTAGCAGCGCCCCGATCTTCTCGACCACCTTGGGTGGTGCCTTCAGCGCCGTACCACCTGTCCGTCAACGGCGCGCCGCGCCAGGACCGCACCCTCGCCGACATGATCGTGCGCCCGGCACAGGCGCTGACGCTGCTCGCCCGCTTCCAGCAACTGGCCCCGGGTGACCTGCTGCTCACCGGCACAGGCCCAGGAGGTGGCGCGCCGACCGCTGCCGTTGGCGGTTCGGGGCTGAGGCGGCACCCGGCGGAAAAGTCAGCCCCGGTTCGATGCCCGTACCGCGGGGCTCACATGGATGCGAAGGTCGCCGAACCGGTGGGACGGCCAGTCGTGGGCGTAGCCCGGCGGCTCGTCCTGAGCCGCGGTGAGGCTGGCCGTCGGCGTGTGCTGTGCGGTCCGTAGCAGGTCCGCCCGAGTGGTGCTGGCGTTGTGGCCGTACGCCTGGGCGGAGGAGCACCCGGCGTAGAACGCGATCGGGAGCGCCTCCTCCCCGGTCAGCACGCACGGCGGCCGTACGCCGATGCGGTGGAGCTCGGACGCCGTACGGGCCCAGGCCTGGCGGCCCGCGGTGGAGCGGTCAACGGCGCCCTCCAGCACCGCGTACTGCACGGCAAGATGACCCACAAGGGCCAGCGCCATCGACGTCACGACCACCGGCCGCCATGCTCCACGCGCGGATGTGACCAGGTGGGTGAGGGCGTCGGCGACCGGGATGGCGAGCAGCGCGTAGAAGGGCAGCAGGAAGCGCGGCGCGGCGTAGCCGATCATGAACAGGTACGGGATGCTCGCCGTCGTGGCGCAGGCCAGCGGCAGGAGTGTGCGTGCGGTGCGCCGGGCCCTGACCGCGACCACAAGACCGAGCGCGGCGAGCAACGGCAGGGCGAACCACCAGGCGATCACCTCCGGGCCCGGAAGTGAGCTGCTGCACGGACGACACAGGGTCTGACCGCGCAGACTGCGCAGCTGATCGAGGACGGCGATGTTCCAGCCAAGTCCCCCCTGGATCCGGGAGGCGTCGGCCAGCCGCGCGCTCAGTCCCCCGAAACCGGCGTACGCCTCGACGACCCACGCGACCGCCCCGCTCGCCAGCCCCACGGAGAGCGCAGCCAGCAGTCGTGGCCGCCACCAGCGGCGGACGCAGACCAGTACGGCGAACAGGGGGAGGCTCACCCAGACGGCGTCGGTGGGCCGCATCCACGCCATCAGCCCCACGCTCGCGCCCACGCCCCACAGCGCGGCCCGGTCGAAGCGGTCCGCCTGGGCGCGCAGGAGGTGGCCGACGGCGGCCAGGGCGCCGATCGCGACCCAGTAGTTGGGCATGACCTCCGGGCCGTAGAACACGGTCACCCAGAGCGTCGCGAACAGCGCACCGGCGAGGGCCACCACCCGTACGGGAAAGAGTCCGCGCCAGGCACGAAGGGCCAGGAACAGGCCGAGTCCGGACAGCAGGGCGAGATAGACCCTCAGGAGTGAGGTGGACGACGACCACGAGGCGATGGGCGCGACCAGCAGTGAGATCCCGCGGGAGCGGGGTGCGCTGAAGAAGGCCGCCGGGGCGTGCCCGCTGACCTGGCTGACGTACACGGTCTCGTCCCAGCCGAGGCCCATCCCGGGCCGCACCAGCGCCAGTTGGACCAACGTAAAGCCGACCGCCACGGCGGCCGGCCACCACTGGCCCCCGGTGCGGCCCTGAGTGCGGACGGCCGGCATCGGGCCGCGACGCTCCGTCTCGACGAGCGGAACGTTCAGGGTCTTGACCATCGCCCACCTAACATAAAATCGTTAGAAACGTGGACAAAATACCCCGCACTGGTGAGGAGCGCAGGGCGGAGGTCGAGCGCGCGCCCTTACGACAGGGCACGCACGTGGACGACTTCACCGCCAAGGAGGAGGAACGTGCGGCTGTCCGGCGGAACGGCGCGAGGCATGGGCCGGTGGAGCGGGAGCCGATCACCCTCGGCAGCGGCTCACGCCGGGTCCGGCAGCTCCATCCGCGCGAGCTTGGCCGGGTCGACCGCGGCCGTGATGGCGGTGATCCGGCCGTCGACGACGGTGAACGCGAGGACCGAGAGCGGGGTGCCGTCCTCGCTCCAGGAAATGACCCCGGGAAGGCCGTTGACGAACGCCGCTCGCCCCAGCGTGGCCGCGCCGGCGGCCAGCCGCGCGCCGGCAGCGACCTTGGTCGCACCGATGGCGACGACCACTCCGCCGGGTGTGTCCACGGTCAGTCTCACCTCGGGGTCGAGCACCCGCAGCAACTCCTCGAATTCGCCGCGCCGAGCCGCCGCCAGGAACGCCTGGACCACCTCGCGCTGCTCCCGTCCGCCGCCTGCCGGCCGCTCCGTCGACCGCACCTTCCTGCGGGCACGGCTGGCGAGCATCTTGGCGGCATCGGTCGACTTGCCGAGGATCTTGCCGATCTCGTCGAACGGCACCGCGAACAGGTCGTGCAGCACGAACGTCAGGCGTTCGTCCGGCCGGAGCGACTCCAGGACGACGAGGAGCGCGAGCCCTACCGAGTCGGCGAGCACCGCGTCGTCCTCGGGAGCAGGGCCGTCGTCGAGCGTCACCACGAGCTCGGGCAGACCGTCGTCAAGGGCCGCTTCGGGGCGAGCCTGACGCGCCCGCAGGACGTCCAGGCTGATGCGGCCGACCACCGTGGTCAGCCAGCCGGCGAGGTTATGGATGGTCGCCGGTTCCTGGCGGGAGAGACGCAGCCACGCCTCCTGGACCACGTCCTCGGCGTCGGTGTGCGATCCGAGCATGCGGTAGGCGACCGAGCGCAGCCGGTCTCCCTGAGCCTCGAACGCCTCGGCCAGCGGCTCCGCCGAACTGGAGTCGGACATGTAGTTACCTTCCTCAGATCTGCTCCGTCATGGGTGATGACGGGCCCGCACGGGCTCACGTAACCGATGAAGGAGCAGGACCGATGGAAGCACGCATGAAGAGCACGGCGAATCCCGATGTGGTGACCGCGATCCAGCACCTCTACAAGGCGATTGCCGCCGGGGGTGTCGACCAGCGCCTGCTGTCCCTTGTCCACCTGCGCGCCAGCCAGATCAACGGCTGCTCGCCGTGCGTTTTCGCCGGTATCGAGGGGGCGAAGAAGGCCGGGGAGACGGACGAGCGGCTGCACGGCGTGGTCGCGTGGCGCGAGACGCCCTTCTACACCGACGAGGAGCGGGCGGCGCTCGCCCTGACCGAGGCGGCCACCCGTATCCAGGACGGCGCGGCGGGTGTCACCGACGAGATCTGGGACGCCGTCGCCGATCACTTCAGCGAGGAACAGCTCTCCACGATCGTCCTGGAGATCGCGCTGACCAACTTCTTCAACAGCATCAACCGCACGATCCGGGAACAGGCCGGCAAGACCTGGTGAACCGGACGGGGCGTCATCCGCCAGGGCCGCGCCCGAGGTCAAAGGATGACGCCCCACCGGCCGGCGCCCCCTCACCGGTTTCCGCGCAGCCACACCTCCAGGGTCAGCAGCTCCGGGTGCCGTTCGCGGAGCGCGGTGATGTCGGCCTCGTACCCCTCTTCGCTGAGCCAGTCGAACATGTTCGCCAGCTCCCCGGCCCCGGATCGCAGCTCGTCGATCGGCTGCCGCTCGAAGCGGGTCGGGATGCCGTCGGCCCTGGAGAACGCCTCGGCGATCTGCCGCACGGTCAGCTCGTCACCGGCGATCTCGATCTTCTCGCCGATGAACTCTGCGGGGTTGCCGAATACTTCGGCGCTGATCCGGCCTATGTCGCTCAGAGCGATCATCTGCAGGGAGGTGTCCGCGTCCAGCGCGATCGAACCCACTCGCTCGCCGTTCTGCGCCTCCGGCACCATGTACGGCCAGTTCTCCATGAAGAACACCGGGCGCAGCACTGTCGCGGGCACTGCGAGAGCATCGATGTGCGCCTCGATCTCCGCTTTGCTCTCGAAGTGCGCGACACCGGACTCGCGGCCGGCGGCGCCGACCGAGCTGTAGACCAGGTGTGCGGCGCCCGCGGCCTTGGCCGCGTCGGCGACGTTCTTGCCCTGCCGCACCTCGGCTTCGGGGTCCGGGTGGATCAGGTCCGCGGGCTGGACGCTGAAGACGCCGTACACGTCCCGCGCTGCCGCGAGCAGCGACCCCGGGGCGTTGAGGTCGCCGGCGAACAGTTCCGCGCCGAGCGCCTTGAGGTTCTTGGCCCCCGGCTGATCCGGGTCACGGACGAGGGCGCGCACCGCCCATCCGCTGGCGAGCAGCCGACGGGCAACTGCGCCGCCCTGACCGCCAGTCGCACCCGTGACCAGGACAATCTTCTTGTTCGACACCGCGAGATCCTTTCAACGAGGTCATGGTGTGGCGGGTTTGGCGGGTGCGGCCGGTGCGGGCAGCTGTCCCGCGACGATCGCGGCGAGTGAGAGGCCGAACCCCACGAGTTGGACCGGGCCGAGCGTCTGGCCGAGCAGGACGACGCCGAGCACGGCGGCGACCAGCGGCGAGAGCAGGACGAGGACCGCGACAGAGGTGACGGGCAAGGTGGTGATGCCGCGGAACCACAGGACGTAGGCGAGCAGACCACCCACCAGGCCGAGCCAGAGGTAGCCGAGGGCGGCGGGCAGGTCGATCGCGGGAGGCGCCCCCTCGACAAGGAAGGTGACGGGCACCAGGAAGAGGCCTCCGGCGGTGAGCTGCCAGCCGGCGACAGCGGTGGGTCCGGCGTCGGCGGGCCGCCCCCAGCGCTTGGTGAGCGTCACCCCGAGCGCCATCGAGGCCGCGCTCGCCAGGCCGGCCGCGACCCCGACCATGTCGAGTGCCGCGTCCGGTCCGATCACCACCAGGCCGACGCCTACGACACCCGCCACCCCCCAGGCGAGGCGCCACACGGACAGGGCCTCGCGGAGGACCGCCACGACCAGGAAGGCGACGATGAGCGGCTGGACCGCCGCCAGGGTGGCGGCAGCGCCGCCCGGCAGGCGTTCGGCCGCGATGAACAGCAGCGGGAAGCACAGCCCGATGTTCAGCACGCCGAGTACCGCCGCCTTTCCCCACCAGGCGCCGCGCGGCAGCGTCCGGGTGAGGGCCAGGGCGATCAGGCCGGCGGGCAGCGCGCGCAGGAGGCCCGCGAACAGCGGGTGCCCCTGCGGGAGGAGCTCGGTGGTGACGACATAGGTGGTGCCCCACACCATGGGCGTGAGCGCCGTCAGGAAAGTGCGCGGGAGATTTCCACGGGGGACACCGCTGCTCGCCCCGCCAGAGACCCTGGGTATCGCTGGACTTGTCATGCCTCGGAGTCTCGCCCGCCCGCGACCAATGAGTCCAACACATGTTTTTCACCTCATCCATCTCTATCTAAGATAGATGTATGGAGCTCCAACAGATGCGCTATGTCGTCGCGGTCGCGGAGACGAACAACTTCACCCGGGCCGCCGAGCGGTGCCTGGTCGTCCAGTCCGCCCTCAGCCATCAGATCGCCCGCCTGGAGAAGGAGCTCGGCGCGAGGCTTTTCGAGCGCACCAGCCGCCGGGTGCGGCTTACGCCGGCCGGCGAGGCGTTCCTCCCGGCCGCCCGCCAGTGTCTGGACGCCGCCGAACGCGCCGCCGCCGAGGTCGCCGCAGCGGTCGGCGAGGTGCGCGGCCGGCTCGCCGTCGGCCTGATTCCCACGGTCACCGCGGTCGACATCCCAGGTGCGCTGCGTGACTTCCGCAGGCGGTACCCGCATGTGCGCATCAGCTTGCGGGTGGGCGCGAGTGACGACCTCGTCGAGCAGATCAAGCAGGGAGCCCTCGACGCGGCCTTCCTCGGGCTTCCGACCACGGCGCGGCCCCAAGGCGTCGCGGCCCACGAACTCGCCCGTGACCGACTCGTGGCCGTGGTCGCACCGGACCACGCGCTCGCCGACGAGCCGGCCGTCGACCTCCGCAGGCTCTCCTCCGAGGTGTTCGTGGACCTTCCGGAAGGCACAGCCGGACGCGTCCAGTCCGACCAGGCCTTCTCAGCCGCCGGCCTCAGCCGGGACGTCGCCTTCGAGGTGACCACCGCCGACTACATCGCGCGGCTCGTCGCACAGAGCCTCGCCATCGCCATGCTCCCCGCCGCCTACGCGCCTCAACTCACCGGCGTCACCACCGTCGAGGTCACTGACGCACCGGCCCGCGTCGAGTACGTCACCTGGAGCCGGACCAGCCGCACCCCCGCGGCAACCGCCTTCCTCGCCCTCCTCGACATCCCGGCCCAGCCCCGCGCAGAGTGAAATTCCGCTGCCGCTTCCTGGGCAGAGGTGACTAGCCGAGGAAGCTCAACCGCACCTGGCGGTCAGGATTGTCCCGGTTCGTGTCCACCAGGCACACCGACTGCCACGTCCCCAGCTCAAGGCGGCCCCCGAGCACCGGCAGCGTCGCGTGCGGTGCCACCAGTGCCGGCAGGACGTGGTCACGGCCGTGGCCCGGTGTGCCGTGCCGGTGTTGCCAGCGGTCGTCCGCCGGGAGCAGCGTGTGCAGCGCGGCCAGCAGGTCGTTGTCGCTGCCCGCGCCTGTTTCCAGGATCGCGATGCCCGCGGTGGCGTGGGGGACGAAGATGTTGAGCAGGCCGTCGCGGCCGCTCGCGGCTTCCCGCAGGAAGCTCTCGCAGTCGTGGGTGAGGTCGGCGACCGTCTCCGTGGAGCCGGTGGTGACGTTCAGGACACGGGTGGTGAAAGCGTCGGACATGGGTCCATCGTCCCTCACCTCGCTCCCAAGTGCTGGTACGTGGCGTCCGCCTTTCGAGACGCCATTGACCGTGCGCGGACGATCTCGCTACGTTCAGCGGCATGTTGCGTTCAGCTCTGCTCACCACGCGCGGTCACATCGACCTGCTGCGGGTGGCTTCTGCTGCGTGTCGTCGCGGCTGCTGACACTCCCTCAGCCCGCACTTCCTGGCTTTCCCCCCTCGCCTTTGCCTGCCCTGTCGCCTTCGCGCGGTTGATTTCGCCATCCCGCGTGTAGATCTTCGGGCATTCGCTTCAGGCGCCCCTCCCTCCTGCCGTGGAGCACCATGAGCATCAGCCATGCCCCGCCCGATTCCGAGTCGGACATCTCCGGAATATCGAAATCTGTCGTCGCCGATTCCCCCGGCGCCACCCCGCCCGGGTCCGGCGAATCCGACCTCGTCCCCATCGTCCCGTCCTCCACCCGCCGCACCCGCGTCCCCCGCTGGCTGCGCCGCACCTCCGGCCCTCTCGCCCTCCTCGCCCTGTGGCAACTCCTCAGCTCCACAGGGGTGTTGACGAAGGACGTACTCGCCTCGCCGGGGACCATCGCCGGTGTCGCCCGAGACCTCATCGGGGACGGTTCGCTGACCTCCGCCATGGGGGTGTCGCTGCAGCGGGTCGCGGTGGGGCTGTTGCTCGGTGTCGTCGTCGGGACGTCGCTCGCGCTCGTCTCCGGGCTGTTTCGCATCGGTGAGGATCTCGTCGACGCCAGCGTGCAGATGCTGCGTACGGTGCCGTTCGTCGGGCTCATCCCGCTGTTCATCATCTGGTTCGGCATCGGCGAGGCGCCCAAGGTCGCCATCATCACGCTGGGCGTCTCCTTCCCCCTCTATCTCAACGTGTACGCGGGGATCCGCGGGGTCGACTCGCAGCTCATCGAGGCCGGGGAGTCCCTCGGGCTCTGCCGGTGGGGGCTCGTGCGGCACGTCATCCTGCCCGGCGCCCTGCCCGCGGCGATGACGGGGCTGCGCTACTCCCTCGGCATCGCCTGGCTCGCCCTCGTCTTCGCCGAACAGATCAACGCGGACTCGGGGATCGGCTTCCTGATGGTCCAGGCGCGTGACTTCCTGCGGACCGACGTGATCGTCGTCTGCCTCATCGTCTACGCCTTCCTCGGCCTCATCGCCGACTTCATCGTCCGCACCCTCGAAAGGCTGCTGTTGCAATGGCGACCGACGTTCACCGGCCGGTGACCCCCAAGGCACCCGCCCCACAGCGCACTTCGGCCGTACGAGTCGAAGGCCTCACCCGTGCCTTCGACGGGCGTGCCGTCATCGATCGCCTCGACCTCGACGTGCGGCCGGGCGAGTTCGTGGCGCTGCTCGGACGCAGCGGCTGCGGCAAGTCGACCCTGCTGCGCATCCTCGCCGGACTCGACCGGGACATCGAGGGGACCGTCCTCGTACCGCGCCGCAAGGCCGTCGCGTTCCAGGCACCGCGGCTCATGCCCTGGAAGCGCGTGTGGCGCAACGTACTGCTCGGCCTCAAGGGCAAGCCCGAACGGGCCCTCGCCGAGCGGGCGTTGGAGGAGGTCGGCCTGAAGCACCGTGCGAACGCCTGGCCGAAGACGCTGTCCGGCGGCGAAGCCCAGCGTGCCTCGCTGGCCCGCGCCCTGGTACGCGAGCCCGATCTGCTGCTGCTCGACGAACCGTTCGGCGCGCTCGACGCGCTCACCCGCATCAAGGCCCAGCTCCTCGTCGACGAACTGTGGCAGCGCCGCGGCTGCGCCGTGCTGCTGGTCACGCACGACGTCGAAGAAGCCGTGCTCCTCGCCGACCGGGTGCTCGTCATGGACGAGGGGGTCATCGCGTACGAGACCGAGATCGACATCGACCGGCCGCGCGGCATCACCGATCCGCGCTTCGCCGAGCTGCGCACCGAACTCCTGCGGCGCCTCGGCGTCGACGCGCACGACGCCCCCGCGCAGGCCACCGAGGTGGCAGCCGCCTGATCCCACCGAACCACCGGCCCCGCCCTCGTGAACGAACACACCGAACGGACTCACCATGCGACGACACCTCGCCGCCCCCGCCCTGCTCCTCCCCCTGGCCCTGCTGCTCGCCGCCTGCTCCGGCTCCACCTCCGCGAGCACCTCGTCCGCCGGCTCGGGCGGCGGCACCGACGGGAAGGGCTCGCTCACCCTCAACGTCGGTGACCAGAAGGGCGGTTCGGAAGCCGTGCTGCGCGCGGCAGGGGAACTCGACGACCTGAACTACAAGATCCGCTGGTCCACCTTCACGTCCGGCCCGCCCCTCCTGGAAGCCGTCAACGCCAAGGCCGTGGACATCGGCGCCGTCGGCAACACGCCGCCCGTCTTCGCCGCCGGTGCCGACTCGAAGATCTCCGTGGTGGCCGCGACCCACGGCACCGCCGCGGGCGAGGCGATCCTCGTCCCGAACGGCTCGCCCCTGAAGAAGGCCAAGGACCTCAAGGGCAAGTCCGTTGCCGTGGCGCAGGGTTCGTCGGCGCACTACCAGCTGATCGCATCCCTCAAGGAGGCCGGGCTCGGCTTCAAGGACGTCAACGTCAAGTATCTGCAGCCGGCCGACGCGCTGGCCGCGTTCACCAGCGGCAAGGTGGACGCCTGGTCCGTCTGGGACCCGTACACCTCACAGGTCCTCGAGGGCAAGCAGGGCCGTGTCCTGACCGACGGCGACGGCCTGGTGAACGGTCTCAACTTCCAGGTGGCGGCGCCGGGCGCGCTCAAGGACAAGAAGAAGTCCGCGGCGATCGACGACTACCTCAGGCGGCTGCGCAAGGCGCAGGCCTGGGTCTACGAACACCCCGAGGCGTGGGCGAAGGTCTGGGCGAAGGACACCGGCCTGCCCTACGAGGTGGCCCTCGCCGCCGTCAAGCGCAGCAACGGCACGCGGGTCCCTGTCGCCGTGGACAAGAACGTGGTCACGTCCGAACAGGAGATCGCGGACAGCTTCACCGAGCTGAAGCTGATTCCGCGCCGCGTCGATTTCGGTGACTTCGTCGACACCCGCTTCAACGGCGATCTGCCGCCCTCGACCAGCAAGCCGCGTACGTACGACAAGGAGTCCTGACCATGACCGTCCACCTAAACTGGTTCCTGCCGACCGGCGGCGACGGCCGTACCCTCGTCGACCGGCACGCCTACACCGACGGCGGCATCAAGCGTTCCCGTGTCACTCCGGTCAGCGGGGTGCGGGCTCCCGACATCGACTATCTGATCCAGATCGCCAAGGCGGCCGAGCAGGTGGGCTTCGAGGCGGTGCTGACGCCCACGGGTACCTGGTGCGAGGACGCCTGGCTGACGACGGTCGCGCTCGCCCAGCACACGGAGCGGCTCAAGTTCCTCGTCGCGTTCCGTCCCGGTGTCATCTCCCCCGTGCTCGCCGCCCAGATGGCGGCCACGTATCAGCGCATCACGCGCGGACGGCTGCTCCTGAACGTCGTCACGGGCGGTGACTCGACCGAGCAGCGGCGCTTCGGTGATCATCTCGACCACGATCGCCGTTATGCCCGTACGGACGAGTTCCTGTCCGTCGTACGAGGAGTGTGGGGCGGAAAGCCCTTCGACTTCGCCGGTGAGCATTACCAGGTGGAGGGCGGGCTCACCGCGCTGCCGCCGGACCCGCTGCCCGAGGTCTTCTTCGGTGGTTCGTCCGCGGCGGCCGGGCCTGTCGCGGCGCGGCACGCGGACGTGTATCTGACGTGGGGTGAGCCGCCGGAGCAGGTCAAGCAGAAGATCGACTGGATCCGCGGGCTCGCCGAGGAGCAGGGGCGCACGGTCCGCTTCGGGATCCGGCTGCACACCATCTCGCGTGACTCCGCCGCCGAGGCGTGGGCCACCGCGAACCGGCTGCTCGACGACCTCGACCCGGATACCATCGCCGCCGCCCAGCAGGCGCTCGGCCGCAGCGAGTCCGTCGGCCAGCAGCGGATGCTCGCCCTGCACGGCGGCTCCCGTGACGACCTGGAGATCTCGCCGAACCTGTGGGCCGGCGTCGGCCTCGTGCGGGGCGGCGCGGGCACCGCTCTCGTCGGCAGCCACGCCGATGTCGCGGACCGGATCGAGGAATACCACGCGCTCGGCGTCGAGCACTTCGTGCTGTCCGGCTACCCGCATCTGGAGGAGGCGTACTGGTTCGGCGAGGGCGTGATCCCGGACCTGGCGGCGCGCGGCCTGCTGCCCCGCATCCCGGCGTCGCAGCTGGCCTCGGTGCCCGCGGCCAACGGTCGTCCCGCCTCCGCTCCCGGCGGTGCGCCGCTCCTCGTGGGCGGCGGGCGCTGACCCGGACGCCGCTCAGGCCTCGACGCGGGAAGATCCCGGACCCCGGTGGAGTTAGTAGAAACGTGAACGATATCGGGGTTCGGGAAGCCGCACGCGAAGCGGACGTGGACGTGGTCGTCATAGGCGCCGGGCAGGCAGGCCTGTCCAGCGCCTATCACCTGCGCCGGGCCGGATTCGAGCCGGAACGGGACTTCGTCGTCCTCGACCACTCGCCCCGGCCCGGCGGCGCGTGGCAGTTCCGGTGGCCGTCGCTGACGTACGGCAAGGTGCATGGGATGCACGCGCTGCCGGGCATGGAGCTGACCGACGGCGATCCCGAGCGGCCCTCGTCGGAGGTCATCGCCGGCTACTTCGACGCGTACGAGCGGCGCTTCGATCTGCGCGTGCGGCGCCCCGTGGACGTACACAGAGTGCGGGAAGGCAAGGACGGTCGGCTGCTCGTCGAGACCTCGGCCGGGACCTGGTCGACGCGTGCGCTGATCAACGCGACGGGCACGTGGGACCGGCCCTTCTGGCCGCGCTATCCGGGGCAGGACACCTTCCGCGGGCGGCAGTTGCACACGGCGGTCTATCCCGGTCCCGAGGCCTTCAAGGGGCAGCGGGTGATCGTCGTGGGCGGCGGGGCGTCCGGCACGCAGCATCTGATGGAGATCGCTCCGTACGCCGCCGAGACCACCTGGGTCACGCGGCGGGAGCCCGTCTTCCGCGAGGGACCGTTCGACGAGAACAGCGGGCGGGCCGCGGTCGCGCTGGTGGAGGAGCGGGTCCGGCAGGGGCTCGCGCCGCAGAGCGTGGTGTCGGTGACGGGGCTTCCCCTGAACGACGCGATCCGCCGGGCGCGGGCCGACGGGGTCCTTGACCGGCTTCCCATGTTCGACCGGATCACGCCACGCGGGGTCGAGTGGGACGACGGGCGGCGCGTCGATGCCGACGTCATCCTCTGGGCGACCGGGTTCCGGCCCGCGATCGAGCACCTGGCGCCGCTGCGGCTGCGCGAGAGCGGGGGCGGGATTCGTCTGGAGGGCACCAGGGCTGCCGCGGATCCCCGTGTCCACCTGGTGGGGTACGGGCCTTCGGCCAGCACGATCGGCGCCAATCGCGCCGGGCGCGCGGCCGTGCGGGACATCCAGCGGCTGCTGTCGAAGGCGCCGGTCACGGTGTGACGCGACGCCTCCTCGGCTTCGGTTGAGCGGTCGGTTCGGTGCGACTCAGGACGCCTTCTGATCCTCCTTGTTGTCCTTGGTGTGCTTGTTGAACTCCGCCACGTTCTTCTGCTGCTCCTCGAAGTTCGACGTGAAGCGGGTGTCGCCCGGCTTCACCGTCACGAAGTACAGCCAGTCACCCCGCGGCGGACTGGTCGCCGCGTGCATCGCCGCGTCGCCGGGGTTGCTGATCGGGGTGGGGGGCAGGCCCATGCGCACATACGTGTTGAACGGGCTGTTGATCTGCGTGTCGCTGTCACGGGTGTGCAGCGTCGACCGGTTGAGGGCGTAGTTGATCGTCGAGTCCATCTGCAACGGCATGCCCTGTTCGAGACGGTTGTAGATGACGCGGGCCACCTTCCCCATGTCTTCCTTGGAGTCCGCCTCGGCCTCGATCATGCTCGCGATGATGACGGTCTGATAAGGGTTCACCGCGTTGCGGTCGGCGCCCGCGGTGACCTGACCCGTGCCGAACCTCTTGGTGGCCGTGTCCACCATGTACGACAGCACGGACGCGGGAGTCGACTGTTTGCTGAGGGGATAGGTCGCGGGGAAGAGATATCCCTCGGGATTCCCGCCCGCGTCCTTGGGGAGTTTGAGGGCGGCCTTGGGGAGGGTCTTCTTCGTGGTGCCGGCCGGCACGCCGAGGGCCTTGTCGACGGCCCCGTACACCTGGCCCGAGCGCCAGCCCTCCGGGATGGTCAGTGACTCGGGGTGCGTGCTGTCCTCCGGAAGCAGCAGCGGCACCGCAACGGCGGTGACCGCCACGGCGGCTCCGGTCGCGATCAGGGCGATCCGGCCCCGACGCGTCAGTCGAATCGTGCCCCGGCGCGGAGTCTTGGTCTGCAGCATGCGGTCACATTATCGTGCAAATGCAGACATTTCCTGCACATCTTCACGTCACCGGCTCCAGTTGGGCGTCTCGCCGGACCAGGGCGGCGTAATGGCCGTCCCTCTCCAGAAGCTCCTCGTGCGTGCCGCGTTCGGTGGTCCTTCCCGCGTTCAGGACCACGATCTGGTCGGCGTCGCGGACCGTGGAGAGCCGGTGGGCGATGGTGAGGGTCGTCCGGTCGGCGGACAGGGCGTCGATGGCTTCCTGCACCGCGTGCTCGGTGTGGGTGTCCAGGGCGCTCGTCGCCTCGTCCAGGATGAGGACGGGCGGATCGCGCAGGATCGTACGGGCGATGGCGAGGCGCTGTTTCTCGCCACCGGAGAAGCGGTGGCCGCGCTCGCCGACGACGGTGTCGTACCCGTCGGGGAGGGACGCTATGTGGTCGTGGATCTGGGCGGCGCCGGCGGCCGCGATCAGCTCATCGTCCGTGGCGTCGGGCTTGGCGAAGCGCAGGTTCTCGGCGACCGAGGCGTGGAACAGATAGGTCTCCTGGGAGACGACGCCGACCGCGCGGGCCAGTGTGTCGAAGTCCAGGTCGCGCACGTCGACGCCGTCGATCGTGACCCGGCCGCCCGTCACGTCGTACAGCCGGGGGACGAGATAGCTGAGGGTCGACTTCCCGGAGCCGGTGGGACCGACGACCGCGAGGCTGCCGCCCGCGGGGACCGTGATGTCGATGCCGTCGAGGATCAGGCCCTGCCGGTCGTCGGCGGTGTCGTAGCTGAACTCGACGTCCTCGAAGCGGACCTCGCCCTTGATCTTGTCCAGGCGGACGGGACGCTCGGGCTCGGTGATGTCGATGGGCAGGTCCAGATACTCGAAGATGCGCTGGAAGAGCGCGAGCGAGGTCTGGATCTGTACGCCGGTGGAGAGCAGGCTCACGGTGGGCCTGAACAGGCCCTGCTGGAGCGAGACGAAGGCGACGAGCGTGCCGATCGAGACCGTCGGGCCGCCCATCTGGAAGGCGAGGCCCGCGGTCCAGTAGATGACGGCGGGCATGGCGGCCATGACGACCGTGATGACGGCCATCCGCCAGCGTCCCGCCATGTTCGACCGGACCTCCAGGTCGACGAGGCGCTCGGACTCGTCGGCGAAGGAGCGGGTGAGGGAGTCGGCGCGGCCCATCGTGCGGCCGAGCAGGATGCCGCTGACGGAGAGCGATTCGGTGACCGTCGCGGCCATCGCGGCCATCTGCTTCTGGCGCTGTGTGGCGATCTTCTTGCGCTCACGGCCGACCCGGCGGCTGATCCACACGAACACGGGCAGCAGGAGCAGCGAGACGACCGTCAGACGCCAGTCGAGGGCGAGCATCGCGACGATGGTGGCGATGACGCTGGTGAGGTTCGAGACCAGGGAGGTGGCGGTGGAGGTGACCGTCGCCTGCATGCCGCCGATGTCGCTGGCGATGCGGGACTGGACCTCTCCGGTGCGGGTCCTGGTGAAGAAGGCGAGCGACATGCTCTGCAGGCGGCCGTAGACGGCGGTGCGCAGGTCGTGCATGACGCGCTGTCCGACCGTCGTGCTGATCAGGGTCTGCAGGACGCCGAAGACGCTGGTGACGACCGCGCTCAGGATCATGCCGAGGGCGAGCAGGCTCAGCAGGCCCGTCCGTCCCTGGGGGATCGCGGTGTCGAGGATTTCCTTCAGCAGGAAGGGGGTGGCGACCGAGACCAGGGACGCGGCGCCGACCAGCATGCCGACGATCGCGAGGCGACCGCGATAGGGACGGAAGAGGCGCAGGATGCGGCGGATCTGCCGCGGCTGTTCCTCCTCGCCGGGGGGCAGGGGCTGCGGGGTCCACTTGGGTTCGTCGTGAGGCATGGGCTCCTACGGGAGGTGAGACGGCCGCCGGCGCGCGGACCGGCGATGACGGTCGGCTCAGCTGGGAAAGTGCCGACGATGATTGAGGGAGCATAGCTCACTGTTACCTATACTCACAATGCACATGGTCCTGATAATGTTCCCGCATGAACACCCCGGACGCCGACGGCCTGCTCGCCGAACAGCTGCTGCGGCTGACCCGCAGGCTGCACCGTATCCAGAAGCGCCATCTGGTGCCGCTCGGCGTCACCCCGGCCCAGTCCCGACTGCTCCGCACCCTTGTACACAACGAGACGCCGCCGCGCATGGCGGACCTCGCCCAGCGCCTCGAAGTGGTCCCGCGCGCCGTGACGACGCTGGTCGACGGCCTGGAGGCCGGTGATCTCGTACGTCGCGTGCCCGATCCGACCAATCGCCGGGTGATCCGCATCGAACTGACGGACGCGGGACGCAAGGCGCTCGGGGAGCTGCGCGACGCGCGCCGGGCCGCCGCGGAGGACATCCTGGCCCCATTGGACGCCGAGCAGCGCGAGCAGCTCGGCGGCCTGCTGAACGCGCTGTTCGATGTGCCGGACGTCCGTCGCTGCTGACACCGCCCGCCGGTCCGACCCCGCCGAGGAGAGCTCATGCCGCTGCTGGAGCCCACGCCGAAAGCCCTGCGCCCCGGGTCTCGCACGGAGGGCCCGGCTCCCGACCGGGTGCCGGACCGGCTGGCCGGAGGCACTCCTGAGCCGCTGCGCTCGGAACTGTCCGCGCTGCTCGGCGAGGACAAGGTCCTGACGAAGATCTCCGACCTCGTGCGGTACGCCTCCGACGCAAGCCCCTACCGCTTCGTGCCGCAGGTCGTGGTGATCGCCGAGGACATCGACGACATCTCCGCCGTCCTGTCGTACGCACACGGCAGGAGCCGCGAGGTCGTCTTCCGGGCGGCGGGCACCTCCCTCAACGGCCAGGCCCAGGGCGAGGACATCCTGGTCGACGTGCGCAGGCACTGGGCGGGCGTCGAGGTCATCGGCGACGGCGAGCAGGCGCGCATCGGGCCCGGTACGACGGTGCTGCGGGCCAACATCACGCTCGCCCGGCACGGGCGCGTGCTCGGCCCCGACCCCGCGAGCGCCATCGCCTGCACGGTCGGCGGGGTCGTCGCGAACAACGCATCCGGGATGACGGCGGGCACCACCCGCAACTCGTATCGCACGGTGGCCTCGCTGACCTTCGTCCTGCCGTCGGGGACGGTCGTCGACACGGCCGATCCGGACGCCGACGACCAGCTGGCGCACGCCGAACCCGCCCTGTGCGAGGGCCTGTTGACGATCAAGCGGGAGATCGAGGCCGACCAGGAGCTCACGGCCCGGATCCGCGCGAAGTACGAGATCAAGAACACGAACGGCTACCGTCTCGACGCGTTCCTGGACGGCGGGACACCCGTCGAGATCCTGCGCGGCCTGATGGTCGGCTCGGAGGGCACCTTCGGGTTCATCTCCGAGGTCGTCTTCGACACGCTTCCGCTGGAGAGGCATATCACCACGGGCCTGCTGTTCTTTCCGTCCCTGCCCGCCGCCGCGGCCGCCGTCCCGCTCTTCAACGAGGCGGGAGCGCCGGCCGTCGAGCTGATGGACGGCAACACACTGCGTGCGTCGACCAGCGTTGCCGGGGTGCCCGCCGACTGGGCGGATCTCCCGAAGTCGACGGCGGCGCTCCTGGTGGAGTTCCGCGCACCGGACGAGGCGCGCCAGGCGGCGTACGAGGCAGCCGCCGCCAAGGTGGTCGAGGGGCTCGAACTCGTCGCGCCGGTCGCCTCGGTGACCAACACGTTCACGCGGGACGCGAAGACGATCGGGGGCTACTGGAAGGCCCGCAAGGCGTTCGTGACGGCGGTCGGCGGTTCGCGGCCCTCCGGGACGACGCTGATCACCGAGGACTTCGCGGTGCCGCCGTCCCGGCTGGCCGAAGCCTGCGAGGCTCTGCTCGACCTGCAGACGCGGCACGGCTTCGACGCCGCCGTCGCGGGGCATGCCGCGCACGGCAATCTGCACTTCCTGCTCGCCTTCGACGCGGGGAAGCCTGCGGACGTGGCGCGCTATGCCGCGTTCATGGACGACTTCTGCCGGCTGACCGTCGAGCGCTTCGACGGCTCGCTCAAGGCCGAGCACGCGACGGGGCGCAACATCGCGCCGTTCCTGGAGATGGAATGGGGCCCGAAGGCCACGGAGTTGATGTGGCGCACCAAGCAGGTCATCGACCCGGACGGTGTGCTCGCACCGCGCATCGTCCTCGACCGTGACCCGAAGGCGCATCTGCGGGGCCTGAAGTCGATCCCCAAGGTGGAGCTGATCGCGGACCCGTGCATCGAGTGCGGCTTCTGCGAACCGACCTGTCCCAGCGAGGACTTGACGACCACACCCCGCCAGCGGATCGTGCTGCGCCGCGAGATGATGCGCCAGTCCCCCGGCTCCCCGGTCGAGGACGGCCTCATCGAGGCGTACGGATACGACGCCGTGGACACCTGCGCGGGCGACTCGACCTGCAAGCTGGCCTGCCCGGTCGGCATCGACACGGGCGCCCTGATGAAGGACTTCCGCCACGCCCGGCACTCGCCGCGCGAGGAGAAGGCCGCCGCTTTCGCCGCCAGGAACTTCAAGGCGGTCGAGGCCTCCGCGCGGCTCGCGGTGGCCGCGGCCGACCGCATCAGCGACCGGCTCCTGACCACGGTGACGCGCACCGCCCGCAAGGCCGTGCGGCCCGATCTGGTCCCCGAGTGGCTGCCGGACATCCCCGGCGCAGCCGCCCGCAAGCTGCCGCGCACCGCACGCGTGGGCGCGAGCGCCGTCTACTACCCGGCGTGCGTCAACCGCATCTTCGGGAGCCCGGGTGACCGCTCCCTGCCGGAGGCCGTCGTCGCCGTCTCCGCGCGTGCCGGAAGGCCCCTCTGGATTCCGGACGATGTCGCCGGGACGTGCTGCGCGACGATCTGGCACTCCAAGGGGTACGACAGGGGCAACGTCGTGATGGCCAACCGCATCGTCGAGGCGGCCTGGGGCTGGACGGCGGGCGGCAGGCTGCCCCTCGTGGTGGACGCCTCCTCCTGCACGCTGGGCATGGCGCATGAGGTCGTGCCCTATCTGACCGCGGACAACCGGCAGTTGCACCGGGAGCTGAACATCGTCGACTCCCTCGTGTGGGCCGCGGACGAGCTGGTCCCCCGGCTCACCGTGCGCCGCAGGGTCGGTTCCGCCGTCCTGCACCCCACCTGCTCGATGAGCCACCTCGGCGACGAGGCACAGCTGCGTGCCCTCGCCGAGGCCTGCGCGGACGAGGTGGTGGTCCCCGATGACGCGGGCTGCTGCGCCTTCGCGGGCGACCGCGGCATGCTCCACAAGGAGCTGACGGAGTCGGCGACCCGCAAGGAGGCCGCCGAGGTCACCGCGCGGGAGTTCGACGCGCATCTCTCGGCGAACCGCATGTGCGAGGTCGGCATGGACCACGCGACGGGCCGCACCTACTACTCGGTGCTCATGGAGCTTGAGCGCGCGACCCGCCCGTAAGTATCCGCGACAGCTGGCTCGGTCCGCGTCGGCGACAGCTGGCTCGGTAAAGGAAAGTCCAACTCCCTGGCCACTTCGGTCCCTTGCGCCACGCGCGTCCCCCCATCAGGGTGGCATCCGTTCCAGCGCAGGCATCCAAGCCACGGAGGTCCGATGCACGACGAGAACGCGATCCCGAACCCCGACGAGTCCGCGACCCCTGACGACTCAGCCGACGGCACCTCCCGCCGTGCCGTGCTCCGCACCGCCGGCCTCGCCGGAGCCGGGCTCGGCATCGGCGCCCTCACCGGCGGCACGGCCCACGCCGATGCCCCGCAGGGCGCGCCCGCGGCGGCGGCTTCAACCGCCGAGGCGCCCGCCCCCCAGGGCAAGACCATGATCGGCGTACCGTTCGAGCGGCGCTCCACGGTGCGTGTGGGCATCGTCGGGCTCGGCAATCGCGGCGGCGGCATGATCGACCTGTTCCTGGCGATCCCGGGGGTGAAGGTCGTCGCGCTCTGCGACCCGGTCAAGGACAAGACCGCGGCCGCCGCGAAGAAGGTCACCGCCGCGGGTCAGCCCGCCCCGGCGACGTACACGAAGGGCGATCACGACTTCGAGAACCTGTGCAAGCGCGGTGACGTCGACTTCGTGTACGTGGCGACGCCCTGGGACTGGCACTTCGACATGGCCAGGACGGCGATGCTGAACGGCAAGCACGTCGGCGTGGAGTGTCCGATCTCCCTCCAGCTGGACCAGTTGTGGGAACTGGTCGACCTCTCGGAGCGCACCCGCAGACACTGCATGCAGTTGGAGAACTGCTGTTACGGCAAGAACGAGATGCGTGTCCTGCGCATGGCCCACGCGGGCAAGTTCGGCGATCTGCTGCACGGAGCGGGCGCCTACAACCACGATCTGCGCGGCCTGATGTTCGACCCCGATTACTACGAGGGCCCGTGGCGGCGCCTGTGGCACACGCGGCTGCGCGGCGACCTCTACCCCAACCACGGCTTCGGCCCGGTCTCCAACTACATGGACATCAACCGCGGCGACCGCGTCACCCACATCTCCAGCTTCGGCACGCCCGCCCTCGGCCTGGCCGAGTACCGCAAGGCGCACATGCCCGCGGGCGACCCGAGCTGGAAAGAGACGTACATCGAGAGCGACCGCACCATCAGCCTCGTACAGACGGCGAAGGGGCGGGTGATCCGCCTGGAGCACGACGTCTCGACGCCCCATCCCTACAGCCGCATCAACAGCCTCGGCGGCACCAAGGGCGTCTTCGAGGACTACCCGGAGCGCATCTACATCGAGCCGGACCACACGAACGACGAGTGGGGTGACTTCGCCAAGTACGCGGACGAGTACGACCACTGGCTGTGGAAGGAGCACGCGAATCCGCCCGGCGGGCACGGCGGCATGGACTACATCATGATCTTCCGTCTGATGCAGACCATGCAGCTCGGCCTCGTACCCGACTTCGACGTCTACGACGCCGCGACCTGGACGTCGCCCGTTCCCCTGAGCCATCTGTCGATCAAGGCGAAAGGCGCGCCGCAGGCGATCCCCGACTTCACTCGCGGACTGTGGAAGAAGGCGCGTCCGGGAGTGGACTCGCCAAAGCCGCAGGCGTAAGGGACTTGGGCCCGGCGGCGCTGGCCTCCGCGCTGCCGGGCTCCTCCGTCTGCTCCGTCTGCTCCGCCTGCTCCGCCTGCTCCGCCTGCTCCGGCACGAACGCGATCTCCCCGCCGAGCACCTTCTTCGCCCGTTCGGTGTCCAGCGCGCCTTCCCAGCGCGAGACCACGAAGACGGCGACGCAGTTGCCGAGCAGGTTCGTGGCGACGCGCATGGCGTCCATGATGCGGTCCACGCCGAGCAGCAGGGCGACCGCGCCCGCCGGGATGACCCCGAGCGCGGAGGCGGTCGCGGACAGCGCGAGGAACGCCGAACCGGGCACGCCCGCCATGCCCTTGCTGGTCAGCATCAGGACGAGTACGACGGTGATCTGCTGGCCCAGGCTCAGGTCCACGCCCACGGCCTGCGCGATGAACAACGTACCCACGGAGAGGTAGATCGAGGCGCCGTCGAGGTTGAAGGAGTACCCGGTCGGCAGGACAAGGCCCACCGCGTCGTCGCGGCAGCCCGCCTGGCGCAGCTTCTGCATCATGCGCGGCATGACGGTCTCGCTGGAGGCCGTGCCGAGCGCGAGCAGCATCTCCTCGCGTGTGTAACGGACGAACTTCCACAGGCTCAGGCCGGTCAGCGCCTTGAGGGCCACGCCGAGCAGGACGAGGAAGATCAGGGCCACCGCGTAACAGACACCGATGAGCTTGCCGTACGTCGACAGGGCGCCGAGGCCGTACTCCCCCACCAGATGCGCGGTGGCGCCGAACACGGCGAGCGGTGCCAGCTTCATGATGAAGCCGACGATCGCGAAGACGACCTCCTGGCCCTGCTCGATGGCGGGCAGGATCGCGGGGACCTTCGTGTTGCCCAGGTGCAGCAGGGCCGCGCCCACCAGGCAGGACAGGACGAGGACTTGGAGCAGCGAGTTCTCCGCGAAGGCGCCGACCGCGCTGTCGGGCAGCGAGTGCAGGATGAACTCGCTGGTCGAGGGCAGTGCACCACCGCCGGTCTTCTCGTCGACGGCGGACGCGTCGAGCTGGGAGGGGTCGACGTTCATTCCTGCGCCGGGCTGTACGAGGTTTCCGGCGAGCAGACCGACGACGAGAGCGACCGTGGTCGCGACCTCGAACCAGATGAGGGCCTTGAGCCCGATGCGGCCGAAGGCCTTGAGATCTCCGGCCTTGGTGATTCCGGCGACGACCACGCAGAAGACGAGCGGGGCGATCATCGCCTTGATGAGACGTACGAAGCCGTCGCCGAGCGGCTGAACCGCTGTGCCCGCGTGGGGCCACAGCCGTCCGACAAGGACTCCGATCACCAGCGCGCAGGCGACCTGCGCGAACAGTGAGGTCCGCAATGTGCGTGCTACGCGTCGCGGCAGGGACGGTACGGACTGCGGCACGGGCACTCCTGGGGTGAGACGTCACGTGACTTCTGACATACGGAAGTTTCATTCCGCGAGGCGCCACTATGGCGGAGTGCCTGCTTCCGCAAAAGACCTCCAGATCACATCCGTGTAAATCTTGGATCTTGCTCCAAACAGAGCCGGGCCGACCGCATCGGATGCGGCCGGCCCGGGGTAGCGGAGCGCTCGTCAGCAGCGCAGCCGGTCTGCCGTCAGGGCACCTTGTTCGGTGGCCAGCGTGCGGTCGTAGCAGCCGATGTCGCCGTCGCCGTACGCGCGATAGCGCTCACGCGAGGTGCCGACGGCATGCCGGTCCTCGCGCGGGACGTTGGCGGTGTACGTCGCGTCGCCCTCGTAGCGGTCATCGGTCACCGAACGGGCTGTGCGTCGCCCGTGGTGGGTGACGGCGGTCTCCGCACGGTCGCCGAGGGCGATCTCGGTGCGCAGCCGGTCACCCGCACCGAGCGTCGTCGTGCCGCCCATCGTGTACGTCCGGTCGGTGCGCCTCGTGCGGCCGTCCGTGGTGACCGTCTCGCGGTCCGTCCAGGTCGACTTGAGCGCGTCCGTCGACTCGCCGTCGGTCCAGCGGTGGACCGAGGTGTTGGCGAGCGCGCGGGTGACGGTGGTCTCGACGCGGCCGTGAGAGGTGTCGACGTACCCCGAGACGCTGAGCCGGTGACTGCCGTCTGTGTCGAGTCGGTGCGCGCTGTCCGGTGAACCGGGCGTGTACGTCGCCTTGTTCGCGAGCTCGCCCGCCTTGTGCCCGGTCAGCTCGCCGGTGACGTGCTCGCGCTTCTCGTCCTGCCAGAGAAGGATGTTGGTCGGGGTGCTCCAGCCGGCCGTCGCTTCCGGCCTGCCCGTCACGGAGACCTCCACCTGGTGCGGGCGGCCGTCGTTGAGCAGCCCGGCGAACGGCGTCAGGTCGTACTCGATGGGCTTGATGTCGAAGGCGCGGGGGCCCGGAATCACGTACCACAAGAAGGGGTTGGACCAGCCGCCCGTCCACACGGTCGGGAACGGCGTGGCGATACCGGCCAGTTGGCCGTCGACGGTGACCTGCACCTCGCGGTAGGGGCCGTCCTCGGCCTTGCAGGAGTACGGCGCCGCGTCGGGCACCGTCAGGTACCAGTACTCCTCGCAGCCGCCGCCGGACCCGGTGGCGTAGACCTCGGCGACGATGCGTTCACTGTTGCGCGGGGTGGTGAGAGTGGTGGTGTCGCCGAGGGGCAGGACGCGGTCCGGGGACGCCTGACCCGGCTTCCCGCCCTTTTCCGCCGCGTAGAACGTCAGGGTCGCCTTGACGTCGATGACTCCCGTGTACGTGTCGTTGACGACGTTTCCGATGAGCATCTCGACCGGCTTCGCGCGCCCCAGGGTTTCGCGGTAGCGCGTGACGTCCTTCTCCACGGACCAGGTGATGCCGTCGACGGACGGTTCCGGAGTGGACGTACGGAAGACCTCGACGCCGCCTATGCGGAGGTATCCGAGACGGTCGTACTGTCGTCCCTTGACCTTGCCGTCGAGACGCAGGACCACCTTGCTCCAGTCGCCCGCACCGCATTTCCTGGGCGGGGTGTAGGTGCCCTTGTAGGGCGTGAAGTCCTTGAACTGCGCCTCTGCCACGGTCACTTCACATGACGTGGTGTGCGGCTTCGGGACGGGCGGGGCGGCCGTGACCGGGTCGTGCCAGTCGTTCCCGAACTCCGCCGGGGGCGTGTCGGCCGTGGCCGGACCCGCGCTGAAGAGTGTGCTCGCCGCGAGGGTGACCCCGGCGAGCATGGACATGACGCGTCTTCTCATGGAGGTGTTCTACGGGGAGTCGACGATCACCGCAATGCGTGTCGGCGACGACAGCCTGGCTACGCCTTGAGGTTCCTCTTGTCGCCCATCACCACGACCGGGTGCT
The DNA here is from genome assembly GCF_043200355.1 of Streptomyces sp. NPDC048436. NCBI lineage: Bacteria > Bacillati > Actinomycetota > Actinomycetes > Kitasatosporales > Streptomycetaceae > Streptomyces > Streptomyces sp. NPDC048436. The sequence goes on from NZ_JBICXP010000002.1 coordinate 473,613, forward strand.
GCTTCGGGTCGAGGTTCTTCAGGAGGTATTCCATGCCCGGCTTCGACAGGCTCACGCAGCCCGACGTGCCGCTGCCGTGGTCCATGTGCAGCCAGATGCTGCCGCCCTTGGACTGGCCCTGGGGGCGGGTCGGGTCGTTGGGCGGGGTGCCCTTGGCGCGGTTGTAGTCGATGGCGATGACGTAGTCGAAGTCGTGCCAGTGCGACTTGGCCCAGTAGTGCGGGGCCTGCATCGACGCGCTTTCGGTGTACGGGAACTTCGCGCCCGGATCGGCGAGTACGCCGCCCGCGTCGGTGAGCGAGAAGACGCCGACCGGACTGCGCTTGTCGTTCTCGCGGTGGTCGGTGGTCCAGCCCTTCTTGCCGTTGTGCGCGGCCCAGCTGCGGGTCTTGTCCCAGGTCGAACCGGACTTCGGCTTCGTGTAGAGGACGACGGTGGACTTCGCCGAGTCCTCTCCTGCGCCGTAGACCGCGACGACCTGCCGTGAGTTCTCGGGGATCTTGTTCTGGAGGCCGTCGCCCACGTCGGGGATGCGCTTGAGGTTCGTCGTGGCCTCCGCTCCCTTGGCCTGCTCCCCGCCCGCATCGCCCTTGTTCGCTCCGGCGTCCGCCCCGTCGTCCGAACTTCCGCAGGACGTAAGAAGAACACCGCAGGCCGCGAACGCGGCCGCCACTCGCACCGCACCGGCTATACGCATCCGTCCATGGTCGCACCCCGTTCGCGCGCGCCGGACCGGCGCCGGGTCCCGGGCGGAGAAGGGGCCGAATCTTTACTCCGCGACGGAAAACCGTTTGCTTCGCGCGACCGTACGAGGCGAACCTTTCACGGGCTGTTACTACCGACGTCTGTTTTCCTCTGTCCTCTTTGTCTCCCTGTCAGCTCCGCTGTCTCCTTGTCAGCTCCGCCCGTTCACGGCCGTCCGTTCACGCCGGCACTCTCCGCCGAACCGACGGTTCCCCTCTTACGATCCTGGGACGTCATGCAGATTCGCGATCTTCCGTACGCCGACCCGGGCATGCCGGATGCCCGCTCGGGCCCTCACTTCCTGCGCTGGCTGGGGCGCAATCAGATCGACGGCCAGCTCAAGTCGCTCGCCTGGGGCCTGCTGCACTTCGGCTCCATCGCGGTGCTCCCCTATCTGGTCGGCTACGCCGTCCAGGCCGTGGTCGACCGCTCCGGCGGGCGGCTCGCCGTGGCGGGCGGGGTGATGGTCCTGTGCGGCATCGCCATCGCCCTCGGCGACACCATGCTGCACCGCACCGCGGTCACCAACTGGATCACCGCTGCCGCCCGCGTCCAGCAGCTCCTTGCGCGCAGGACCGCGCAGCTGGGTTCGGCGCTCACCCGGCGTGTCGCCGCGGGTGAGGTGGTCGCGGTCTCCACCGGGGACGTCGAGAAGATCGGCTGGTTCGTCGAAGCGGTCTCGCGGTTCGCGGCGGCCGCCGTCACGGTCGTCCTGGTCTGCGTCGGTCTCCTCGTCTACCAGCCCGCGCTCGGTGTCGTCGTGGCGGTGGGCGTCCCGGTGCTCGCGCTCGCCGTGCTTCCGCTGCTGCCGCGCGCCACCCGGCGCGCCGACCACCAGCGGGAGAAGGCCGGGCGGGCGACCGAACTCGCCTCGGACACCGTGGCCGGTCTGCGGGTGCTGCGCGGCATCGGCGGCGAGGAACTCTTCCTCGACCGCTATCGCCGCGCCTCGCAGGAGGTGCGTACGGCCGCCGTGCGCAGCGCCAGGATGTGGGCCGCGATCTCGGCGGTCCAGGTGCTGCTGCCCGGGCTGCTGCTGATCGTCGTCGTCTGGCACGGCGTCAACCTGGCCCGCGAAGGCCGGATCACCATCGGCGAACTGGTCACCGTCTACAGCGCGGTCACGATGCTGACTTATCCCTTGCGGCACTTCGAGGAGATCGCGATGGCCTACAGCTTCTCGCGTCCTTCGGCCAAGCGCGCCGCCCGCGTGCTCTCGCTCCAGCGCACGACACGCGACGAGGACGGGGAGCCCGGCGGGTCGGGGACGAGTGCTGCGGGCGAGACGAGTTCTGTGGATGATCTGTACGGCCCGGAGATTCCCGCGGGCGATCTCTACGACCCGGCGACCGGGCTCCTCGCGCCTTCGGGCCGTCTCACCGCCGTCGTGTGCGGTGACCCGGACGAGGCGGGACGGCTGGCCGAACGGCTCGGCGGGCACGCGGCGTTCGACGACGCCGAGAAGCTGCCTTCGGTACTGCTCGGCGGCGTACCGCTCGATGAGATACCGCTGGCCACCGCCCGCACCGCCGTCCTCGTCCAGGACAAGGACCCGGTCCTGCTCTCCGGCACGCTCCGCGGACTCCTCGACGTACCCGCGTCGGGAGCCGTGAGCGCCGACGAGGCCCTCGATGCCGCCCAGTGTTCGGACGTCCTGGACGCCCTGGCGCAGGCCTCCGTGGACGAGGCTCCGCTGGACGCGCACGTCACGGAGCGCGGCCGTTCCCTGTCCGGCGGGCAGCGGCAACGGCTCGCGCTGGCACGCTCGCTGGTCACCGACCCCGGCGTCCTCGTGCTCGACGAGCCGACGTCCGCCGTCGACTCGCACACCGAGGCGCGGGTCGCCGAGGGCATCAAGGGGCTGCGCAGCGGACGTACGACCGTGGTCCTCACCTCGTCGCCGCTGCTCCTGGACCGAGCCGAGCGCGTCGTCTTCCTCCATGAGGGCGAGGTCGCGGCGGTGGGCGAACACCGCGAACTGGTGCACAGCGAGCCGCGCTACCGGGCGGTCGTGACGCGCGAGACGGACGAGGAGCGGGATGCGGTGAGGCTGGACAAGGAAACACCGGGCAAGGAACGCGGCCCGGGCTCCCTGGCCGCCATCAACATCGAGATCGACATCGAGGAGACGGCATGATCGGCTTGGCGCCACCGGAGTACGATCCGGCGGCCCCGACCACCGCGGACACCTTGCCCGTCGGCGCGCCGGCGACGGTAGGGGCCTACGTACGCGAGCTGGTCCAGCGGCACCGTCGGGCCTTCGCCCTGCTCATCACGGTCAATACGTGCGCCGTGATCGCCTCGATGGCCGGTCCCTACCTGCTGGGCGACCTCGTCGAGAACGTCTCGGACAGCGCTCGCGACCTCCACCTGGGGCGCACCATCGCACTCTTCACCGTCGCCCTGGTGGTGCAGGCCTTCTTCGTCCAGCAGGTGCGGTTGCGCGGCGCGATGCTCGGTGAGCGGATGCTGGCCGATCTGCGCGAGGACTTCCTCGTACGCGCGGTCGGGCTGCCGCCGGGGGTGCTGGAGCGGGCCGGCACGGGGGATCTGCTGTCGCGGATCACCACGGACGTCGACCGCCTCGCGAACGCGATGCGGGAGGCTGTGCCACAGCTCGCGATCGGGGTGGTGTGGGTCGCGCTGCTGATCGGCGGCCTCGCCGTGACCGCGCCGCCGCTGGCGCCCGCCATCCTGGTGGCGGTGCCGCTCCTGGTCGTCGGATGCCGCTGGTACTTCAAGCGGGCGCCCTCCGCCTACCGCTCCGAGGCCGCCGGATACGCCGCCGTCGCCGCCGCCCTCGCCGAGACCATCGACGCGGGCCGCACGGTGGAGGCGCACCGGCTCGGCGAGCGCCGGGTGGAACTCTCGGAGCGCCGCATCAAGGAATGGACGGCATGGGAACGGCACACGCTGTACCTGCGCTCCGTCCTCTTCCCGGTCATCAACTTCACCCACGCCACCGTCCTGTGCTCGGTCCTGATGATCGGCGGCGTCTTCGTCCTGCAGGGCTGGATCGGCGTCGGCCAGCTGGCCACGGGCGCGCTGATCGCGCAGATGCTCGTCGATCCGCTGGGCATCATCCTGCGTTGGTACGACGAATTGCAGGTCGCCCAGGTCTCTCTGGCCCGGCTCGTCGGCGTACGTGACATCGAACCGGACGCGGGCGACAGCTCCGTGACTCCGGACGGACGCCATGTGCTCGCGGACGACGTGCACTTCGGATACCGCGCGGGCGTCGACGTCCTGCGGCAGGTGTCACTCGCCGTCGAGCCTGGTTCGCGGGTCGCCCTGGTCGGCCCGTCCGGCGCGGGCAAGTCCACGCTCGGCAGGCTGCTCGCGGGCATCTACGCGCCGCGCAACGGTCAAGTGACGTTGGGCGGCGCCGAGTTGTCGGCCATGCCCGCGGAGGAGGTGCGCTCGCACGTGGCCCTGGTCAACCAGGAGCACCACGTCTTCGTGGGATCGCTTCGCGACAACCTCCTCCTGGCGAGGTCGGGGGCGCTGGACGCCGAACTGTGGGCGGCGCTCGGCGCGGTCGACGCGGACAGCTGGGCGAAGGCTCTGGGCGAGGGCCTGGAAACCGAGGTGGGCTCGGGCGGCTTCGCCCTCACCCCGGCGCAGGCCCAGCAGATCGCGCTGGCCCGCCTGGTACTCGCCGATCCGCACACGCTGGTCCTGGACGAGGCCACCTCCCTCCTCGACCCGCGCGCGGCACGCCATCTGGAACGCTCCCTCGCCCGCGTCCTGGACGGCCGCACGGTGGTCGCCATCGCCCACCGGCTGCACACCGCGCACGACGCGGATGTCATCGCGGTAGTCGAGAACGGCCGGATCAGCGAGCTCGGCAGCCACGACGAGCTGGTGGGGGCAGGCGGCGCCTATGCGGCGCTGTGGCGCTCCTGGCACGGATAGTACGTACGGCCAGGTAAAGCGGGGCGGAGCGGCTCTCCACGCTCCGCCCTGCTTGACGCGTCACGCCGAGTCGCGCCGTGCCGCACCGTTCAGCGAGGGTTGCCGACGCGCCACGCGCCACCCGCCCGGGGTCGGGCGTGCGGCGGCGGTCACCGCCGACGTCGGCGCGCGGCGGCTCCTCACCGCGGAGCGCGGCGTTGACGCGTACTGCCTGCGGAATCAGCCCTGGTCCAGCACCTCGCGCAGCTTGAGCGCGAACTCGTCCGGCTTACCGGGGTATCCGGACTCACCGTCCATGAAGCCGCCGTGGTGACTCGGGAACACGGTCGGCGCCTGCCCAAGGAGCTCGGCGGCCGCCACCGAGGTGCGCCCGGTGAACACGCCCTCCGACTCCTCCCCCACCGCGATCACCACCCGCGTCGGTGCCGCGGAGAGCGCGCCCACGTCGAGCTGATAGCTGCTGACGGCCCACGACCGGTCGGAGAGCAGCGGGTCATCGCGCGAGCCGTCGTCCTCCGCCGGAATACCGAACGCTGCAGGATCAGGTTCGGGCTGGGCGAAATAGGCGTCGGTGTACTCGCCCTGCCACGACGTCATCATGATGAAGGCCGCCATACCGGCACCCCAGCCGCGCTTCTCGTAGGTGTCGAGAACACCTGCCCTTGCGCGCTCGGCGGCCTCGGCGTCGGGCAGTACGGCGATCAGCGGCGGCTCATGCGCGACGAGGGTCGTGACGTCGGCCGGATACGCGGCCACCAGTGCCAGCGCGACCACGGCTCCGCCGCTGCTCCCGAACAGCTCGACCGGCCCGGCCCCCAGCGCCTGGATGACGGCGTGCACGTCGGCCGCCTGGACCGCGGGGTCATGATCGAGCCTGCCGTCACTGCGGCTGCTGCGGCCGAGGCCGCGCGGGTCGTAGGTGACCACAGTGCGTTCGGGGAAGCGGGATGCCAGGGCTGCGAAGCCCGCGGCGGTCATGGGCTGACCGATCATGAGCAGCGGGGGACGTCCATCAGCCGTCGGAGCGGGGCCGTGGACGTCGTAGGCGAGCTCGGCCCCATTCGTCTTGAGCATGTGCGTTGTCATGCTCTGTAGACCGGGGGCACGGCCAGAACTCATCGCCGGACCGCCACAGCATCCCCGCGGGTCGACCACAGCACCCCCCACCGCCCTCAGATGAAGTTGAGCGCGGCCGCGCCGCCCGCTCCCCCGAGCAGCATGAAGACCGGCATCAGCACCTTCAGCTCGACCCAGCTGCCCGCCCGGAACCGCATCAGCTTCGGCGGCCCGATCGGATACCAGCGCTTGCGGCCGATCGGGATGGGCCACAGGATCGGGCAGCCGGAGACCGTGAGCGCGTCGCCGATGTCGTGCACCAGCGCGCCGAGCACGATCGGCAACCCCAGCCACAGGTACTCCTGGCCGGGCGCGGTGAAAAGCCAGTCCGCGCCGTTCCCGGGCTTGTCCAGCACTCCGGCGAGGAGCCACGCGCTCGTCGCGGCCAGGAGCCACACCAGCACATCGCTGCTCGACCCGCGGGCGGCCCGCCACAGCAGGCCTTCGATGGCGAGCACCATGTGGACGAAGAGCAGCGCGAGGACCGCCCACCGGCCGCCGGTGATGGCGAGCCCAGAGGCTCCCGCACCGATGAGGACGGCCCACAGCCAGGTGTGCGTGAGCGTGCGGTGCCCGCCGGCACGGCGCGGGTCGCCCTGCTTCCGTGTCGCCTTGTAGACGGCGGCCGAGAGCTTGTCGACGATCTCGCACAGGCCACGGGAGACGGGTCCGAAGGCGCGCGAGATGGTCGCCGACTTGTGGTCGAGGTCGGGCGCGAGCGCGGCCCCGGCGCAGATCAGGGCTCCGACCAGGAGGACCGGCCAGGGCATCGTGTGCCCCGCGGCCGCCGCGGCCGCTCCGACGCCGAGCCAGGCCGCCGCCCCCGAGAGTGAGTGTGCCGGACCCATCATGGCTGTTCCCCGCCCCATTTCCGTTGTACCGACTCCCCGTTGGCGACACAGCGTAGCGTTCGTGATCTTCGTGCGGACCTCCGGTTCCCTCATCGAGTGAGAAGGAAGGCAAGATGGGGGTGTGACCCTTATTGATCAGCTGCCGCCGGATGCCGACCCCGATGCCCTCTTCGAAGCCTTCTCGACGTGGGCCGAGAGTCAGGGGATCACTCTCTACCCGGCTCAGGAGGAGGCGCTGATCGAGGTGGTCTCCGGGGCCAACGTGATCTTGTCCACACCGACCGGCTCCGGAAAGAGCCTGGTCGCGGCGGGTGCGCACTTCACAGCGCTGGCCCAGGACAAGGTCACTTTCTACACGGCTCCGATCAAGGCGCTGGTGTCGGAGAAGTTCTTCGACCTGTGCAAGCTCTTCGGCACCGAGAACGTCGGCATGCTGACCGGTGACGCCTCGGTCAATTCCGACGCCCCGGTCATCTGCTGCACGGCCGAGGTCCTCGCGTCGATCGCCCTCCGGGACGGCAAGCACGCCGACATCGGCCAGGTCGTGATGGACGAGTTCCACTTCTACGCGGAGGCGGACCGCGGCTGGGCCTGGCAGATCCCGATCCTCGAACTGCCTCAGGCGCAGTTCATCCTGATGTCGGCGACGCTCGGCGACGTGTCGATGTTCGAGAAGGACCTGACGCGCCGCACGGGTCGCCCCACGTCGGTCGTCCGCTCCGCCACACGCCCCGTCCCGCTCTCGTACGAATACCGCCTGACGCCGATCACGGAGACGATCACCGAGCTCCTGGAGACCAGGCAGGCACCGGTCTACATCGTGCACTTCACACAGGCACAAGCCGTCGAGCGCGCCCAGTCGCTGATGAGCATCAACATGTGCACCCGTGAGGAGAAGGACAAGATCGCCGATCTGATCGGCAGCTTCCGCTTCACCACGAAGTTCGGCCGCAACCTCTCGCGGTACGTCCGCCACGGAATCGGTGTGCACCACGCGGGCATGCTGCCCAAGTACCGGCGGCTCGTGGAGAAGCTGGCGCAGGCCGGACTGCTCAAGGTCATCTGCGGCACCGACACCCTCGGCGTCGGCGTCAACGTCCCGATCCGCACGGTGCTGTTCACCGCGCTCACCAAGTACGACGGCACGCGCGTCCGGACGCTGCGGGCGCGGGAGTTCCACCAGATCGCAGGCCGCGCGGGCCGCGCGGGCTTCGACACGTCGGGCCTCGTCGTGGCTCAGGCGCCCGAGCACGTCATCGAGAACGAGAAGGCACTCAACAAGGCGGGCGACGACCCGAAGAAGCGCCGCAAGGTGGTGCGCAAGAAGGCTCCCGAGGGTTTCGTGGGGTGGACCGAGGCAGGCTTCGAGAAGCTCATCTCCTCTGATCCCGAACCGCTGACCTCTCGCTTCCGCGTCACACACACCATGCTCCTCGCGGTGATCGCCCGCCCGGGCAACGCCTTCCAGGCGATGCGCCACCTGCTTGAGGACAACCACGAGCCGCGCAAGCAGCAGCTGCGGCACATCCGCCGGGCCATCGCCATCTACCGTTCGCTGCTCGCCGGCGGCGTGGTCGAGAAGCTCGACGAGCCGGACTCCACGGGCCGCATCGTGCGTCTGACGGTCGACCTGCAGCAGGACTTCGCGCTCAACCAGCCGCTGTCGACGTTCGCCCTGGCCTCCTTCGAACTTCTCGACCCGGAGTCCCCTTCGTACGCCCTGGACATGGTGTCCGTCGTCGAGTCCACCCTCGACGACCCGCGCCAGATCCTCGCCGCCCAGCAGAACAAGGCGCGCGGCGAGGCCGTGGCCCTGATGAAGGCGGACGGCGTCGAGTACGAGGACCGCATGGAGCGCCTCCAGGACATCACCTACCCCAAGCCCCTGGAGGAGCTCCTCTTCCACGCGTACGACACCTATCGGACGAGCCACCCGTGGGTGGGCGACCACCCTCTCTCCCCGAAGTCCGTGATCCGCGACATGTACGAACGGGCGCTGACGTTCACGGAGTTCACGTCCTTCTACGAACTCGCCCGCACTGAAGGCATCGTGCTGCGCTACCTCGCCGGCGCGTACAAGGCACTTGAGCACACCATCCCGGACGACCTGAAGTCCGAGGACCTTCAGGACCTGATCGCCTGGCTCGGCGAGATGGTCCGCCAGGTCGACTCCAGCCTCCTCGACGAGTGGGAGCAGCTCGCCAACCCGGAGGTCATGACCGCGGAGGAGGCCCAGGAGCGCGCCGACCAGGTCAAGCCGGTCACCGCCAACGCCCGCGCCTTCCGTGTCCTGGTCCGCAACGCGCTCTTCCGCCGCGTCGAACTGGCCGCACTCGATCACGTCGAGGAGCTGGGCGAACTGGACGCCGAGTCCGGCTGGGACGCGGACGCCTGGGGCGCGGCCATGGACAAGTACTGGGACGAGTACGACGATCTCGGCACCGGTCCCGACGCGCGCGGCCCCAGGCTGCTGCTCATCGAGGAGGACTCGGAGCACGGCCTGTGGCGCGTCCGCCAGACGTTCGCCGACCCGAACGGCGACCATGACTGGGGTATCAGCGCGGAGGTCGATCTCGCGGCCTCCGACGAGCAAGGCCTCGCCGTCGTCCGGGTCACCGACGTCGGCCAGCTCTGACCGCGTCGAGCAGCCCCCAGACAGGAGTCGAGAAAACACCATGAACAATCCCGCCGACCGGCTGGTCGACCTGCTCGACCTGGAGCAGATCGAGCTCAACATCTTCCGTGGCCGCAGCCCGCAGGAATCCTTGCAGCGGGTGTTCGGCGGGCAGGTCGCCGGGCAGGCCCTGGTGGCCGCCGGCCGCACCACCGAGGGCGAGCGTCCGGTGCACTCGCTGCACGCGTACTTCCTGCGGCCCGGCCGTCCGGGCGTACCGATCGTGTACCAGGTCGAGCGGGTGCGGGACGGGCGCTCCTTCACCACGCGCCGTGTCACCGCGGTCCAGCAGGGCCGCACCATCTTCAATCTCACCGCTTCCTTCCATCAGCCCGAAGAGGGCGCTTTCGAACACCAGCTGCCGCCGCGCATCACGGCTCCCAACCCCGAGTCGCTGCCGACGGTCGCGCAGGAGATCACGGAGCATCTGGGCGCACTCCCCGAGCAGCTGGAGCGCATGGCCAGACGTCAGCCGTTCGACATCCGCTACGTGGACCGGCTGCGCTGGACCGCGGAGGAGATCAAGGACGCCGAGCCGCGCAGCGCGGTGTGGATGCGCGCGGTCGGCCCACTGGGTGACGATCCGCTCGTGCACACCTGCGCGCTGACGTACGCGAGCGACATGACGCTCCTGGACGCCGTGCGCATCCCGGTGGAGCCGCTGTGGGGCCCGCGCGGCTTCGACATGGCGTCCCTTGACCACGCCATGTGGTTCCACCGCCCCTTCCGTGCGGACGAGTGGTTCCTGTACGACCAGGAGTCGCCGATCGCGACAGGGGGCCGCGGTCTCGCACGCGGCCGTATCTACGACATCGAGGGCAGGCTGCTGGTCTCGGTCGTGCAGGAGGGGCTCTTCCGGGCCTACGGGGAGCGGCACATGGACGGTCGTCCTTCGACGGGTTCGTGAGTAGCCGCCGGGGCGGCGGTCGTTCGCCCCGGCAGGACGTACGGGAGGCGTGGTGCGGCGGATCGCGGTGGCTGAGCGGCGGGCGAGGCTGGGCCTGCGGCACCGGCTGGCCACAGAGGCAAGGACGGATGCCCCGGTAGAGGTGGCCCGTTCCTTGGTCGCGCTGCACGGCACCGACCCGTCGTCCGTCTATGTGGGCGCCTGGGCCCGCATGCACGAGGGCGGGGTGGCGGACATCGAGCGTGCCCTGTATGAAGACCGGTCGCTGATCCGTCTCCTGGGGATGCGACGCACGGTTTTCGTGACGTCCCTCGACGTGGCGCCCGTGCTGCAGGCTGCCTGCTCTCGTGCCGTCGCCGCGCGGGAGCGGCGCCGTCTTCTGGACCTGCTGGCCGCGTCCGGAGTTGCCGACGACGCCGCCGGGGTGCGGGGTTGGCTCGCACGGGCCGAGGACGCGGCGCTGCGCGCCCTCAAAGCACGGGGTGAGACGACGGCCGCCGAGCTGGCCGGCGACGATCCGCTGCTGGGTACGGAGGTGGTACTCGCGCGGGGCAAGAGCTACGAGGGGCGGCAGAAGGTGGCCAGCCGCCTGCTGCTGCTTCTGGCGGCCGAGGGTCAGGTCGTGCGGGGTCGCCCGCGCGGTTCGTGGACCTCGCACCAGTACCGCTGGGCGCCCTTGACGGACTGGTCCCCCGGCGGTCTTGCCGACTGGGACACCCAGGAGGCCGAGACCGACCTTGCCGGACGCTGGCTGCGGGCGTTCGGCCCGGCCACGGCGGAGGATTTGCGGTGGTGGGCCGGGTGGACCAAGACCCAGACGAAGCGGGCGCTCACCCCACTGCGGCCGGTCGAAGTCGACTTGGACGGCAACACCGGGATCGTACTTCCCGACGACCTTGAACCGCCCTCTCCGACAGGCGATTGGGCCGCTCTGCTGCCAGGGCTCGACTCCACCCCGATGGGCTGGCAGGACCGAGGGTGGTTCCTCGGCGAGCACGGCCCGCGCCTCTTCGACCGTTACGGGAACATCGGTCCTTCCCTGTGGTGGAACGGCCGCATCGTCGGCGGTTGGGCCCAGGACAGTGAGGGCGAGATCGTCTGCCGGTTTCTCGAAGACATCGGCGCCGCCGGGAGAACCGCGGTTCACGCCGAAGCCGATCGCCTCGCGGCGCGCCTGGACGGCGTACGACTCACGGCTCGTACACGCGGCCGTGCGTGGCTCGAAGAGGAATTGGCCCGCTGACGAGGACGGTGCGGACCTGGCGGAACACAGGCTGGACGACCAGGACATCAGTGCCTCCGATCACTAGGGGTGGGGCAGAGGAAGGGATGGGGATGAGAGGAATGGGGAATTGACGACGAACGAGGCCATGCCGCGGGACCGCGACCAGTTGCTCGCCGAGGCGGTGCGGCTCCGTGAGACAGGTCGCCGCGAGCAGGCGAGAGAGCGACTGCTCGCCCTGTGCGAGCAGTTCCCCCTGGACGCCGGGATCGCGTACCAGACCGCATGGGTGCACGACACACTCGGCCTGGAGTCCGAGGCGGTGCCGCACTACGTGCGTGCGGTCGAGGGGCAGGGTCTGTCAGCCGATGACCGCCGGGGAGCCCTGCTCGGCCTCGGCAGCACATACCGCGTCCTTGGCCGGTATCCGGAGGCCGTCACGACCTTGCGCGACGCGGTGGCGGAGTTCCCCGACGACGGTGCGCTCAAGACGTTTCTGGCCATGGCGCTCTACAACACCGGCCGGGCACACGACGCGATGGGGCTCCTGCTGACGCTCCTCGCCTCCACGAGCCAGGACCCGGACATCGCCGACTACCGGCCCGCGATCGAGCACTACGCCAAGAATCTCGACGCGACCGTGTAGCGCTGCCCGCGGGTCCGCTCCCTGCTGGCCCGCCCCTACGCTCGCCTGCGGCGCAGCCACTTGAGCAGCCCTCGCTGCTCGGGCGCCCGCGGACCCATCACCGCACCGGGCAGCTGAGCGAGCGGCAGAGCCTCGCGATCCGGCCCAGGATCGGGGCCGGGATCAGGATCAGGGCCGGTATCAGGATCAGGGCTGAGCAGGGTGTCGGGTTCCGTGCGGGGAACTGGTGTGGGCGTGGGTCGCGGCGCCGGACGCTGCCCTCTGGCCTGGGAGAGGCCGATGGTGAGGTTCGCCCGCAGCCAGCGGATCTCGTCCGGGTCATCCGCGGTCGTGATCTTCTGGATGATCCGTCCCGCGGGCGACTCGGGGGCGGACTGAGCCAGCGACTCGGGCATGAGCCTGTGCACATAGGCTCGTTCGTACGGATCCTTGATGATTTCCGCGATCTGCACCGGGTCGAGCAGCGAAGCCACGGCCGCGGCCCGCTCCCAGGGGTCCTCCGACTGACGCAACATCGCTCCCGCGTGCCGGCCCCGCCAGTTGCGCGCCCGCAGGTCCACACCCGCCTCCAGTTGGGCGCGGATCGTGCCGGGCGCACGCCCGGTGAGCAGCCCGGCGTTGACCTCGGACTGGGCGAACTGCCGTAGCTCCTCTGCCAGATACAGCCACACCACGGCCCTGTAGCGGTTCAGGTAAAATTTCACGGGCGTCACGAAGCCCGCGCGGGTCAGCCGGGTGAACCGGGCCGTGGTGATGTCCATGATGGCCGCGCCCTCGGTGGTACCTACGGCTCTGATGCGCTCCACCCACGCCTCGGGAAAGCCTTCCCCTGCGCGGACGCGCTCGATCTCCTCCTGCGTGACGCGGCGCCGCCCGCCGGCCGCGTCACTGACGGTGCGGATGCGCCCCAGCATCACGGCGAGCTCGAACTCGCCTCGTTTGAGTCCCAGTTCCCGTGCGGCGCGGCTCTGCGCGACCGTTGCCCGCGCCGCCGTCTCGGCAGGCTCATGCGTGATGGTGTGACCTGTCATGGTGGTTCTCCCCCGTGAGGCGTCTTTGCTCTCGGGAAAACCGTAGCGCGATCACCGCGATCCGTGTGAGCCTGTGGATAACTCTGACTGTGGTGATGTTTCCGCTGGTCAGAGGTCTACAACCGGTGTCCGCTCCGGCTGCCGGGCACCCACGCCCAGGTGCTCGCCGACACGATTGACGAGGAGCGTCATCTCGTACGCGACCTGACCGATGTCCGCCTCGGCGGAGCTGAGCACGCACAGACAACTGCCGTCGCCCGCCGCGGTGACGAAGAGCACCGCGTCGTCGAACTCGATCATGGTCTGACGGACGCTGCCGGCTCGGAAGTGCCGCCCTGATCCCTTGGCCAGGCTGTGCAGACCCGACGAGACCGCGGCCAGATGTTCCGCGTCCTCCCGCTTCAGTTCCGAACTCGCGCCGGTCACCAGGCCGTCGTTGGAAAGGACCAGCGCGTGCCGTACGGGCTCCATCCGCTCGGTCAGGTCGTCAAGCAGCCAGCCAAGCCCCGTGTTCTGCACCATTTTCCCGTCTCCCCGCGTTCTGCTCCCCCTGGCTGGAGGAACTGACCTGCCAGCCTTCCCCACCATCGGCGCCCCGGCAAGCATGATGAGGACATGGCACAGAAGATGACTGATGACCAGTGGCGGGCTTTTGTCTCGCAGGGCACCCGCACCGGCAAGCTGTCGACCGTACGTGCGGACGGCAGCCCACATATCGCACCGATCTGGTTCCTGTTGGACGGGGACGAGTTGGTGTTCAACACCGGGGCTGAGACCGTCAAGGGGCGGAATCTGGCACGTGACGGCCGGGTGGCCCTGTGCGTGGACGACGACAAGCCCCCGTTCTCGTTCGTGGTACTGCAGGGGCAGGCCCGGTTGAGCGACGATGTCGACGAGGTTCGGCACTGGGCGGCCCGGCTCGGCGCCCGCTACATGGGCGAGAGCCGTGCCGAGGAGTTCGGCGAGCGCAACGGCGTGCCCGGTGAACTCCTCGTGCGCGTCAAGATCGACAAGGTCGTCGCGCTCGCCGACCTGGCCGACTGACGTCTCAGCCCACCGTGTCGAGCAGCCGGGCGGTATGCATCCGCCCGGCGTACTCGACCAGGCGTATCAGCACCTCCTTTCCCGAATCGCGGTCCCGTGCGTCGCACAGCACCACGGGGGTGCCGCGGTCGAGGTCCAGGGCCCGTGACACTTCGTGGGCACCGTACGTACGCGTGGTCTTGAAGCAGTTGACGGCCACGACGAACGGGATGTGCCGGTGCTCGAAGTAGTCGACGGCGGGGAAGCAGTCCTCGAGCCGTCGCGTGTCCGCGAGGACGACGGCACCGAGCGCGCCCTGTGACAACTCGTCCCACAGGAACCAGAAACGGTCCTGCCCCGGCGTACCGAAGAGGTACAGGGACAGGCCTGACCTGATGGTGATGCGGCCGAAGTCCATGGCTACGGTCGTCGTGGTCTTCCGGTCGACACCGCCGGTGTCGTCCACCGACTGGCCCGCCTCGCTGAGCAGTTCCTCGGTGCGCAGTGGGCGGATCTCGCTGACCGCGCCGACCAGAGTGGTCTTACCCACCCCGAAGCCGCCCGCGACCAGAATCTTCAACGCCATGGCGGTCGTGTCGCCGCCTCCGGCCTCAGAGTGCTCGGAGCCCATCGATCACCTCTCGCAGGATCTTCTCGTCGGGCAACTGTGCGGGTGGCACGGGTCGGCTCACCTTCACGCAGCCCATTTCCAGCAGGTCACCGAGCAGCACCCTGACCACGCCCACGGGCAGGTCGGCACCGGCCGCCAGCTCGGCGACCGACTGGGTCTCGGTGCGGCACAGTTCGATGAGCGACCGGTGTTCCGGTCCTAGGGCGGTGTCGTCGCCGGGGCCTGGCGCGTTCTCGTCCAGCGTGACGAGGGCGATCAGGTCGAAACGCACTCCGGTGGGGCCCGGTTGGGTCCGGCCGCCTGTCATCGCGTAGGGACGGACCAGCGGTCCGGCCTCGTTGTCGTACCACTGGCTGCCCGCGTCGTGCGGGGCGCCGCTCCTGTCTTCGGTCATCTGTGTCGTCCGCCCCGCGTCATCCGACGGCCGGTGGTTGCGCCGCGAACCGCGGCGGCGTGTAGAGGTGCTCGCCGACGCGCTTCACGAGCCGGGCCATCTCGTACGCGACCAGGCCGATGTCCGCTGTCACGGAGCTGAGTACGGCGAGGCAGGATCCGTCGCCGGCCGCTGCCACGAACAGGAAGGCGTCGTCCATCTCGACCATGGTCTGGCGCACCCCTCCTGCCCCGAAGTGCCGGCCTGCTCCTTTGGCGAGGCTGTGGAACCCGGAGGCGACCGCCGCGAGGTGCTCCGCGTCCTCGCGGGCGAGGGCGGTCGAGGCGCCGACGGCGAGCCCGTCGTTGGAGAGCACCACGGCGTGCCGCACTTCGCCGACGCGCAGCACCAAGTCGTCCAGCAGCCAGTCGAGTTCGCCGGAGCGTCCGGCGGTGATGCTCTGATCCTGGATCATGCGTGGTCTCCTTCGGTGCTGTCTTTGGACGATGCGGGTCCCGGGGTGTCGGGGACGGCACCGACGATGCCCGGACGCCGACCGCCGCCACGGGCCCAGCCGTCGCGGTAGGCGGTCATGCGGTCCCGCGCCTCTTCCGGGCTGCGCTCCGTGTCCTCGCGGACGCTCACGGACCCGGCCGCTTCTTCGGGGTGCCGTTCGCGCAGCTGAGGGGCGAGGCTGGCCTGACGTACGCGGCGCGGAAGATCGTCCCCGGAGCCCTCCGGGGAGCTGTCGGGTTCCGTGTCCGGGGGTTTGTGGGGGCGGAGAGTGGTGACGCCAGGGGGTGTCGGTACTGGAGTCTCCGTCGACACGGCCAGTAGGGGGCGTGCGGCCGGGGCGGGGAGGGGGTTTCCGTTCATCGCTGCGGCACGGGGCACGCGCGCGTGCCCGTCCTGTTCGCGGTGGCGTTCCATGGTGTGGGCTCCGGGGCTCTGCTGGGTGCTGCTCTGCAGCAGCGCGGTGGGCAGTAGGACGACCGCGGTGGTACCGCCGTAGGGGGACGTACGGAGGTGCACCTTGACCTCGTGTCGCGAAGCGAGCCTGCTGACCACGAAGAGCCCCAGTTGGTCGCTGTCGAACAGGTCGAGTGCTTCGGACTGCTCGATGCGGCGGTTGGCTTCAGCGAGGGTCTCTTCGCCCATGCCGAGGCCGCGGTCCTCGATCTCCAGGGCGTAGCCGTTGCCGACCGGTTCGCCGTTGACCCGCACTTTGGTGTGCGGTGGCGAGAACTGTGCGGCGTTCTCGACGAGTTCGGCCAGGAGGTGGGTGAGGTCGGCGACGGCTGTGCCGACGACCGAGGCGCCGGGTAGTTGTCGTACCTCCACGCGCGCGTAGTCCTCGACTTCGGAGACGGCCGCGCGGACGACGTTCGTCAGGGAGACGGGCATGCGCCAGGCGCGGCCCGGCGCGGCTCCGGAGAGGATGATCAGGCTCTCCGCGTGTCGCCTCATCCGGGTGGTGAGGTGGTCGAGCCGGAAGAGGTCGCTGAGCTCGTTCGGGTCGTCGGACCTGCGCTCCATGCTGTCGAGGAGGCTGAGCTGGCGGTGGACGAGGACCTGGCTCCTGCGGGCGAGGTTGACGAACACACCCGAGATGCCGCTGGCGAGTTCAGCGCGCTCGATCGCGGCACGCAGGGCTGCCCGGTGCACCGTGCCGAGCGCTTCGTAGACCTGTCCTGTCTCGTCCTCCGCGGGTGGGCCGGGGGGCGCTTCGGCGTGGATGTCGATCTCTTCGCCGGCACGCAACCTCTGCATGGCGTGCGGGAGTTTGCGGCGGGCGATCTCCAGTGCGCCGTTGCGCAGGCTCACCAGCTCGACGACCAGTCCGCGCCCGATGCGTACGGAGATGACGAGTGAGGCGGCGACGGCGGCGAGCCCAAGGAGCACGGCGGCGCCGGCCGGTGTGAGCAGCCCGCGGGTGAACGGGTCGGCCCGGTTGGCGGCACTGCGGCCCGCGCCCACCTCGATCGCGCGGAGTCCGTTCCGTACCGACGCATGGGAGCTGTCCCACTTGGTGGCCGATGCCGCGTCGATCGCCTTGCGGCCAGGTGGGGCGACGAGCACCTTGTCCTCGGTGGCGCGCACGCCGGCGTACGCGCTCCCTTCCACGAGGTGCTGCCAGGCTGCTCGTTCGGGTCCGCGCAGATCCGCCACCGCGGTTTCGGTGAGGGTCCGCCGGGTTTCGACGGCTCCGGTGAACTGCTGCAGGCGCGCCCCCTCAAGCGAGCCGTCGAGCCGGGCGCTGGACAGCACGATGTCCTCGCGTGCCAGCATCTCGGCCGCCCGGGAGAATTCGAGTAGCACGCGCGCGTCGGAGCCGAGTTGGGCGTCCTGGATGCCGGTGAGTGCGCCGCCGACTCCGAAGGCGGCCGAAATGGCCTTCGTGTACTGCCCGTACGTGGCGTCCCAGCCGGTGCGGCGGTCAAGTACGTCGGTCCGCAATGTGCGCAGGCCCTCTGCTCCGGAGAGGAACGTTTCGAGCCTGGATGACACGCCGGTCGGCAGGTCCGCGCCGTCGGCGACCGTCCGGTGATCGCCACGACGCAGCTTCGCCAGTGTGCGGTCCGTACGTTGCGCCTGCCGCTTGAGCGTGCCGGCGCGGTCGGGCGCGGGTTCGGTCGCGTAGCGTACGGCCGCCACTCGCTCGGCCTGCAGTGCGGCGACGGCGGCGTCGACGGGGCCGCGCACCTCGGCGTCGACGCGCTGCAGTTGCCGCAGACGCGCCACGTCCTGTGCCGTACTGACTGTGGCGTATCCCCACAGTGCGATCAGTGAGACGACCGGCACCATCAGCAGGCACACGATCTTGGCGCGTACGGTGCGCGGGCGCGGCCACCACTGTCCGCTGTGTGCGGGAGTCGTGGGCGGCCCGGGTTCCAAGGGGGCTTTCGCGTCGGGCCGTTCATCGGCTGGCGGTCCCGCGTGCGCGCGGCGGCCACGTGCCGGGGACCCGGGCTGCGGCGGCGTGATGCCGTCGTCGGGATCGGGGGTGCTACGGGGTGTACGCATGGCCTCCTCGCTCGGAAGGATTCGGGGCGGGTGTCCGCCTGGCTGCGATCGTTCCGGGGGTGCCGCTACTGGGCGGCGCCCTCCACCGGCAGTTGGGCGGACACAGAGGCCTGGCGCTCCCCCGCGGTCGGGGACAGCGCGACAAATGCCGAGGTCAGGAAGAGGTAGGAGCCCAGACCGACGGCTAGAGGGAAGATGAACTGCATCGTCGTGGCCCCGGGCAGTGACGCACCTGCCTCGGTGACCCGCACGCTCACGGCGAGCATGCCGGTGTAGTGCATGCTGGTCACCGCCCCGCCCATGACCAGCGAGGCGACGGCGACCGCGAGGGGCGACTTGATGTTGAGTGCCGCCCACAGGGCCGCTGTCGCGGCGACGACGGCGATGACCACGGAGAGGCCGACCAGCACCGGGTCGTACCGCACGTCGCCGTGCAGCCGCAGCGCGGCCATGCCCAAGTAGTGCATGCTCGCGACGCCGAGCCCCGTGGTGAGCCCGCCGAGCGCGAGCGCCCGTCCGCGATCACGGCCGTAGCCGACGGCGAAGACACCGGCTCCGACGACGACCATCGCGACCATCAGGCTCAGGATCGTCAACGGCACGTTGTAGCGGATCTCGGTTCCGGTGACGCCGAATCCGAGCATCGCCACGAAGTGCATCGTCCAGATGCCCGAGCCGATGGCCGAGGCCGCGGTGATCAGCCAGTTGCGCCGTGACTTTCCCGTGGTGCCGAGCGCGCGGACGGTGCAGCGCAGCCCGAGAGCGGCGCCGATGGAGGCCATCGCGTACGACAGCACGGGTGTCAGCCAGCCGAAGGTGGCGTGGTCCAGGTGTCCCATGGCTCCGGGACGCTAGTCCTGGCAGGGGCGCACAAAGGGGGCGCAGTTCGAAAGGTGTTGGAATATGACAGAGAGAGGCTCCTGAACGATCGCGTCAAGCTCGAACGTGTGCCCCCAACGCGCACACGCGTCATTGCGCGATCATGGCCACATGAGCGATGACCACACGCGTGTCCGT
This sequence comes from Streptomyces sp. NPDC048436, assembly GCF_043200355.1. Taxonomy (NCBI): domain Bacteria; kingdom Bacillati; phylum Actinomycetota; class Actinomycetes; order Kitasatosporales; family Streptomycetaceae; genus Streptomyces; species Streptomyces sp. NPDC048436. Next base: position 492,787 of record NZ_JBICXP010000002.1, read on the forward strand.
GACTTCTTCACAGCCCGAGCGGCCGACTGGGACAACCGTTTTCCCGACGACGGGCCCGCCTACCGGGCTGCCGCGTCCGAGCTCGGCTTGCGCCCCGGCGACCGCGTCCTCGACGCCGGGTGCGGCACCGGGCGTGCGCTGCCGGCGCTCAGGGACGCCGTGGGGCCCTCTGGGGTCGTACTCGGCGTCGACCTGACCCCCGCCATGCTGGAGGCCGCCACGCGGGCGGGCAGGCACCGCGAGGGACAGCTCCTGCTCGCTGACGTGACCCGACTCCCGTTGCGCGGGGCTTCACTGGATGCCGTGTTCGGCGCAGGCCTGATCTCCCATCTGCCCGATCCGGCGCAGAACCTTCGGGAGTTGCGGCGCGTGGTGCGCCCTGGCGGGACCCTGACCCTCTTCCACCCCATCGGCCGGGCGGCCCTCGCGGCGCGTCAGGGCCGCCAGATCACGCCGGACGATCTGCGGGCCGAGGCGAACCTCGGCCCGCTGCTTGCCGGTTCAGGCTGGCGGCTGACCTCGTATCTCGACGAGGACGCTCGATTCCTCGCTCTGGCAGTACGACAGGATTAGGCCGACCACGGTCTGAGGTTGTCGCTGACGGAACAGTCTGACAGGACGCCGACGAGCAAGCGTCGTCAGCGGACGACGTCGAAGACGTTCTTCTGCAGGCCGTTGGCGTACGCCTCGTGCTCAACGAGTCGCAGCTTCTGCGTGTCCTTGTCGGTGTCGCTGAACAGACGCTTTCCGGCGCCGAGCAAGAGCGGGAAGACAAGCAGGTGGTAACGGTCGATCAGGCCGGCGTCGGAGAGATTGCGGTTGAGGGTGGCACTGCCGTGGACGATGATCGGGCCGCCCTCGGTCTCCTTCAGTTCGGCGATCTCGTCAAGCGACCGCAGGATCGTGGTCGGGCCCCAGTTCGACACCAGGGCGTCATCGGTGAGGGTGGTGGAGACGACGTATTTCGGCATCACCTTGTAGGTGGCGAAATCTTCCATCTCCGGCCAGACCGGGCTGAACGCCTCGTAGCTGGTCCGGCCCATCATCATCGCTGAGGCTTCCTGCTGCTCGCGGCCCTTGATCTCGAATGCCTCGGGGAGGAACTCCATGTCCTTGAAGGTCCAGCCCGAGTTCCGGTAACCGGGCTCACCGCCGGGCGCCTCCACGACGCCGTCGAGTGAGATGAAGGCGGTGCTGATCAGGGTGCGCATCGAAGGTCTCCTAGGTATCTGGCACTGGTTCGCAACACGTTCGGCCGGCGCGATGCACCAACTATCACCTACTGACTGCGGACCCCGGAGAAACTCATCGGTCAGCGACCCACACCCTCACTGCCGTCCGGCAACGGCGGAGGCGAACGCCTCCGGGTTCTCGAACATCACGTTGTGCCCCGCCCTTGGCACGGCGATCACTCGCACCCCGGAACTCACCAGCTCATCCTCGCCCGCGAGATCCCCGCTCAGCGCGCCCTGGAGGAAGACCCTCTCCACGGGCAGGTCCATGAGCATCGCGCGCATCGTGGGGCGCGTGCCTCTCACCAGCCCCGTGGCGCTGCGATGCAGGGCACGGGGGTCGGCGAGCCGCATGGTCGCCGCCCAGGTGGGGCCGATCTTTTCGAGCACGCGCGCGTGGCCGCCTGCTACGAAGGCCTCCTCTTCGAAGGACGCGATCCCGCTGCTGCCCGCCGTCGCGGGAGGGGCAGGGTCCAGATTCGCCTCGGTGAGGACCAGTCGCGAGACCAGGTCGCCGCGGCGGTGCGCGAGGACGATGGCGACAGCACCGCCCATGCTGTGGCCGACGATCTCCGCCCCGGTCACCGGGGCCTCGTCCAGTGCTGCGGCCAGGGCATCGGCGTGGTCCTCCAGCGAGTAGCCGAAATCCGCCGGGCGGTCACTGATGCCGTGGCCGGGAAGGTCGACGAAGAGCGTTCGACGGCCGGCCAGCTCGGGCCTGGCCGCGATGTGCGCGTGATAGACCGTGGACGCCGCACCGAGGCCGTGCACGAACACCCGGGCCGGACCGGAGCCTTCCGCTTCCGTCCAGCGGACACAGCTTCCCTGCGCGTCGAATCGTGCCTGCCACATCGCCGCTCCCCCACTCATTCACATTGCCCCTTCACCGGGAGTCCTGGGATCCCGGCACCCTCAAAGAGAGAATACATCGGTACCGATGTATAGCCAGAGTGAGGTACACCGCCAATACGGCAGAATGCTCGGCATGCTCGAACTGGCCATCCTCGGATTCCTCTACGGCACTCCCCTGCACGGCTATGAGCTGCGCAAGCGCATCACCGCGCTGACCGGTCACGTACGTCCCGTCGCGGAGAGCACGCTGTACCCCGCCATCAAGCGGCTGGAGAAGGCGGGCCTGCTGGCACGTGAGACACAGCCCGGCTCCGTGGCGGCGCCGCGGCATGTTCTGAGCCTCACCGGCGACGGCAAGAGCGAGCTGCGGCGCAGGCTTACGGAACCGGGCCAGGCCGACATCACCGACGAGAACCGCTGGTTCACGGTCCTCGCCTTCCTCCGTCACGTGGACGACAAGGCGGCACAAGCCGTGGTCCTCGAGCGCCGCCTGGCCTTCCTGGAGGAACCCGCCAGTTTCTTCTACGACGGCGACCGGCCGCTGCGCGCCGAGGAACTGGACGATCCGTTCCGACGGGGCATCCTCACCATCGCCCGTGCGACGAGCCAGGCCGAACTCACCTGGCTGCGCGAGACGTTGGAATCACTCCGCTGAGGCGGCCTGCTCATCCGTGTGGGCCACCGGGCAGCCCCGTACGCCGGGCACCGGGAACGTACCGAGCTCGCCGACCCGATACCCCTTCGGGTAACCCTTGATCTCCCAGTTCTGCCGGGCGTAGTGCGGTGTCCTGCGTGGCGGCATCAGGCGCACGGCACGGCCGCGCAGCCGCACCGCGCTCCTGACCGCCTTGCGGGTGGTGGCGCTGGGCGGTTCGTAGCGGAAGGCCCGCAGGAGGGGGTCGTCGAGCAGTGCCAGTGTCGAGCCGCGCAGCAAGGGCGCCAGGGGGCGCGGGTACCAGGAGGCCATGAGGTCGAGGGTCGCGTCGGAGACCTTGCGCGCGCCCTCGTCCCACGCGAAGTGGGCCTCTTCGTAGGCGTCGAGACACCTCTCGAACTCTTCGTAGGAGTCCGGTACGTCCTTGATCCCCATGTGCCGCCCCAGGGTGCGGTAGTAGACGGCGGCCGCGGTCGCCTCGTGGCGCGACAATCTGCGCCACCCATAGGCGTCGATCCAGCGCTTGGGCATCACCACGAACGTGCACAGCACGTACCGCATGTCTTCGTTGCTGATGTCGTAGCTGCGGTGCATCTGGTTGATGCGGCGGATCGCGGTGCGGCCCTTGTCCGTGCCGAAGCCGTGCTCTACGACGGTGTCGAGGAGCAGGGCCGTGTCGTCGTACCGCTTCTGCGTACGGACCGTCAGCTCGGCCGTCTCGGCGAGCAGTCGCCCGATACTGGGAACGGCGTAGGTGCGGTAGAGCGCCAACTCCAGGGCGCGGGCGTAGTCCCAGGGGAATTCGTACGTCGCTGTGAGCCGGTAGATCCTCAGGGCGTCCTTCTCCGGGTCGAGACGCCGGATCTCCTTGAGCCGCTCATAGCGCTTCACCGCACGGTCCCCCTTCTTTCGCCGGAGCTCCAACTCTACGTTGGAGTACAGCAGATGAAAGATCATGAGCGGCAACCGCACCCGGGGGAAGGTGGCCAACATGTTCGGCAAGCTCCGCGAGTGGTGGCGCTCGGACGAAGCTGTCCGCGCCAAGGCAGAGCGCCCGCACAACCTCTTCGAGGCGGCCGCGGTCTATGTGGCGGCGAGCGTCGAGGACGACCAGGACCGGATGGACGAGGCCATCGGCTGGGTGTCACCGGAAGCCCTGTCCTTCGGTGTCAGCGAACTCGCCTGCCGAGCGGTCATAGCCCTCGCCCGGGAGCGCGATGAGTCGCCGAAGGACGTGGCGCGTACGCTCCTCGGCCTGCCTGCCGCCTGACGTCCGCGTGTGTCGGATCGGGGCATGCCAGCCCTTCGCTGAGGGGGTGGCCCGCCTCGGCGGCGTGCGCGAGGCGCTCGCGGACCTCGCGCGGGGTGCGTGGGCGGTAACCGGGGCCATCGCCCCAGCAGCCCTGCCGGAAGCGGAGCCCCGACAGCAGGACCGCCGCTGAGGCTCGCGAGGGAGTTTCCTGGTCACACCCCCCTCGACGACCAAGCGGACCTGTGGTTAGGGTGCGCCGACGGATGAAGCGATGGGGAGGCTGGCATGGCCGGAACGGACGACGCTGTCGCCGACGAGGACGACGCGCTGTACGTCCTGACCGCGGTGCTGCTGACGCCCGCGAAGTTCCCCAGTGTGCTCGGTGACGACTATCCGGAGGCGTGCGCGGCCCTGGGGCTCGCGCCGCTCGCCGCCGGGTACGGTCTGGTGCTCGGTCAGGACGGTGCGGGTGCCCGGTGGACGGTTGTAGTCGACGACGTGTCGCTCGTGGCCGTCGCGATCGCCTCCTGGGACTGCGGCATGGAGTACGACCTGTCGCCCGATGAGCGCACGGTGGTCGCCGGGTTGCCCGGATGGCCGCTCGCGGTCGCCGTCGCGGCGCCCGGCGTGCCCGCTCCGCACGACCCTGAGCCCGACGAGACGGACCAGGAGCCTCTCTCGCCTCCACAGGCCGACACGTGGGGGCCCGCGCAGCGGCGGCTCGGCGCCGATGAGATCGCGCTCCAGTGGGCGGCGTGGCGCGAACAAATCGACGACGCCGACTTCTTGACCGACGGTGCTGTGGAGCGTGCCGGTGCTGTGGAGGAAGCCGGCGCCGTGGAGAGTCCGGTGCAGGACAGCGAGGCCACCGGCCCGGAGAGTGGCGACGAGGATGCCGGTCAGGAGCCGCTGACCGGCGTGCGCCGCGTCCTCGCTGAAGCACGGGCGTACGTGAGCACTCCCCCGCCCCTGGGCCGCGTGCGGTCGTCGTTCGCCTCTGGAGAGGCCCGCATCCTGCGTGCCGACGGTCCTGGCTGGTCCATGGTCGCCAGGACCGACGACATCGCGTTCGTCCTCCTCGACGAGGAACCGGGAGAGGTGCTGCCGGTGGGCCGCGGGTCCGAACTCCCCCGGCTGCTCGACGCGCTCGACAAGATGGCCGTGCGCCCCGCCTGACGTCCCTCGCTACTGCGTGTTCCTCTCCGGGGAAACGAGAAGAGCGGCAATAGCCGTGTCATGGTCCGCGTGGTCCCGTAGGGCCATCAGTTCGGCGCGCCAGGTCTCGTCCCACTGCGTCGCAGGTCCACCGGTGCGCACCAGTGCGAGCGCCATCGCTCCGGCCACCGGGGTTCCGCGCTCACGCATCAGACGTGCGCCGGCCAGCAGTGCCGCACGCGCGCGTGGGGTGGGGATCTCGGGATGGACCCCGCTGCCCAGGGGCAGCCGCTCGGGATGTTCCTCGACCAGATCCAGGAGCCGCTCCCACCGCCCTGCGCGGTGTTCCCCATGGCGTACGGCGGCAAGCGACGTGTCCCATGTCAGGGCCGCCGCACCGGCGTACAAGCCCACGGCGTTCATCGCCAGGGCCAGGGCGTCGGCGATGAGCAGCGTCTGGGCGGAGCCTCGCCGGACACGCAAGGCTTCGGCGATGCCCATAAGGCGGCGCAGGGCATCGACGCGCGCCTGCGGATGCGGCGCTCCTGCGAGCTCCTGGAGCCTTTGGATGACGCCCCGCAGGATGGTCCTTCCGACCGGCCCCGAGGGGAACCAGGCCAGCTGCTGCGCGGCCGTCTCCCATTCCCTTCGGCGTCGCCCCGGGTCCGTGGCGACATCGGCGACGTCGCGCATGGCGTCGGCCGACTCCGGTGTGAACCAGGCGGGCAGGGCCCGGCAGGCGGCGATGACGGTCTCCTCGTCGCCTTCCCTCACCAGGCGTGCCAGGAAGGCCGCATAGGCCTCCCCCGAGGATTCACGCACCGGCCCGACGCGCGCGTGGATCACTGCTTCCCGCACGGCGGGTTCGTCCGCCGCCCGCGCCAGACGGTCCGAGATGGCGAGGTCGTCGATCTCGGCGAGGAGGAATCGTGCCACTACGGCGCGTACGTCACGGTGTTGGCGCGGTGCGTCCCAGGCTGCCACCAAGGCGTCGAACGCCGCCTCACCGGTCAGAGCGCCGAGGGCTCGTACCGCTTCCTTCCGAGAGCCAACGGGTGCGTTCGCCGCGCGGGCCACAGGCGCGAGCAGGGCGACCGCCTCCGGGTCCGGCACACTCCCCAGCAGTCCGCGGACCGATGCCATGGCGGCGCGCCCTCGTACGCCGCCCGTCGCGGCGTGCTGGAGCAGGGTGTCCAGCAGTGGCCCCACAGCGGGCCGCTGTCCGTCGCGCGCTGCGCCGAAAGCCTCTCCCAACGCTCCAAGTGCCGCCGCGGCGACGGGCTGCGGCGCTGATTCCGCCAGTGCCGTGAGCAGCGCTGGGTCGCGCACCTGCGCTGCGGCGTCGGCACGCGTGCGCAGTGCGGCCGGCTCATCGGCGGCCACGCGCGCGTGGTGGTCATTCCACGCGCGGCGCTGTTCGGGCAGCCAGCGGCCGGTGGTGGTGGAGTGCGGACCCGCGGCCCAGGGCGTGCCGCGGGGGCGGACACGGCCCGTGAACCCTTCCCGGGCGGCGAGCAGCACCGCGTCCAGAAGGTCCGTGCGCCGTGTGACGACGGTGCGCAAGATGACCGGCACCGTCGCGAACGAGGCGTCGCAGCCGACCAGTTCGGTGGCGCGCCGCTCCCGTAGCGGCGTCGGCCCCACCCAAGCGGCGGCGGCACGGGCCGCGATGTCCGGGGCGTCGGCTGCCAGGGCGATGTGGCGTACCAAGGCGTCGAGTTCCGGCAGCACGGTGAGGTGGGGCGCGAGGAGTTCGGCGAGGGCGGTATGGAGGTCAGGGCGCGGGGGTGCGCCGGGGGACGTCGCGGACCAGACGGCTCGGGCAGCTTCCTCGCCGATGCGAAGCGGCGCGACGGGCTTTGGGGAGCGGGGATCGGAGACGATGAGGCAGAGGAGTTCCGTCGCGTATGCGGTGCGGTTCAGGCGGCCGGCCGCCGCGGCGCTCTCCGCGGCGCGGCGCAGCAGCTGTTCTGCCGCGGCCAGGGTGTGGGTGGTCGAGTCACGGGACTGGACGGTGGTCAGCGCCGTGTCGCGCAGGACCCGGTCGGGCAGCGCGGCCAGCAGTCGCGGGGGCGCCCCCGCGAGCTGCTGGAGGGCGGCCGTGCGCACCTCCTCCTGGTCGTGCCAGGCGCGCTCGCAGTCCACGGCGATCCGTGCGAACTCGTCCGGGTCACCTTCCAGTTCAGCGCAGGCGAGCAGCGCCGGCCAGGCCAGCAGGCGCTGGTGGATGCGGTGGCGTCCGGCCATCTCGCGCAGCACCGGTTCTCCCAGGGCGAGCGGGAGTGCGATGGCCAGGCGGCTCGCTGTCCACTCCCGGCGCGCCAGACGCTCCACCCACGGCATGACGAGCGCCGCCCTGTCGGCCGGCTCCAGGGCCACGAGCGTGGCTAGGGGCAGGCTCCGCATCGAGCGGCGGCGGGCCATGCGTTCCTCGACCAGACGACGACGCTCCGGCGCGGGCAAGAGCATCAGCAGGCTGTCCGGTTCCAGGTCATGGCGCCCCGGCGCGCGGCGCCGTGGTCGCGTCACGGGGCAGCGACGGGCCAGGTCCACGAGGTCCGCGGGCGGCAGTTCGCGCAGCGCACGCAGGGTGGCGGGCGGCAGCCCCCCGGCGGCGAGGAGCAGTTCACGGGGCGCGCCGTCCTGCTGGGGCGGCGCCGCTCGGAGAGTCTCAAGGACCCTGGCCGGGTGACGCAGCAGTGAGCGGGCCACTTCTGCCGTCAGGAGGTCAGGGGCCCGCGCAAGAAGAAGCAGCCCTGCCTCCGGGGCGCGCTCCGCGGCCACGTTCGCGACCGCGCGATAGCGACTCGTGAAGCGGTAGCGGTCGCGGTTGGCGCGGTTCTCGCCGCGGGTGGCGAGCAGTTCGGCGACGGCGACCGGTGCGGTGCGGGCCAGCGCGTTGAGAACGCCGGCGGGTGGATCCAGGCGGGGAAGCCACGCGGCGGCCGTGGAGGAGTCGCATGCTGGCAGGAGTAGGGAGGCGTCCCGGGCGCCGAACCGTTCGTGGGCCTCTGGCAGCAGGCGTGCGGCGAGGGTGCGACGGCGGCTGAGGCGCAGGACGCGGTACGTCTCGTGCCGCGCCGCGGCCGTGTCGCTCAACGCGAGCTGTTCCAGGGCCGTTTCCGGCACGGGAAGCCGGATGGCGGCCGAAAGGGCGCGGCGGCGCAGGAGGGGATCGGTGAGGGCGTCGGCGACGGTGTCGAGGTCACGCCGGGTGACGGCGAGGAAGAGGGCGGTGTGCCGTTCGTCGGCGGTACCTGCGGCCAGCGCCTCGCGAAGTGTTCTGTACGCGTCCGGGGTGAGCGCCCGGGCGTAACGGGCCAGGGCGCTCATGCGGGCCGGGTAGGGCAGTGGGTCGAAATGGGCCTTCAGCCAGGCCGTCGTCAGCGGCGCGGGCGTGGTCTGAGGCTGGGGGACGGCGTCTTCGACGCCTCGTATGCGGCCATCAGCGATCACCGTGGGATCGCTGGGCCTCCTCTCGGGAAGTCATGTGCGCCATGGTCATTGCCGAACCGCCGGGGCGCAACGGGTTTTCGGCTCGCGGTCCCGCCGTAGCAGGATCGCGAGCCGGGGAGCTGTCCGAGCGGGAAGCTGTCTGGCCAAGCGGAGAAGCCGTCCATCAGCCCTGCGTCGAGCGTGCGCTCACCGGCGTGGTGCCTTCCGGCGCTCTCTCGGCGTGCCCGGTCAGTGGCCGATCTCCTTGCGTGAGACGCGGCGCAGCCTGCGGCGCTGTCCGGGGTCGAGGGTCATATAGGCCGCGGCTGGGACGCCGAGCACGATCAAGAGGGCGGCCCACCAGGGCAGCCAGATCAACAGAATGATGCCGGCCGCCACACCTCCTGCGGCGATCTTCGCGTTCTTCGACATGTGCGTCGCCTCCTTCGCGGCTGTTGCCGCTCTCTGTCTTGAGAAACGGCTCCGGACCGCCCACGGTTCCAGTCTGCTCCCCTGATAGACCCCTGAGGAGCGACCCTGACGTAACCCTGAGCCGTGCCGGGTGCTGGTGCTGGTGCTGGTGCGGCTACTCGACCCGCAGCGGCTCGCCGACCTCGTACATGTGGCGCAGCACCTGCCGGTAGGAGTCGAGGAATCCGGCCTCCGTATACGGCATGCCGAGCTCGGCGCAGTGGGCGCGGACCAGGGGCTGGACACGTCGCAGGCTGGGCCGGGGCAGGCTCGGGAACAGGTGGTGCTCGATCTGGTAGTTGAGTCCGCCGAGGAACCAGTCGACCAGGACGCTGCCGCGGATGTTGCGCGAGGTGAGGACCTGGCGGGGGAGGTGGCCCCAGCGCTCACCATCGGGGTCGGGCATCTCCATGCCCTTGTGGTTGGGCGCGAAGGCCAGTCCGAGGTGAAGGCCGAAGAGTGCCTGGTGGATGGCGGCGAAGACGATGGCGTGGCCCACGGGCATGGTGGCGAGCAGGAGGGTCACGTACCCCACGAGGTGGGCCACCAGCAGGAGGCCCTCCACCACGCGTTCGCGCGGGGCCTGGCGGCGCAGGTCCTGGAAGCCGTAGATCTTCATAGCGACGCCCTGGAGCAGCGTCAGCGGGAAGAACAGCCAGGCCTGATTGCGGGTGAGCCAGCGGCGGAAGCCCACGCGGCGCTTGGCCTGCTTGCTGGTCCAGACGAGGACGTCCGCGGCGACGTCGGGGTCCTTGTCGATGTGGTTGGGGTTGGCATGGTGGCGGTTGTGCTTGTCGTTCCACCAGGCCGAGCTCATGCCGAGGAGGAGGTTGCCGTGGACAAGGCCGAGGGTGCGGCTCACGCCGCGGTCGCCGGTGATCTGGGAGTGGCCCGCGTCGTGGCCTATGAACGCGGTGCGGGCGCAGAGAACCGAGAGAAGGGGCGCCAAGAGCAGCACCCACCAGGAGCCTCCAATGAGGAACATGCCCGTCGCCACGGCGGCCAGCGCCAGGGTGTTGACCACAATGGTGCGTGCGTACCAGCCGGTGCGGCGGCCCAGGAGCCCGTGCTCCTTGACGGTGCGCAGGAGAGGCGCGAAATCGCTCCCGGCGGGCTGCCTCGTGGTGGTGCCTGGGGAACGCTCCGCGACTGCTGCGGCGGCCTGGGACATGGTGAGGTCTCCGGTCTCTGACTGGATCGGGCTGACCTCACAAAACCTATGAGCCGGTGACCTTGGTCAACCATGACGCCTTCACCCGTCTTCTGGAGGGGGTCAGCACCACACGGAAGGGGGGTTAGCTACACCTCTGGAGCGGCGTGAGGCAGATCACTGCGCATCTACTCACGTCTTAGGCGAGATGTGCTGTACTCTCGGCCGCTCCGGTCCAAGTAGTCAAGTTTGAGGAATGCGTCATCGCCGTGCTCAGGCCCCCTGCCGTGTCACCTTCCGAGATCTCTGAACTGTCGCGCTGTTCTGTGCTGTTCGTATCCGCCGACCCGGCGCGCACCGGCAGGGTCGCCTTCTGGAACCCCGAAGGGGACGCGCCGCCCGACTGCTCGGCGGGCAGCGTCGAGGAGCTGACCATCGCCGTGCCCGGCGACGACGGCGCACGACTCGGCGACGTTGCCGCGCTCATGCTTCCGGTGCGCGTGGCGTTGCCGGTCCTGACACGCGCGCGTGCCACTGCCGGGGCCCACCCCACGGCCGTCTTCTGGGGGACTGCGGGCGTACTGGCACTGCAACTGGCCGCGCGTGGACTGCTGTTGCCCGGGCTGACGCCGAGCGACCACGACGCGTGGCGCTCGGGCCCCCTGGGGGCCGACGATCTGCGACGGCTGCGCGATCTCGCCGCCGCGATGCCACCCACCGCACATGCCCTCCCGCTGGACGAATCCGAGCCGCTGCGGCTGCCCGACCCCGAGCGACTGCTCCGTAAGTTCCTGGACGCGGTCGCCGACACACTCCCGCGCACCCCCGCCGCCACATCGGCCGCCGGCGCTGCGGCCTTCGCCTCTCCGCAGCCCCAGCATGTCCCCGAGCAGCGCCCCTGGGCCACCGATGTCGCCGCCGGGCACGACGCGGGCGTACGCATCTCGCTGCGCGTCGAGGTGCCCGGTCTGGTCTCGGAGACCTCCGACGACGCACGCCTGCCGTTCCGCGCCGTTCTGCAGATGCACAGCGTCAGCGACCCATCGGTCGTCGCGGACGCGGCCGAGGTGTGGGCCGGCTCCGGTGCCTCGGGCCAGTCCTTCGGGCCGCGGTCGCGGATGGATGCCCTGCTGGCGCTGCGTCGCGCCACGCGCGCGTGGCCGCCGCTCGCCCCGCTGCTCTCGGCCACGGTCCCCGATGCGATCGAACTCGCCGACGAAGAGGTCACCTCACTCCTGGGCGAGGGATCCCGTTCCCTGGCCACCGCGGGTGTCGACGTTCACTGGCCCAGGCAGCTGGCGCGCAACCTCACCGCCCGCGCGGTCATCGGCCCGCCCGACGACGACACGAAGGAGCCGGACAAGCCCTCGTCGGACACGCCGTCGTACCTCTCCGCCGACGCATTGCTCGCCTTCAACTGGCGGTTCGCACTGGGCGATCAGCAGCTGACCCGCGAGGAGCTCGACCGCCTCGCGGAAGCCAACCGCCCCGTGGTGCGCCTGCGCGACCAGTGGGTGCTCATCGATCCCGAAGAGGCGCGGCGCGCCCGCGACCACCAGAACCACAAGGTCACGCCGATCGACGCCCTGAGCGCCGTGCTGACCGGTTCCACCGAAGTGGCGGGGCGCCGCGTAGAGGTCCAGCCGACGGGCTGGCTCGCCACGTTGCGCGAACGGCTCGCCGACCCGGAGGGCATGGAGCCCGTCGGCCAGCCCGAAGCGCTTGACGCGAACCTGCGCGACTATCAGCTGCGCGGCCTCAACTGGCTTGCCAGGATGACCTCCTTGGGCCTCGGCGGCTGCCTCGCGGACGACATGGGTCTCGGCAAGACCATCACGCTCATCTCCCTGCACCTGCACCGGCAGACCGACAGCGCGACCGCGGGCCCCACGCTCGTGGTCTGCCCCACCTCCCTGATGGGCAACTGGCAGCGCGAGATCGAGAAGTTCGCCCCCGGCACCCCCGTCCGCCGCTTCCACGGCGGCCGGCGCAGCCTGGAGGAGCTGGCGGACGGCGAGTTCGTGCTCACCACGTACGGCACGATGCGGCTCGACGCGAAGACCCTGGCCCAGACTCCGTGGGGCATGGTCGTCGCCGACGAGGCCCAGCACGTCAAGAACCCCTACTCGGCCACCGCCAAACAGCTGCGCACCATCGGCGCACGCGCGCGCGTGGCGCTCACCGGCACGCCCGTGGAGAACAACCTCTCCGAACTCTGGGCCATCCTTGACTGGACGACACCAGGACTCCTGGGCAAGCTCGGCACCTTCCGCACCCGTTACGCCCAGGCCGTCGAAGGCGGCAAGGACCCGGCCGCCTCCGAGCGCCTCGGCCAGCTCGTACGCCCCTTCCTGTTGCGCAGGCGCAAGTCCGACCCGGGCATCGCGCCCGAACTGCCGCCCAAGACCGAGACGGACCGGGCCGTTTCCCTCACCGCGGAGCAGACGGGTCTCTACGAAGCCGTGGTGCGCGAGACCCTCGCCGACATCTCAGGCGCCGACGGCTTCGCCCGCCGTGGCCTGATCGTGAAGCTGTTCACCGGTCTCAAGCAGATCTGCAACCATCCCGCGCAGTTCCTCAAGGAGGACAAACCGCGGATCGAGGGGCGCTCCGGAAAACTGGAACTCCTCGACGAGCTGCTCGAAACGATCCTCTCCGAAGACGCGAGCGTGCTCATCTTCACGCAGTACGTTCAGATGGCGCGGCTCATCGAGCAACATCTGGCCGCCCGTGGGACCCCCACCCAGTTCCTGCACGGCGGTACGCCCATCGCGGCGCGCGAGGCGATGGTGCAGCGCTTCCAGGACGGCGAAGTACCCGTCTTCTTGTTGTCGTTGAAGGCCGCGGGAACCGGCCTGAACCTGACGCGGGCCGAGCATGTCGTGCACTACGACCGTTGGTGGAACCCCGCCGTCGAGGCGCAGGCGACCGACCGGGCGTACCGCATCGGACAGACGCAGCCCGTGCAGGTGCACCGGCTGATCGCGGAGGGGACGATCGAGGACCGTATCGCCGACATGCTGCTGCGCAAGCAGGAGCTGGCGGATTCCGTCCTCGGTTCCGGTGAGGCGGCGCTGACGGAACTCACCGACGCCGAGTTGTCGGATCTGGTGGAGCTGCGAGGGGGGACACGATGAGCGAGATCTACGACGAGTCGAACGGCGACACGCACGGGGACGGCCGTCACGACGCGGAGGGTGCATACGGCCACGAACGCACCTTCGCGGCGCTGCCGGCCACGCACGGGCGGGGGTTCACGCAGAGCTGGTGGGGCCAGGCCTGGCTGAAGGCTCTGGAGGACACGGCTTTGGACTTGGCGCAGCTGAAGGCCGGACGCAGGCTCGCGCGCGCGGGCTCGGTGGGCGCGGTCTCCGTGCGTCCTGGCCGGATCACCGCGGTCGTCCAGAACCGTGACGGCACCGCTCACCGCGCCGATGTCCTGCTGCAGCAGCTGAGCGAGGACGAGTGGGACCGCTTCCTGGGCATGGCCGTCGAGCGCGCCGGGCACATCGCGGCGCTGCTCGACCGGGAGATGCCCCCGCATCTGGTGGAGGACGCGGCTGCCGCGGGTGTCGAACTGCTGCCGGGCATCGGCGACCTGGAGCCGGAGTGCGACTGCGACGCGTGGGACCACTGCGGGCACACCGCCGCGCTCTGCTACCAGGTGGCCCGGCTGCTCGACCAAGATCCGTTCGTGCTGCTCCTGATGCGTGGCCGGGCGGAGCGCGAACTGCTGGACGAGCTGCAAGTGCGCAGCGTGGCGCAGACCGAGGCCGAGGGTGCGCCCTCGGAGGAGGCCCAGGAGGGCGTGTACGCCGACGAGGCGTACGCGGAGGGAGCCATCCTGCCTCCGCTGCCCGACCTTCCTCCGCTGCCGCCTGAGCCGGGTCTGCCGCCCACCCTCGACACGGAGACGGAGCCCGCCCCGGGTCTCGATGTGGCAGCACTCGAGTTCTTGGCGGCGCAGGCGGCCGTGGAGGCCCATCGGATGCTGGCCGAAGCGCTCTCCTCCGGGCACGAGCAGCATCCGGTCGACCGGGAATTGACGCCGAACGAGGATGCGGTGCGCCTCGCCGCCGCGGCTCCCGAGGCGGCGGTGGCGGAGCGTCTCGCCGCCGCTTATGGAAGCGGCAGGGACGGACTCGCCCTGGCTGTGCGCGCCTGGGAGTACGGGGGCCCGTCCGCGCTGTCCGTCCTGGAGGAGGAATGGACTCCCGAGGCGGAGGCACTGGCACGCGCGCGTGCGGCACTGGACGGGGCCTGGGAGGAGGGCGAGCGGCCTCGGCTGCGCGCCGCCCGCAATCGCTGGACCGTCGTCGGAAGCGATGTCCAGCTGCGTCATGGGGCCGACGGCCGCTGGTGGCCCTACCGCAAGGAACGGGGGCGTTGGACCCCGGCCGGGCCCGCCGCCCATGACCCGGCAACGGCACTGGCCGTGGTGACCGGAGCCGAGTGAGGCAGGCAGGTCTCGGCGCGGGCCCGCCTGTCCGCGCCGGACCGCAGGCGCTTGCGGGGCCCAGGATGTCTCCGCACAGAACCGCAGGCGCTTGCGGGCCGAGGACATGTCCGCGCGGAACCGCAGGCGCGCGCCCCACGCTCATCGCCGCCGACCGGGGCCCGGTCTTGACCACGGCCCACAGACGCTCACGACCGCCGACCGACGCCACCACGCCACCAAGGCGCCCCCCCTTCGGCCGGAATGTGGACCAACCGGCTCCGGGCGTGCCGACCGCGTCTGGACTCCCCCGGTGCCCTGCACTGCCCCGGGAACGGGGTAGTTGAGGGCGGCGCCTTCCTCGCCTCGCGGGAGGCGCCGCCGGCACGCCCCCTCACGTTCACCTCACTGCCTCCCCGCGTTCGTGGCGACGGCGAAGTCTGATCGCCGTCACCGAACACTTGCGCCCCAGGAGGAACTCATGTCCCCGCACGCTGCCCGTAAGCGTCGCGTCAGCCGTTCCGTCGCCGCGGGCCTGCCGATCGCCCTCCTCGCCGCGATCGCGGTGACCGGGACTGCCATGGGTGCCCCGACCGGGGACAAGGAGAAGGCGCCTCGCATCACCGCTACGGCGACGCTGGGCGACATACCTCTGGGTACATTCAGCAACTCCCTGCTGTCCGGCACGGTGCGCGACGACCGCGGCGTGGACCTCGGCGGCATCGGCAGCGACATCTATCCAGCGGGCCGCAAGGGCGAGTTCTGGACGGTCACCGACCGGGGGCCCAATGGCCAGATCAAGGTGGGCGGCAAGAAGCGGCGCACCTTCCCCGTCCCCGGTTTCGACCCCGCGATCGTTAAGGTCCGGGTCTCCGGCGACACCGTGAAGGTGATCGACGCGCTTGCACTGACGACATCCTCCGGGAGGCCCGTCACCGGACTGCCCAACCAGGAGGGCCGTGACGAGGCGCCATTCACGTACGACGCCGAGACGCCCCTCACGTACGACCCGAACGGCCTGGACACCGAGGGCATCGTGCGGGCGCATGACGGCAGCTTCTGGCTGGTCGACGAGTACGGCCCCTCGCTCGTCCATGTCTCCGCGCACGGCAAGGTACTCAAGCGCTATGTCCCCGAGGGCCTGAAGCTGTCCGGCGCCGACTACCCGGTCGCCGAGGCACTGCCCGGCATCCTGTTGCACCGCAAGGGCAACCGCGGCTTCGAAGGGCTCGCTCAACTCCCCGGCGGGGACCTCGTGATGGCGGTTCAGAGCCCGCTTTCCCTGCCCGACGAGGACGCGGGGGAAGGATCGCGGACGACGCGGCTGCTGCGCTTCTCACCGAAGAAGCAGGCCGTCACCGCCGAGTACGCGTACCGCTTCGACCCGGTGGGCGTCGTCGACCCGGGCGAGGACGACACATCCGAGCTGAAGATCTCCTCCGTAGTGGCCATCGGTCGTGACCAGCTCCTCGTCGAGGAGCGCACCGACAAGGCCGCGCGGCTGCAGACCGTCGAGTTGGACCGCCGCTCGGACATACTCGGCGACCGGTGGGACGACGACACCACGAAGCCGTCCTTGGAGCAACTCGATGACCCCACGGCCTCCGGAGTCCCCGCCCTGAAGAAGCGGCTCCTCGTCGACCTGGGCGGCATCGCCAACGTACCCGGCAAGATCGAGGGCGTGGCCCTCGTCGACCGTCGCACCCTCGCGCTGATCAACGACAACGACTTCGGGATGACGGACGGGGCGGAGGCGTTCGACAAGGACGGTCGGCTCGTCGACAGCGAGGTGGAGACCACCGTGACGTATGTGCGGCTGCCGAAGGGCCTCTGAACCCGCAACCGCCGTACCGGACCGGCAGTGCTCTGTCGCCGGTCTTCAGAAGGCACGCTTTACAGACCGTCCAGACCGTCCAGGCCTGTCGGCAGATCAGTCGGCAGGTCAGTCGGCAGGTCCGAAGGCAAGCCGCTCGGCACCTTCGATGGAACCTCCGTGGGCGGCTCGGACGGGATCTCTGACGGGATCTTCGAGGGGATGCTCAGCGAAGGGGTGGGCTTGCCGCCCGAGCTCTTGCTGCTCTCAGAGGGGCCCTTCTTGTCGTCGGAGCCGTCACCACTGGTGGCCACCATGACCACTACGACGACGGCTACGACTGCGGCGACCACCGCGAGCAGGATGAACAGCCCGTTCCGTCGCCCGGGCGGGCCTCCTGACGGCGGAGGTGGCTGCCACCCGCCTCCGCCAGGCGGCACCCCGCCCCCCGCAGGAGGCCATCCCCCACCGCCCGGAGGCGGTCCGTACCCGTCGCCGGGCGGGCCGTACCCTCCGCCCGGCGGCCCGTACCCTCCATCGCCCGGAGGGGGTGCGTCACTCGGCGGAGGGGGAGGCGGCGGCGGTACGGGCGGCATGGCCATACCGTCAAGAGTCGCCTCGAAAGGGTCACGAGGCGACCCCTGTGCGGAAGTTGATACCTCCGGAGTAGCGCCTCCGGTCAGTTTCGCGCCCCCAGGAGATGGTCCATGGCCAGCTGATCGAGGTGCTCGAAGGCCATGCCGCGGTCGGCAGCAGCCGTCACGTCGAAGTCTTCGAAAGCACCGCGGTCGGCGAGCAGCCCCGAAAGCCCGTCCTCAGCGGTCGGCAAGGACAGTTCGTCCAGGCGGGAGGCGCGCAGCGCCTCCTGGACCTCCGGGTCGGCACGGAACGCGGCCGAACGGTCCCGAAGGATCAGGTAGTTGCGCATGCAGCCGGCCGCCGACGCCCACACGCCCTCGTAGTCCTCCGTACGCGGCGGCTTGAAGTCGAAGTGCCGCGGTCCCTCGTAACCGCCCCTCTCCAGGAGGTCGACCAGCCAGAACGCGCTCCGCAGATCGCCCGCCCCGAAGCGCAGGTCCTGGTCGTACTTGATGCCGGTCTGGCCGTTGAGGTCGATGTGGAAGAGCTTGCCCGCCCACAGGGCCTGGGCGATGGAGTGCGGGAAGTTCAGGCCCGCCATCTGCTCATGGCCCACTTCGGGGTTGACGCCGAACAGTTCGGACCGCTCCAGGCGCTCGATGAAGGCGAGGGCGTGACCGACGGTCGGCAGCAAAATGTCGCCGCGCGGCTCGTTCGGCTTGGGTTCGATCGCGAAGCGCAGGTCGTATCCCTGCTCCGTCACGTAGTCGCCGAGGAGATCGAAGGCCTCCTTCATGCGGTCGAGTGCGACGCGTACGTTCTTGGCCGCGCCGGATTCGGCGCCTTCCCTGCCGCCCCAGGCGACGTAGGTGCTGGCGCCCAGTTCCACGGCGAGGTCGATGTTGCGGATCGTCTTGCGCAGCGCGTACCGGCGCACGTCCCGGTCGTTCGCGGTGAACGCCCCGTCCTTGAAGACGGGGTGCGTGAAGAGGTTCGTGGTCGCCATCGGCACGACGAGACCTGTCGCGTCGAGTGCCTGCCGGAAGCGCTTGATGTGCGACTCGCGCTCGGTGTCAGAGGCCCCGAAGGGGATCAGGTCGTCGTCGTGGAAGGTCACTCCGTAGGCACCCAGTTCGGCCAGGTGACGCACGGAGTCGGCCGGGTCGATGGCCTTCCTGGTCGCGTCCCCGAACGGGTCCCTTCCCTGCCAGCCGACGGTCCACAGGCCGAAGGTGAACTTGTCCTCAGGAGTGGGCTGGTACGTCATGTGCGGCTCCCTGTGTGACTGATGCGCGGCTGCGCGGCCGACCGGACACGGCTGCGCGCTGCTGTCCCGACTATTTCGTCAAGGCGCTTAACAAACTAGTATCCGAAGGCATCCCTGGGAAGGTCGGACGGAAAGAAGTCCGGGCGCACCCGGAAAGAGCCGCGGGAACGGAGACCCCCGATGTCATCAGCGCCAGCAGCCGACGGACCCTTCGTCGTCGGCGTGGACAGCTCCACGCAGTCCACCAAGGTCCTGGTCGTCGACGCCGCCACCGGCAGGGTGGTGGCAAGCGGTCAGGCCCCGCACAGCGTGAGCTCCGGCGCCGCCCGCGAGAGCGACCCCGAGGAGTGGTGGAGCGCCCTGTGCGAGGCGCTGAGCCAGTGCGGCGACGCGGCGCGCGAGGCCGCCGCGGTATCGGTCGGCGGCCAGCAGCACGGGCTCGTGACCCTGGACGCGCACGGCAGGCCGGTGCGGCCCGCGCTGCTGTGGAACGACGTGCGCTCGGCACCGCAGGCCCGCGCCCTGGTCGACCGCCTGGGCGGCCCCAAGACATGGGCCGAGCGCGTCGGCAGCGTGCCGGGCCCTTCCTTCACCGTGACCAAATGGGCCTGGCTCAGCGAGCACGAGCCCGCCGCCGCCCGGGCCACCGCGGCCGTGCGACTCCCCCACGATTACCTCACCGAGCGCCTCACGGGCTCCGGCACGACCGACCGGGGCGATGTCTCCGGTACGGGGTGGTGGGCGTCAGCGACGGAGGCGTACGACGAAGAGATCCTGGGACTTGTGGACCTGGACCCCTCGCTGCTGCCGCGCGTGGTGGGCCCCGGCGAGGTGGCGGGCACCGTACGCGCAAGCGGCGAACTGCCCTTCTCCAAGGGCACGCTGGTAGCCCCCGGGACGGGCGACAACGCGGCGGCGGCGCTCGGCCTCGGCCTGCGCCCCGGCACTCCGGTGCTGAGCCTGGGAACGTCAGGCACCGTGTACGCGGTTTCCGGTCGGCGCCCGGCGGATCCGACGGGGACGGTGGCCGGTTTCGCCGACGCGCGCGGCGACTGGCTGCCACTCGCCTGCACCCTCAACTGCACACTGGCCGTGGACCGGGTGGCCGCGCTCCTGAACCTGGATCGTGAGGCGGTGGAGGCCGGTGGCGCCGTCACCCTCCTGCCCTATCTGGACGGCGAGCGCACCCCTGACCTGCCGCACGCCTCGGGGCTGCTGCACGGGCTGCGGCACGACACGACCCCGGGGCAGCTGCTGCAGGCGGCTTACGACGGTGCCGTCCACTCGCTGCTCGGAGCCCTTGATCTGGTCCTGGACTCCGACGCGGACCGCTCGGCCCCGCTCCTGCTCATCGGCGGCGGGGCGCGAGGCACGGCCTGGCAGGACACCGTGCGGCGCCTCTCCGGGCGTCCCGTCCAGGTTCCCGAGGCCCGGGAACTGGTCGCACTCGGCGCCGCCGCACAAGCCGCGGGCCTCCTCACGGGCGAGGACCCTGCGGCTGTCGCGCGCCGCTGGGGCACCGCCGAGGGACCCGTGCTGCCCGCGGTGGAGCGGGACGAATCGGCGCTCGCGCGGATCGCCGGGGTAGTCTCCGACGCGTCGCCGCTGCTCGGCAGCACGGGCCAGTAGGGCTCGCGGCCATCAGGACGGAAGAACAGGGACTGACGGGGGCATGACCGCACCACCGCATGACGCGCGCCAAGGGACATCCGGGGCCCGGCTGCCGGACACCCAGCAGGGGATGCGCCGCCGTAACCTCGCCCGCGTCATGCACGCTGTCGCGGCGCACGGGCCGCTGTCCCGTGCCGCCGTGGCCACCCGGATCGGCCTGACGCGGGCTGCCGTCTCCACTCTGGTGGACGAGTTGATCCGCTCCGGGCTCCTGGACGAGCTGGGCCCCGAACGCCCCGGCAGGGTGGGCCGCCCCGGGTCCGCCCTCGCGGTCAGCAGAAGCGGACCGGCCGGGATCGGTGCCGAGGTCGGCGTCGACCATCTCGCGGTGTGCGCGGTCGATCTGCGCGGCGAGGTACGCGCGCGTGCCGTTCGACAGAGCGGCAACCGGGGGCGCGCACCCGAACCCGTCCTCAGGGAACTCATCGCGCTGGTGCGGCAGGTGAGCGACGAAGCCCGTCTGGCAGGCCTGCGTCCGGCTGGTCTCGCGGTCGCGGTCCCCGGCCTCGTCGCCCGCGACACGCGGACGGTGGTCCGTGCCCCCAACCTCGACTGGCACGACGTCGACCTCGGCACGCTGCTGCCGGACAGACTGCCTCTGACTGTGGACAACGAAGCCAACTTCGGTGCTCTGGCCGAACTGTGGCTCGGCGACGAGGTGCCGCGGGACTTCCTCCACGTCTCGGCGGAGATCGGCATCGGGGCCGCGCTGGTCGTCGACGGGCGGCTGCTGCGTGGCACACGTGGATTCGCGGGCGAGCTGGGTCATGTGCCGGTGTGGCCGGACGGCCCGGAGTGTCCATGCGGCGGGCGCGGCTGCCTGGAGCAGTACGCGGGTGAGGAGGCGGTGCTGCGCGCGGCGAACGTCGCTCCGGGTACCGACCGCGTCGACCTGCTCACGGAGCGCGCCGCACAGGGCGACGAGGACGTACGCAAGGCCCTGCACAGCGCGGGGAGCGCGCTGGGTATCGCGCTCACCGGCGCGGTGAATCTGCTGGATCCGCGCTCGGTGGTGCTCGGCGGAGCCCTGTCCCGGCTCGCGCCGTGGCTGCTGCCTTCCCTGGAGGACGAGCTGGGGCGTCGCACTGCGGGCACGGGGTGCGATGTCGTCGTCTCCGGCCTGGGTTCCGACGGCCCGTTGCTGGGGGCGGCGCACTCGGTCGTACGGGCGGTACTCGATGATCCGGCGGGTGCGGCAACGTAACGCCGTCTTCGCCCGGACGGGCCACCTGGCCGGTGCGTGGGCTCATCGACCGCCGCTCGGTCAACGCCAGTGCGGGCCTCCGACGAAGTGGACGTCGTACTCGTGGTGAGGCTCGTCCAGGCTGTCCCACCCCGCCTCACCACGTGCGATGCACCCCAACTGCCGGAAGTACCCGAAGCGTTCGATGCCCTGGGCGAGGACTGCGGCCGCCGGGACTCGCGGCGGTGGCTGTCTGGGACGATCCGCTGATAGTCGCGTGGCCCGCGGCGCATCCGCTGGCGGCTCCGCCCCGCCTTGAGCCGGCTGATCTCGCGGTCCTGCCGCTGCGGTTGGCACCGCGGGAGGGCAATCCCTCGTTTCACGATCTGGTGACGGGGTTGCCGCGGACTCGGGCATCGATGTTGCGGCCGGTCCGCACTTCACCACCTTGCAGGAGACTCTGCCGGCGATCGCCACGGACTCCGCGAGCGGCGCGGCCTCCTGGACCGTCTTCGATCTCGTCGGCGACCTGCCGCCGACCGAAACGTCGTATCGCCTGCCGGCCCGCTGCTCGGCGCGCGCGTTCGACCGTCAGCCTCGCCATGCTTGAGTCTCCAGTAGGGGGAGAGGTGAAGGTAGGTGACATGAACGGCGACACGCTTCACTCGATCGGTGATCTGGCACGGCGGACCGGGCTGACGGTCAAGACCGTCCGCTTCTACTCCGACGCGGGGATCGTGCCGCCCGCCGACCGCACCCCGGCCGGCTACCGCCTGTACGGCACAGATGCCGTCGCCCGCCTCGATCTCGTACGCACCCTGCGCGACCTGGGTCTCGACCTCCCCACCATCCGGAAGGTCGTGGACCGGGAGGTCTCCCTGCCCGAGGTCGCGGCAGCCCACGCGGACGCGCTTGAGGTGCAGATCCGCGTGCTGCGCCTGCGGCGCGCGGTCCTCACGGCGGTCGCCAAGCGCGGGTCCACACCCAAGGAGTTGGAACTCATGCACAAGCTGGCCAAGCTCTCCGAAGACGAGCGTCAACGCCTGATCGACGACTTCCTCGGCACCGTCTTCGACGGTTTGCACGACCACCCTGCCTTCGCCGCGGTCACCCGCTCCCTGACCCCCGAACTGCCCGACGACCCCGAGGCCGAACAGGTGGAGGCCTGGGTGGAGTTGGCCGAGTTGTTCCAGGATCCGGGGTTCCGCTCGACCATGCGGGGCATGGCCAGGGGTATGGCGGCCGACCGCGCGCCGGACGACGCCACAGGCCTGCCCCGCACCCTCGCCGACGTCACGCGCGCCGAGGTCACCGCGGCCATCGCGGCAGGCATCGATCCAGCCTCGTCCGAGGCCGAACCGGTCGTCGCGGCGCTCACTGCGCACTACGCGCACATACTCGGCCTCCCCGACGACGCAGACCTCCGCCGACGCCTCGTGACCCACCTGGAGACCATGGACGACCCCCGCAGAGACCGCTACCTGGCGCTGCTGGCGGTGATCAACGAATGGCCGGCACCAGGAAGTCTGGCGCCGGTGTTCGACTGGGCCGTGCGTGCCCTGCATGCCCGGATGCCTGCGTAGCGGGCCGGTCAGACTCGGGCTGCGCCGACCCGGGTTGCCCGGCTCGCGGCGCAGGTGCGATCCGCACAGACAAGCGCGTCGGGCGGCTGCTCAGCCGCCTTCCTCAAGGGCGAACGCGACGACTCCCTCGGGAGAGAACCGGGCGCCCTGGAGGAAGGCGGTCTCAAAGGCGTCATGGCCGAGCGCTTCTCGCGCTCGCCGTTCTCCCTCGTCATGAGGAGTCCGCCAGTACGCCGAACCGAACCATGGGACTCCGATCGTGTTCCACTTCTCCTCGGCCGCCCCGAGCAGCACCGCCGCCCGGTAGCTTCTGCCGTCGGCAGCGGCGATCCATCCCATCAGGTCGACGATCATGGCGATACCCAGCCTGTCGCGGAAGTCCCGCTTTATGCGCAGAGACTCCCCCGCGTGCCGGTCCGCCACCGCCTGGTCACCGCTGGCCCACTCGGCGAAGGCCTGAACGTAGAGGGAGTAGGCGAGCGTCCACTTCTCGTCGTGCGCGGCGCAGATGCTCCGTGCCTTCCGGCAGAGCTCGACCGCCCGGCCCGGCTCGCCGAGGAAGACGCTCGCCATGGCGAGTTGGACCTGCGCCATGATCGCCACACTGTTCATCTCGCCGAGCCAGGAGTATTGGTCGAGGGCCTCCTCAAGGAGGAGCCGCGCGCGCCGGGGCTCGTCACAGAACAGGGCGGCAGCGCCCGCCATGTGAGTGCCGTAGGCCATGGCCACGTGATCACCGAGCTGCCAGGCCAGTTTCCGGCACTCCTCCGCCCTGGCGGCGCTCTCGGCGATGTCCCCGCGCAGATACGCGATCCGGCTCATCACCCACAGAGCCTTGGCGCGTTCCGGTGACGGTTCGGGATCGAGGGTCAGCACCCGGTCGAGCCAGCGCTGTGCCTCCTCCACATAGCCGCATCCGACCCAGAAGAAGTACAGCGCGGCGGCCAAGCGGGCACCGGCCCTGGCCTCCCCCGGTGTGGTCAAGGAGAAGTTGAGTGCCTCACGGAAGTTGGCGTGCTCCAGCCGCATGCGGTCCGCCCAGTCCGCCTGCCTGGATCCGAACCACTCCGACTCGCCTTGTTCGGCCAGGGCCAGGTACCGGTCTCGATGACGGCGTCGGAGAGCTGTCTGCAGGCCGATGTCGCACAGCTGCTCCCGCCCGTACTCACGGAGCGTCTCCAAGAGCCTGAACCGGATGCTGCCGTCGAACTCCTCGCGGATCAGTACCGACTTGTCCACGAGACCGTCGACGAGGTCCAGGATTTCCTTGGCCGGGAGGTCGTCACCCGCGCAGACGGCTTCTGCCGCCTCCAGGTCGAAGGTGTCGGTGAAGGTCGACAGCCGTGCCCAGAGCAACCGTTCGCTGTCCGTACACAGGTGGAAGCTCCAGTCCACCGTCGCCTGCAGCGTCTGGTGGCGTGGCAGCGCAGTGGGCCGGGCCGTCGCCAGCACACGGAACCGGTCATCGAGCCGAGCCAGCAGCTGCTCGGGCGACAGTGCCCTCAGGCGTCCGGCCGCCAGTTCGATCGCCAGCGGAATGCCGTCGAGCCGTTGGCAGATTCGGAGCACGATCGCCTGATTCTCCGGCGAGATCGACGGTAACCCGCAAGGCACCGCCGATCGGGCCCGGTGGGTGAACAGGGTGACAGCGGCCCCATCCTCCTCGGACTCCTGCCGGATCGGTTCTTCGCCGGCACGCGCGGCGTCCCGTTGCACGCTCAGCGGCGGCACCGGGAAGATGTGCTCACCGTCAATGGCCAGCGGCTGCCGGCTCGTGGCGATGACCCGCAGGTTCGTGGCCGCCCGGAGCAGAGTGTCGACGAGTACGGCACAGGCGTTCAGCAGGTGCTCACAGTCATCGAGGACCAACAGGACTCGTCGGTCCCGAAGATGCCTGATCAGGGCGGTCAGAGGTGCGCGACCGGTCTGGTCGTGGATGTCCAGCGCCGCGGCCACGGTGTGCGCGACGAGTCCGGGATCGGAAAGCCCGGCAAGCCCGACCAGCCACACTCCGTCGCAGAAGGCCGGCTGGAGGTCCAGCGCGGCGCGGAGCCCGAGTCGCGTCTTGCCCACGCCGCCGACCCCGGTGAGTGTCACCAGCCGTTTGGCCCCCAGCAGCTCTTTGACCCCGACCAGTTCGCGCTGTCGACCGACGAAGCTGGTCAGCTCCGTGGGAAGGTTTCCCACCGCCCGCGGCTCGACGCTCCCGGTGGGACGACCGTCGTCCCGTGCCAGGTCGGCCGTCACCGTGCGGGAGGGAGCGGGCGCGTCCAAGGCGGCATCCGCGGCCAGGATCTGTTCGTGGACGCGTCGCAGTTCCGCACCGGGCTCGATCCCGAGCTCCTCAGCCAGCAGGCGGCGGGCTTGCTGATACGCCCGCAGAGCCTCGGCCTGCCGTCCGGAGCGATGCAAGGCACGCATGAGCAGGCCGTGCAGCCGTTCGCGCAGCGGGTGCGCGGCGATCAGACGGCGCAGCTCGCCGACCAGGTCCGCACCGGCGCCGAGCGCCAGGTCGACCTCGATGCGCTCCTCCAGCACGCCCAGCCGGTGCTCCTCCAGCCGGTCCCGCTCGGCGTCCAGGAGCGGGCCGGTCAATCCCTCACACAGTCGGCCCCGCCACAGCTTCAACGCGGCGTGCAGCGCTTCGGCCGCCGCGGGCGGGTCCCCGGCGGCCCTGGCCGAGCGCCCTCGTTCCATCTGCTCGGTGAGCATCTCCAGATCCAGCCCGCCGGCCGGCACCGTCAGCAGGTAGCCGGCCTCGGTCCAGGTCAGCAGCCTTGACGGCGCACGGGCCTGGCGGCCCGGTTCCAGAACCCGGCGCAGCCCCGCGGCATGCCGCTGCAGCAGGTTCACCGCCCGCCCTGGAGCCGCCGTGCCCCATACCGCGTCGATCAGCTTTTCCCGTGACACCGGCCGGTTGGCGTGCAGCAGCAGTACAGCGAGCATTACCCGCTGCTGTACCGGTCCGGCATCCAGTTCCTGTCCATCCCGCCATACCCGCAGCGGGCCGAGCAACTCGAACCGCAGCGTTCCGGGCAATGTTTGATCGCCCATTGCCGCCTCCCCCGTGAAGCAGTCGCCTTCAACCTAATCGGCACAACGCCCCTGCGGACACCCATCGGACGGCGCCTTCGCTCCCGTTGAAGCCGGTGCCGCGGTCCGTCCCGCAACGTTGACTCGCACGAGGAGACCGTGGCCCCACCAGGGCCGACCGCGACCTTGGCCGCGACAGCCTTCCGGCGGTGGGGGACGTACGTCAGAAGCTGTTGCGCCGGATGGCCGGGGGAGCCTGGAGCAGCCTGTTACACCGTCAACTTGGCCATTCCCGCCCTCTGACGACTACCGGCGCAGAAGCCTCTTGTGCGGGAGCCGGTCGGCGTCACCGCTCACGGCAAATGGCGGCGCGCATGCCCTGCGATCGCGGTGGTTGGCAAAATCTCGGTCATGCGCGGGGGCGGCACACGGCGTGGCTGCCTCGCGGGACGTGGCTGCTCCGCGGGACAGGAAAGGGGGCCTCACAGAACAGGAAAGGGGGCCTCACAGAACAGGAAAGGTGCACCCGCTCTTCCGGGTGCACCTTTGACTGACGCGGCATGGGCGCGTATCCGGCTGCGCGCGCCTGTCGGACACTCCCCGCGCCTGACCGGCCCGCGACCGGTCTCTTACGTCAGTACGTCGTCCAGCCAGCGGTTGAGGAACCTCCGGCTCTGGCTTTCGAGCAGGCTTGCGTGCCGATGCGTGTCCGCGCGGATCTCAGCGACGGACACCCCCACGGCCTGCGAGATCTCATAGGCATGGCCGATGAGCCAGGATTCGATGCCGGAACCGAGTACTTCCACATGGAACTGCAGTCCCAGAGCATGGCTCCCGACCGCGAAGGCCTGATTCCTGCACACCGGTGTGGAGGCGAGATGCGTGGCACCCGTCGGCAGGTCGAAAGTGTCGCCGTGCCAGTGCAGTACGGGTGCAGTCAACTCGGCGACAGGAGAGTCAACTCCCGCTTCGGACAGGTCTACGTTCCCCCAGCCGATCTCCTTCGCCTCGGCCGGATAGACCTTGGCGCCCAGCGCAGCAGCAATCAGTTGCGCACCTAGACATATGCCCAGTACAGGTTTCTCGCGGGCCAGACGGGCCCGGATCAGCGCCAACTCCTCTTCCAGGAAGGGATACGCAGCGGTCTCGCAGGCTCCCATCGGCCCGCCGAGAATGATGAGCAACTGGGGCGAGCGCCGTGTGACCTGTTCCAGGAGCCGGCCCTGTCCGGCATCCAGATAGGTCACGTCGATGCCCCGTTCCCTCAGCACCCGTTCGAAGGAACCCAAGTCCTCGAAGGCGACGTGCCGGATTGCCACAACTTCTGTCATCTCGATCATCCTCGGGGTTCCGATGGTGCACCGGACCGTTGCGGCCGGTGGCGCTTATCCGGTCAGAGGTCCAGTACGAGCCGGGAACCACGGGCCCGGGAGACGCAGATCATCATGCTCTCCCCGGACGCCCTCTGCTCCTCGGTGAGCACCGCGTCCCGATGCTCGGCTCCGCCCTCGATGACGCTCGTCTCACACGTCCCGCAGATTCCTTCGCGGCAGGCCGCGAAAGTCCGTACGCCCGCTCGATCCGCCACGTCGAGGATCGACTCGTGCGGTGGAACCTCCAAGGTCAGGCCAGAGCGACGGCACACCACCTCGAAGGACGTGGCGTATTCCTCCTCGTCAGGCATCACCGGCTGGGCCTTGAAACGCTCGGTGCGCAGGCTGCCTGCCGGCCAACCTGCGCAGCCGCTCTCCACAGCGCCGATCAGGGCTTCGGGCCCGCAGCAGTACACCAGGCAGTCCTGACGTGGCGTGTTCAGCAGCTGGCTCAGCGGGAGGAGTCCCGCTTCGTCCTGGGGATGGACCCGCACCCGGTCACCGTAGGGCGTCAGTTCATCGAGGAAGGCCATCGATGCCCGCGATCGCCCGCCGTAGACCAACTCCCACTCCCGGCCGTCCGTTTCGGCCGCGGCCACCATCGGCAGAATCGGCGTGATGCCTATACGGCCCGCGATGAAGAGATAGCGGGCCGAAGGCTCCAGCTGGAAATGGTTCCGCGGGCCCCGGACCCGCACTGTGGCCCCAACTCCGAGTGCCTGGTGCACGTGGCGAGACCCGCCACGACCGCTCGGTTCGAGCAGTACGGCAATTCGCCAGGTGTACCGATCGGTCGAACTGCCGCAGAGCGAATACTGTCGCACCAGGTCGATTTCGGGCAGGATCAGATCAATGTGATCCCCTGGTGTCCAGCTGGGCAGTTTCCGCCCTGCCGGATCGACAAAGGTGAGGGTGACCACGCCGTCGGCGGCACTCACTCGCTCGCTTACGCGAAGGACAGTGGTGTATTCGTGACAAGGTCCGGGCGCCCTCGGTTCCAACAGGGTCGCGATGTCAACTGACATGTCTTGCTTACTCCTGCACTCGATCTGATTTTGGGTACGGGTGACCGTGGGTCGTCGCGCGTGTTCCGTGTTCCTCGTGAATGCGGCGGGTCGGGCCGATGCGCTTCTACCGTTGCGCACCAGCCCGTCTCCGTCAGGCGATCAGACCCTGCCGGGAGAAGCTGTCGCGGGCCGCGGCGGAGTCCAGAAGTCCGATCTCTTCCGCCATTGAGACAATCTCCGAATAGTTCAGTGACGTCAGGTCAACGGAGCCCGAGCTCCTGCATTCCCGTATCATTTCGTTGGCCTGCGGGAAGCCGATCTGCCGTAGAAGAGACAGCCAGATGTCCAGCTCACGGTCCGCGAACCAGACCACCGGTTCGGACAGGACATCGGCGAAATAGGCGCGCTGATGTTCCGTCAACTCGTGCGAGAACAGTTGCGCCAGGGACATGAACAGCGGGCTGTGCACCATCTCGTCGTGACGGTGCGCCGCCACCGTCATGCGGTTGAAGCCCTGGATGTCGGTGCTTTCGCTGAGCAGATGCAGGTAGTCACTGATGAAGATCTCCGATACCACGGCCGTGGCGAACTGGATCATCCGCCTCTGCCATGGATCACTGGATTCCTGCTGCCGTTTGTGCATATGGCGGACCAGGTTGAACTGAGGGATGACGATGTCTTCCAGCCCGCGACGACTTCGCGTCAGACGGCTCGCCTGCTCCACCAGGTGTACGTGGTAGACCTCATCCACCATCGTCTCGCAGACCGCTTTCTGCGAGTCGGCAGAACGCAAACCAGGCATCTCCCCCCTGAGGATGTCGAGGCAGGTCGGGTTCACGATCTCCGTCTCGATCTGCACGGTCTTGGCGTTGTACATCAGCCAACCGCAGCTCAGAACGCGGGACTTCATCTCGGGCGGGCAGGACTGATACTGCGGCATGTCCCGAAACGGCAGGAGGCTTTCGAGGAAATCCTCCTTGTCCGCTTCGAAGAACGGCTCCAGTTCTTGCTTCTTGACGTAAGCCCGCCTGGGCCAACTGGTGGCGAGCCGTTCAAGCATGAGTTTGGTGTGGGACAGTTCATCGGTCTCGGCCGGGGACAACAGGCCGTGGTCCATGATCAAGGGTTCAACTCCAATGCGGCAACGCGGCCGCTGTTCAGTATCTTGAGTTTCTTTGTCCAGCTGCCCTCGGTCAGCGATTCCGTCCGGCGGCGAACTCTCCGTGGAACATCATCAAGCCGTCGTCGACGTCGTAGATCTTTGCCACCTTGTCCGTATTGGTGTCGATCCGGACGAGGTGATCGCTGACGAAGCTGGAGACGAACACGGAATCCTCGTCGTACATGGCCGTGGCCGTGTGGGCGTTGCGGAAGTCGGCCGGCAGTTCACGGCCAGGGCGCAGCCGCTTGAGGAAGCGGGGCTCGGCAGGGTCCTCGATTTCCCAGATCGAGATGTAGCCGTCCCGTCCGTAGTTGGCGGGACTGTCGAATTGCGGACCCCACGAGTCCTCTTCCGCCACGTACAACTTGCCCTTCGCGACCGCCAGATCCGAGGGCGACCTGTACATTCCCGCGCCTCCCGGCGTGCGGGTGGGGCCGATAACACGTTCGGCGGTATCCAGATCGGTGTCGATAAGCCAGACACTCGGTCCGACGACCGTGGCCCCCTGGGGCGTCCTCGACGTGGAACCGACCTGCATGGCCCCTACGTAGGCGAAGCGGTTGTCGATCCATGTCGCGTAGTGAGCGAACGCACCGTACTCATCTTCCGTCCCCAACGTGATCGCGTGCGTCGCCTCGACCTTCCCGGTGTGCCGGTCGGCCCGGTAAACGCGCACCTCACCGATGTCGTAGTCATAGCCGACACCCAGCCCTACGGTGCCCTTCGCATTGAAGTTCACCCCATGGGTCTGCCTGGTCAGTGTGCGATCCGAATACAGAACACGCTGCTCCAGCGTGCCGTCATGCTTGATCTTGAATCCGCGCACGCGATCGTCCGTGTAGTGCGTGATGTAGGTGAACTTCGAGCGCGGCAGGAAAGTCGGGCCGTGCGTCTGTGTATAGAGAGGCCTCGTCCACGGCATGATCGGCTGGCTCGGGGTGGTTTGCTCGAGGTTCGGCATGTCGGACGGCGTACCGGCGACATCCAACGGAACTATCTGCCGGATCTCCACGTCGGCGGTACCGGCGTCCCAGTCGATCTCGTTCAGGTGCAGCACGACGATGGACCCGTTGAAGGGCGGAATCGCGTCCGTGGCGACGTACACCGTCTCCTCGTCCGGGGCGATCCACGAGTGCTGGAGGCTGGCCGGCTGCCAACCGTCGAGGCTTTCAAGCGGTACCTTGACCAGCTTGTCCTCGTCCGCGTGGACCAGGACGAGTTCCTTGGACATCATGTTTACTCCGGTGAGAATATGCATTCTCTTTTTCTCCTTGCTCGACGTTGATGTTCACGAACATTGATCGATGCCGATCTGCCGTGCTGGTGTTGCTGGGTGACGAGGACTCAGCGTGCGTTCATGGGTTGCAGTGTCTGTTGCAGAACTCGTTGCAGCGGCGTTGCAGCGGT
The DNA here is from genome assembly GCF_043200355.1 of Streptomyces sp. NPDC048436. Lineage (NCBI taxonomy): Bacteria > Bacillati > Actinomycetota > Actinomycetes > Kitasatosporales > Streptomycetaceae > Streptomyces > Streptomyces sp. NPDC048436. The sequence continues at coordinate 523,502 of NZ_JBICXP010000002.1, forward strand.
GTTGCGGGCGGCTACACGCGCGACAGCTCCAAGGGGCCGCTGAGCACATCGCGCGATATGTCGTTCCGGTGAACCGAGCGTCGCCCTCGTATCGCGCGGGCAGAATCGCGAGACTGCTGGAGAGCCGACAGGAGCAGGGACAGCGATGGAGACGGACCGGCACACCCACACCATGAGTGCCACCAGTGACGAAGCCACGCGGCATTACGAGCAGGCGCTGGACGCCCTGTTGTTCTTCCGTCCCGAAGTCGCCGACGAGGCGCAAGCCATGGTGGCGGCATCCCCGGACTCCGCGATGGCGCAGGTCTTCAGTGCCTATCTCGGGCTTCTCGGCACCGAGGAGATGGACGCGGCCGAAGCGCGGCGCTCCTTCACCGCCTTCCGCGGTGCGGTCGATCCGGACCGGCTCTCACCTCGCGAGAAGATGCACGCTGCGGCTGCCGAGGCGTGGCTGGGCGGGGACATGCTCCGTGCCGGGCAGATCCTCGGCGACGTCAGTACTCAGTTCCCCCGTGACGCCCTCGCCCTGGCGATCGGTCACCAGATCGACTTCTTCACGGGCGACGCTCAGCGGCTGCGCGACCGGATCGGCGGCGCACTGTCCGCGTGGGACCGCGACGACCCGCACTACGGCCCGCTGTTGGGGATGTACGCCTTCGGGCTTGAGGAGTCCGGGCACTACGGCCGCGCCGAGGAGACGGGACTGCGGGCCGTCGAACGCCATCCGCGGGATGTGTGGGGCATCCATGCCGTCGTTCACACGTACGAGATGCGAGGGCTGTCCGGCGAAGGGATCCGCTACCTCGACGCGCGGACGGAGGACTGGGCCGACGGCAACTACCTCTCCGTGCACAACTCATGGCACTACGCCCTTTACGCGCTGGAGGCAGGCAGCATCGAACGGGTCCTCGCCGTATACGACAACACGCTCCACAATGAGCGGTCCGAGAGCCTCGCCATGGAGCTCCTTGACGCCTCAGCCCTGCTGTGGCGGCTGCTCCTCGCCGACATCGACGTCGAGTCCCGCTGGGCGGCGCTCGCCGATGCTTGGGCCGAACGTGCGGACGGGGCCTACTACGCCTTCAACGACGTCCACGCCGTGATGGCCTACGCGGGGTCCGGGCGCCTCTCCGATGCCGAACGGCTGGTGAGGGACCGCGAGCTGTGGCTCACCCGGACCGACGCCGCGGTGTCCAACCACGCGATGACCCGCGAGATCGGCATCCCGGTGTGCCGGGCCCTCATCGCCTATCGGCAGCAGCGGTACGCACGTGTGGTCGAGTTGCTTGCTCCGATCCGCTGCGGCCTCCATTCGTTCGGCGGCAGCCACGCACAGCGCGACGCCATCCAGCGCACGCTGGTGGAGGCGGCCATCCGCTCGGGCCGGCACGATCTGGCGCGCACCTTGCTCAGCGAACGCATCAATCTGCGTCCCATCTGCCCCTACAACTGGCGGGCCCGCGCCCGGCTGGCCGACCGGCTCGGAGACACGGCTCAGGCTGCGTTTGCCCACGCCCGCGCCGACGAACAGGCGGCCGTGGGGGCCACCGCGTTGGGCTGAGTACGGCCCGATCGCCCCTCGGCCCTTCCGCCCTCGGCCCCCTAAAGAGTGGCCGGGTTATCCACAATCACGGTGCTGTACACAGATTCAGATCGCGCCCTTCCGCCTCAACCATGCGTCGCCGTAACGTAATTGAGGCGGGACACCATCGCCCTGACGGCGGATTCGTGTCCCCGTGGATCGGGGGATTCAGGCGTCGGGGGCAAAGCCATCCTGGGCTGCGTCACGGGGCCATCGGGCCGCACAAGGTCCCCGAGTTCCCTATGGGACGACAGAAGAGAGCAGCCCTGCCATGAACCAGCCTCGGATCCTGACCGTGCGGCCCGAACCAGGCAAGTGCGCCTGGGCGTTCGGCGGTGCACCACCCCTGGCACGGATCGCTCCGGGCACTGTCCTCGACCTGTACACAGAGGACTACTTCGACCGGGACCGGCGCACCGCGCAGTTCAGCGCACGTGACGGCGACTTCGAGATCGCGCCGGCCAGGGCGAGGGAGATACCTGCGGTGTCGCCTTCGAGTTCGCCATGAACGCCGTCGTGATCGTCGAGCTCCTGAAGGGGATCGCCACTCCCTGGCCGCGCCTGGAGTCCGACACGCACATCATCTCGACCGGCTCGGCACGCCCGCTCGAGGACGCCTTCCGAATATCCCGAATCGACCTGGTGCGTGGCCAAGCTCCGCAAGGAATGGCTGCCCACACAGGAAACTCACCGGGGGCTGCACGCACGGTTGCGTGAGACGGCCAGGCTGCTGCCCCGCTGAAGAGTCCAGCTGTTCCCCCCACCGAGAGGTAGGCCGGTCATGGATCGAGCAAGACGTTTCCCGAGCAGACGCAGACTGTTGCAGGGCGCGGCCCTGGCCGCCGTACCCGCGGTGCTCCTGCCCACCACCCACGCCGCCGGCAGCCCCCAGGCGGTGGACTACCCGCTCGCCGAGTGGGTTCCGGCAAGCACCTCCAACTACACGGGCGCCAACCGCCCCAGTACCTACCCCATCGACTACGTGATCGTCCACGTCACTCAGGAGACCTACGCCGACACCCTGGCCATCTTCCAGAACCCCGCGAAGAAGGTGTCGTCCCACTATGTGGTGCGCTCCAAGGACGGCCACGTCGCCCAGTGCGTCCGCGAGCGCAACGTCGGCTGGCATGCGGGCAACTGGGACTACAACACGCGCAGCATCGGCATCGAGCACGAAGGATGGGTGGACAAGCCCGAGTACTTCACGAACGCCATGTACGAGCAGTCCGCGCTGCTGACCGCGGCCATCTGCGATACGTACGACATCCCCAAGGATCGTGAGCACATCATCGGACACGTCGAAGTACCCGGCACTGACCACACCGATCCGGGGCCGCACTGGGACTGGACGCGCTATATCCGGCTGGTCAACTTCGCCTGACGCCTGGCGGCTCATGCCGGGGGCTTGTCGGAGCGCTTGTCGGCGCACGCTCACGGGGCGACGATGGCACCACCGCATCGCCGTCCCGGGAGGCAGAGTTGACCGAACCATGGGTGGCTCTGGAGGCCGGCGCCGATCCCGCCGAGCGGGTGCGGGTGCTGCGGCACGCCCACGAACGGTTCACCGAGGCGGGGACCGTCGCGCGGCCGGTGCGTTCCGTGGTGGCCGACTCGTGGCGACGGTCGGCGAGGGCGCGGGTCAGCCCGGAGGACACCGGCGCGGCGGTGGAGCTCACCGACGGAGACCTCGGTTCGTGCCGCGCGGAGCACCCGCTGGCCGGGGTGATGCCGCTGTTCCGCGAGCTGATGGGCACGTTCGCGATGGACGGTGAGCATCTCCTCGCGGTCTGCGACGCACGCGGCAGGCTGCTCTGGGTCGAGGGTCATGCCGCCACGCGGCAGAGGGCGGGGCGGATGAACTTCGTGCCCGGTGCGCGGTGGGCGGAGTCCGCTATGGGGACGAACGCTCCGGGTACGGCGGTGGCGCTGGACCGGCCCGTGCAGGTGTTCGCCGCCGAGCACTTCATCCGGCGCGTCCAGCCGTGGACGTGTGCGGCTGCTCCGGTGCACGATCCGCGTACGGGGAGGCTGCTGGGGGCGGTCGACATCACCGGGGGTGACGGTCTCGCGCATCCGCACAGCCTCGCCTTCGTGCAGGCGGTGGCACGGGCGGCGGAGTCCCAACTGGCCCTGCTGGCGCCACCGGTGGCGCACTGGGACACGGTGGGCCTGACCGTGCTCGGGCGTGATGAGGCGCTGCTCCTGAGCGGCGGCCGTAAGGTGCGGCTGAGCCGTCGGCACAGCGAGATCGTCGTCCTGCTGGCCCGTCACCCGGAAGGACTCACCGGCGACGAGCTGCTGTGCGCGCTGTATGAGGACGAGTCGGTGACGCCGGTGACGTTGCGGGCCGAGCTGGCCCGGCTGCGGCGTGTGCTGGGGCCGGAGCTGCTGGGGTCGCGCCCGTATCGGCTGGCGGTGCCGGTCGAGTCCGACATCGACGCCGTCGAGCGCCGGCTGGGCACGGGGGCGGTCACCGCGGCCGCCGCCGCGTACGCGGGCCCGCTCCTGCCCGCTTCGCAGGCACCTGCCGTCGCCCGCCTGCGGCGCAGGCTCGCCGACCAGCTGCGGGCGGCGCTCGTCGCACGCGGCGACCCCGACCTTCTGGCCGACTGGGTGCACACGCCGTGGGGCGAGGACGACCTGGCGGTGTGGCGCGCGCTGGCGCGGGTGCGCGCGACCCCACCGGTTCTGGCCCGCCTGCGCGAGCTGGACGGGGAGCTGACTGACGCTCGGTAGGCGGGCGGCGCCTTCGCCGCGCAGACACGCGGGAGGCTCCCGGGCCGAACGCGCCGCCGGGCCGCGCAGCCGACGTACGCGAAGAGACAACCGCAGGCCACCGCCAACGGCACCGCTCACCCCACGCAACGTACATGCAACGTCCGTCTTCCTACCCTCCGGGCGAGAGCTGCCCAACGGCGGGCAGCCTTCCCCGGGAGGCCACCAAGATGACCCGTTACGCAGCGCCCGGCACCGACGGCGCAGTCGTCTCCTACCAGGCTCGCTACGACCACTTCATCGGCGGTGAGTACGTCCCGCCCGCCCGAGGCCAGTACTTCGAGAACCCCAGCCCCGTCAACGGACAGCCCTTCACCGAGATCGCCCGCGGTACAGCGGAGGACGTAGAACGTGCCCTTGACGCGGCGCACGCCGCCGCGCCCGCCTGGGGCCGCACCTCCGTGACCGAGCGCGCGGACGTCCTGCGAAAGATCGCCGACCGTATGGAGGCGAACCTCGAAGCGCTCGCGGTGGCCGAGAGCTGGGAGAACGGCAAGCCGGTCCGCGAGACGCTGGCCGCCGACATCCCGCTCGCCATCGACCACTTCCGCTATTTCGCGGGGGTCATCCGTGCGCAGGAGGGGTCGCTGAGCGAGGTGGACGAGGACACCATCGCGTACCACTTCCATGAGCCGCTCGGCGTCGTCGCGCAGATCATCCCGTGGAACTTCCCCATCCTGATGGCGACATGGAAGCTCGCGCCCGCCCTCGCCGCGGGCAACGCGGTCGTGCTCAAGCCCGCCGAACAGACACCCGCCTCCATCCACTACTGGGTGAGCCTGATCACCGATCTGCTGCCGCCGGGCGTCGTCAACATCGTCAACGGCTTCGGTGTGGAGGCGGGCAAGCCCCTCGCCTCCAGCCCGCGCGTCGCGAAGGTCGCCTTCACCGGTGAGACCACGACGGGGCGGCTGATCATGCAGTACGCGTCGGAGAACATCAAGCCGGTCACGCTGGAGCTGGGCGGGAAGTCGCCGAACATCTTCTTCGACGACGTGTGGGCCGCCAACGACGACTTCCGCGACAAGGCGCTTGAGGGCTTCACGATGTTCGCCCTCAACAACGGCGAGGTCTGCACCTGTCCGTCCCGTGCCCTCGTCCAGCGGGGCCACTACAGCGAGTTCATGGAGGCAGCGATCGCCCGCACGGAGCAGATCGTGGCGGGGCACCCGTTGGACACCGACACGATGATCGGCGCCCAGGCGTCCAACGACCAGCTGGAAAAGATCCTCTCCTACCTGGACATCGGCCAGCAGGAGGGCGCCAAGGTCCTGACGGGCGGTCAGCGCATCACGTACGACGGTGAGTTGGCCGGGGGCTACTACGTCCAGCCGACGATCTTCGAGGGCGACAACCGCATGCGGATCTTCCAGGAGGAGATCTTCGGACCGGTCGTCTCGGTCGCGTCGTTCAACGACTTCGACGATGCCATCAAGACCGCCAACGACACGCTGTACGGCCTGGGTGCCGGGGTGTGGACGCGCGACATGAACACCGCCTACCGAGCGGGCCGTGCGATCCAGGCAGGCCGCGTCTGGACGAACTGCTACCACGCGTACCCGGCGCATGCCGCCTTCGGCGGCTACAAGCAGTCCGGGATCGGGCGTGAGACGCACAAGATGATGCTGGAGCACTATCAGCAGACCAAGAACCTTCTGGTGTCGTACTCGCCGAAGAAGCTCGGCTTCTTCTAAGGGTAGAAACAAGGGCGCCTGACCTGGGCTTTTGCCCGTCAGGCGCCTGTGCTCGCTCCCCTCAGTCCTCGGAAGGCTCCGGCGGGTCCGGCAGGCGCAGGCCGCCGACGACGATGCTGTGGGCGATGGCGGTCAGGTCGGTGTGGCTGCTGTGGGCGTGAGCGCGTAGCAGGGCCAGTGCTTGGCTGGTGCTGAGGCTGTGGCGGTAGCTGATCATGCCGGTGGCCTGGTGGACGACGGCGTCGGTCGGCAGCAGCCAGGCGTCGGAGGCGTCGTCCTCACCGGGGGCTGGTACGGCCAGGAGCAGCAGTTCGGCGGCGTCCGCGTGCGTGCGGGCGGTGTACAGGTCCGCTTCGGGCAGGGCGCCGGGCCGCTCGCGGTAGAGACACAGCACGAGCCCGGGCTGCGGGCTGCGCCGGAGGTGGACGACCGGGAGGGCGAAGACGGCTCGGATGCCGTGGGCTCGGGCCTGCTCGGCGAACACGGGCCAGCCGCCGGTCACGGTCGCATCGTCGAGGTCCGGGGCGAGAACCGGTGCGCGACGGCTGAGGGCCTCGACGCAGGGGCCTTCGCCCAGGTTGATCTGCAGGGCTTCCCCTCGGCCGGCCAGTGGTCCTTCGGCGGCCAGGGAGACACGCTGGGCCAACGCGGCGTCCGTCGCCAGCGTCAGGCCGACCGAGCAGGTCAGTCTCAGCTCGGACCGACACGCTCGAGCAAGGCTCTGGGCCGGGTCGGGGCGTTCCAGGTGCAGGGCGGCGAGCTCAACAGCTGCCACCCGCGGGGTCGTCACGCGAAACAAACGGAGGGCGCGTGGGGAGTGAGCGCGCTGAGAGGCGTGCGCATGGCAGCGCTTCCGATCTTTGGCACTCACCGCCGATGCTGCCCATAACCGGAAGCCAATGTCAGGGTTGCCGTACAAGACGAAACCAGCTGCTTGAGCGCGGGCAGCCTGCATATTCACCCTACGCCTGGCGCCGTGCCCACGACCGCCGTGCCCACGATCGTTCTGCGCGCCACACGATCGGTCTGCGCGCCATAGGCTGGGTATGCCGTTTCCCAGGTGGGTTCGGCCAGGCAGGAGGTGACGGACCGTGGTCCAGGGCGACCTTGCCGCAGTGCTGGGGAGCCTGCGCCCGGCGTCCGGCGGCGGAGGTTTCGTCGGTGCCGATGCCGTGCGGTGTGCCCGTGCGCTGGGCGTCGACGGTGTGGCGGTGTCCGCGATGGCCGCCAGCGGGTTCAGCGAGGTGCTGTGGGCCACCCCTGGTACCAGCACGCGGCTGGAGGATGTGCAGTTCACGCTCGGTCAAGGGCCTGGCCCCGAGGTCGCCGCTTCGGGCAAGGCCGTCTCGGTGCCCGACCTGGCGCGCGAACCGGTCAGCCGGTGGCCCGCTCTGCTGCCCGAGGTCCTCGCGCTGGGGATCGGCGCGATGTTCTGTCTCCCGCTGCGGGTCGGCAGTGCCTGCCTTGGCACCATGACCCTGCAGCGTGCAAGGCCTGGCCCACTGGAGGAGATGTCGTACGCCGACGCGTGGATCGTCACGAACGCGCTGACCGCCGCGCTCGTGCAGGACAGTGACCAGTGGGATGCCTTCGCCGCCGCGGAGGACGGCTCGCACTTCTACCGGGCCGCTGTGCACCACGCCACCGGGATGATCAGTGTGCAGGCGGGCGTATCCCTGGGCGAGGCGCTGATCCTGCTGCGTGCCCACGCTTTCCGTGACGGCCGACCGGTGATCGAGGTCGCCGAGGACGTAGTGGCCCGGCGGGTGCATTTTCGCCATGATGATGGAGACGGGCCGGGCACGCGTGGCCGGCGGAGGGACTGAATGGCCATGACTCGAGAAGAACGCCTGCTGGCGGCCGTCATCGACGCGGTCGACACGCTCGTCGACGACTTCGACCTGATCGACTTCCTGCACACACTGTGTGATCGCTGCACCGAGTTGCTCGATGTGTCGGCCGTCGGTGTCATGCTCGAAGACCCCGGCGGCAATCTCCAGCTGATCGCCGCCTCCGACGAGCACACCCGCCTGCTGGAGCTCTTCGCCCTCCAGCACGACCAGGGCCCGTGCGTGGAGTGCCACCGCAACGGCGCGGTGCGGCTGAACATCGACCTCACCTCGCCGGTACAGACCGACCCCTTCCCGGTCTTCGCTGCCCGGGCTCGCCAGGCCGGTTTCCTCGTCACGCACGCGCTGCCGATGCGCCTGCGCGAAGAGGTCATCGGCGCGTTGAACCTCTTCGACGCCCGTCCTCAGAACCTTTCCGCCGCCGACGCGCGGGTCGCGCAAGCGCTGGCGGACGTGGCGACCATCGCCATCCTGCAGCACCGCACCATCGCCCACGCGAACCAGCAACGCGCCCAGATGCACGCGGCCCTCACCAGCCGCATCGTCATCGAACAGGTCAAGGGCATCCTCGCCGAACGCTGGAACACCAGCGTCGACGACGCTTTCGATGCCCTGCGCCGCCATGCCCGTTCCCACCAGCTCGGCCTGACCCAGTTGTGCCGGCAACTCATCGACGGTGACATCGACACCGACGCCATACAACCCTGACCGTCCCGGCCCCCCGCCCCCCGTCCCCCCGTTACGACCTCCCGTTGGGACACCTCATGCATGACGACGACCACGCCGCGGCCTGGCGACGGATCGGCGCCGCCGGCGACGGCATCACCCTCGCCGCGGCCTGCCGGGCGTGCATGACGGATGTCGACGCCGCGTGTCTCGGCGTGTCTCTGGTCGTCGCCGGTGAGCTGCGCGTGCTGGGGTACGCCAGCGACGAGCGCGCCCGGCGCTTGGAGGACGCCCAGCTCACCACCGGAGAGGGCCCCTGCACCGACGCCTTCGTGCAGCGCACCCTGGTCGAAGAGGCAGACCTGCACCAGGCGCCCGACCGGTGGCCTGCCTTCAGCCAGGTCGCCGACCAGCAACAGCTGCGCTCCGTGACCGCTCTGCCCCTGGCCACCGGCCACCTGCGCATCGGCGCCCTGGACATCTACCGCACCTCACCCGGCCTCCTCACCGACCGGCAGAAGTCTCTGGCGCACGCCTACGCCCGCATCATCGCGCTGCTCGCCCTCGACGAGCACCCACACCTGCTCACGGCCGAACACCGCCCTGTCCGGCCCGGGCCCCAGGGTTACCCGCCGAGTGTCCACTTGGCCGCGGGAATCCTCGCCGAGAAGTACCAGCTGCCCCCGGACGACGCCCTGGCTCGCATTCGCGCCCACGCCTTCCGCCACGACCAGCCGCTCCACCAGATCGTCGACCACATCCTGACGCACCAGTCTCTCGACTGAACGCCCCTGCAACGAGCGCTGCCTCAACCGCCGTTCGGGTCGCCCGGCGTATAGGAAAGGCGTTCCACCTGTCCGGGCTCGAAGGTGTCTTCGACCGGCACGCCGTTCACGACAAGCCGGACCGACCCAGCGTCGCCGAGCACCAGGTTGACCTGCTCCTTGTCGGTGAACGTCTTCGACTCGCCCGGCTCAAGGGTGCCGTCGAAGAGCAGCCGGCCATTGTGTTTCTTGGCGGAGACCCAGCTGCCGACGTCTTCGGCACTCACCTTGACCGTCACCCCGTCCCCCGTGGGGGACGGTTCTCCGTCGGTCGGGGTCGAGCCATCCGTCGGGGTGCCCGCCGGATCAGAGGACGGATCAGAGGACGGCCCAGTTGTCGGGGTGTTCTCCGGGTCAGGGGTCGGGGTGTTTTCGGGAGCGGGCTGCTGTCCCGCGGTGTTCTGCGGCGACTTCGGGGAGGGGGATTCGGCAGTGGACGGTGTGCCCCCGGACTCGTCCTGCTGGTTGAGAACCACCACTCCGCCGGTGATCACCCCGGCCACGGCCAGCGCGGCCAGGGCCACAGTCACCGTACGGCGAAGTGAGTTTCCGCGTGGTGCGGCGGCCCAGCCGGGGTCGTCGAACGTCGGCACATTCCACGCGTCGCTCACCATGCCCTCGACCCGGGTGTCGGCCTGGGCGGGTTCCGTCCGCGTCCCCTCCCCCTCGGCCTGGCCCACCACCTGGGTGACCTCCTGGGCCAGCAGACCCGCGCACCACTCGGTGGCTTCCACCGCCGTCGGCCTGTCGTCGGGCTGCTTGGCCAAGGCCCGTTCCAGGATCTCGGCGAGCGCTCCGGGTACGCCGTCCAGGTCCGCCGATTCCGACATGATGCGGTACGCCAGGACATCCGGCGTGCCCGCACCGAACGGCAGCCTGCCCGTGGCCGCGTACGCCACCAGCGCCGCCCAGGCGAACATGTCGCCCTCCGGCCCGGCCCGCCCGGCGCGGTAGAGCTCAGGACTGACCCATCCTGGCGTGCCGGTCAGCACGCCGGAGCGGGTCACGCTGGTGCCGTCCAGGGCGTGGGCGATGCCGAAGTCCAGCACCCTGGGCCCGTCCGGAGCAAGGACGATGTTCTGCGGCTTCAGGTCACGGTGGATCACCCCCGCCGCGTGGATGGCGGCGAGCGCGGTGGCGGTGCCGGTCGCGAAGGCGTGCAAGTTGCCGCCGGTGAGCGGCCCGTGGGCGGACACGTGTTCGTTCAGCGTGAGGCCGGGGGCGTACGCGGTCGCCAGCCACGGCCGTTCCGCGTCGGTGTCCGCCGCGAGCAACGGCACCAGGCACGGACCGGTGACCCGCCGGGAGAGCGCGACCTCCCGCCGGAATCTGGCCCTGAACTCATGGTCTCCGGCGTGCTCTTGGTGGATGAGCTTGACCGCTACCCGCAGGCCGGCCGTATCGAGGCCGGCCAGCACGGTCCCCATCCCTCCCGCGCCGAGCCGACCGACGATGCGGTAGGGGCCTATTCGGGCGGGGTCGCCCGCCTGGGCGGGACGGACACGAGCAGACAACATGACTCCTGTGGCAGATGACGGAGGCAGAAGGGATCGATCCGGGCTGACGTCGACCATGAACGCTAACGCTGGAGCGAGAGCGAACAAAGAGAAACAGAGCAACGAAGGGCCCCGGGCTCGACTGAACCGGCCCCGGACTAGCTCGGATCCAGGTCGCTCTGCAGCAGGTTGTGGTCCGAGTACGGGGTGGGGTGCACCCCGTGCCCGGATGAGGCGATGCCCCGCAGAAAGACGTAGTCGAACTTGCTCTGCCAGTCGGTGGTCGGCTCGCAGGTGCCGGTGGCCGCCGGACGGCAATGGGGGTCCGTATCCGCGGCCAGCGTCCACATCTTGGTGAGTTCGGGAGCGTACGGCACGGCGTTGAAGTCGCCGAGAACGATCGCGCGGTCGTACCGGGCGACTTCCGCGGCGAGCACGCCGGTCTGTTCCGCTCGGACTTCTTCTTGACGTCGTTGGGCGAGGTGCGTGTTGAAGACACGGACGGACCGGCCGCCCACGGTGGTGGTGACCGCCATGTACCCGCGGTCCTCGGAACCGCCGTCGGGGTACTCCGCACTCACGCGGTCTGTCATCGGCGCCGCCGAGAGGATCGCCTGGCCGAAGCCGCCCGGACTCCACGGCAGGCCCCCGCAGCGGTCCCAACTGTCCAGAACTGACCCGTACTCGACGTGGTAGACCAGCCCGTAGAGGTTCTCCAGGTGATCCCTGATCATGTCGACGTCACGCACGCACGCCTCTTGCAGGCCGATGACCTGGGGAGCGTACGTCGCGATCTCGGCTGCCCGGCCGACGTTGTGGCCGCTCGCGTTGCAGGGATTGCAGATGTTCCACGTCATGACGCGGTTCAGAACGGCCTCTGTGGGGGCACCGGCGGGCAGGGGCTTGGCGATGTGCGCACCGTTCGGTGCGCTGGGGCCGACGAGCGCCATGCAGGCCAGAGTCATGGCGGCCGCGAGCCATCGCACGCCTGTACCGGTCACCCTTGCCTCCTCGAGGGGAAGTCACATGGCATCACATGACCTCTCCATGGGTGAGGTTATGGGAGAGGCTGCCGACAGCACATGTGGTGTCCGGTTCTCGGACACCGCCGCGGCTCTGTTGACCGTGTTCGGCCGGCGGCGCTGGATCACTTCCGCGGGCACGGGCATCAACGAGGAGGAAGTTCCCCGGAGCGGCACCCCGGGTCACCGTCGCCTTCGACCGCACTCGCCGGCGGGACGGCCGGACACTCCGGTGGAGGGCGGATAGGGGACTTCTCCAGTGGCGGGGCGGAAGAAGCGTGCATAGAACGGGATACACGCTCAATTGCGGCACGCCTCGGTGTCCCGGTGAAATGGAGAAGCGAAGATGTCCGCTGAGTCATTCTCTGCCACGACGAACACTTCCGGCACCGCTCAGTTCGGAAACCCGCCCCCGCCTCCCCCGCCGCCCTTGCCTCCCACCGCCCCCTGGCAGCAGGCGATCGACGAGCACATCGGCGACGACCCCCCGGGGCCGGTCACGGACGAGGCCGTCGACATGCTCGACGACCCCGCGGAATGGACGACTCCGGACGCCGACGACGACGCTGTGGAGGAGCTGATACGCGTCGCTGTGGTGTCACGCCCCCTGGACGATGTCGTCGCGCTGGTCACCCGCCTGGAGCAGTCGCCGGACAGCTTGCCCACCGCGGCCTCCGTGCTGCGGCTGGCCGCCGTCGCCCGCTCCGTGGACGACGTCACGCGGCTGGTGGACCTCCTGGGGCCGCCGAAGCACCCCGCCGGGCACATGGACGACGCCATCCGGCATGCCGCCGAGGAGCGGCCCATCCCTGAGGTGAGCCGTCTCGTCCATCTGCTGTCCCGCCCCCCGCAGGACCCGCACGCCGGTGCCGAGGCGGTGCACGCGGCCGCCACGAGCAGGTCCGTCGAGGACCTGATGCAGCTGATAGGCAGCCTGAAGGACCACAAGGACGCCGAGATCTCGGAGGCCGAAGCGTGGCCCCCGGCCGCGTCGGCGGCGGCCCTCGCCGAAGCCATCGCGCCTGACACCTCCACGACCACGACCACGGACGCGTCCGCGGACACGGGCACCGGCACGGACACCGCTGCCGAGAACAGGCGGACCGGCTATCGGGCCTTGGCGTGGCTGAGCCGCGTGGCAGGGGTGCTCGTGCTGCTCTGCGCGGCGGCCCATTTCCCGCTGAACTGGACGGACGCGCCCACCGTGGGCCTCTGGGCGGCGCTCGCCGTCTTCGCCGTCTGCGCCGCGGCAGGCGTTGCGCTGTGCCTGACCCGGTCAGCGGTCGTGGCCGTGGCGAGCACGCTGGCCGCCGGTGCGCTGGCCGTCGCCCACCTCGTGGACGACCGGATCGACTCCACGACCCTCGGCTACGTACTGCAGCCGGGCGGCCTGGCGTCGCCGCTTCCGGCCATCGCGGCAGCGGTCGCCGCACTGGCCTCTCTGCTGGTCGTCGCCCTGGCGGTGGCCGGCCTCAGGGCCGCGGCGGCTGATCCTCACCGAGTGCCCCAGTAGGCGGCGTCAACGAGCGAACTTCTCCCTGGCGGCCTCGGTGACCGGGGTGAAGAAGTTGACGAGGTTCCCGTCGGGGTCGCGGAAGAGCAGCGACCGGTTGCCCCAGGGCATCGTGGTGGGCTCGTTGACGAAGTCGGCGACAACGCCGGACAGGTTCCCGTACACGCGGTCCACGTCGTCGACGAGGAACTCGATGATCACGCTGTGGTTGTCCGCCGGGCGGGAGGAACCCGGGGCGAACAGCGGGACGGTGCGGGTGCCGGCGATCGCGAGGGTCGCGCTGGAGGTGCTGAGTTCGGCGAAGTCCTCGGTGGCCCAGGTCGCCGACACCCCCGTGGCCTTCTCGTAGAACTCGACGAGGCGTGCGACGTCGCTGGTGATGATGCGGATCGAGACGAAGTCCATGGTGTTCTCCCAGGTCGGTAGAGCGAGCTGAGCTGCTGCCCTGCTGTGTTCCGCAGGCTAGGACAGATAGTGGACAGAATCGGTCCACTATTGACGTTAGGCTTCGGGACATGTCTCGACCTACCGGGCGCGTGCTGACCCTCTTGGAGCTGCTGCAGTCGGGCGGCATCCGGACGGTGGCCGAGCTCGCCGGCAAGCTCGGCGTCGACGGCCGGACCGTGCGGCGCTATGTGGACCAGCTGAACGACCTCGACGTACCGGTGGAAGCGGTGCGGGGCCGCTACGGCGGGTACCGGCTCGGCTCCGGGTACCGGCTGCCTCCACTCATGCTCAGCGATGACGAGGCGCTCGCCGTGCTGCTCGGCCTGGTCGCAGGGCGCCGGGCGGGACTGATGACGGCGGCGGACACGGCGAGCGAGACGGCGGCGGCCAAGATCCGCAGGGTGCTGCCGCAGCGTGTGGCCCGCAGGCTCGACACGGTCCTGGACTCCCTCGCGTTCACGGCTCCGCCCGGCACGTTCGCCACCCCGGACGCCGAGGTCCTGCTCACCGTCGCCGATGCGATCCGCCACCGACGACCGATCTCGGTCAGGTACACCGACCGCGACGGCCGGCGCAGCGAACGCTCGCTGCACGCCTATGGGATCGTCGCCCATTCGGGCCGGTGGTACGTCACGGGCGCGGACCCCGGGATCGGCGAGGACCGGACCTTCCGGCTCGACCGCATCGAAGGCGCGAGGACACTGCCCGGCTCGTTCGAGGCACCGGCCGAACTCGACCCGGCGCAGCGCGTGCTGACGGGGTTCGCCACAGCCGAGTACCGGCACGAGGTGACCCTGCGGATCCACGGGACGGTCGAGCAGATCCGCGCCCGCCTTCCGGCGAGCGTCGCAAGCCTGGAGGAGGATGCTCCCGCGGCGGGCGGGGATCCGGCGGCCGAGCGTTGGCTGCGCGTCGAGCTGCGGGCGGAACGGCTGGAGTGGCTGCCGCCGGTCCTCGCCTCGCTTGACCGGCCGTTCGTCATCGAGCGCCCGGACGAACTACGCGGCCTCGTCACCGCGTTCGCCGACCGCCTCGCGTCCCGCGCCCGCGAGGCCTGACGGCTCAGTTCCTTCGGGCCCTGGTCTACCGGTCCACGATGCCCTCGACGATCCTCATCAGCCGCTCCCCCGCCTGATCGATGCTTCCGTTGTGCGTGCTGACCTGCGCGCCTTCGAGTACGAAGGTGATCTCGGCCGCGGCCTGCTCCGGGTCCGTCAGCCCGGCCGCCGCGCACATGCCGACCAGCCTGCGGGTCTGCTCGGCCTTGTGCTTCTCGATCACCTGCCGCGCGGGGTGGGAGCGGTCGGGCAGCTCGGCGATGGAGTTGATGAACGGGCAGCCCCGGTGCGAGATCGCCGGCAATCCCTCGGCGATGAAGCGGGCCAGGCCCAGGATCTGCTCCCTGGGCCTGCCGGGGTGTTCGGCCTCGACCCGGTCGAAGGCCGCCTGGTAATCGGCGGCGAGGATCCGCAGCCACTCGGCGACCAGCGCGTCCTTGGTCTCGAAGTGCCGGTAGATCGCCATTTTGGTGGTCTCGGCCCTGTCGGCGATCACCTGGACGCTCACCCGCCGGATCCCCTCGCTCTGGAAGAGCTCCTCCGCCGCATCGAGGATGCGCTCACGAGGCGGCAGTTTCGCAACCCTGCTCGGCCTTCTGGCAGGCGATGCCATGACTGCTCCCTGACGTCCGGTCCGGTGTAGGGCCACTCACCCGCTCAGCCCCTGCTACGGTACCAGTCCGTCCCGGGCGATACCGAGCGGTATCGCCCAGGACTCATAGGTATCGCTCTATCTCTGGGAGTGACAGTGAGAATTGCCGAGTACGCGAGGTTCGACGCCGTAGGGCTCGCGGAGCTGGTGGCCAAGGGTGAAGTGACCCCCGGCGAGCTGGGAGCAGCCGCACGCGAGGCCGCTCAGGCGGTCAACCCGCGGATCAACGCCATCGTGGAGACCTGGCCGGCCGACGACGAGCCCACTCCGGGCAGCACGCCGCTGGCCGGGGTCCCTTTCCTGATCAAGGACATCGCGGTTGCCATGGCGGGCAAGCCGATGGAGCTGGGCAGCCGTCTCGCGGTCGGCAACGTCGCCGCCGCGGATTCCGCTCTGATGGTGCGTTTCCGTCGCGCCGGCCTCGTCACGTTCGGGCGCACCTCGACACCGGAAATGGCCTACAGCAACACGACGGAACCAGTGCTGTACGGCGCGACCCGCAACCCGTGGGACCTGGAGCGAAGCGCTGGCGGATCCAGCGGCGGCGCGGGCGCGGCTGTCGCCGCCGGGGTGGTGCCGCTCGCACACGCCACCGACGCCGCAGGCTCGATCCGCATACCCGCCGCCCATAACGGCCTCTTCGGGCTGAAGCCCACCCGCGGCCGGGTCTCCATGGGGCCTGACTTCGACGAGGTCTTCAACGGGCTTGCCGTGCACGGCAGTGTCAGCCGCACCGTGCGCGACAGTGCCGTACTGCTCGACCAGATCCGCGGCCCGGAGCCGGGTGACCCCTACTTCGCCCAGGAGCCGTCCCGGCCGTACGCGCAGGAAGTGACCCGCCATCCGGGCTCGCTGCGGATCGGTGTCCTCGGCCAGGCGTGGGGCGGACGCCGTACTACCGCACCAGTGGCCGACGCTCTCTCACGAACCGTGCGCCTGCTCGAATCCCTCGGCCATCAGGTGGAGGAGGTGAGCGTCGGCCTCGGGGTCGACTGGGAGGAGTTCCTCCTGGCCGGTGCCCGCCAGTGGACGGCGAATCTCACGGCCTCGATCGACGAACTGGCCGCCGCCTTCGGCCGGCCCGTCGACTCCTCGACCCTTGAGCCGCCCACCCTTGCCAGCTACCACTACGGGAAGCGGGTCAGTGGCGCCGAGTTCGTCGCCGCTCTCGCGATCCGCAACCGGGTCGCCCGAAGCCTGGCGCGGTACTTCGACACTCACGACATGCTGCTCACCCCGACCTTGCCGCAGCTTCCACTGCCCTTGGGCGCCCTTGCCGAAGGTGCGGAGGCACTCGACGGCCTGGGCTGGCTTCGCCGCCTCTTCGACGTCTCGCCGTTCACCGCGGCGTTCAACGTCGCGGGCACGCCCGCCATGTCGGTGCCTGTGGCGGCCGACGCCGGGACGGGGCTGCCGGTCGGCATGCAGTTCGCCGCCGGTTACGGGCACGAAGGCCGTCTCTTCCGTCTCGCCGGACAACTCGAACAGGCAAGCCCCTGGTCGGGCCGGACCCCCGCAGTTTGGGCGGGGGATCAACCGGGCCGGTAACGGGCCTCTTCGTCACGTGCCCTGGCGGCCTCTCAGCTCCTCCACCGCGGCCCGTGCCGCCGTGCCGATCACCGCGTCGGCGCGCGGAAGTCTGTTGTCGGACCGGGCGGCCTTGGTGAACACCACGGCCGTGTAGGTACTGCCGTCCGCGAGTTCGACCACGCCCGCTTCATGGCGCATGGCTCCGAAGGTGCCGGTCTTGCCGTAGACGGTGACGTCGTCGTAGGGAAATCCCGAGGCGAGCCGATGCGTCCACGGCTGTCGGCGCATCACCTCGCGCATAAAGGCGCAGCGGTCGTCGGACGCGGCCTGTCCGGTCCAGATGGCGCGCAGGAGGCGGGCCATGTCCGCCGGTGTGGTGGATGCCTTGTACGCCGGGTCGTACACCCCGGGGGGCACGACGGTGTCGTTGTCCGCGACGTGTGCCAGGGCCGCGTCCAGCGAGGGGGCGCCCGTTTCGGCGACGAGCCGGCTGTACGTGCTGACGACGCCCCCGTGGATGTGGGTGCCGGGCATGCCCAGGTCACGGCACATGGCGTCCACCACGTCCGGGCCGACCGCCCGGAGGACGGCGTCGGCCGAGGTGTTGTCGGAGATGGTCATCATCAGGATCACCATGTCGCGCAGCGACAGCGTGACGGGGTCGCGCAGGATGGAGACGCCGGTCGGGCCGGGAACGCGTTCGTCGGGCTCCAGGGTCAGCCTGCGGCGCGGGTCGATGAGACCGGCGTCCGCGAGGCGGCAGAAGGCGGCCATCAGAGGCACCTTGTAGATCGATCCCATGGGCAGCTGCTCGTCGGGATCGATGGTCACCTGGGCCGATGGGCGGTGCAGTTCCGCCACGTGCAGCCAGCCGCGGACACCCGCGTCGTCGAACATGCCGCGGATGTCCCGCTCCACGGCGCTGCCTGGCCTCCTCACGCTCACGGTGCCTCCTTCCGGGTCAGGGCGTCCTCGAGCAGTTGAGCGGTCTCGGCGGTCTCCTTCGCGCCCGGATGCCGGGGGTCCCAGGCCACCCGCAGGCGCAGTGGGAGGGGCGGGTCCGCCGTCGCCCGCCGCTCGACACCCGTCGCCGTCAGTGTGTCGTCGGCCGTGACAAGCACTGCCTGGCCCGCGGCCACCAGGGCGAGCCCCGCGCGCTCATCGGAAACCGTCACGGTTTCCACCCGGCGGCCACGGCTGGCCAGGGTGTCGACGAACAGGTCGTGGGCCGCGGGTGCTTCGGCTCGCGGACGTACGGCGACGGGCAGACGCGCCGACAACGCGCCGTCGGCGTCAGCTCGTTGGGCGGGGGTCAGCATCCAGGTCGGCAGCAGGATGACGCGACCTGCGGCGAGACCGTGCAGTACGGAGGGGTGGCGGATCACGGCGATGTCGAGGCGCCCGGCGGCAACCTCCCCGAGCAGCACGGAAGTTGACGCCGTCACCATACCGATCCGGGTCC
The DNA here is from genome assembly GCF_043200355.1 of Streptomyces sp. NPDC048436. Classification (NCBI taxonomy): domain Bacteria; kingdom Bacillati; phylum Actinomycetota; class Actinomycetes; order Kitasatosporales; family Streptomycetaceae; genus Streptomyces; species Streptomyces sp. NPDC048436. The sequence goes on from NZ_JBICXP010000002.1 coordinate 542,073, forward strand.
GTTCCCCTGTACGGACCGGCGCGGCGGCCACATCGGCGGCGAGAGGCGTCGGCACCTCGGGGGCAAGGCCGATCCGCAGGCGGCGGCCGTCCGCGTGCTCACGGGCACCGGTCTCGCGGAGTTCCACGAGGGCGGCCAGCGCTCTGCGGGCGTGCGGGAGCAGCTGAGTCCCCTCCTCGGTGAGGGACACTCCTCTCTCGCGGTCGAAGAGGCGGACCCCGAGCAGAGCCTCCAGCCGGCGCAGGCCCTGTGACAGAGGCGGCTGGGTGATGCCCACACGCTGCGCGGCGGTCCCGAAATGCTCCTCCTCCGCCAGCGCGATGAAGATTTCCAGATGCCGTTCCGTCAGCACTCCGTACCTCCTGGCGTGCAGCGATACAGCTTGCGAATCGCTGTGATGCCGAGAGCATATTCGACATACGGGACGGGCGCGGGCTTGACTCCCGATCGGGGGTCGGCCGAGCCGGCTGCGGCAGCGGGCCGACCAGGCCCGACTTGAAACGGAGAGCACCTTGACGCGTACCGACAGCTGGAACGGTCCCGCCCCGCACGGGCGGTCACGACGCCGGCGGGGAGTGCTCGGCATCTTCGTGGCCCTCGTCCTGCTGTCGGGAGGCGGGTATGCCGTCTTCGGCCTGATGGGCGACGACGCGCAGGAGGAAGACGCTCAAGTGGCCTCCGCCCACAAGCCGTTGGCCGCGTTCCTCGCCGCGTGGGCCGGGCACGACGCGCGGAAGGCCGCGAGCTACACCGACACACCCGGTGGTGCCACCTCGCTCCTCACCTCCGTGCTGACCAATCTCAAGCCCTCCAAGACGACCATCGTCGAGGGGCAGGGCGAGAAGAACGGTGAAGGGGAGGTGCGCTTCCCCTTCACCGTGGACATGGCGGTTCCGGGTGCGGGTGACATCACCTGGCGCTCCCGGGCGCGGGTGATCGAGGCGTCGGGGGCGTGGAAGGTCGAGTTCACCTCGCCGATGATTCATCCGGAACTGAAGCCGGGGCAGACGCTCGCGCTGGAGGGCGGCGACAGGGCGGAAGTGCTCGACACCAACGGCGACCCGCTCCGGGCCGGAAGCCTTGTCGGCACCGTCGATCCGGCCAGCGGCAAGGGCACATCCGGTCTTGAGGCCCGTTACGACGACGTCCTGTCCGGGGGCAAGAAGGCGGGCCGTTCCCTGGTGGTCGCGGACCGGCAGAGCGGGCGCCCTGTCAAGCACCTCACCAAGGCCGCGAAGACCGAGGGCCGCCCGGTGCACACCACGATCGACCCGCGTATTCAGGAGGCGGCGGCCAAAGCCCTGAACGGGGTCGACGTCAAGGCGGCCATCGTCGCCGTCAACCCGCGCAACGGTCACATCCTCGCCGCGGCGAACCGGCCCGGCGGCCTCAACCGTGCCCTGGAAGGGCGCTATCCGCCCGGTTCCGTCTTCAAGGTCGTCACAGCGGCGGCCCTCCTCAAGGGCGGCATACGCTCCGAAGACCCCGCGCCCTGCCCGAAGTTCGCGCGCGTGGACGGGCAGCGCTTCGAGAACCAGGAGCAGTTCGAACTCCCGGCAGGTTCGACGTTCGGGGACGCCTTCGCCCAGTCCTGCAACACCTACTTCGTCAACGCCCGGAGCGAGCTCTCCGACACAGACCTGCGGGACGCGGCCCAGGCGTTCGGCATCGGTGGCGACTGGGACGTGGGCACGACCACCTACGACGGCAGCGTCCCCGTCACGAAGGGCGACAACGACAAGGCCGCCGCGACCATCGGCCAGGCGCGCGTTCAGGCCTCACCGCTGGTGATGGCGTCCGTCGCTGCGACCGTCAAAAGCGGTACGTTCAGCCAGCCGACGCTGGTGCCGGACGCGGTGAAGAAGAAGTACACCGCCCCGGTGGCACTGGACGGCGAGGTGGCAGGCCACCTCCGCGAGCTGATGCGCGCCACCGTCACCAAGGGCTCCGCCCACGCGCTGAAGGACCTGCCCGGTCAGCCGCACGCGAAGACCGGAACCGCCGAATTCGGCAACGCGGCCCCGCCGCGCACGCACGCCTGGATGATCGGCTACCAGGGCGAGTCCGATCTCGCGTGGGCGGTGCTCCTGGAGGACGGAGGGTCCGGTGGTGCCGACGCGGGTCCGGTGGCCGCGCGATTCCTGAGCAACCTGGCCCGCTGAGCGGGCGGTTGTCACTCGCCCCCTCCTCCCAACCCCTCCATCCCCCCACCCGAGCGCCCGAACGTACGCCAGAACAGAGAGCCTGCGCCCCATGCACATCACGCACACCACGCACATCCGAACCACCGCCGCCTCCCGTCGTGCCGCGCTCGCCACGCTGGCCGGACTCGCGGCCCTGCCGCTCTCCGGGTGCACGGCAGCCACCCCGGATGCGGACTCCCCCACCTCACCCGCCCCCAAGCCCCCCACATCGACGCCCGCCGATCCCCGTACTAAGCGCGCATTCGCCAAACTGGAACGGAAGTTCGACGCCCGCCTTGGGGTCTACGCGGTCGACACCGGCAGCGGCGAAACCGTCGCCCACCGGCCCGACGAACGCTTCGCGTACGCCTCCACCTGTAAGGCCCTGCTCGCCGGTGCCGTACTGGACAAGCACTCCCTCAGGCAGCTCGACCGGCTCGTGCGCTACGGCCGCGACGAGCTCATCCCCAACTCACCGATCACCGAGAAGCACGTGGCCACCGGGCTGACCCTGCGTGAGCTGTGCGATGCCGCCGTCCGCTACAGCGACAACGCCGCGGCCAACCTCCTCTTCCGCGAACTCGGCGGGCCCGGCGGGCTGCAGGACGCCCTGCGCGGCCTCGGCGACCGTGTCACCCGGTGCGACCGCTACGAAGTCGCCCTCAGCGACGGCACGCCCGGCGACCGCCGCGACACCAGCACGCCCCGCGCCCTCGCCACCGACCTGCGCGCCTATGTCCTCGGGGACGCCCTCCCCACCGGCAAGCGGGCCGTGCTGACCGACTGGCTCAAGCGCAACACCACCGGCGACGAGACCATCCGCGCCGGAGCCCCCGACAGCTGGCAGATCGGCGACAAGACGGGCACGGGCGGCTACGGCACCCGCAACGACATCGCCATCGCCTGGCCTCCCGGCGGCGCTCCGATCGCCCTGGCCGTCCTCTCCCGCCGCGACACCAAGGACGCGAAACGCGACGACGCCCTCATCGCCCAAGCCGCCGAAGTCGCCTTCGGAGTGTTGGTCTAGGGCCACCCGTCACAGAGACGCCCCCGCCACGACGGCGTGCAGTGCCTCCCCGAGGGGCAACCCGACGCGGTGGGCTGCCCAGCGGTCGCCGCGGGTCGGGCCCTGGTTGATGATCAGGACCGGCGTGCCGGACTGCGCCGCCTGGCGCACGAAACGCAGCCCGGACATGACCGTCAGGGAGGAGCCGAGCACGAGCAGCGCGGCGGCCCCGTCGACGAGGCGCCGGCACGCCGCGACCCGCTCGGGCGGGACGTTCTCGCCGAAGAAGACGACGTCCGGCTTGAGGACCCCGGTGCCGCAGGCGGAACATGCCACCACCCGGAATTCGCGGACCGCCTCGTCGGGCAGGTCCACGTCGCCGTCCGGATTGACCCGCGCGGCACGGTGGTGCTCCGCGGCGGCCTCGAACCGGGGGTTGGCCTCACGCAGCCGCCGGTCGAGCTCCGAACGGGTGCAGGCCAGGCCGCAGCCCAGGCAGATCACCCGGTTCAGGCTCCCGTGGAGCTCGATGACGTCCCGGGCCCCGGCGGACTGCTGCAGCCCGTCGACGTTCTGTGTGATCACGCCGGAGACGAGGCCTGCTTGGGCCAGCGCGGTCACGGCCCGATGACCGGCGTTCGGGCGGGCCCGCGTCATGGCCCGCCAACCCAGCTGGCTGCGGGCCCAGTACCGCTGCCGTGCCTGCTCGCCGCCGACGAACTCCTGGAACGTCATGGGGGTGTGCCGGCGCAGCGAACCGTGCTCGCCGCGGTAGTCCGGGATACCCGACTCGGTGGACAGCCCCGCACCGCTCAGCACCGCGACCCCGCCCGCGCGCACCGCGTCGACGACAGCGGTGAGGTCGGTCGAGGCCGGGGGGAGGCCGCCGGTGGGTTCCCAGGTCAACGTGGGTCGCGTCCGCATGCCTGCCAGCTTACGTATCCGGCGCCCCGCCGTACCCGCGATGCCGGTCGAGCCCGTTCGCCCTAGCTTGGATGTGCGTGCTCCGGGTACGCGAGGCGCCCCGGCAACCGAGCCCACGTCCAGGAGGTGGAGACATGGTCGCGCAGACGGCAGTGATGCGAGAACTGATGAAGACTTCGGGCCAGACGTACGCGGCGGAGGCGGGGATCCGTTTGACGGACACTCCCCAGCCGCTCTACCGCACGCTCGTCCTTTCCTGTCTGCTCAGCGCCCGGATCCGGGCATCCGTGGCGGTGGCGAGCACCCGGGCGCTGTACGAGGCGGGGATGCGGGGTCCGCGCCAGATGGCCGACGCCTCGTGGCAGCAGCGGGTCGACGCCCTGGGACGCGGCGGCTATCGACGCTACGACGAGCGGACCGCCACCCAACTCGGCGACGGCGCCGAGCTGGTGCTCGACGAGTGGGGCGGAGACCTCCGCAGGGTGCGTGCGGAGGCCGACGGCGACACGGCGGTCCTGAAGCGGCGCTTGAGGAAGGTGCCGGGCCTCGGTCCCACCGGCGCGGACATCTTCCTGCGTGAGGTGCAGGACGTGTGGACCGAGTACCAGCCCTACCTGGATCCCAAGGTGATCAAGGGGGCCGAGCGGCTCGGCCTGCCCGAGAACGCTTCCGGGCTGATGCGCCTCGCGGGGAAGGAGCAGCCGGGCGTCCTGGCCGCGGCGCTCGTCCGGGCCGCTCTCGACGAGAAGCTGGCCAAGGACAGCCTCGACCGGGCAGCCGCCGGCGGCGCTTCCTGACGCATCCGGCGCCGCGGAGTCTCCCCCTCACGACGCCTTCGGGGAGGACGCCGCCGACAAAGGCGTGGCGATGTCCTCCAGTGACCGCTGCTCCGCCCGTACCGCGAGCGCCGCCGCCACAAGACCCGCCGCGCACATCAGCCCCGCGCCGATCTGGAAGGCGAGGACCGTCTCACCGACGACGCCCGACTCGGTCAGGTCCGCGAAGATCAGCGGGCCACTGATGCCGCCGGCCGCGGTTCCGATGGCGTAGAAGAAGGCGATGGCCATGGCCCTGGTCTCCATCGGGAAGATCTCGGAGACGGTGAGATAGGCGCTGCTCGCGCCCGCCGAGGCGAAGAAGAGCACCACACACCAGCAGGCGGTCAGCGTCACCGCGCTCAGCGAGCCCCGGCCGAAGAGCCAGGCCGTGCCGAAGAGAAGGACGCCGGAGAGCAGATACGTCGAGGAGATCATGATCCGGCGGCCCACCGTGTCGAAGAGCTTGCCGAGGAAGAGCGGGCCCAGGAAGTTCCCGGCCGCGATGACGGCGAAGTAGTAGCCGGTTCTGCCCGAGGGGACGTCGTAGAACTTGGCGAGGATCGCGCCGAAGCCGAAGGTGATGGCGTTGTAGAGGAACGCCTGGCCGATGAAGAGCGACAGGCCGAGTACCGCACGCTTGGGATAGTCGCGGAAGACGGTCTTGGCGATGAGGCCGAACCCGATGCTCTTGCGCTGATGGATGGTGATCTCTCGGTCGGGCGGCGGCAGGCGCTCGCCCTTCTCCTCCTCGATCTCCCGCTCCACCGCCGAGACGAGACCTTCCGCCTCCTCGCCGCGGCCGTGGATGAACTGCCAGCGGGGGCTCTCCGGGACGTGTCGGCGCACCAGGAGGATCACCAGGCCGAGGACGACGCCGAGGGCGAAGGTGAGCCGCCAGCCCAGGTCCTTGGGGAAGATGCCGGTGTTCAGCATGACCACCGAGAGCAGCGAGCCGCCGATCGCGCCAAGCCAGTAGCTGCCGTTGATGATCAGGTCGACGCGGCCGCGGTACTTGGACGGGATCAGCTCGTCGATGGCCGAGTTGATGGCCGCGTACTCACCGCCGATGCCGAAACCGGTCAGGAACCGGAAGAGGAAGAACCACCAGGCTTCGAAGGAGAGCGCCGTGAGGGCGGTCGCGGCGAGGTACACCGCGAGGGTGATCATGAAGAGCTTTCTGCGGCCGAACTTGTCGGTGAGCCACCCGAAGAAGAGCGCCCCGGCGCAGGCCCCCGCCACGTACAGGGCCGCCGCGATGCCGGTGACCTGCGCGGAGCTGATGGCGAGTCCGCTGCCCTCCTCGGAGAGGCGGGCAGCGATGTTGCCGACGGTGGTGACCTCAAGGCCGTCCAGGATCCAGACCGTGCCGAGGCCCACGACGATCATCCAGTGCCAGCGGGACCAGGGCAGCCGGTCGAGGCGTGCGGGCACAGCCGTGGTGACGGTGTTCCCGGTGCCTGGGGCCGGGGCCGGTGAGTCGGGCGAGGTCGACGCGGTCATGGCGGGCGGCTCCTTCCGCTCCCTCAGCGCCGAGCGAGCCCCTCCAGAGTGCCCAGGACATGCGCTCTCACGCGCGCCTTCGCCCATCGACACGCAGGGAGGCCGTGGTGGGCCGGATCGGGACGAAGGCCATGGGAGAGTGCGTCCGCGCGGGAGGGGCACGCGGCATGCAACCGACGCCGGAGGGCACCCGTCCGCCGAGGACGTCGATCGACAGTGAACGATATGGATACAGAAGAAGGGACCCACCCCATGCCCGTCGCCCAATTCTGTCTGGTCGCGGTGGACTGCCCCGACCCCGCCGCCCTCGGCGGCTTCTACGCCGCGCTCCTCGGCGGTGAGCTCAAGCAGGACAGCGAGGACTGGTACGACCTGTACGCGCCGGGGGGCCACCGCATCGCCTTCCAGCGCGCCGCGGGACACCGGCCCCCGCAGTGGCCCCGCGCCGACGACAACTCACAGCAGCTGCACCTGGACTTCGAGGTGACGGACATGGCGGCGGCCGAGGCGCAGGCCCTGTCCCTCGGCGCCATGCCGTTGGACCTGGACGACCAGGACGGTCAGCGCGGCTTCCGCGTGTACGCGGACCCGGCTGGGCATCCCTTCTGCCTGTGCCGCGCCTGACACGCCGTCACCCGTCGATGGTTCGCGCGAGTGCGGAGTTCCTGGCCTGGTGGGTCGTGCTCTTCGCTCTGTGGATCGTGCTGATCACCGCCGTCGACCTCCTGGAGCTGGCCGTGGGGGGCTTCTGTGCGCTGGCGGGCGCCTTGGCCGCGACCGCGGCCCGTCGCGCGGCGAGCTCCCGGTGAGCGCGTGGATCGTGTGCGGGGCCGCGCTCTTGGGGCTCGGGCTGCCACCGGTGATCTGGGGTGCGGCGTCGGGCCCGCTGGCCCGAAGGATCCTCGCCCAGAACACCGGCAGCACGGTGGTCGCCCTGGCGTTCCTGCTCATGGCCCAGGGGTACGGGCGCCCCTCGTACGCCGATCTGTCGCTGGTACTCGCTCTTCTGGGCCCCGTGGGCACCCTCGTGTGCGTGCGGCTGCTCGCCGACGACCTGCGGTCGGGTGCGCCCCGCGGGGCGACAGCGGTGACGATCGCGTGCGTCGCCTCGGCCGTGGCGGTGACCGTGGCCGTCTGCGCGGCGGCGTCGCCCGGCCGGGCGACGGTGAAGCTCGTCGTCATCGGGGCGCTGGTGGCCGTCGGCAATGTGATCGCGTCGCGGGCCCTTGTGACGGGTGTGGTGGATGAGGCGGATGCGGCTCAGTGAGTGGGGCAGCGGACGGCGCAGTGGACGGCGGGTACTCAAGAGTGAGGCGACATGAGCGACGACCTGATGATCACCGTGTGTCTCGTGCTGGTCGCCGCGTCGGCGACGGTGGCGGTCATGGTGCGTGAACCGGCCCGGCAGGCGCTCGTCCTCGCCGTGCTTGGGCTGACCCTTGCCGCCCTGTTCACGGCTCTGCAGGCACCTGACGTGGCGCTGTCCCAACTGGCGGTGGGGGCGGTCCTCACGCCGCTGCTGATGTTGCTGTCCGTCCGCAAGGTCAGACGCCGTAAGCGAACCAGGACCGGTGAGGGGGCGGGGCGTTGAGCACCCGGCTGCGGTACTGGATCCTCGGGGTGGGCGCGGTCGGTCTCGCGGCCCTGTTCATCGGCGCGTTCGTGTCCCTGCCCGGTTTCGGCGGCGAGCGGCATCCCTACGGTGACCGTGCCACCAAGGAAGCCCTGGCGCGGCACACCGCCAATGTCGTCTCGTCCGTCAACTTCGACCAGCGGGCCTTCGACACCCTGGGCGAGGAGTCGATCCTGTTCACCGCGGTCGTGGGGACCGTCGTCCTGTTGCGCCAGACCCGCGACGAGGACCGCGTGCCTCCCCGTCCCGCGGGCGTCGACCCCTGGGTGCGGCGGTACGCGCTCCTGCTGCTTCCGGTGGCCCTGGTGGTCGGCCTGTATGTCGTCGCACACGGTCAACTGAGCCCGGGCGGCGGCTTCCAGGGAGGCGTCATCGTGGCTACCTCGGTGCACCTCCTCTATATCGGGGTCGACTACCGGGCCCTGGAGCGGATCAGGCCTGTCTGGTTGTACGAGGTGGGGGACGCGGTGGGCGAGGCCGCCTATCTGCTCGTGGGTGTGGGCGGACTCATCGGCGGGGTCGCGTTCCTGGCGAACACGCTGCCGTACGGGACGTTCAACACGCTGGCCTCGGGCGGCACCGTCCCACTGCTGAATCTGGCGGTGGGCATCGAAGTGGCCTGCGCGGTCGTCGTGCTGGTGAGCCGTTTCCTCGACCAGGCCGTGGAGATCACCCCTGACGGGCACCCCGGCGAAGAGGCGAGGTCGAAGTGATGCATGTCTTCCCGTACCTGGTGTCCGGCTGGATCTTCCTGGTCGGCTGTTACGGCCTTGCCACCAGCCGTCATCTGGTGCACGCGGTCGGCTGCCTGGCGGTCTGCCAGTCAGCCACGTACGTGCTTCTGCTGGCCGTCGGTTACCGCGCCGGCGGCACCGCCCCCGTCCACTCCGATCTGGCCCCGCATTCGCGCCCCTTGGTCGACCCCGTGGTCCAGGCGCTCGCCCTGACCGACGTCGTGGTGGGGGCGACGGTGACCGCACTGCTGCTGGCCCTCGTGATCCAGGTGGCCAAACGCCACGGCACAGCCGATCCCGACGAGCTGTCCGAGCTGCGCGGATGAGCCAACTCCTGCCGTTGGTCGTGGTTCTGCCGCTGCTGGGCGCCGCCCTCCTCGTCACCGCGGGCCGAATGCTGCCGCGCTTCGCGGTCGACTCCATCGCGGCCGTGGTGGCCACCGGGACCTGCGCGCTCGCCGCCGTCCTTCTCGCGCACTCCTCCCCGAGCGCCACGGAGTGGGTCGGCGGATGGGAGCCGCACGCGGGCCGCAGCGTGGGCATCGTCCTGGTCGGGGACGGCCCGGGCACCGGGCTCGCGACGCTCGTCTCCCTGCTGACCGTGGCCGTCCTGGTCTACTCCTGGCGCTACTTCGACGAGGTGCCGCACGGGCACGCGGGATCGTTCCCCGCGCTCGTCCTCCTCTTCCAGGCGGGCATGTGCGGCTTCACGCTGACCGGCGACCTGTTCAACGCCTTCGTCTTCTTCGAACTGATGGGTGTCGCCGCCTACGCCCTGACGGGCTACCGCGTGGAGGAGCGCAAGGCCGTCCAAGGAGCTCTCACCTTCGGCGTCATCAACTCCCTCGGCGCGTATGCGACGTTGATGGGCATCGCCCTGCTGTACGCCCGCACCGGGGCGCTGGGCATGCGGCAGATCGGGGCCGCTCTCGGCGCCGAAGGCCGGCCGGACGGCCTGGTCCTCGCCTCCTTCGTCCTGGTGATGACGGGACTGCTGGTGAAGGCGGCCGCCGTCCCCTTCCACTTCTGGCTTCCGGACGCCCACGCCGTGGCACCGACCCCGGTGTGCATGCTGCTGTCGGGCGTCATGGTCGAGCTGGGTGTCTACGGGATATGGCGCGTGTACACCCAGGTCTTCGCCGGACCCGGCGGTCTCCCCGCGGAGAATTTCACCCGCTGTCTTGTCACCTTGGGCGCTGCGACGGCCCTGGTAGGCGCCCTGTTGTGCTGGCAGCAGCATCATCTCAAGCGTCTGCTCGCCTACTCGACGATCGCGCACACCGGGCTCTTCCTCCTCGGCATCGGCCTCCTGCGCCCGGAGTCGACCGCCGGTGTCGCCCTGTACGTGCTGGGCCACGCGGGCGCCAAGGCCGCGCTGTTCGCGTGCACCGGCATCCTGCTCGACCGATACGGCAGCGTGGACGAACACGAACTCCACGGCAGGGCAAGGGAGTTGCGCGGGGTCGCGCTGCTCTACACCACCGCGGGCCTCGCCCTGGCGGGGCTGCCGCCGTTCGGTACGGCCCTGGGCAAGGGAGCGGTCGAGGAGACCGCCGGCGGCTTCGGCACCGTGCTGTTTCTCGTCGTCTCGGCGCTCACCGGCGCCGCCGTGCTCCGTGTCGCCGCCCGGGTGTTCTGGGGCATGGGCGCCCGTTGCGACAGCTCGCCGTCGCTCTCGACGTCCGGAGGCCACGAGGAGCCCGAGACCCGGGGCCGGCTGCTGCGGGTACCCCTGCCGATGGTGGCCGTGCCGACCGCGCTGCTGGCCGGCTCACTGGCAGTCGGCCTCATCCCCGCTCTCGCCACAGGGACCGCCCGGGGGTTCGGCGCCGCGGCGCAGGCCGCCCCGCACTGGACGCCCGGCTCGATTCTCACCGGGCTGCTGTCCGTGGCGGGAGCGGCCGGATGCGCCGCCCTGGCCCTGCGCCGCGAGGCACCGGCGGAGCCCTACGCCTGGACGGCGCCGCTGCTGCGTCTGCACTCCGGGCACATCGGGGATTACGTGGCCTGGTTCGTGCTGGGTACGGCGGCACTCGGCGCGCTGGCCCTTCCGGCCGTCCTCGGCGCCGGGCTCGGGCCTTGAGTCGGGCTTGAGTTCGGGCCTTGGAGGGGGGACGCCCGCTCAGCCGGCCTCTGCCGCGAACACGTCGAGGAACGCCTCGCAGAACGCCTTCAGGTCGTCCGGTTTGCGGCTGGTCACCAGCTTGTTCGGGCCGTGGTCGCAGATCTTCACCTGCTCGTCGACCCAGGTGCCGCCCGCGTTCTCGATGTCGGTCTTGAGGCTGGGCCACGAGGTGAGCACCCGGCCGCGTACGACGTCCGCCTCGACCAGGGTCCACGGGGCGTGGCAGATCGCGGCGACGGGTCGGCCCTGTCCGAAGAAGTCCGCGACGAACGCCACGGCCTTCTCGTCCGTCCGCAGCTGGTCCGGGTTGGCCACACCGCCCGGCAGGACCAACCCGCCGAAGGATTCGGCAGAGGCCTCGCCGACGACCTCGTCCACGGGGAACGTGTTCGCCTTGTCCAGGTGATGGAATCCCTGGACCTCGCCGGCCTGGGTGGACACGAGGACGGGTTCGTGGCCCGCGCTCTTCGCCGCCTGCCACGGCTCGGTGAGTTCGATCTCCTCGACGCCTTCGGGTGCGGTCAGAAATGCAATGCGCATGATCGTTCAGCTTCCTTTCTCGGTTGGCCGTCGCCCCTGGTACCCGTAGCCCCAGGGCCCATTCATCGTCATTCCGAGGTGGTCAGGAGTGTGCCCGGCGCTCGTCGCGGGCCGCGAGCGTGACGGCGCAGCCGCGGCGCACAAGCTGGTCGGCGATCAGGAGCCCCAGTCCTCTTGAGCCGCCGGTGACCAGGGCGGAGAGTCCGTCGAGGGAGCCGGTCGTGTGGGAGGTCGGTGGCGTGGGCATGGGGTGTCTCCCGCTGTCCGTTCGTCGTCGTCACTGCTTCCCGTACGAGCCTTGCCCGGGAGCGCCGAGTCGGCCAGTTGGGCGCTCCACCGGCTGCACCATCTGCGGAGGGGGCGACCGGAGTGTTCCCGGCCGCCCCCAGAAGTACTGAACGAACGCGTCAGCCGCGGCGGTAACTGTCGTAGTAGCCGCCGATCTGGTCGTGGTACGCGGAATCGCCGACGTGCTTGTCCTTGTCGAACTCCGGGGAATCCTTGATCTGGTCCTTGGTGAGGTCGACGAAGATCTTGCGCTCCGTCGGGTCGACGGTACGGATCGTGCCGGCGGGCAGCAGAACGTGCTTGCCGAAGATCCAGACGCCGATGTCGACCACGAGGTACGAGGAGTTGACGTCGTCCGAGTGCTTGTCGACCTTTCCGATGCTGCCGTCGGCCGCCTCGACCTTGTACCCGACGAGGTCGGTGCCCGGCGCGTACCCGGAGGTCGGCTGGTAGCCCCAGATGTTGTCACTCATAAAACGGCTCCCTCATGTATGGGAAGAGGCACTGTCCGAGCACCTCGGGTGCCCGGCGGACCCGCTCCCACACACTCACGCGCGCGTGAATCCCCGCTCGGCTACAGGTCCGCCACCCAGCTCCCGTGGAACCCGAGCGGCACCCTCCCGGGCAGCTGGACACGCGCCGGTGGACGGCCCGTGAAGTCCTGTGCCGAGAGGCCTGGGCCGCCGAGGCGTCACGCCGGGTTGTCCATGCCGGTCACGGCCGGCGGGCCCAGGGGCGCGGCGTCGGCGTCGAAGCCCGCCTCTCGCAGCGTCTCCGCCACCGTCGCCACGGCCTTGGCCTCCGCTTCTCCGCTCGTCGCGGCGGTCACCTCAAGGCGGGCGCTGAACGTGTTGTTGTCGTGGACGGTCAGTACGTCGAGGTCTTCCTCGCGCCCCAGCTCCGTCTTGTGGGGATCGGCCGGACGCAGACGCCGCGCGATGTCGGCCCTCGCGTCATCGTCCGGTGGACGCAGGAACGTGCCCGGTACGGTGATGACATAGGTGGTGGTCACGGGGGCGGCCGTCCTCTCGCGGTGGTCGGATTCAGCGGTGCCTTGCGACATTCTGCTGCACGGTCGACGGGAGCGCCCGTACAGCGTCCGTCGCACTGTGCACGGCGTGGGACGCGTCGCGCTGACCGTGGCGCACACGCTTGCGTCCGGTCGACATGGCGCCCCGTGCGCGATAGGCCGCCGACGGCTTGCCGTGCGTGTCGGCCGCCGCGATGAGCAGGCCGCCCAGGAGCGAGACGTTCTTCAGGAACTCCGTGCGCTGCTGCGCCCGCCGCTCGGGGTCCTTCTCCTTCCACCAGGCGTGCCCGGCCAGGGTCGTCGGTACGAGCGAGCCGGCGAGGGCGAGTGCCGCGGCGCGGGGCCAACGGCCCGTGGCCAGCAGCAGCCCTGCGCCTATCTGCACCGCCGCGTTGATCCTGACGAGCTGCTCCGGATCCTCCGGCAGCCCCGGCACCCGGGACGCCACGGGGACCGCCACCGGCTCTGCCGCAGGGGCCACCCGCGCAGGATCACGCAGTGTGGAAAGCCCTCCTGCGATGAAGGCGGAGGACAACATCGGACGTGCGCATTTCCTCAGTACAGCCATGCCGGACCGTCTTCCCCCACATCACGTCTTCAGTCTCATAAACCCCCGAACAGGGACCTGACCTCGGACGACGCGGCACGACTTCGTATGATCGACGCAGAGTACGCGGACGCCCCGACCCCGGGCCGCCGATGCCCGCGCCCCCTGCCGACCGCACGGGCGGCCGTGGCGACTCGTGCCCCACTGCCGTCACGCCGTCCGGGTCTCCCGTCGGCCGAGTTCCGGAACGTCCCTTCCTTTGAGCATCGACGAAGCCATCGAGGCGCCGCCCGCGCCTGCCCACCCGCGCCCGCCCCAACGCCCGCGCACCCGCATCCTGCCCCGCCTCGCGGGCCGCGCCCCCGCCCCGCCGCCCGCGGGCACCGCCCTGCACAGCATCAGTGCCGTCACCGCCGTGCTGCTTGCCCTGGTCGCCGTCGGCTCCGTCGTCCACGAACCGGTCCTCATACCCCCGCTGGCGGCGTCCGCAGCGATCGTGCACAGCGTCCCCCGGCTGCCGCTGGCCCAGCCGCGCAGCGTGATCGCCGGGCACCTGCTGTGTGCCGGCATCGGATACGCGGTCCTCGCCGCGCTCGGCAGCACCCCCTGGGCCGCCGCGCTGGCCGCGGGCATCGGCCTCGCCGTGATGACGGCGGCCCGCACACCGCACTCGCCGGCCTGCGCGACCGCCGTGGCCATCGTCCTGAACCACCCCCGGCCCATGACCTTCGTACCGCTGCTCGCGGGCTCGGTCATCGTGCTCGTCCTGGCCGGCTGGGCCGCCTCCTGTGCCCGCCCCCAGGCCCCGCGCTATCCCGCCTACTGGTGGTGACCGGCCCGGCCGACGGTGAAAGTGGAGCCGGGCTCGGCGTAGGCGACGGGGCCGTCGAACCGTGCCGCGGGGCGTGTCACCGCCTGGCGCGGGGTGAGGAAGCGGCCGACATGCGTGACGATCAACCGCCCCGCTCGCGCCGCACCGGCCGTGTCGCCGGCGTCCTCGGGGGTGTGATGCACCTGTTCGTCGTCGCTCGGCGCCCGGTCGCTCTCCGCCTCGCACAGCAGCACGTCACACTCCTCGGCCAGTCGTGTGAGGCCGTGGCAGGGGGCCGTGTCCCCTGAGTAGACGAGCGACCGGCCGCCGGCCTCGACGCGGACGGCGAAGGCCGGCATCCCGTGCGCCACGGCCCGGCTGGTCAAGGTGAGCGCACCCACGTGTGCCCGGTGCCCGTCGTGCAGCTCACGCACCTCGAACGCGGCTTCGACGGGGCTGCGCTCATCGGTGTTGGTGAGGAAGTCGGCCAGCCGGTCGGCGATGCCCGGCGGTCCGTACAGCGGAAGGGGCGCGGCACGTCGTACGTCCGCGTAGAGCAGGGCGTAGTAGGCGGTGAGCAGATCGGCGGTGTGATCGGCGTGCAGGTGTGAGATCCAGACGGCGTCCAGCTCGTCGAGCCGGGTGTACCGCTGCAACTGCGCCAGTGTGCCGCTGCCCGCGTCCACCCATATGCGGGTGTCGCCGCTGGACACCAAGTACCCGGAGCACGGGTTGTCCACGGTCGCGTAGGGCGTCGCGCAGCCCAGGACGGTGAGACTGAGATCGCTGGTCATCCGGGGAGCTTAGAACGCTTGATCGCCTGCACCCAGCCGTCTCGGGGGACGCTGGAGAAGCGGCGGGAACCGCGGGAGCGGGAGAAGCTGGTCTGGCTGGAGCAGCTGGAGGAATTCGGCCGGAAGGAGATGCCGGACGCACGAGTGCCACGGACCATGCTGGGAATGCGTGCGTGGGGCGGGGTCTCTTCCGAGAACTCACCTGTGGCGGGCCCGTCCGCAGCCTCTTCCACCTGATGACGCCCACCGATCCGGTTCTGGAGCATCCGATGACCACGGCCGCCCGATCCACCCCCGCACTGAACGACGACGAACTGCGCGACCTTGACGCCCACTGGCGTGCGGCGAACTTCCTGGCAGCGGGACAGATCTACCTCAAGTCCAATGCCCTGCTGCGTGAGCCCCTCGACGCGGAGCACATCAAACCGCGGCTGCTCGGGCACTGGGGGACCTCTCCCGGGCTGAATCTCGTCTACACGCACCTGAACCGCGTCATCAAGCAGCGGGACCTGGACGCGCTGTGCGTGTGGGGTCCCGGGCACGGCGGCCCCGCCGTCCTCGCGGGCGCCTGGCTGGAGGGCAGCTACAGCGAGATCTACCCGGACGTGAGCCGCGACGAGACGGGCATGACCCGCCTGTTCAAGCAGTTCTCCTTCCCCGGCGGCGTGCCGAGCCACGTGGCGCCGGAGGTTCCCGGCTCCATCCACGAGGGCGGCGAACTCGGATACTCGCTGGCCCACGCCTATGGGGCGGCCTTCGACCATCCGAACCTGATCGTGGCCTGCGTGGTCGGTGACGGCGAGGCGGAGACGGGTCCGCTCGCCGCGTCCTGGCACTCCGGCAGGTTCATCGATCCCGTCCATGACGGCGCCGTACTGCCGATCCTCCATCTCAACGGCTACAAGATCGCCAACCCGGCCGTGCTGGCCCGTCTTCCGCACGACGAGCTCGACTCCCTGCTCCGCGGCTACGGCCACGTCCCGCTGTTCGTGGAGGGGGACGACCCGGCGCAGGTGCACCAGGACCTGGCCCGCGCGCTCGACGAGGCGCTGGACCTCGTCATCGACCACCAACGGGCAGCCAGGACCGGGGAGGCCGCCACGCCCGTGCGCTGGCCCATGATCGTGCTGCGCACCCCCAAGGGCTGGACCGGCCCCGACGAGGTGGACGGCCTTCCGGTGGAGAACACCTGGCGTGCCCATCAGGTGCCGCTGCCCGAGGTCCGCGAAAATCCCGAGCACCTCGCGCAGTTGGAGAGGTGGCTGCGCTCGTACCGGCCGGATGAGCTCTTCGACGGTGAAGGGCGCCCCAGCGAACAGGTGCTGGCCTGCGTGCCCGAGGGGACAAAGCGCCTTGGGTCCACGCCGTACGCCAACGGCGGGCTGCTCCTGCGGGCGCTTCCCCTCGCGTCCCTCGACGAATTCGCCGTGCCGGTCGAGAAGCCCGGCACCACGCTGCACGCCCCCACCCAGGTCCTGGGCGACCTGCTCGCGCGGCTCATGGCGGACACCTCCCAAGACCGCAACTTCCGTCTCGTCGGCCCGGACGAAACGGCCTCCAACCGGCTGCAGGCCGTGTACGAGGCGAGCGGCAAGGCCTGGCAGGAACGCACCCTGCCGGTCGACGAGAACCTCGATCCGCACGGCAGGGTCATGGAGGTGCTCTCGGAGCACATGTGCCAGGGCTGGCTGGAGGGTTATCTCCTCACCGGCCGTCACGGCATGTTCTCCTGCTACGAGGCGTTCGTGCACATCGTGGACTCGATGGTCAACCAGCACATCAAATGGCTCAGGACGACGCAGGATCTCTCCTGGCGCGCGCCCATCGCCTCGCTGAACTACCTGCTCACATCGCATGTATGGCGCCAGGACCACAACGGTTTCTCCCATCAGGACCCCGGCTTCATCGACCACGTACTCAACAAGAGCCCGCACACCGTACGGGTGTTCCTGCCGCCGGACACGAACACGCTGCTCGCCGTGGCCGATCACGCCCTGCGCAGCCGCGACCGCGTCAACGTCATCGTCGCCGGCAAGAACCCGGGCTTCGACTGGCTCTCCCTGGACCAGGCCCGCGCCCACTGCGCGCGCGGCGCCGGGGTGTGGGAGTGGGCGGGGACCGAGCGGGGCGGTGAGCCCGACGTTGTCCTCGCCTGCGCCGGTGATGTGCCCACCCAGGAGATCCTCGCGGCGGCCCAACTCCTGCGCCAGCACCTGCCGCAGCTCGCCGTGCGGGTCGTCAACGTCGTCGACGTGACCACGCTCATGCCGGCCGGGGAGCACCCGCACGGCATGAGCGAGGCCGAGTACGACGGCCTCTTCACCCGCGACAAGCCGGTCATCTTCGGCTACCACGGCTACCCCTGGCTCATCCACCGCCTCGCCTATCGCAGGACGGGCCACGCCAACCTCCACGTCCGCGGGTACAAGGAGTCCGGCACCACGACCACGCCGTTCGACATGGTCGTCCGCAACGACCTCGACCGGTACCGCCTGGTCATGGACGTCATCGACCGCGTCCCCGGTCTCGCCGTCTCCGCGGCCCCGGTCCGCCAGCGCATGGCGGACGCCCGTACCCGGCACCATGACTGGATCCGCGAGCACGGCACCGATCTGCAGGAGGTCGTGGACTGGCAGTGGACCGGCTGAAACCGAGCAGCCGCGGACGCGGGCCGGGGCGCTGGCCGCGCAGCGCCCCACAACTCCTAGGCGTAAGGCGGAATGTGCGCCTCGCCCGCCGCCGCCCGCAGGACGTCCTTGAGCATGTCCGGCGTCAACCGCCCCGTAAACGTGTTGCGTTGGCTCACGTGGAAACAGCCGTACAGGGTGACCGGCCCCGGGCCTTTCGCACCCGGGGCGGCTTCGGACGGGTCCGCGCGTTCCAGCGTCACGCGTGCGCCGTGCGCGAACTTCGGCCGCGGCTTCGGCACGCGCCACCCCGCCGCCGTGAACGCGGGCAGCGCCGCCTGCCATCCGAACGCCCCCAGGATCACCGCCGACCGCAGCCGCGGCGCCAGCAGCTCCATCTCCCGCACGAGCCAGGGCCTGCACGTGTCCCGCTCCCACGGCGTCGGCTTGTTCTCGGGCGGGGCGCAGTGCACCGGCGAGGTCACCCTCAGCCCGCGCAGCTCAAGGCCGTCGTCGATGGACACCGACAGCGGACTCGACGCGAGCCCCAGCTCGTACAGCGCCCGGTACAGGACGTCACCGGAGCGGTCCCCCGTGAACATGCGGCCCGTCCGGTTGCCTCCGTGCGCGGCGGGGGCGAGCCCGATGACGAGCAGCGAGGCGTCCGCGGGGCCGAACCCGGGTACCGGCCGGGCCCAGTACGTCCAGTCCGCGAAGGCGGCCCGTTTGACCCGGGCCACCTCCTCCCGCCACTCGACAAGCCGCGGGCAGGCGGCACACCCGGCGACAGACGCGTCCAACTCGGCAAGCGGATCCATACGTCCACGCTAGTCGGCGGGGACAAAAGGTGCGTGCCGCCGCCCGGTCCGCCCGACGGTCGCCCCTCGTTCCCTCACTCGTCGACGGCCGAGCCGAACGCTGCGCCGGTCGCCGGGGCGCCGAGCGCTGCCGCGCCGTAGGACCAGGAACCGTCCGCCACCAGGCCCTTCGTGCTCGCGGGCAGCGCCCAGACCGCTCCGTCGTGCGTGTTCTCGCCGGGAGCCGCGGCGATCAGCTCGGAACGGCCGTCGTCGTCCGTGTCGGCGAGGCGGATCTGACCGCCCCAGACATCGCCCTCCTCGACCACACCGGGGACATACGCGGTGTTCTGGTCGAAGGACTGCGCCCCCGCTCCGGTCACTCCCTCCCCTGAGCCTCGCAGCAGCCAGACGGCGCCCGCGTCCCGTACCGACCCCACGTCCTCGCCGGGGGCGCCGACGGCCACGTCCGCGTAGCCGTCTCCGTCGACGTCGTCCACGGAGAGCTCCCCGCCCCAGTCGTCGCCGTCCTCCGCCGTGCCCGGAACGCCCGCGGAGGCCTGCGTCCACCACTGGGGCGCGTTGTCCGGCTCCTGGCCCGCGGGGCCTTCGTCGCCGCCGTAATAGACGCCCACCATCCCGCCGTTCGCGCCCTGCGGGGCGTTGGGGAAGTCGCGCGACTGGCCCACGACCAGGTCGTCGTACCCGTCGTTGTTGATGTCTCCGGATGCGGTGCCCAGGCCGCCGTTCAGGTCCCGCTGGTGGCTGACGCCGCTCTCGCCGCCGCCGTAGACGGTCGACCAGCCCTGTGAGTAGCCGTCGTTGGGGCTGTAGCCGGAGATGACCAGGTCGGCATAACCGTCCCTGTTGTAGTCGCCGGTGGTCAGATAGCCCGGCTGTACGGCGGTGCCCGCGGGGTGCTCCGTGGTGTCCACGGAGTCGGTGTGATGCAGCGCGCCCTCGCCGTAGGTGAACAGCTGAGCGCCTCTGTGGTCGAGCACCGCGATCACGTCGGCCGGGGTCGCGCCGGTGAAGCGGGCCGCGGTGACGGACATTCCGAAGCGGGCGCCCTTCTCGGGGGCGGTCGCGGAGACGTTCAGAGCGCGGGCGGCGCCAAGGCCGGTCTTCGAACCGAACAGGACGGTCACGCGGCCCGCGTTCTCCACCGCGTCCACGTCCTCGCCGGGCGCACCGATGACCGCGTCGTCGTAGCCGTCCCCGTCGACGTCACCGGTGGCGACGGCCGAGCCGAAGGAGTCGTACGTCTCCGAGCTGCCCGGAATTCCCGTGGTGGACTGACTGATCACGGCCGTACGGGCCTTGGGGACACTGTTGTTGACGCCGATACCGTTGGCGGCGCCGTACTGGACCGTCACGTACCCGGCGCCCTCCTTGCCGCCGACGGTTCCGTCCGGGGCGCCGATCAGGACGTCGTCGTAACCGTCGCCGTCGAAGTCGGAGTTGCGGTCGGCGGCGCTCGTACCGCCCGGCACTCCGGCCAGGGCCGTGGGAGCCGCCGCGATGCTGACGCCCGTGAGCAGCAGGAAGGACGCGGCGGCCACGGCGGCCGATGCCTTGGTGCGGTGGGGGCGGGCGGCGGTTGACGTGCCGGTGTTCGCGTGGGTGGAGGTGCTGGTCATGGTCTGCTCCCCGTAAGTCGTCTGACGCATGAGCGGAAAGTTCCGGGCATAGAGCGCTATCTCTTGGTAAGCGCCCGTTCCTCACTGACGCCCAGTTCGACACGGGAAGCCGTACGGGAGTTGTGGTGCCGGCCGTGGGCGTGACACAGCGGTGACATCAGTTGCGAAACGCGGACGTCAGGCGCCACCAGGGTCCGACGTGCGGAGCGGGGGTGTGATCGTGAGGGTGCGGGTGGCGCTCCCTCACGACCGCAGGCGCCTCAACTCTCAGTCCTGGTACACCTTGTTCGTGCCAGGGCCGCCCGAGAGCGTGTCTCGGTCGGCGCCGCCGTACAGCACGTCGTCGCCGCTGTTGCCGTACATCGTGTCGTTGCCGTTCTCGCCGTAGAGCGCGTCGTCGTGCACGAGGGTGGCCGAACCCGTCGCGGCGGCCGGGGCGGCCTGGGCGGCGGACGCCGCTGACATGGCGCCTCCCAGGGCGAGGGCGAGGGAAGCGGTGGCGGCGATGATTCCGTACTTGGGCATGCGGAAGTGACCCTTCGCGGAGCTGGTGTCGGTGTCTGTCTCGGTGTCGGTGCATGGAGGTTGATGCACCGGCTCAGAGGGTCTTCCGGCGTTCCGTCAGAGACCACCGGAAGGCGACCCCGGACCCGATGCCGCCCAGGGCCTGACGTACAGAGGAGGGGACCTTCAGCCGTGGACAGCCGTCAACCGGCTGTGATGTGATCCGTTCGGCGGAACGGACCCTCTCCGTCGCTGCTCACCGGGCGATCCCCGGGTGCGTCACGAGGCCCCGTCCCCTCCCCACGTGCCCTCGTCCACCCCTCGGTCCGCCCGTGGCTCCCCCGCGTCGTCGCCACGGCGAGTGAGTGCCGGAGTCGGTCCTCCCCAGGCTCGAAAGTTCCCCTCATATGCACAAGACCAAGGCCGCCCTCTGGGAATTCCTCCAGGGGCTCGGCAAGACGTTCATGCTCCCGGTGGCCCTGCTCGCGTTCTGCGGCATCATGCTGGGCATCGGTTCCTCGCTCTCCAGCCAGGCCGTCACCGAGAACCTCCCCTTCCTCAAGGCCGAGGTCTTCCATCTCGTCTTCACGTGGATGGCCAGCACGGGCCTCGTCGCCTTCACCTTCCTGCCGGTCCTGTTCGCGGTGGCGATTCCACTCGGCCTCGCCCGCGAGGACAAGGGTGTTGCCGCGTTCTCCAGTTTCGTCGGATTCGCCGCGATGAACCTCGCCGTGAACTTCTTCCTCACCGCGAAAGGCGTCGACTTCGAGGACAAGAAGGCCATCGCCCACTACGGCATAGCCGATGTGCTCGGAGTGCAGTCCATCGATACGGGACTGCTCGGAGCCGTGGCCGTTGGCATCGTTGTCAGCGTGCTCCACCGGCGCTTTCGTGCGCAGCGGATGCCGGACGCGCTGGCCTTCTTCGGCGGTCTGCGCTTCGTGCCGATCATCTCCGCGCTCGTCCTCAGCGTGCTCGGGCTGCTCATCCCGCTGGTGTGGCCGACGTTCAACGGCTGGATCACCGCGGTGGGCCGCGGCATCGGGCACACCGGTGTCTTCGGGCCGTTCTTCTTCGGCATGGGCGAGGTGCTGCTGCGGCCGATCGGCCTGCACCACATCCTGGTGGCCATGTTCCGCTTCACGGATGTCGGCGGCGCGGGCGCCGTCTGCGGCGATCAGGTCTCCGGCGCGCTGAACCTCTTCTACGCGCACCTCGACTGCTCGGCGCCGCCGAACACCGCCGTGACCGACGCGACCAACTTCCTGTCCCAGGGCAAGATGGCGGCCTACCTGGGCGGTCTGCCGGGCGCGGCGCTCGCCATGTACCACTGCGCCCACAAGAAGATGCGCCCGGAGATCAAGGCGCTGCTGATTTCCGGCGTGGTGGCGTGCGTGGTCGGCGGCATCACGGAGCCGCTGGAGTTCCTGTTCCTGTTCGTCGCGCCGTGGCTCTACCTCATCCACGCGGTCCTCGTGGGACTCGGCTTCCTGACGGCGGCCGTCCTCGGCGTGTTCATCGGCAACACGGACGGCAACGTCATCGACTGGCTGGTGTTCGGCGTCCTCCAGGGGACGACGACCAAGTGGTATCTGGTGCCGGTGATCGCCGCGGTGTGGTTCGCCGCGTACTACTTCCTGTTCCGGTGGGCGATCACCCGCTTCGACCTCAGGACGCCCGGGCGCGACGAACCCAGCGACGAACCCAGCGACGAAGCTGTGGACGAAGACGAACCGGCGCGCGAGCTGGTCGCCGGGAAGTACGACGCCGTCGCCATGCTCGCCGCGATCGGCGGCGCCGACAACATCCGGTCCCTGGACAACTGCATCACGCGGCTGCGGATGACCGTGGCGGACGCGGCGCTGGTCGACGAGGCGCGGCTGAAGAAGCTCGGCGCCGTGGGCGTCATCAAGCTCGACGCGCACAACGTCCAGGTCATCATCGGCCCGCAGGTCCAGTCGGTGAAGGACGCGATCGCCACGATGGTCCCGGTGGGCTGACCCATGGCAATCCCCTCGTACGACTTCGACACGGTGGTCGACCGGCACGGCACCTGGTGCACCCAGTGGGACTACGTCGAGGACCGCTTCGGCGTCCCCGGTCTCCTGCCGTTCACGATCTCCGACATGGACTTCGAGACGGCGCCGGAGGTCCTGACCGCGCTGCGCGCGCGGCTCGAACACGGTGTGCTCGGCTATTCGCGGTGGCGTCAGAGGGACTTCCTCTCCGCCGTCGTCGACTGGTACGCGACGCGGCACTCCACGACGGTGGATCCCGAGTCGATCGTGTACGGGCCGTCCGTCGTCTATCAGCTGTCCCAGTTGCTGCGCATGTGGTCGCGGCCGGGTGACGGAGTCGTCGCCCACACCCCCATGTACGACGCGTTCCCCAAGACGGTCGCCGCGCACGGCCGGGAGCTGCGGCCCTGTCCGATGCGCGACTGGGCGGAGCTGGAACGGCTGCTCGCGCTGCCCGACACCTCCGTCCTGCTGCTGTGTTCGCCGCACAATCCGACGGGGCGCGTCTGGCCCGCGGACCAGCTGGACCGCATGGCCGAGCTCTGCGCGCGGCACGGGGTCGCGGTCATCAGCGACGAGATCCACGGCGATCTCGCGTACGGCCCTCATGTGCACCGCCCCTGGGCGCTGCACGGCGGCGAGGGGCGCTGGGCGGTGATCACATCCGCTTCGAAGTCCTTCAACATCCCCGCTTTGACCGGGAGTTACGGGATCATCGGCGATCCGGAATCGCGTGACGCCTATCTGCGCCGCCTGAAGGAAGCGGACGGCCTCTCCTCCCCCGCGGTGCTGTCCCTCGTCGGGCACATCGCCGCCTACCGCGAGGGGGCGCCGTGGCTCGACGCGCTGCGGGATTACCTGGCGGGCAACCTCGCGATGGTCGCCGAGCGCCTTGACGCGGCGTTCCCACGGCTCGGTTGGGAGCCGCCGCAGGCCGGATACCTCGCCTGGATCGACCTGCGGCCCCTGGAAGCCGACGACGACGCCTTGCAGCGCGAGCTCGTCGAGGTCGAGAAAGTGGCCGTCATGCCGGGCTCCGCGTACGGGTCCCCGGGCTGGGTGCGGCTCAACGTCGGCTGTCCGCGGAAGAAGGCGGAGGCGGGGGTCGACGCCCTGATCCGGGCGCTGCGGCGGCTCGCCTCCTGACGGACAGCGGCCCCGGACGTGGTGCGACAATCTGGCCAGGACCACGCCCCGTGCCCGACCTGCGAGGCGTGGTCACGTCGTGGGAGGTGCCGGTCTTGGACAGCCCCGGGGCGACAGCGTCCCCGGCGGACCGGCGGTGGGGAGGAACCGACGATGCTGGTGGAGTGGCGGTACATGGCCAAGGGAGCGAGAGTCGTTCCCGAACCTGTGGCCACACCCTTTATCTGGACGGCCGCGTACGCGGGTTCGTTCGTGCTGGTGAGCGTGCTCGATCTGCTCGACGCGCTCGACCGCACCGGCCTCGCGCTGGCGGCCCTCTCCGTGCTGGCGGCGCTGCTCGGTGTGCGGGGCCGTTTCGCCGCGGCGCCGGGGACGGCGCTGCTGTGCTGGATCCTCCTGAACGTCTTCGCCACCCATCCCACCGGCCAGATCTCCTGGGCCGGACACCGGGATCCCGAGTGGATGGCCTGCCTCTTGGCCGCGGCGCTCATCGGCACGGCCGCGGGCCGCGTCCTTCACGCGCGCGCCGCGTACCGCCGCCTCAGCCCGTACGAGGGCACGGGCTGACCCGGGCTCACACGGAGCCGCCCTCGGGCGCGGGGGCCCCGCACACCCTGCCGATCTGGGTCAGCGCCTCCCGGAGGTCGACCGGTCGCAGGGCCCCGCGTACCGCGGGGCCCGCCCAGCCGGGCCCGGCCAGCATGACCGTGGGGCGGCCCCGGGCGCCGCGCACTCCCCAGCGTGCGTCGGCGATGTGCCGGGCCAGCGGGACGCTCGCGGTCGAGCGGGCCTGCGACCACAGCACGACGACCGCGGGGCCCGTCCTGCGGACCGCCGCGGAGACCGCCTCGACCGGCACGGCGGCACCGAACATCCGCTGTGGGACGCCGAGTTCACCCAGTGCGGCGCTGAGCGCCTCCAGCGGGAGCGAGTGCTGTTCACCCGGTACGCAGGCCAGGACCAGGGGGGCCGTCGTGGACGGTGCGGCCGGAGCCGTGGAGCAGCGGTGGAGGGTGCGGGAGACGTGCCAGGACAGCATGTGCTCGACCTCCACGTAGCGGTCGCCGGCCTCCTCCCACTTGCGGCCCACCGCGTGCAGCGCAGGCACCATCACCTCCTGCCACGCGGTGACCAGGCTGTGGCTCTCCACCATGTCGGTCAACAGGCCCTGCACCGCGGGGGCGTCGAGGCGTACGGCGGCGCGCGAGAGCCCCCGCTGCCGGCGGACGAACGTCTCGGGTGAGGGCGTCGGCGTACTGCGCACGCGCCGCGGCTGCGGCACGGAAGCCTGTGCGGGCGCAGCCTCAGGGCCGAGGAACTTCAGTGCCTCGTGGGCGGCTTCGGCGGGCGGCACCCCCGCCGATGTGAGGCGGCCCATCTCCTCCACCATGGCGATGTCCCGCTCCGTCCAGCGGCGGTGGTGACCGGTCTCGCGCCGCGCGGGACCCAGGCCGTATCTGCGGTCCCAGGTGCGCAATGTCGTGGGCGACACCCCGAGCCGTCTGGCCAAGGCGCCGGTGGTGACTCCCGTCCCCGCCGACTCGGCGCCCTGACCGCTGTGTCGCCCTTCACCGCGGCGTTGCCCCTCGCTCATCCGGTCACGATACGACGCACAACCGATGCGAGTTGCCGTGTGCGAGGAGCTGTTTCCAGGATGACCGGATCGCGTCCGCCGCCACGGCCTGACAGCCCGATTCCGTCCGGTCGTGGGGCAGTTCCGATCACCTCAAGGAGCTGACGAAGCGTCAATGGCAACAGTGGTGGCAGAACCAGCACGGGACCCCGCCGGGGAGCGGTACGCGGAACCGGCCGCCGGCCTCGCCCGCGGCGACGAGGCCTGCCTCACCGCCGTGTACCGCCGGTGGCAGCCGCTGGTGTACGCCCAGGCCCGGCGTGCGCTCGGCGACACCCGCGAGGCGGAGGACGTCACCCAGCAGGTGTTCCTCGCCGCCTGGCGCGGCCGGGCGGGCTACCGCCCCGAACTGGGCAGCCCGGCCGCCTGGTTGACCGGCATCACCCGGCGCCGCATCGCGGACGCGCTGGCGGCGCGCACCCGGCGGGCGGCCCTCGTCGAGGATGTCGGGGCGCTGTACGCCGTGGAGTACGGCACCCAGGAGGACATGGACTCGGCAGTCGACCGGGCCCTTGTGACACAGGAGTTGGCGATGCTGCCGGGGCCGCAGCGGACGGTGCTGCGCCTGACCTTCTACGAGGACCTCACTCAGCCGCAGATCGCCGAGCGCACCGGCTGGCCCCTGGGCACGGTCAAGAGTCACGCGCGGCGGGGCATGTACCGGCTGCGCCTGCGTCTTGAGGGCGTACAGGACGACCCCCAAAAGAATCTTCGGGCGAGTGCATCCGCGCACCCCCTTTCGGCGGAAGCAAGAAGTAGCCCGATGTGTCCGTGACCGCACCGCGGCCGAAGGGACGGCCCGGACCCTGCCTCCTGTACGGCCTCAGCGGAGTCGGCGCCGCTGAGGCTGTCGCCGTTCTCCCCGAAACGGCGACCGCGCGTCCGTGGGTGGCGTCGCACCGCGCGACGTCACCCACGGACGTCACCCGCGGACGTCACCCACGGACGCGGTTCAGGCCGCGTACCCCTTCGGCGGGATCAGGGTCGCGAGTTGCTCGAAGGAGAGCCAGTAGATCTGGTTGCCGCCGAAGGATGCGGGGTCGGCGATGAGGACCGTGCGGTTGGCGTCGTCGTACCCGATCACCGTGAAGTAGTGGTAGATCGTCTGGTCCGACGGATAGCCGGGCGGCTGGTTGCCGGGCGGGGCCACGATGTTGGTCACCAGCGGGTAGTTGTTGTCGATGTCCAGGACGATGTCGTTCCACAGCAGGTCCTTCTGTGCCTGGGTGGGCGGATCGTTCGGCATCTCCTTGGTCTCGTACCAGCCGGTGCCGAGGTTGGCGTTGAGTACGCCGGTCACCTGGCTGATGTGATCGGTTCCCGCCTCGGTGGTGCCGATCTGTGCGGCCAGGGCGCTCTGGCTGGGCGCGGCCATGCGTGCGGACAGGGCGATGCGGGTGGCGGCGGGGCCGCACCAGTAGCCGGTCTCCTGGACCTGGTAGTCGACCGGGAGCGTGTGCGCGCTCGCCGTGCGCGCACCGCCGACGCTCAGCCGGGTTCCCGGTTCGTTCTGCCCGCTGACGACAGCGGTCCCGGCCTTCGAGCCGTGACCGAGCACCGACACGCCGTGCGGACGGGCGGGGTCCGCCTGGGCCGCGGCCGGGCTGACGAGGGCCCCCACCGCGGCTACGGCGATCGCTGTGGCGACAAGTCTCTTACGCATACGGGCTCCTGGTGTGAGGGGTGGGGGCGGTAGAGGCGCATCGGGGCTCAGGGAATCGGCGGGACCGATGGGCCTTCCTGGGCGAGCAGGTCGCGGGCGAACTGCTCCCACTGGGCGTAGCGGTCCGGGAAGGCCGAGACCTGGACGGCCTGGCAGACGTCGCCCGGGGGCATGGTCTGCCAGCCGTCGATCTGGATCAGCCCCGGGTTGCTGCCGAAGGGAGCCACTCCGTAGAAGGACTTGGAGGAGGTGGCGACGTCGGTGATCTGCTCGGGAGTGCCCCAGCCCGTGCTGGGACGCTGCTGGAAGATCCCCAGGGAGTCGTGGTCCACGGGCGTCAGGTAGTTGACGAACTTCGATTCCTGCATGGCGGTCATCAGCGCGATGACCTGGCCCTGTTCGGGGATCTGCGCGCCCTTGCCGACACCTATGACGGTGCGCGCGTTGGCCAGTTCCTCGGGTCCGAGGTCGGCCGCGGTCCGGAAGGTCTGGTGCAGTTCGCCATCCGAGGCCTGCCGCAGGGCTCTCGCGGTCGCGCCGTCGACGGAGCCGGTACGGTCCAGGCCGTGCCGCTCCTGGAACCACTTCAGGCCGTGCCCGGAGGACGCCGCGGCGGCAGCCCGGGGCTCCGAGGCTTGGGCGATGCCGGGCGCGGCGAACAGGGTGCCCGCGACGGCGAGCGTGGCGGCCACGGCCATCGGGTGGGTGATCGTGCGGGTGAGGGTGCGGGTAGTGCGCAACGCCACTCCTTCATCGGATCGTCGGTGCGTCCCTTCGGGCGGGATGGCGGGACGCAACGCGGTGGGGGGATGCGTGTGCAACAGCGCGGTCAGCTTCCTTGCATGCCCATGCCAGACGCAATGAATGAAAGCCCAGGCTTACGGCGGCCCCCGGACCGAAGTTCTGACGGCGGGCGGCGCATGAGGACCCGTCCGGCTAAGCGGTGGTGCCGCGCTCGCCGCTGCGCAGCAGCGCACGCCCTTGCGGGGTAGCGACGTGGAACGACCGGCCGCCTCTGCGGGCGGTGGTCACCAGGCCCGCGGCGCGCAGGATCTTCACGTGCTGGCTGATGGCCGGGTGGGTGACCTCAAGCAGGCGGGCGAGCTCGACCGTGGAGGCGCCGGTGCGGACCGCCTTGAGGACGGCGGCGCGCGTGTACCCCATCAGTGGCCCCAGAGCGCCGTCGTCCGAGCGGTCGGGCGGATCGGGATGGGTCCAGTCCATCGCGTGGTCGATGGGATACACGAGCACGGGCGGCAGTTCGCCGTCGGCGAGCGTGACGGGCGTGGGCCAGCAGAAGAACGAGGGCTGCAGGATGATTCCCCGGCCGTCGAGACGCAGATGCTGGTCCACGGGATAGTCGGCCTCCAACACCGGGTATTTCCAGCGTAGTTGGGGTCCGAGCCCCGCCAGAAGCCCCTCGGTGCCGCCGCCCAGGAGACTGTGCAGCCGCATGATGCGGTCGGCGTCGATCTGGGCGTGGATCCGCTGCCAGAACGGCGCGAGCGCCTCCACGTGATACGTGTGCAGAGCCCGCCCCAACTGCCGCAACGCGGCGCTGTCCCCGCGCGCCAGCGACTCCGTCCAGCCCGGCAGCCGACGTGAAGCGGCCACCCGCGACAGGTCGGTGCGCAGGCGCGAACGGGGTGTGCGTACGAGAGTGTCGACCGCCGCGTGCAGCGTCGCGCCGTCACCGTGGGTGGGCGTGAGGAAGTCGGGAGAGCAGCCGTGCGGCGGCAGAAGGGGTGACAGGAGCCGGCAGCTCTCCGAAAGCCGCGGCCTCGCCCACCGGCGCCACGCGCCGAACACCCTTGCCCCGTCGCGCCGTTGCAGGGTCTGTACGCTGTTGCTGATCTCCCACAGGATGTCCGGCCCCGAGGCGACCCGCACCCGCGCCAGGTCCTCGGCCGTGAAGTACACCCGCAACATGACCCGCCACTCCCCCGGTTCCCGTGCCTCATGGACGCCGCGTGCTGTCACGGCAGGGCTACAGGCGATCGCCGCGGGGCGGCCACTGTCAAGGCATCCGCAGGGCTACTGCGGCACGTTCAGGACGAAGTCGAAGTCCGCCTCCTTCGCGTTTCCGACCGTGCGGTGGTCCATCGCTCCTCCTGAAAGGGTGGGGTGGGTTCCGGATCGGCTATGAAGCTATGCGGAGGGCCGGGGGCGGGCGATGGACTCAAGCCGGTGGTCGTGGTGAATATCGCCGGTGCCGCGGCGGAAGTCCCCGGGGCTCGCGCCGGTCTCGCGGCGGAAGAAACGGCAGAAGTAGGCCGGGTCCCCGAAGCCGACCCGGACGCCTACCTGACGGGCCGACAACTGCGTACGCAGGAGCAGGCGTTTGGCCTCGTGGACTCTGGTCTGCCGGATCGAGCCAGGAGCGCTGCCCGAGCCCCCGCAGGACGTTACGGTCCGCGGGATGGTCCAGGAGGAAGTCGTCGGTGAAGAGGATGACGTGTCCCTCCAGGCCGGTGACGTTCTCCCAGTGGTGGACCTGGCCTGGGGCGATGAAGCACAGGTTCGGCGGGCGCAGGACGAAGCGGTCGATGTCTACGACGTGGCGGCCGGTGCCGCCGGTGACGTGGACGATCTCGTGGAAGGTGTGCCGGTGCGGAAACGGGGCACGCGACATCGGCCCGATGGTGTCGAACGTACCGAGGGCGAAAGGCGGTGCGTTGGGCATGGGGACCTGGAGGCGATGTGTCGGCATGCCCTCGTCGCCGGGTTCCCCGTTGTTTCCCTCGCCGGGTAAGACCGTTGTGCCGCGCATGCGTACGCTGCGGGACGGCGGGAAGGCGGACTGGTCGGTGCCGGAGGGTAGCCTGCGGGTCGCATGATCCTGTAGGCCCTGGCGGAAGGACGGCTGAGAACCGCGTGCGTGAAGGGAGCGGCAGGCCCAGCGGGCCCCCAGCGGCTCACGGCGCGACAATGGTGGTGCGGACGGAGAGGCGGGACATGAGATGCCGTACGTGACAGTCACCGCTCTGAGCCATCCCGGGCTCATGCGCGACCACAACGAGGACAGCCTGGCCGTCGGCCCGTGGACCCTGTGCGGGACCATGACCGAGAACCCGCAGACACTGGGGTTCCCGCTCGGCAATCCCCTCGTCGTCGCGGTCGCCGACGGCATCGGCGGACAGCCGGGCGGCGAGGTGGCCAGCGGCATCGTCGTCCGGCGGCTCGCGGAGCTCGGACCCGCCATGGACAGCGAGCAGACCGTGCGGGACGCGCTGAGCGTGTGCAACAACGCGGTGTACGGGGCCGCCGAACGCGACCCGGAGCTGACCACCATGGGCACGACGGTCGCCGGTGTCGTGGTACTCGGGACGGAGCTCCTGGTGTTCAACGTCGGCGACAGCAGGGTGCTCGACGTGAGCCTGGGCGGCGCGGACAAGACGCTGCGCCAGGTGAGCGTCGACGACAGCCCGCCCTTGGCTCCCGGCAGGCGCACCACGTCGATCGTGACGCAGGCGCTCGGCGGCGCACCGCGGTTCAGCGCGGTCACGCCGCACGTCAGCACGGTGCCGCTCGTCGTGGGGCAACGGTATGTGGTCTGCACGGACGGCCTGACCGACCCCGTGCCCGAGGACATCCTCGACGAGATCCTCAAGACCCACGACGGCGGCCGTGCGGTCTTCGAACTGTGGAAGGCCGCCATCGACGCCGGTGGTCCCGACAACATCACGCTCGCGCTGATCAGCGTCCTCGACGACGACCAGCCGTTCGCCGAGGAGGACTGAGGGTCGCGCCGTGCGCACCGTGGGGCTTGTGGGGCGATCACGTACGCTCGGCGGATGGCGAAGTATTTTGACGTGCACCCCGACAACCCTCAGCCGCGGATCATCAACACCGTGGCCGACAGCATCCGCTCCGGCGGGCTCGTCGCGTATCCGACGGACTCCTGCTTCGCGCTGGGATGCCAGCTGGGCAACCGCGACGGCCTCGACCGGATCCGCACGATCCGGCGCCTCGACGACCGCCACCACTTCACCCTGGTGTGCCAGAACTTCGCGCAGCTGGGTCAGTTCGTGCACGTCGACAACGACGTGTTCCGCGCGATCAAGGCGGCCACCCCCGGCAGCTACACCTTCATCCTGCCCGCGACGAAGGAAGTGCCGCGCCAGCTCCTGCACCCGAAGAAGAAGACAGTCGGAGTCCGGATCCCCGACCATGTGGTCACGCAGGCCCTGGTCGCCGAGCTCGGTGAGCCGCTGCTCTCCAGCACCCTGCTCCTGCCCGAGGAGGAGGAGCCGCTGACGCAGGGCTGGGAGATCAAGGAACGGCTCGACCACGTGGTGGACGCCGTCGTCGACTCGGGCGACTGCGGGACGAGCCCGACCACGGTCATCGACTTCTCCGGCGGCGAGGCCGAGATCGTACGGCGCGGCGCGGGCGACACCTCGCGCTTCGAGTAGCGGCGCGACGCGGGGTCCCGGCCGGTCAGTCGGTCAGGCCGGTGACCCGCATCGTGATGTTCAGGCGCCCCGAGGCCAGGCCGCAGGCGGGGTCCGCGGTGCCTTCGTGGACCTTGGGCACGCCATGGAAGACGTAGCGCGAGGGGCCGCCGAAGACGAACAGGTCGCCGGAGGCCAGTTCGATGTCGGTGTACGGCTTCGTACGCGTCTCGGTGTTGCCCACACGGAAGACGCAGGTGTCGCCGATGGACAGCGAGACGACCGGGGCCGGGGAGCGCTCGTCCTTGTCCTGGTGCATGCCCATCCTGGCCTGCCCGTCATAGAAGTTGATCAGCGCCGTGTCCGGGGTGTACCCGGCCGCGGCCGACGCGTCCCCGTACGCCGCGAGCAGCGCACGGCGGCCGAGGTCGACCATCCAGCCGGGGAACTCGGCGACGCGGCGGCCGTTCACGTCACCGGCGGTGCGGGTGTACTTGTACGGCTGCCAGTGCCAGCCGACGCACACCGTCCGCACGGACATCACCCCGCCGCGCGGCAGCTCGGTGTGGCGGATCGGCACCGGCCCGGTGGCCCAGCCGCGGCACGCCTCGACGAGTTCACGCTGCTGCTCCGGGGTGAGCCACTGAGGCACGTGCACCGCTCCGGGGGCGACCTCCGTGGTGGGGCGGGGGATCAGGGCGCTCACGGGGCGGCCTCCGCGGGCAGGTAGGTGGTGACCCAGCCGTGGCGTACGTCCCAGGTGGCTCCGTCGGCGGTGGCGCCGCGCATGCCGTGCAGGACGTCGTGTCCGGCGAGCGCGGGCAGGCGGGGGTCCTGGAGGGAGGCGAAGGCGTAGCTGCGGGCCGGGTCCCAGTCGGTGGAGTGGCGCAGGCGGCGGGCCAGCTGGGCGAGGCCGAGCGGCGCCGCGGCCAGCACCCAGGCGTCCGGGAGCTCGGCGGTCAGCCGGTTCGCGGGGCGCAGCCAGGACGCGGCCGTCTCGGGCCAGCTCACCGTGGTGAGGACCGTGCCGCCGCGGGCGTTCCACGCCGCGGCGAAGGCTTCGGCGGCGGCGCGGGAGGCCGGATCGCGGCTGTGGCCGATGGTGACGGTCTCGATGCGCGCCTTCGGGAGCGTCAACAGGCCGATGAGGGCGTCGAGTTCGGCTTCGGTGTGCGCGGCTGGGGCGGTCAGGTCCGCGTGGGCGGCCATCTCGGCGGGGCGGATGAGGGGCGAGCGGGATGCTTCCCGGTCCTTCAGGATGCTCATGGTGGCGTGGCGCTTTCTGGGTCTGTTCTCCGACGAGCGTACTGAGCGGGCGGGCAGACCGCGCAGGGGCGGTGACCGGGGGTGACCGGCGTGCTGCCCGGGGTTCACGCCGCGTCGTGAAAAACCAGACCGAGCGTGCGTCGCCGTCCTGAGCGGACGGTGCTCACGCCGTGCCGCATCGGCCCGGTCGACCAGCCGCGTTTCGAGGCCACGGGCCGGTCGCGGGTCGTGAAGATCAACCCGTGCCCCTGAGGGAGCGTCGTGGACGAGCCGCGCGTCTGGGCGCGGGGGCGCTGCTCGGTCATGATGAACTCGCCGCCGGTGAAGTCCGTTCCGGGAGCGTCGAGTCCGATGACGACCTGGAGCGGGAAGAGCATGTCTCCGAAAACATCGCGGTGCAGGGCGTTCCAGTCGCCGGGCCCGTAACGCAGCAGGATCTGCGCGGACTTGGCCTGTCCGGCAGCGTGGCACATCGCCACCCACTCCCCCAGGCTTTCGGGCCAGGGGGCTGCCTTTGAGAGCTTCGCGGCCCAGTCGCGGGCGATGGGCAGCAGCCGGGGGTAGAACGCCTCGCGCAACTCCCGTACGGCATCGGGCAGTTCGTGGGTGAAGTAGCGGTACTGGCCGGAGCCGAAGCGGTAGCGGGCCATGTCGACGGTCGAGCGGAACCGGTCCGTCTCGTCGTACAGGGCCGCGATGTCACGGCATGCGGCAGGGGTGAGGAGCCGGCCGGTGAGTGCGTTGCCGTGTTCGTCGAGTTCGGCGGTCAGGGCGTCCCAGTCGCAGGCCGCGACGCGTTCGCCGACGTGGGTGACTGCCGGGTGAGTGGTGTGGGGTGTCATGAGGGGTTCCCCCTGCGGATCGGATCAGGGCGGGCGAGTCAGGCCGACCGGCCCCCGCATACCCCATGGTCCCCAGCGGCCTCCGCGCGTGCTGGCGGCATTCGGACAAGGTCCTGCGAGGCGCTGCCCGAGCCCGCCGGAGCTCCGGGCACGTCGGACCCCGGATTCCGCTTCTGCCTGCGCGTCATGCCGACCCCGAGGAGTACGACCACCATGCCCGCCGCCACGCGGAGGCTGAAAGCCTCGTCGAGCACGACGGCACCCAACCCCACGGAGACCACCGGCAGCAGATAGCCGACGGTCGCGGCGTTGGTCGCCCCTTCGTCCGCGAT
This sequence comes from Streptomyces sp. NPDC048436, assembly GCF_043200355.1. NCBI lineage: Bacteria > Bacillati > Actinomycetota > Actinomycetes > Kitasatosporales > Streptomycetaceae > Streptomyces > Streptomyces sp. NPDC048436. The sequence goes on from NZ_JBICXP010000002.1 coordinate 575,868, forward strand.
GATCCGGTAGGTGAGGTGGAAGGTGACGCCGGTGGCGAAGATCCCGAGCAGGGCGACGGCGATCAGGGCCATGGGGTCGACGTGGATCGTCTCCAGGCCACCGGCCGGCAGGGCCAGCGTCGTCAGGCCCGTCGCGGCCATGAGCTGCGCCGCGGAGAGGGAGAGGGTGGGCACGCCCTTCCCGACGAGGTGATGCCCCATGTACGCGAAGCCGACGGCGTAGCTCGCCGCCGCGCCCAGGAGGGCGAGGGCGCCCCAACTCGCGAGCCCGGCCTGGTGCCACGGGGCGAAGATCAGCAACGTACCCGCGAATCCCAGGAGGAGCCCGGCTAGGCGGATGGGTCGCAGTCCTCGTTCCGTGCCGATGGCGAGGCCGATCAGGACGGACCACAGCGGCGTCGTCGCGTTCAGCACGCCGGCGATCCCCGAGTCGACGGTCTGCTCGCCGACGCTGAAGAGGCCGAACGGCAGGGCGTTGCAGAAGAACGCGGCGACGAAGATGTGCTTCCACGTCGCCCGGCCCCGCGGCAGGCGCTTGCGCGTACCGAACAGCAGGACCGTGAGCGTGGCGGCGCCGAGCGCGCAGCGGATGAGGGTGACCTGGACGGGGGTCAGGCTTTCCAGGGCCAGTTTGATCCAGAGGAAGGTCGATCCCCAGAGGAGGGCGAGCACGCCCACCCTCGCTCCTGCCCATGTTCTTCCGGGAACGCCGTTCACTGTTGTTCTCCTCGCTCTGGTCCGTTGTCAGGGAACGATGCCGCCACCGACCTGAAAGGACAAGCAAAGAGTTTTGAAGCTTCGTTAAGCGATGCTACATACAGCGGCGCCGCCGGGGGACGAGGATGCTCACCGCGTTCGCCGTCACGATCGCCGCGATGGCCAGCCCCTCCGTCCGGTGCAGCGGCTGGCCCAGGACGACCATGCCCACCAGCGCCGCGAGGACCGGGTTGACGCTCATGAAGATGCCGAAGAAGCGGGCGTCGACCCGGCGCAGGGCGAGCAGGTCGGCGAGGAAGGGGACGGCGGAGGAGAGGATGCCCGCGGCGGCGGCGCAGGCCAGGGCGGTGGCGGTCGGCGGGTGGTGGGCGAGCACCGCGATGCCGATCGGCAGGTAGAGGAGCGCGGAGATCCCCGCGGCGGTGGCCGAGCCCTCGACGCCGGGAAGCCGGGCTCCGACCGCGCGGTTGAGCAGGATGTACGAGGCCCAGCACACCGCGGCGAGCAGGCCGAGGGCGATACCGGCGTAGTCCGTGCTGGGCTGCGGCCTGGCAAGGACGGCCACCGCCGCGCCCGCGATGACGGCGCAGCCCAGGTCCACCGCGCGGCGGGACGCGGCGAGGGCGACCGTCAGCGGGCCCAGGAACTCCAGGGTCACGGCGAGGCCGAGGCCCACGCGGTCGATCGCCGTGTACAGGGAGAGGTTCATGGTGGCGAAGACCGCCGCGAGACACAGGAGCGGCCACCACTGGCGCCGGGTGAAGGTGCGCAGCTTGGGCCTGCCCACCGCCATCAGTACGGCTCCGGCTATCCATTGCCGCACGGCCACCACCCCGGCCGGGCCTATGGCGTCGAACGCCAACGCGCCGGTGGCGGCGCCGACTTGGTTGGACAGGCCGCTGCCGAGCATCATCGCGATGCCCGGGAGGCGGCCCGGGGAGCTCTCCGTCGCTTCCCCGGGGACGAAGGCGACGGGTCCGGCTTCGCTCTGAGACGTTCGCATGCACCGCAGGATGCGCCACTCGCGTGCATACGAAAAATGCATGCGAGTGTTCATCCATACGTTCTGGTTATCTATGCTGCGAGGCCTTGTATACGGTGTCGCCATGCATCTGGAACTGCGTCATCTGCGCTGTCTGGTGGCCATCGTCGACACCGGCGGCTTCACCGATGCCGCCGCCGAGCTCGGCGTGTCCCAAGCGGCCGTGTCCCGGACCCTCAGCGGCCTCGAGGACGTTCTCGGGGTGCGCCTGCTGCATCGCACCAGCCGAAGCGTCACGCCCACCACGGCGGGAGTGCAGGTGCTCGCCCGCGCCCGTCATCTGCTCGCGGAGGCCGACGATCTCATCCGTGAGGCGACCACCGGGCACACGCGGCTGCGCATCGGCCACGCCTGGTCGGCGATGGGCCGCCACACGGCGGAGTTCCAGCGCCGCTGGGCGGCCGTCCGTCCCGACGTCGAGCTGTACCTGGTCCGGACGAACTCGGCGACCGGCGGTCTCGCCGAGGGCCTGTGCGATCTCGCCGTCGTACGCACGACCTTCGACGAGACCCGTTTCGCCAGCGCCGTCGTCGGTCACGAGCGCCGCTTCTGCGCCATGGCGAGCGACGACCCGTGGGCCAGGCGCCGCTCCATCCCGCTGGCCGACATACGGGAGCGGACGTTGCTCGTCGACCGGCGCACCGGCACCACCACCGCCGAGCTCTGGCCCCAAGAGGCCCGCCCCCCGGTGGAGTACACCCAGGACATCGACGACTGGCTCGCCATCATCGCGTCGGGCCGCTGCGTGGGCCTCACACCGGAGAGCACCGCCAACCAGTACCGCCGCGACGGCGTCGTGTTCCGCCCGCTGCGCGACGCCGGCCCTATCGCCGTCCGTCTCATCTGGCGCCGCCACGACCCGCATCCCGTGACGCACGCCGCGGTGGCGCTCCTGACGGATCTCTACCGGACGTAGGGCGGCGGGCCATCCGAGCCGAGGCCGACCTGCAGACCCGGGCCGCCCTGCAGAGCGGGACCGTCCGCGGCGTCACCGGGACCCTTGAAAGCCACCTTGGGGCCGCTGCCCGCGAGGACCCGCTTTCCGGCCGCCCCGTACAGGTGCTTCACGTGCAGCCGTACCACCAGGCGCCGTTCCCTCACCATCGCGGCGCGGAACCCCTCCCAGTCGGGGTGCTCGCCCTGGAACCCCCGGAACACCACGGCCAGTTCGTCGGCGACCGCGTCATGCGGGTCGGTCACGACCGGCGTCAGTTCGGCGTCGCCCTCGGCGACCATGTAGGAGAACCCGGCGCCGTCGGTGACAAGGAAGCTCGCCCGCGGATCGCGGCGCAGATTACGGGTCTTGGCGCGGCTGTCGGTCACCATGAGGCGGATGAGGCGGGCCTCGGGGTCGTAGGCGTAGCCGACGTTGGAGAGCTGCGGGCGGCCGTCGCGTTTGAGGGTGACGAGCGTCCCGATGCGCTGTTCCTGGAGCAGGTCGAGCAGGGCGCTTTCGTCGTCTTTCCCTAAGTGCTCAGTCATGCGGCGAGAATACGAGAGGCAGGCACCGTCAAGGCAGGGGCGAAGCCCCTCTGTTGGACACCTTCTTCATTGGTCACCTATTGGACGCGCAGCACAAAGCGATGCCCTCGTCGCCCGCGGGGGATTGGGCTGACGAAGGCACCGCGTCTTTGGGTTCGCATTCCTGTGGAACCGCAGTGTTATGGGTCTCGCTATTCGGTCACGTCGTGGCCAGCGCCTCCGTGGGAGGCAGCCGTGCCGCGCGCACCGCGGGATAGAAGCCTGCGAGCCCGCCGATGACCAGGGTCGCTCCGACTCCGCCCGCCATCGCCCAGACCGGCACCACCGAGGGCCAGCCCTGGTAGGTGGAGTAGCCGGAGGTGACGGCGATGCCGAGCAGGACGCCGCCCAGGCCGCCGAGCGCGGACAGCAGCAACGCCTCGCAGAGGAACTGCGTACGGATCTGGCCGCGGGTGGCGCCGAGCGAGCGGCGCAGGCCTATCTCGGAGCGGCGTTCCAGGACCGAGATGACCATGGTGTTGGCGACGCCGACCCCGCCGACAAGCAGGGCGACCGCGCCCAGGCCAAGCAGCAGACCGCTGAGGGTGTCGTCGGTGGCCTCCTTGGCCTCCAGGACGTCGGAGGGGCGCGAGACGTTGGCCTCGCTGGGGTTCTCCGGGTTGGCGGTGGCGCCGAGCACCGACTGGACGTCGGCCACGGCGGATTCCTCGGCGCGGGTGTAGACCGTCGTCGGGTATCCGTCGAACTCCAGCTCCTGTTCCGCGACGGGCCAGCCGACCAGCGCGGCCGAGTCCAGGTCCGGGACGAGCTCATTGGCCGCGAGAAGGCCCACGACGGTGAACCACTGACCGCCGAGCCACACCTTCGTGTCGGGTCCCGCCCGGAAGACGCCCAACTGTTCGGCGGCCTTGGGACCGAGGACGACGGCGGGATAGCGCTGGTTCGCCGCGTTCAGCCAGCGGCCGTCGACGATCTGTGCGCCCGCGGTCTTCGGCAGATCGGTGCGTGCCGCGTACACGTTGAGGCCGCCGGTCTCCTCCTTCTTGATGTGGTCGTTGCGGTAGACCTTCGCGCTCGTCTTGCCGATGGCGGAGACCGACTCGACGTCCTTGATGTTGCCGATCATGTCGACGGACGAGTCCGGCAGATGGGCCGCGTCACCGGCGAAGGACTGGCCGGGGGCGACGGTGAGGAGGTTGGTGCCGAGCGCGGCGAGGCGCCGGTTGAGGTCCTCGCTGCTGGAGGTGGAGATGCCCACCACGCCGACCATCGCCGCGATGCCGATGGCGATGCCGAGCGCCGAGAGGAACACCCGCATGGGGCGCGAGCGCAGCCCCGAACCGCCGACCCGCAGTACGTCGGCCGGGCCCATCCGGGCCGGCTTGGGGCGCGGTGGCGGCGCGGGGCGTGGCAGCTCGTCCGCCGTGCCCCGCTCCTCCGTCGTACTCAACTCTCTGGTCAGGCTCATCGCACGGCCTCCTCGGCGAGCAGAGCCGCCGCGTCGTGCTCGATGCGGCCGTCCTTGATCCGGACCTCGCGCGGCAGGGAGCCCGCGATGTCCCGGTCATGGGTGATGACCACGACCGTGGTCCCCGCCCGGTGCAGTTCGTGCAGGAGCTCGATCACCACCGCTCCGGAGTGGGAGTCGAGGGCGCCGGTCGGCTCGTCGGCGAGCAGCAGCGGTGGGTCGCCGAGCACCGCGCGGGCGATGGCGACGCGCTGCTTCTCACCGCCGGAGAGCTGATGGGGCTCGTGGTAGAGCCGGTGGCCGAGGCCGACCCGGCGCAGGGCGCGCTCGGCGAGTCTGCGCCGCTCGGCCCGGGGCCTGCCGCTGTAGAGCAGCCCGTTGGCGACGCTGTCCAGTGCGGGGACGCCCGGGGCGAGATGGAACTGCTGGAAGACGAAGCCGATGGTCCCCGCCCGCAGCGCGGACAGTTCCCGGTCGCTGAGGCGGGCGATGTCGTGCCCGTCGATGTGCACGGTGCCGGTGGTGGGGCGGTCGAGGGTGCCCATGATGTTGAGCATCGTGGACTTGCCGGAGCCTGACGGGCCGACGACGGCGAGCAACTCCCCGCGCCCGATGACGAGATCGGCGCCCTTGAGCGCGGCGACCTCCCCGTACGTCTTGGAGACTCCGGCCAGTTCGACCACCGGGTGGGCCGCGGTGGTCACTTGGGGACCCCCACGACCGTGCCGTCGGTGATGCCGGTGCCCGACACCTCGACCATGCTGTCGGTGAACATGCCGACCTTGACCGTCCGCGGCTTCACGCCGCCGTCCGCGTCGACGACCTCCACGGCGTAACCGCCTCCGCGCTGCGCCACCAGGGCGTTCACGGGGACGACCAGTACGTCCTTACGGGTCTCCGCCTTCAGGGAGATCTCCACGGCAGCCGCCTGGTAACGGCCAAGGCCCTTCTGGTCCTTGACCTTCAGCTCGACGGGCAGGGTCGGCTTGTCGTCGCCGCCGCCCGACTGGCCCGAGCCCCCGGACCCGCCGTCCTTGGACGGTGTGGTGGGGGTGCCGACGTCGGTCACCTCCGCTTGGACGGTCGTGTCGTCGGGAAGGGTGACGGTGGCCTTGGTGCCCTTGTCGACCATGTCCTCGTACTGCACGTCGAGATCGACGGTCACGGTGCGTTCGGTGCCGGTCCAGGTGAGGACGGGCCCGTTCGCGGGGGCGCCTGCCGTGGCCTTCACCTCGGCGACGCGCCGGGCACCGGAGGCGACCACGGCGTCCGAGGGCTGCACGGTCCCGGTCTCCTCGCGCCCCAGGTCGTCCTGCCAGTCGCGCACGGCTCCGGCGGTCCCCGCGTCGTACGTGTCGTCGACGGTGAAGCCGGTGTAGCCGAGCGCGGAGAGGTTCTTCTCCAGGACCTCGACGTCCTTGCCCTCGGTGCCCGTCTCCAACGGGCGGTAGAAGGGCGTGGAGCCGTAGAGCAGCGGAACTTTCTGTTCCGCCACCTTGTAGGCGGACTGCCCGCGCTTGATGGTGTCGCCGTCGCCGGGCACCCAGGTGATGATCCCGGCGCCCGCCTTGCCGGCGGGCGGTGCCTGTACGGCGGTCACGTCGCCGTAGCCGAGGTTCCCGTCCACGCTCTCCGTGCGCGTCAGCGTGGTCCGCTCGACCTTGGCGGTCTTCGGCGGGGCGGAGGGCGCGTCGCCCGCCGACCCGCTGCCGTCGTCGCCGAAGACTCCGGTGGTGGCGGCTCCGGCTGCGGCGACCACGGCGATGGCGACGACCACGATCAGCGACATCCGCAGCGGGCGGCGCCTGCGGCGGCTCACCGGCGGGGGCGCCGCCCCTCCGTCCTCGCCGCCGTCCGCGCCACCGGCCTCGGGGACAGCCTCGGGGGCGGTCTCCTCGCGCCCGGTGCCGACTGCGCCGGGAGCCCGCTCGGACACCTCTCCGGGCGTGTGCAGCTCCAGGGCCCCGGAGCCGTTGCCAGAACTGCGGGCCGGCTCCTCGGCCCCCTCCAACTCCGCTGCCTCTTCGCCCCGTTCCCTCTCACGGGTCTCGTCCGGTGCGGTCATCAGGCGCCGCCGCCCGAGCCGGTGAGGCCGCCGCCGGGCCACTTGTCCTGGCAGGCGATCCGGGCCTTCTGGAACGCGTCGCTGCCGGGGTCGATGCCACTGGCGCCGAAGTCGAGCGACATGTTGCCGCCGTTGATCTCCGGGTCGGGCAGCTTGGGCAGGCCGTTCTCCCGCATGCACTTCGCCCAGGCCGAGACCTTCGCCGAGTCGAGCGCTCCGCCGCCCCCGCCGCCGCCGAGCTGGCCGCCTTGGGGCATCTTGTCGCGGCAGGCCTCCTGCGCCGACTGGAATTCCTGGGAGTTCGGGTCGACGTCACCGCCGGGGCTGAGCGCGATGCCGCCGCCCGCGTCCTTCTGCGGGTCGGGGAAGCCTGATACGCCGTTCTTGCGCATGCACTGGGAGAAGGCCAGGGCCTGGTCGAAGGGGCTGGTGGGCGAGGCGTCCGGTTTCTTCGGATCTTTGGACGCGGCCGAGGAGTCACCGGAGCAGCCGGTGACGAAGACGCCGACGACGAGTGCCGACGCGGCGAGCAGAGTCTGGGCGGTTCGCTTGTGTGTGGTGGACATGGGGCCAAGTTCTACGCGGGCACCGGTCACACGGCGGATACAAGCGGCGCCGGCCGTACAGGCTCGCCCGGCGTCCACGCGGCGCTCCGGACAGCACCCCGCCTCACCTCGGGAAACGCGCTTCATCTCGGACCGCAGGGGATGCGCTGTCCAGGGTGGGGAGTGTCCGGACGGGGCCCGTCCAACTCCCCCACGCCCGCGACCCCGCGGTCGAGGAGGTCCACCAGGGTGTGTCTGCTCTTGCCGGTCAGTTCCCGCCCCCTGCCGGGATCGGCGAGGTCGTACAGGGCGGCGACGATGCTGGAGAGGTCCTCCTGAAGCCGGGTGAGGATGTCGGCGACCGCGGCAGCGTTGGACTCGACGATGTCGCTCCACAGCCGGGAGTCGCCGCGGGCGATGCGGGTCGTGTCGCGCAGCCCCTGCCCCGCCAGGTGCGCCGCCTCAGGAGGCCCCTCCCCCAGGCGAGCCGCCATGAGGCTGGCCACCAGATGCGGGGCGTGGGAGGTCAGCGCCACCGCGTCGTCGTGCGCGCGGGCCCGCATCACCCGCGGCACCGCGCCGCACAGCGCGATCAGGTCGAGCGCCCGGCCGAACGCGGCTCTGGACGTGAGGCGGGTCGGCGTGAGCACCCAGGCCCGGTCCCGGAACAGCTCCGCGCGGGCCGCCAGCGGGCCCGAACGCTCTCGGCCCGCCAGAGGGTGGCCGCCGATGTAGCGGGACGGGTCGGGGGCGGTGTCCAGGATCTCCCGCTCGGCATGCGCCTTCACGCTCGCCACGTCGGTGTAGCTCAACGCCAGGCGCTTCTCCTGCAGTTCGGCGAGGACCGGTGCGATCTGACTGGGCGGTACCGCGAGAACCGCCAGGTCCACCGGGGCCGGTGGAGGCTCGGCCCGCCCGGCGCCCAGGACCGCGGCGGCTCTTACGGCGGACTCGTCGCGGTCCGAGAGATAGACGGTCACGCCGCACAGGCGTGCCGCGAGCGCCACGGAGGTGCCGATCAGTCCGGTGCCGACGACGGCCAGGGTGCGGATCGTCATGTGACCTCACCGTCCAGACGCTCGCGGATCAGCGCGGCCAGCCGGTCGAGGCCCTGCTCGATCCGCTCGTACGTCAACGTACTGATCGACAACCGGAGTTGATGGAACCCGCCCGTCGCCCCGTAGAAGTGGTGCATGGGCGTGAACAGCACGCCGTGGCGGCGGGCCGCGTGCTCCAGGAGGGCGTCGTCGACGGTGAACGGCACGGTGAGCACGATGAAGAACCCGCCGGTCGGCGCGTTCCAGGTGACTTCGGGACGGGCGCCGAGGCGCAGTTCGAGGCCGTCGAGGACCTGGCTCAGGTTGCGGCGGTAGACCTCCGTCTCCTGCCGGTTGGCGGCGACCAGGCTGCAGTCGTGGGCGAGGAGTTTGCCGCCGATGACCGCCTGGGCGATCGGCGAGGTGTTGACCGTGAGCATGCTCTTCAGCTTCGACAGCTCATCGGCGAACAGCCCGTCCGCGGAGCCATCGCGGCCGGCCACCCGCTGGTCGGCGACCACGTATCCCACGCGCGCGCCCGGCATCCCCGTCTTGGCGAACGAGCCGAGATAGACGACGCGTCGGTGCCGGTCGAGGGACTTCAGCGTGGGCGGGCGGTCGGCCGCGCTGTTCAAGAGTCCGTACGCGTTGTCCTCCAGGAGCAGGAGGTCGTGCTCGGCGGCGATGTCCAGGAGGCGGTGCCGGTCGGCGAGCGGCAGACTGACACCCACCGGGTTGGCGAAGTCCGGCGTCACGTAACAGGCGCGGACCCGCCGCCCCTCGCCGCGCGCCCCGCGCAGCTGGACCAGCAGGTCGTCGAGGTCGATACCGGCCGCCCCGGTGCGCACCGGGAGTACCGGCATGTCGGCGAGCAACGCGGCTCCCGTCAGGCCGACATAGGACGGGATCGGGGCGAGCACCGCATCGCGGTCGTCGGCGCGCAGGGCACGCAGCAGCAGGAACATCGCCTCCTGACAGCCGACCGTGACGACGACGGACGAGGGGTCGGCGTCGATGCCCTCGTCCACGGCGAGACCGCGTGCGACGAGATCGCCGATGATCCCCTTCGTTGCGCCGTACTGGAACAGCGTGCGTGCCGTATCCGCCTCGCTCAGGCCGCGCCGGGTGCGGAGGTGGTCGCAGAAGACCTGGAGGTATTCGTGGATCTGGGTCACGTCGTAGAAGCCCTCGTAGGGGCGCCCTGCCGCGAACGAGATCGCGTCCGGATAGGTGTCGGCGACCTGGTTGAGGAGGTTCATGGACTCCATCGCCACATCGGAGAGCGACGCGTGCAACGTGGCCGCGTTCAACTCCGCGACGGCGATTTCAGTTTGCAGGATTTCCATCACTTCAGCGTCTCCTGACAGCAGATCCACAGCAATGCCTTGACAGGTGCGGGAACAGCGGAGGCGGTCGTAGCATCGGGGCCGCAAAGAGAATTCTGCCTCGCGGCCCGGCGGTTGGGTCCGGTATTTCCGCGGCATCTTTCGCGGCTCCGGAATTCTTCGGTCCGGCGCGAGGACAACAATCCGCATTCATCTTCCCAGAAGGACTCCGATGACGGATTTACCCGCAACGGCCCCGATCAATGACTTCGCGGTCGACTATGTCGAGATGTACGTGGAAGGCCTGGAGGCGGCGGCGTTCGCCTGGGTCGACAAGTACGCCTTCACGGTGGTCGGAACCGGCGGCTCCGCCGAGCACCGCAGCATCGCCCTGCGCCAGGGACGGATGACCCTGGTGCTCACCGAGGCGACCGCCGGGCGGCACCCCGCCACCACGTATGTCACCACGCACGGCGACGGCGTCGCCGACATCGCTCTGCGCACCGCCGACGTGTCCGCGGCGTTCGCCGCCGCGGTGGCGGGCGGCGCGCGTCCCCTGCGGCAGCCGACCCGGCACGCGGGCGAAGGCCCGGCGGTCACCGCGGCCGTCGCGGGATTCGGTGACGTGGTGCACACGCTGGTCGAGCGAACTCCCGGTGAGGGTCCCGGACTTCCGCCCGGATTCGTTCCCGCGCTCGGCTCGCGGCAGGCGCGTACCCGTGAGGTCGGGCTGCTCGACATCGACCACATCGCGGTGTGCCTGAACGCCGGCGACCTCGAATCGACGGCCGCGTTCTACCGACAGGCCTTCGGCTTCCGTGAGGTCTTCGAGGAGCACATCGTCGTCGGTGCCCAGGCAATGGACTCCAAGGTGGTGCAGAGCGCGGGGACCGCCGCGGTGACGCTGACGCTCATAGAGCCCGATCCCCTGGCGCAGCCCGGTCAGATAGACGAATTCCTCAAGAGCCACCACGGCGCGGGCGTGCAGCATCTGGCCTTCTCCAGCAAGGACGCCGTCCGCTCGGTGCGCACGCTGTCCGCGCGCGGTGTCGGCTTCCTCCAGACCCCGACGACGTACTACGACCTGCTCGCCGAACGGATCGGCCTCAAGTCCCACCCCCTGAACGAACTGCGCGCGACGAATCTCCTCGTCGACGAGGACCACGACGGCCAGCTGTTCCAGATCTTCACCGCGTCGACGCACCCGCGCGGCACGCTCTTCTTCGAGGTCATCGAGCGTCAGGGTGCGCAGACCTTCGGCAGTTCCAACATCAAGGCGCTGTACGAGGCCGTGGAGATGGAACGGACCGGGCAGCGTGTGGCGCGTTGATCCCGCGGCCGTGCACGATCTGAGCGACATCGAGCGTGCCGCGGCCGCGGCTCTGCCGCCCGAGGTGTGGGACTTCGTCGCAGGTGGCAGCGGCCGTGAGCGGTCGCTCGCGGCGAACCGGGCGGCGTTCGACCGCGTGTTCGTCGCCGCCCGGGTGCTCAGGGACGTCTCGGCGTGCGCCACGGACGCGGTGCTCCTGAAACGTCCGGTGCGGATGCCGGTGGCGGTCGCCCCGGTCGCGTACCACCGACTGGTGCACCCCGAGGGCGAGTTGGCCACGGCGCGGGCGGCGAAGGCGGCGGGGGTGCCGTTCACGGTGGCCACGTTGAGCAGCGTCCCGGTCGAGGAGGTCACGGCGGCCGGGGGCTCGGTGTGGTTCCAGCTCTACTGGCTCCGCGAGCGGCAGCGCTCCCTGGATCTGGCGCGCAGGGCCGAGGACGCGGGCTGCGAGGCGCTGATGCTCACCGTCGACGTGCCCTGGATGGGCCGCCGCCTGCGGGACGTGCGCAACGGCTTCGCGCTGCCCGGGCATGTGCGTGCCGCGCACCTCGACGGCGGCGCGGCCTCCTCGGCCCACCGGCCCGCCCGGAACGGCTCGGCGGTGGCCGCCCATACCGCCGAGGCGTTCTCGGCCGCGGTGACCTGGTCCTGCGTGGAGGAACTGCGCGCTGCCACCCGTCTCCCGCTGATCGTGAAGGGCATCCTGGCCCCCGAGGACGCGGTGCGGGCGGCCGGGCTCGGGGTGGATGCCGTCGTGGTGTCGAACCACGGTGGCCGCCAGCTCGACGGCGCGCTGCCCGGCGTCGACGCCCTGCCCGAGGTGGTCGAGGCGGTCGGCGGTGCGTGCGAGGTCATGGTGGACGGCGGCGTCCGCAGCGGCACGGACGTGCTCAAGGCGCTGGCGCTGGGGGCCGACGGGGTCCTGGTGGGGCGGCCGCCGGTCTGGGGGCTCGCAGCAGCCGGGGAGGCCGGGGTCCGGCAGGTCCTTGACCTGCTGGCCGACGAGCTGCGCGACGCACTGGGGCTCGCGGGCTGCGCCGTCGTCGGGGAGGCGAGGGAGCTGCGTACGGTGCGGCGTCAGTGACCGGCCGGGTCGTGCTCGTGTTCGTGCTCGTGCTCGTGGAGCGTGATCGCTCCGGATGGGCAGCGCCCCGCCGCCGCACGTACGGCCGCGGTCAGCTCCGGGCCGGGTTCCGGGGCGTTGAGCAGGACCTTGCCGTCCTCGTCCGACTGGTCGAAGACGGCCGGGACTTGGGCCATGCAGAGCCCGGAACCCGCGCATCGGTGGCGGTCCACCCGTACGTCCATCTGCTTCTCCTCCGCGTTCTCTTTCACAGGGGTCACCAAGTGACCGGAAGTCGCTCCACTCCGTGGGCGAGCGCGTGCGTGCGGAACGGCACCTCGTCCTCGGGCACGGCGAGGCGCAGGCCGGGGAAGCGGCGCAGCAGCGCCGGGTAGGCGATCCGCAGTTCCATCCGGGCCATTGCCGCGCCCAGGCAGTGGTGGATGCCGTGCCCGAAGGCGACGTGCCCGGCGGGTTCGCGCGTGATGTCGAAGCGGTCGGGCTCGGCGAGCAGTGCGGGATCGCGGTTGGCCGTCGGCAGCGAGCACAGGACGTGCTCCCCGGCCCTGATGAGCTGCTCGCCGACGGTGACGTCCTCCAGGGCGGTCCGGGGAGTCGGGGCGTGCGGCACCGACAGATAGCGGAGCAGTTCCTCGACCGCGCCGTCCACCGCCGCGGGGTCCTCGCGCACCGCGGCGAGCTGGTCGGGATGGCCGAGCAGCAGGAGGGTTCCGAGGCCCAGCATTCCCGAGATGTTGTCGAGGCCCGCGAGTACCAACAGGACGCAGACGCCCCGCAGTTCCTTGTCCGTGATCTGCTCGCCGTGGTCGCGGACCAGCATGCCGATGAAGCCTTCGTCGGGGTCGGCGCGCTGCCGTGCCACCATCGCGGCGACGTACCGCGAGAGCAGTTCCCCGGCCGCCGCGCGCCGCTGCCGTCCTCGTCCGGGGGCGAGGAAGGCGTGGCAGCGGCGCAGGAAGTCGCTGCGGTCGTCGCGGGGCACGCCGATCAGTTCGCACAGGGCGGCGCCGGGGACGGGTGACGCGAACGCCCCGACCAGTTCGGCGGGCGGGCCCGCGCGTTCCATGGCGTCGAGGTGCTCGGTGACGATGTCCTCGATGCCCGGCTCGATCCTGCGCATCCTGCGCAGCGTGAACTCGGGCGTGAGGATCTGCCTCAGGCGGGTGTGCTCGGGCGGGTCGTAGTCCATGAGCTGGCCGATCAACTCGTCGGGCCGTGGGCCTTCGCCGCGCCCCGCCGATGAGGGCGACGAGCGCGGCCCGAAGCGGCGCCGGGTGGAGAACCGCCGGTGGTCGGCGAGGACTTGGCGTACTTCGGCGTAGCCCGTGACGAGCCAGACGGGCACCCCGTCGGTGCCCGGGCCGACGTCGATCCGGGTGACGGGGCGCCCCGCGGACAGCTGGCGCAGCTCTTCGGCCGGGCCGAAGCGTGCGCGGCGGGTGTGGACGGGTTCGGGCTCGGTGGTGGCTGTCATCGCTCCCCTACCAGGTGACCGGCAGTGTCTCCACGCCGTACGGCGCCTGCGTCCGGAAGCGGATCTCCTCCGGTGGCACGGCGGAGCGCAGCGCGGGAAAGCGCCGCAGCACCGCCAGGTAGGCGCTCCTGAGTTCCATCCGCACCAGGGACGCCCCGATGCAGTAGTGGATGCCGTGGCCGAGGCCCACGTGGGCGGTGGCCTCCCGGGTGATGTCGAGGACGTCCGGCGGCGCGCCGTCCGGCCGGACGCGGTTGGCCGCGAGCAGGGAGCAGGCCACCTGGTCGCCCGCCTTGATGACCCGGCCCGCGAGGGGTATGTCCTCGCGGGCGGTGCGCGGTGAGGCCGTCGGGATGATCGACAGGTAGCGGATGAACTCCTCCACGGCCTGGTCGATCAGGTGCGGGCACCGGCGGAGCAGGTCGAGCTGGTCGGGGTGTTCGAGCAGCGCCAGGATGCCGAGGCCCAGCATGCTGGCCATGTTCTCGACTCCGGAGCCCATGACGAAGGCGGTGAGGCCGACGAGTTCGTCGTGGCCGATGTCGTCTCCGTGCTCGCTCACCAGTCTGCCGAGCAGGTCGTCGCCGGGCTCGCGGCGTTTGCGGGCGACGAGCTGGTCGACGTACGCGAGATAGGCGGCGCCCGCGGTCAGTTGGAGTCGGCGTCCGCGGAAGGCGGGCCGGCTGACCTTGAGCAGTCGGGCCAGCTCGGCCCGGTCGTCGCGGGGAACTCCGAAGAGTTCGCACATCACGAGGCCCGGGAGGGGCCAGGCGACGTGCCGCATGAAGTCGGCGGGCCGCCCGGCCTTCTCCAGGGAGTCGAGACAGTCCGCCACGACGGACTCGACGGCGGGTTCCAGGCCGCGCATCCGGCGGACCGTGAACTCGGGGGTGAGCAGCAGTCGGAGCCGGGAGTGGTCGGGCGGGTCGTACTGGATGAGGTTGCCCGCCTGGACCGGCCGGGTGCCGCCCGCGGGCGGGGCCGTGCTGAACCGCTCCGCGTCGCCGAGGACCGCGCGCACCTCGTCGTGGCCCGTGACGAGCCAGCCCGTCGACGAGCCGGGGCCTTCGCCGAGTTCGACCTCGGACAGCGGTGCCCGCGCGCTGAGTTCGCTCAGTTCGGGCAGCGGGTCGAGACGGTCCCTGCGGTTGTGCATGGAGAGGTCTGACGGCCGCGCCATGCGCGGACCTCCTTCTACTCGGCCGGGCTCGGGGAGGGCTCAGGCTGCTGCCAGAACATGCCGTCCGGCGATGGCACGAGACCGCCGCTGAACAGGGGGGTCTCCGCTTCGGCGTCCTCGCCGAGCAGGGCGCGCATCTGGACCTGGCCGCCCTCCTGCATCACGTCGCGCACCACGGAGGACTTGAACAGCGGCACCATGCTTCCGTCCTCGCTGCCGGCGAGTTCGTCGACGGCGGCGGCGAACTCCGCGGAGTCCGATGTGAAGCGTTTGGCGAGGACCTCGGCGTCGGTCAGGACGCGTTCGCCGGAGGAGACACCGCCGATGAGTTCGACGAACGACTGGAGTTCGGGCCTGTTGGCCTTGGTGACCTTCTTGGCCTGCCAGAAGTAGGAGTCCTCGTCGTGGTGCATCTCGTAGAAGGACAGGAGGAATTCGTAGAAGACGCCGTACTCGCGGCGGTAGCGGCCCTCGAACTCGGCCAACGCCGTTTCCTCGTCGACCCGTTCGGCCAGGACGCTGTTGATGGAGCGTGCCGCGAGGAGCGCGCTGTAGGTGGCCAGGTGGACGCCGGATGAGAACACCGGGTCGACGAAGCACGCCGCGTCGCCGATGAGGACAAGCCCTGGCCGGGAGAACGTCGTCTGGTGGTACGAGTAGTCCTTGCGGACGCGCAGCTGCCCGTACTGCCCGGTGGTGACCCGCTGGGCGTCCGCGAGGTACTCGCCGATCAGGGGGCACTCGTCGACGAGTGCCATGAGCGCCTTCTCCTGGTCTCCGCGGATCTTGTCGGCCATCTCGCGCCGCACGACGGCGCCGACGCTCGTCAGCGTGTCGCTCAGGGGGATGTACCAGAACCAGCCGCTCGGGAAGGCGACCGAGAGGATGTTGCCCGAGTTGGGCTCAGGCAGCCGCTTGCCGCCTTCGAAGTAGCCGAACAGGGCGAGGCTGCGGAAGAACTCCGAGTACTCCCGCTTGCCTCCCACGCGCTGGTGCAGGCGGCTCATGTTGCCCGATGCGTCTACGACGAACGTGGCGAGCGCCCGGCGTTCGTTGCCGTCGGCGTCGGTGTACGTGACGCCGCGGACCCGCTCGTCGTCGGCTATGACGTCGAGGACCGCGCACCCTTCGCGCACTTCGGCGCCGACCTTGCGGGCGTGCTTGAGCAGGATGTCGTCGAACTTGGAGCGCTCCACCTGGTAGGCGTACGACGTCGGGCCGCTCATCCGCGGTGACACCGAGAAGGAGAAGGTCCACGGGTCCGGGCTCGCGCCCCACCGGAACGTGCCGCCGCGCTTGCGCGGGAAGCCCGCCTTGGCGAGCTCGTCCGCGACACCGGTCAGCCTGCACACGCCGTGCACCGTGGACGGCAGCAGCGACTCGCCGATCTGGTGGCGCGGGAAGTGCTCCTTCTCCAGGACCAGCACCCGCTGCCCCTGCATGGCCACCAGCGCGGCCAGTGTTGATCCGGCGGGCCCCCCGCCGACCACCACCACGTCGAATTCCTCGGAATCCGGCAAGGTCATCCCTCCTCCCCTTTTCTCCCGGACGGAAAAGCGGATATCGCTGTTTCCGTCGTGGGAGTCCCATTGCTCAATTGAGTCTGAAATCGCCCTGCCCGGGCGTCAAGGCTGTCCATCCCCGTTCCCCTCTTATGTCTGCGCCCTATCAAGGACAGCAAAGGGCCCGTCATGAAGGTGGTGATCAGCGCCATGAGTACGAGGACGGTGAAAAGCGCCTGGCCGATGATCCCGGCGTCAAGGGCGACGTTCAGGACGATGAGTTCCGTGAGTCCGCGGGTGTTCACGAGGGCGGCGACGGTCGCGGACCGGTGACCGTCCATGCCGCTGATCCGCGAAGCCGCGTACGCAGGGCCGAACTTGCCCAGGGTGGCGATGGCGAGGATCAGCAGCAGCAGGAGGCCGCCGTCGCTGTCGAGGGAGCCGATGTTGAAGGACAGTCCCGTCGTCACGAAGAACAGCGGGAGCAGCAGGTCCGCGGTCTGCTCCATCGGCCGCAGCACATCGGCTTCCGGTACGCCGTTCCTGCGCGGCATCGTGAGGCCGGCGAGCAGGCCGCCGAAGACGGGGTGCAGGCCGAGTTCCGCGGTCACCCAGGCGCTGCCGAGGGCCAGTCCGAGCGCGATGGTGAGCTGACCGGACGACGCCGCCGCGGACCGCTCGAGCCACCAGGCGAGCACGGGACGCACCAGCAGGAACATGGCCGCCGTGAACAGGGCGATCAGGGGCAGCGTCACCTGCCAGGGCCGGCCGGTGGCGTGTCCGGTGCCGGCGAGCGCGGCGGCGAGGACCAGCCACGCCACCACGTCCATGATCCCGGCCGCGGTGGTGGCCACGGTGCCCGCGGGGCTGCCCGCGAGGCCGCGTTCACGGACGATGGCCGCGAGTACGGGCAGCGCGGTGACGGAGACCGCGACGGCCATGAACAGCCAGAACGTCCTGCCGTCGGCGTGCCCGGGCTGCACCGCGTCGAACGCCCCGTGGAACAGCCCCACCGCGCCGGCGCCGAGGCCCGCGGGGACCAGGAACGCGAAGAGCGCCACCGTCACCGCCGCTCTGCCTCCCTGGCGCAGCTGGCGCCAGTCCATCTCGTACCCCACGACGAACATGAAGATCACGATGGCGATCTGGGAGAGCACCGTCAGGAAGGGCAGCACGTCAGGCGGGAAGAGCCACGAGGTCGGGTCGCCGGGCAGGCGCCCCAGCAGAGTCGGGCCCAGGGCGATCCCGGCGACGATCTGACCGATGACGACCGGCTGTCCGCAGCGGCGGGCCAGTGCTCCGAGGAGGCGGGAGACGATGACGATGACGGCCACGTCACCGATCGCCACCGTCACCAGTGACTCCGTGTCCATCTAGCGCACCGCCGTCTCGTTCCTGCTCATGTCGGCGATGAGGCTCTTGGGGCGCATGTCCGTCCAGTTCTCCTCGATGTACGTGAGGCATTCCGCGCGGCTGCCTTCGGCGTGCGCGGTGGTCCAGCCTTCGGGGATCTCGGCGAACGCGGGCCAAAGGGAGTGCTGTCCCTCGTCGTTGACGAGTACCAGGAAAGTGCCGTCCTCGTTGTCGAACGGATTCGTCATCGTTCAGTCCTTTCGGTCTTCTGCGTCAGCTGGGTTTCTGTTGTCGCGCCGAGTTTCTGCGTGATGACGCGCGCTATGTGCTGCAAGGGTTCGGGCCGGAGCATGTCGTAATGGCCGACCGGTATGTCGTGCGGCTCGATGTCGCCCTCGACGTAGGGCCGCCAGCTCGCTGCGGCGTCCGCCGATGACTGCTCCGGGGTCCGGTCGGCGGCTGCCACGAAGAGCAGGAGATCGGTGTGGACGGGGCGCGGTGTGTGGTCGGGGGCGAACCCGGACATGTTGCGAAGGACCGACTCCAGGTTCGAAAGGACCTGGTCGCTGAGGCCTGAGGAGCGGTAGAGGTCCGCCAGGTCGTCGCCCTGTTCCTGTTTCAGGGCGGCGTAACCCTCGCTTTCCTGTCCCTCCTCGCCGCGGAACCGCGACTTGGCGGCGCCGCTGCCGGGATAGGCGTCGAGCAGCGCGAGGAGCGCCACCTCTTCGCCCAGTTCCTCCAGGCGGGCGGCGACGGCCTGGGCGATGGTCCCGCCGATGGACCAGCCCAAGAGGTGGTAGGGGCCGACGGGCTGGACGGTGCGGATCGCGTCCGCGTAGTCGGCCGCCATCTCCGCGATGCTGCCGGGCAGCGGCTCCGGGCGCGCGAGCCCGCGCGCCTGCACGCCGTACACCGGCCGGTCCTGCGGGAGGTACGGCAGGAGGGCCGCGTATCCCCAGCTCAGGCCCATCCCGGGATGGACGCAGAACAGTGGCGGGCGGGTGCCTTCCGGCCGAAGGGGCAGCAGGACACCCAGGTCGCCGCGGCTTCCCACGCGCCGCCCGGCACCGGCGTCGGCCTTCGTCGCCTCAGCGCTCGCGTCCTGTACGGCGACGAGGCCCGCGTTCGTCTTCTTCGCCCGGTCGCCCGTACGGAACATGCGCTCGCCGGGACGGCCGAAGGGGCACGCGACGAACCGCTCGCCCGTGTGTCCCGGGCCGCCTGTGTAGCCGCGCGCCAGCACGGCGCCGGCCAGGTAGAGGTCGCCCGGGACGCCGGGCGGCACCGGGCGCAGGAGTTCGTCGAGCACGAGGGCCCTGGTGCCGTGGACCGGGACCCCGGTGCGGGGGTCGCCTATGCCGGTCGCCTCGGGGCCAGTCCGGTGTTCCAGCCAGGCAGCGCCCGTCTCCGGCACTCCGTGGCCGCTCACCAGCGGGGTCGAGGGGTGCCGCTCCCGCCAGCCGCGTATCTGTTCCAGGGCCTGCGGCTCGCCCGTCAGGTCCATCACCAGGGTTTCGGAGCCGGTTGGTTCAAGGAGCTCGGGGGTGGTGACGACCAGCGACGCGGGGCTCTGGTCGGGTACTCCGAGCCGCACGCTCCCTCCCGCACAGAGCGCCGCGAGCAGCGGCGTCACGAGCGCCGCGAACGGAGCCCTGACATCAAGCAGTGGCGCCGCGCCGATCGCCGGGGAGGCATGCATGCGGTACGTCGTGTGGTGAGCGAGCGTGCGGTGCTCTATGACGGCGCCCGCGAGGACGAGCGCCTGGCTGCCCGGCAGGACCGGGCTGCCCGAACTGGCGCTCTCCAGCTCCCTGTTGGCCGCGTTCGACTCCGAGCCGTCGAGCAGCACGACCGTCATCCCGGAACCGTCGGGTATTGCCGCGAGGGACGCATCGGAGCAGACCAGGATTCCGCCGGGCGGCAGGTCGACGCCCTCCAGTGGGCGTGCGGGGTCGTCGGCGACGCGGCAGGCGGCCCCGGATTTCAGCACGCCGGTCAGCGCGACGGCCAAGGCGTTGCCGGTCGGCCGCGCCACGACGACGACGGTCTCCGGGCCCGCCCCCCGGTCGGTGAGGCGCCGGGCGAGCCGCGCCGCCTCGGCGTCCAATTCCGCGTACGTCAGGGAGCCCTGGTCGTCCGTGACGGCGACCGCGTCCGGCGTACGTGCCGTTTGCTCGGCCAGCATCCGCACCACGGTGCGCGCGGACGGTTCCATCGCCATGCCCTTTCCGGTTCCGACGAGTCGGCGGGCCTCATCAGCGTCGAGCAGCACGTCGACCGCGCTCAGACGCCGCTCCGGATCGGCCGTCACCTGCTCCAGGACACGGATGAACCTGCGCGCGAGCGCGTCGGCGGTCTCCGGGTCGAACAGCTCGGTGGCGTAATGGAGTTGGCCATCGATTCCGCCGAGGTCACCGTCGGGTTCGTACTGCTCGGTGAGGCTGAACGACAGGTCGAGTTCCGTGGCCGACGAGCCGAGGTCGTGACGGGCAGTGCGCAGGCCGGGCAGCTCCCACGGGTCCCACGGCTCCGCGACGGTGTCGTCGACCTCCAGAAGCACCTGGAACACCGGGTGGCGGGCCAGCGAGGGCGGCAACTCAAGAGTGTCCACGAGGCGTTCGAAGGGCACGTCACGGTGTTCGCGGGCCTCCTGGTTCGCGGCCCGCACCCGGCCGAGGAGTTCGTTGAACGTGGGGTCACCGGACGCGTCCGTGCGCAGGGCAAGCGCCCCGGCGAAGGGGCCCACGAGCGTCTCGAGGCCGGACTCGTCCCGGCGCGGGATCCGGGTGCCGATGGTGATGTCGATGCCCGCGCCGAGCCGGGCGAGCAGCATGATGAGGGCGGTCTGCACGACCATGAACGTCGTCGTGCCGTCGTCGTCGGCCAGGTCAGCGAGGCGATCGTGGGATGCGGCGTCGAGGCGCAGCGGGACGGTCCCGGCCCGGTGGGACGCCACCGCCGGGCGCGGGCGGTCGGCCGGCAGCGCGGTTTCGGCGCCGATGCCCGCCAAGGCGTCCTGCCAGTAGGCGAGTTGGTCGTTGACCAGGCTTTCGGGTTCCTGTTCCCCCTGGAGCAGTCGGCGTTCCCAGAGGGCGTAGTCGGCGAACTGGAGGGGCAGCGGGGCCCGTTCGGGCGCCCGGCCCTCGCGGCGGGCGCCGTAGGCGGTCGCCAGGTCCCGGACCAGGACGTCCAGCGACGCGTCGTCGGCGATGATCCGGTGGACCACCAGAAGCAGCACGTGCTCGGTGTCCGAGAGGCGGAAGAGGGTCTGCGTCCACGGCGCCCGACCGCCGACGTCGAACGGCTGCCCGGCGTGGGCGGCCAGGAGGTCCGGCAGCTCCGCCTCGGTGGTCGGCACCACGTTCGGCGCCGGGCGGGAGTCGGCGACGTCCAGGACGCGCTGCCGCATGTCGCCGCCGCGTACGCCGTCGAAGGTGGTGCGCAGGATCTCGTGCCGCGCGGCGACATCCCCGAGGGCCGAGCGCAGCGCGTCCTGGTGGAGGTCGCCGCTGAGGCGCAGCGCCACCGGTATGCGGTCGGTACCTGCCTCGTCGTCGAGCCGGGACATCAGCCAGGTGTGGAACTGGCCCGCCGTGACGGGGACTTCGTCACGCTCATCGGCTGGTTTCAGGACGGGGCGCGCCTTCGTGGCGAGCAGCCGGGCCACCCCGACGGGTGTCGGCGAGCCGAAGAACTGCCGGATGCCGAGTTCGGCGTCGAACTCCTCGCGGATCCGTCCCGCGAGGCGCATCGCCAGGCCCGAGTCGCCGCCCAGGTCGAAGAAGCTGTCGTCGGGCCCGACGCGCTCCAGGTCGAGCACCTCGGCGAAGAGTCGGCACAGGGTCGTCTCGGCCGCCGTCTGGGGCTTGCGGCCGGAGACGCGCTCGGCGAAGTCCGGGGCGGGCAGGGCCTTGCGGTCGACCTTGCCGTTGCGGGTGACGGGCAGGGCACCCAGGGCCAGCACGGCGGCCGGGACCATGTAGTCGGGGAGCGTCTCGGCGACGTATGCGCGAACGAGCTGGGGGTCCACGCCCTCCGCCCCTTCCGGTACGACATAGCCGATGAGGCGGCGCTCACCCGGACCGTCGTCACGGGCGACGACCACGGCCTGGGCCACGGCAGGATGCGCGACCAGGGCCGCCTCCACCTCGCCCAACTCCACACGGAAGCCCCGGATCTTGACCTGGGCGTCCGCGCGGCCGACGAAGAGCAGATCTCCCTCTACGGTCCAGCGCACGAGGTCACCGGTGCGATACATCCGCTCCCCCGGCGCGTCCGGGCACGCCACGAAGCGTTCTGCGGTCAAGCCCGGACCGCACCAGTAACCGTGCGCCAACTCCACGCCAGCTACATAGAGTTCGCCGGTAACGCCGGGTGGTAGGGGTTGGAGGAACGCGTCCAGGACGAGGGCCCGGCGCCCCGGCAACGGCTTCCCGATCGGCAGTACGGGGCCCAACTCGTCGCCTGGCTTGAGGACATGCCAGGTCGCGCACAGGGTCGTCTCGGTCGGCCCGTACATATGACGGACCGTGACATCGGGGCACACCTTCCGCAGCCGCGCCACCGAACCGACCGGAACCACGTCCCCGCCCGTCAGTACCTCACGCAATCCCGCGAAACAGTCGGGCGACTCATCTGCCAGGACACGGAACGAACCGGCAGTCAGATGCGCTGCCGTGACGCCGCTCTTCACGTGCTCACGCATCTGCTGGGCGTCGACCACACCCGGTTCGGCGATCACGACCCGGCCACCGGCAGCCAGCGGCACCCACAGCTCGTACAGCGATACGTCGAAGGCGTGCGGGGCGTGCATCAGGACCGCGTCCTCGGGGCCTATGCCCCAGCCGCTCGCCCCCACCAGGGACGCGACAGCGCCGTGCGGCACGGCCACGCCCTTGGGTGCGCCTGTCGATCCGGAGGTGTACATCACGTACGCCACATCCTGCGCGCCGACCTGACGGTTCAAGCCGTCGCAGGCCGCCACCGCCGCCCGCACCTCCGGATCATCCACCACCCGCACACCAACAAAGCCCTCCGGCACCACACCTCGACTCGCCGACGTGCACACCACCACCGACGGATCCGCATCCCCCAGCACAAAAGCAACCCGATCCACCGGCCAGCCCACATCCACCGGCACATACGCAGCCCCAGCCCGCCACACCCCCAACAACACCGCCACCAGGTCGACCGACCGCTCCATCACCACCGCGACACGATCACCCCGCCCCACACCCATACCCGAGAGATACGCGGCCCAGCGACCCGACTCCGACCACAACTCCGCATACGACAACACCCGCTCACCCACCACCGCCACCGCACCCGGCGAAGAAGCAACCCGCCCCGCGATCAGCCCCGGCACCACCTCACCCACCGGAGATGCCGCCACCCCACGCGCAGAGGCCGCCTCCGCCGATGCGACGCGTCCCACCACCACCGACGGATCTACCACCACCCGCTCCAGTACCCGTACCAGCGTGTCGAGCGCCGACGCGGCGACAGCTCGGTCGAACAGGTCCGGTCGGTACTCCAGCTTCAGATGCATCCGTTCGCCGGGGCCGACGACCAGGGTCAACGGGTAGTGCGCCGCCTCGCGTGTGAACCCCGCCGGCCTGAGCGAGAGGGCCTCGCGGTCGGGGTGTGCGGAGGCGGCGGGCGGCTGGGGGAAGCTCTCGAACACCAGGAGGGTGTCGAACCCGGCCCCGGGGCCTGCCGTCTTCTGGATCTGCGGGAGGCCCAGGTGTTGGTGGGCCATCAGCGTGGACTGACGTTCCTGGAGGTCGCGGAACATCTCCAACACCGGTTGTTCACCGTCGAGTTGGACGCGCACGGGCAACGTGTTGATGAGCAGACCCACCATCGATTCCACGCCCGGCAGCTCCGGAGGGCGCCCCGCCACCGTCGCGCCGAACACCACATCCGTACGCCCGGCGAGACGGCCGAGTACCAGCGCCCACGCGCCCTGGACCACCGTGTTCAAGGTGAGGCCGTTGGTCCGGGCCAGTTCCACCACCGCCCGCGTGACCTCTTCGGGGAGGTCGGCGCCCACGTTGTCGGGGAAGACAGGGAGCCGGTCCGGGACAGCGGGCGCCACCAGCGTCGGTTCTTCCGTGCCCGCGAGTTCCGCCTGCCAGGCCACCTGGGCGGCCTCCTTGTCCTGGCGGCCGAGCCACTTCAGGTACGCGCTGTAGGACGTCGTGCGCGCAAGGCCGGAGGCATCGGCTCCCGCCGCGTATATCTCCGCGAGTTCACCGATGAGGATCGGGGCCGACCAGCCGTCCATGAGGATGTGATGGCTGGTGATCACGAGGCGGTGCCGGTCCGCGCCGACGCGGATCAGGAGCAGGCGCAGCAGCGGCGCCACCGCCAGGTCGAAGGGGTGTGCCCGCTCACTCTCCGCCAGGCGTTCCAGAGCGGCCGGCACGGTGGACTCGTCGAGGTCCGCCACGTCCTCCGTACGCCAGGGCGGCACCGCTTCCCGGGCGATGACCTGCACCATCTGCGCCCCGCTCACCTGCCGGAAGCAGGCGCGCAGCGCGGCGTGCCTGGTGAGGAGCGCTTCCCAGGAAGCCCGTAGCCGGTCCGCCACCACGGGGCCTTCGATGTCGAGTGCGGACTGCACGGTGTACACGTCGGGGCCCTGGTCGTCGAAGGCGGCGTGGAAGAGCAGCCCTTCCTGCAGTGGCGAAAGCGGCCACACGTCCTCGACTGCGGATCGGGTCATCTCTTCTCTCCTCGGAACCTGTGAGCCTGTGAGCCTGTGATCTCAGGGCTTCAGCGCGGGTCGAATCCGGCTTCGAGTTCCTCGATCTGGCTCTGCGCGAGGCCGAGGAGGGGGAAGTCGGAGGGTGTGTGTCCACCGGCCGTGGGGTCGGTGGTGTGGGCGGCCAGGCCGCCGAGCAGGTTCAGCCAGAGCCGGCCGAGACGTTCCGCGTCGGCGTCGTCGATGACGTGGCCCGGCCAGCTGAGCGAGACGGTCAGCTCGGGCCCGTCAGCAGTGTCCACGATGGCCGCGCCCGCTTCCAGGGCGTGCATGGACGGCATGTGCGGATCGGCCGAGCCGCCGATCGCCGTCTTCCCGGCCGGCTGCCAGGCCTTGACCGTGCCGTTCCCGGACGTGTCGCCCGCGGTGAACCGGCCCAGGTAGTTGAAGCCGATCTGCGGACTCGGCAGGGCGGCGAGTTCGGGGCCCGTCTCCGGGTTCAGATGGCGCAGCAGCCCGTGGCCGAGCCCGTCACCCGGCACTGCCCGTGCCTGTTCCTTGACGGCCTTCAGGAGTGCTCCGGCGGCCGGGCCGCCATCGGCGGCTTCGGACAGGTCCACGTCGTCGACCGTCAGGCGCAGCGGGTGCGTGCTGGTGAACCAGCCGACTGTGCGCGACAGTTCAGCCCCTTCGACCGGTTCACGGCCGTGGCCCTCGACGTCCAGGAGTACGTGCCCGTCCTCGCCGCGCCAGTGCGTGACCGCTCCGGCGAGCGTCGACAGGAGCACCTCGCGCACTCCGCAGTGGAACAGCGCGGGTGTGGGGCCCGCCAGCGTGGCGGCTTCCTGCCGGGGGACCTTCCAGGACGCGCGGTGCGTGGTCTCGGCGGTGTCCACCGCCGGATCGAGCGCGCGCCGCCCGAGCAGCGGCTCCGTGGAGCCGAGGAGGTCCTTCCATGCGTCGAGTTCCGCCAGCCGGGGCTCGCTGACCGCCTCGGCGGACAGGAGGGTCGCCCAGCGCCTGAACGATGTTCCTACGGGGTCGAGTACGGAGTCGGGTACGGGGTCCTGTCCCGCTGCCACGGCCTCGCACGCGAGGGCCAGGTCGGGCACCAGGATCCGCCAGGACATCCCGTCCACGGACAGGTGATGGACCATGAGGACGAGGCGCCCGACGCGCCCCTGCCCGGCGTCCACCCACACCACCTGGAGCATCGTGCCCGCCGACGGGTCGAGGCGCTCGACGGCCTCCCGTGCCGCGCGTTCCGCGATCTCGTCCAGGGAGCCGTCCGCCGCGTCCTGGGCGGCCACTCGCGTGACCAGGTCCGCGGGGTCCACGGATCCGCGTTCGCCGACGATCAGCCGCGGCACGGTGTCACCGTCGCTCGCGACCACGCTCGCGCGCAGCATGTCGTGGGCGTCGATGACCGCGGCCACCGCTCCCAGGAGCACGTCGTGCGTGAGACCGGCCGGAGCGCCGAGAGCCGTCCACTGTGCGAACCCCGGGCGGCGGGCGGGCTCGCCCAGTTCCCGCATCACCGGGGTCCAGGGCACTTCGCCTACGCCGATGTCCTCGACGGCGTCGAGTCCGGCACCGTCGGCCGGTTCCGCGACCGTGGCGAGGCGCTCGGGGGTCTTCTCCTCGAAGACCTGCCGTGGCGTGACCACGAGCCCGGCGCGGCGGGCGCGCGAGGCCAGCTGCATCGAGGAGATCGAGTCGCCGCCCAGTTCGAAGAAGCTGTCCGTGACGCCGACCCGTTCCAGGCCGAGCACCTCGGCGAAGAGTCCGCACAGCAGCGCCTCGCTCTCCGTGCGCGGCTCCCGTCCCGAGACCTTCCCGGCGAAGTCGGGGGCGGGCAGCACACGGCGGTCCACCTTCCCGTTCGGGGTGAGCGGCAGGTGTTCCAGCGGGACGAACGCCGACGGGACCATGGAGGCAGGAAGCCGGTGCGCCGCGAACTCGCCGAGCGTGGCAAGGAGTTGGTCGGTGCGCCACGCCTCGGTCGGTTCGGCGACGACGTACGCGACGAGCTGGTGCTCGCCGGGGCGCCGGTCCGCGCGTGCCACGACGACCGCCTGGGCGACGCCGGGATGCGCGGCCAGGACCGCTTCGACCTCGCCAGGTTCGATCCGGTGGCCCCGCACCTTCACCTGGGCGTCCGCGCGGCCGACGAAGACGAGTTCACCGTCGTCGGTCCAGCGCGCCAGGTCCCCGGTCCGGTACATCCGCGCGCCGGGCACGTAGGGGCACGCCACGAACCGCTCGGCGGTCAGGGCGGGCCGTGCCCAGTATCCGCGGGCCACACCGGCGCCGGCGACGTACAGCTCGCCCGCGGTTCCCGGCGGCACGGGCTGGAGGAAGCCGTCCAGGACGAACACCTTCACGTTGGCCATCGGCCGCCCGATCGGCACCACGCCCCGGCCGACGCCCGTGTCCGACGTCAGGGGGGCACTCATCGCCGCGCAGACGGTCAGCTCGGTGGGTCCGTAGGCGTTCACCATGCGCCGCCCCGCGGACCACCGGTCCACGAGTGCCGGGGGGCATGTCTCGCCCGCCACCACCAACGTCCGTAGTTCAGCGGGCAGTTCATCCTCGGTCGCCAGCACACTCGGGGGCACCGTGACGTGCGTAGCCCCCGACGCGCGCACGGCCTGCCCGAGCGGCACCTGTGGCGGCAGCGCGTCCGGGCCCGCCACCACGAGTGACCCTCCGGAGAGCAACGCCATGCACAGCTCGGACACCGCCGCGTCGAAGCTCAGCGACGCGAACTGCAGGACCCGGGAGTCCGGCCCCACGGCGAACCGCTCGATCTGCGCCCGCGCCAGATTGGCGAGGCCCGCGTGCGCAACGACCACACCCTTGGGCGTGCCCGTCGACCCCGAGGTGTAGATGACGTATGCCGCGTTGTCCGCGCTCAGCGGCGCGAGCCGCTCCGACTGATCGATGACCCCTGCCGCGCGCTCGGCGACGGCTTCGGTGACGTCCGGGGCATCGATGACGATCAGACGGCCCGAGTACCCGGGCGGCACCAGGGCCCGCGTCTCCCGCGTACAGAGCACGGCCACCGGGTCGGCGTCCTCAAGGACGAACGCGACTCGCTGCGCCGGGTATCCCGGATCGACCGGCACGAAGACGCCGCCCGCCATGGACACCGCGAGGACGGAGAGCACCGCCGCCACCGATCCCGGCTCCAGTACGGCGACCCGGGACTCGGGCCCCACGCCTGCCGCGATCAGATGGCGCGCCCACCGTCCGGCTTCCGCCTCCAATTCCCCGTACGACAGGGACCGTTCGCCCGATATCAGGGCCACCGAGTCGCGCGACCGCGCCACCTCCCGGCGCAGCAGTTCGGGCAGCGTCCGCGCCGCCACCGGCACCTCGGTGCGGTTCCATTCGCCCAGCATGAGCTCGCGCCGTGCCCCGCCCAGCACTCCCACCCGCGCGACGGGCGCCGACGGGTCCTCCGCCATCCCTTCGAGCACGCAGCCGAGCGACGCCACCATCTCCTCGGCCCAGGCGCGGTGGAACACGCCCGGCCGGTAGATGAACTCGCCGTGCAGGCGCTCGCCGGGCACCGCGATCAGCGTCAGCGGGTAGTGGCCGGTGTCCAGTGGTGTGCCGCCGGGGCGGATGGACAAGGTGTCGGGCGAGGGCTCCTGGAGCGGCGGGCGAGGATAGTTCTCGTAGACGACAAGCGTGTCGAAGACGGCGCCCGGACCCGTGAGCCTGCGGATCTCGGACAGGCCGATGTGCTGGTGGGACATGAGTGCGACCTGCCGCTCCTGGAGGCCGGTCAGCATCGCGGCGACCGACTGTTCTCCGCGCAGATCGACCCGTACGGGCAGCGTGTTGATGAACAGGCCGACCATCGACTCCACGCGTGGCAGCTCGGCCGGCCGGCCGGCCGCCGTGGCGCCGAAGACCACGTCCGTACGCCCGACGAGCCGGGCGAGCAGCAGCGCCCACGCGCCCTGAACGACGGTGTTCACGGTCAGGCCGCGACTGCGCGCCAACTCGACGACTGCGCGCGTGAGTTCCTCGGAGAACTCGAAGGGAACGCGTTCCGGTACGGCGGGTACCGCGGCCGGGTCATCGGGCACCGTCAGCGTCGGCTCGTCCGCGCCCGCGAACTCCGTGCGCCAGGCCTCGCGCGCCCCCTCCTTGTCCTGGCGTTCCAGCCAGGCCAGGTACTCCCGGTAGGAGGTCGCGGCGGGCAGGGCCCGTCCGTCGCCGCCTGCCGCGTAGAGGGTGGCCATCTCGGCGATGAGGACGGGCAGCGACCAGCCGTCTGTGACGATGTGGTGGTTGATGACCACCTGGGCGTGGCGGTTCTCGCCGAGCCGGATCAGCAGCAGGCGCAGCAGCGGGGCAGCCGTCACGTCGAGGCGCCGGGCGCGTTCGTCCTCGACGACTCGGTCGAGTTCGGTGCGTGCGTCGTCCGCCTCCAGGTGGGACAGGTCGACCTCGCGCCAGGGGAGTTCGACCTCGCGCGCGATGACCTGCACGGCCTCGCCCAAGGCACGCCGGTGGAAGCTCGCCCGCAGAATCGGGTGCCGGGTGAGGATCGCCTCCCACGAGGCCCTCAGCCGGTCCACGTCCAGCGGCCCGTCGAGGTCCAGGACGCGCAGCCCTTCGTAGAGGTCCGGCCCCTGATCGTCGTATCCGGCGTGGAAGAGCAGCCCTTGCTGCAACGGCGAGAGCGGCCATATGTCCGTCAACTCCGGCACCGCGTCTTCGAGTTCGTCGATCTCGTGCTGCGCGAGGCCGATGAGGGGGAAGTCGCGGGGGGTATGCCCTCCGGCACCGGGAGCGGTGGTGTGGGCGGCCAGACCGGCGAGCAGGTCGAGCCAGAGGCGTCCCAGTTGCTCCGCGTCCGGCTCGTCGAGCACTCCGGTGGGCCAGGTCAGTGTGACGGACAGCTCCGGCCCCTCGGAGGTGTCCTGGATGGCGGCGCCCGCTTCCAGGGCGTGCAGGGCGGGCATGTCCGGGTCGACCGAGCCACCGACCGACTCGCCGCCCGTCGGCTGCCAGGGAGTGACGGTGACCTCGCGGCTCTCTGGGTCCGCCGCGTCTGCCGCGCCTGCCGCCTCTGCCGCGTCTGCCGCGTCCGCCGCAAACCGGGTGAACCGGCCCAGGTAGTTGAAGCCGATCTGCGGGGTCGGCAGAGCCGCCAGAACGGGTGCGGTGGCGGGGTTGAGGTGCCGCAGGAGTCCGAAGCCGAGGCCGTCACCGTCGCCGGGTATCGCGCGCGCCTGCTCCTTGACCGTCTTCAGGAGCGCTCCGGCAGACGGGCCGCCGTTCCGCGCGTCGTCCAGATCGATGCCGTCCGCGTCGAGCCGGACCGGGTGTGTGGTGGTGAACCAGCCGACGGTGCGGGACAGTTCGGCGCCCGCGAGCGGGTCCCGGCCGTGCCCCTCCACGTCCAGCAGTACGCCACTGCCGTCATCGCGGCGCCACATGGTGACCGCGCCCGCGAGTGCCGACAGGAGCACCTCGTGCACTCCGCAGTGGAACCGCGCCGGTGTCCGGCCCGCCAGCGTGGCCGCCAGCTCTGCCGGCACGTTCCAGGTACGGCGGATCATCGTGCCCGCGGTGTCCAGGTCAGGGTCCAACCGCCGCTCACCCACAGGCGGTTCGGTCTCGCCGAGCAAGGCGGCCCAGCCCGGGAGCTCGGCGGTCCTGCTCTCGTCGGTGGCCTGCTCCACCAGGAGGTCCGCCCACTGCTTGAACGGCGTCCCCACCGGGTCGAGCTCCGGCTGCCGTCCGGCGGTCAACGCCTCGCACGCGGCCCGCAGATCCGGGATCAGGATGCGCCACGAAAGGCCGTCGACCACCAAGTGGTGGACCACGAGGGCAAGTCGGCCGGCCCGCTCCGGACCGGCGTCCACCCAGGCGGCCTGGAGCATGACACCCGCCGAGGGATCGAGGCGCTGCGTGGCCTCACGGACCGCCTCGTCAGCGAGGCCGTCCAGCGCGCCGTCCAGCGCGTGCGCCGCGTCGACGCGGGTGACCAGGGCGGCGGCATCGATCGAACCCCGTGGCCCCACCGACAACTTGGGGCCGTCTTCGCCGGTCACCGCGCGGGCCCGCAGCATGTCGTGCGCGTCGAGTACCGCGCCCACGGCGTCCACGAGGACCTCCCGGCCGAGTCCGGCCGGGGCACCGACGGTCGTCCACTGCGCGAGCCTGCCGCGCAGGCCACGCTCGCCCAGCTCCCGCATCACGGGCGTCCACGGCACATCGCCGATGCCCGAATCCGGGGTGGCCGTCTCCTCGCCCACGTGCTGGGCAACGGCCGCGAGACCGGCGGGGGTCTCGTGCTCGAAGACGTCCTGCGCCGTGAGGAGCAGGTTCGCGCGGCGGGCCCGGGCGACCAGTTGCATCGACATGATGGAGTCGCCGCCCAGCTCGAAGAAGCTGTCCTCGGCGCCGACCCGTTCCAGACCGAGCAGCTCCGCCGTCAACGCGCACAGGATCGCTTCGGTCTCCGTGCGCGGCGCGCGCCCGGCGGCCTTCCCGGCGAAGTCGGGGGCGGGCAGGGCGTCGCGGTCGACCTTGCCGTTGCGGGTGACGGGGAGGGTGTCCAGGGTGAGTACGGCGGCGGGGACCATGTACTCGGGCAGGGTCCGGGCAACGTACGCACGAACGTCTTCGGGATCCGGCGCCGTGCCCTCCGGCACCACATAGCCGACCAGACGGCGTCCCGCGTCCGCCTGCCCGTCCTCACGGGCGACGACGACCGCCTGCGCCACGGCGGGGTGGGCGGCCAGCGCCGCCTCCACCTCACCCAGCTCCACGCGGTAGCCACGGATCTTGACCTGGGCGTCCGCGCGGCCGACGAAGTGCAGCGCGCCGTCCTCGGACCAGCGCGCCAGGTCTCCGGTGCGGTACATCCGCTCCCCCGGCACATACGGGCACGCGACGAAGCGCTCCGCGGTGAGGTCCGGACGGTTCAGGTAGCCCTGCGCCAACCCCGCGCCCGCCACGTACAGTTCGCCGGTCACGCCGGGCGGAACCGGTCGCAGGAACGCGTCCAGGACGTAGGTCCGCCGGTTGCTCATCGGTCGCCCGATCGGAAGTACGGGCCCTATCTCGTCGCCCGGCCTCAGCACATGCCAGGTCGCGCACAGGGTCACCTCGGTCGGCCCGTACATGTGACGGACGGTGACGTCCGGGCAGGCCTCCCGCAGCCGGGCCACCGATCCGGCCGGGACCACGTCGCCGCCGGTGAGCACCTCACGCAGCCCGGTGAAACAGTCGGGGGTCTCCTCCGTCAGCGCCCGGAACTGGCCGGCCGTGGCGTGGACGGACGTCACCCCGCCCTTCACGTGCTCACGCATCCGCTGGGCGTCCACGACTCCGGGTCCGGCGATCACCACGCGGGCGCCGGCGGCCAGCGGCACCCACATCTCGTAGAGGGAAACGTCGAAGGCATGCGGGGCATGCATCAGAACCGCGTCGCCCGGCCCGACCGACCAGCCACGTTCCGCCACCAGCGCCGCAACGCTCCCGTGCGGCACCGCGACGCCCTTGGGCACCCCCGTCGAACCGGACGTATACATCACGTACGCCACATCCCGCGACGCCACCAGCCGCTCCACGCCCAGGCCAGCCGTCGCCCTCACCCGGGGGTCATCCACCAACTGGACGGCAACACCCTCCGGCACCACACTCCGGCTCTCCTCAGTGCACACAACCACCACCGGAGCCGCATCCTCCAAAACAAACGCCACCCGCTCCACCGGCCAACCCGCATCCACCGGCACATACGCGGCACCCGACCGCCACACCCCAAGAAGCAACGCGGGCAAGTCACAGGACCGCTCCATCACCACCGCGACACGATCACCACGACCCACACCCAAGTCAGCCAAAAACGCCGCCCACCGCCCCGACTCCGCCCACAACTCCCCGTACGACAGGGCCCGTTCGCCCTCGACCGCCACCGCATCCGGCGTCGAGGCCACCCGCCCGGCGATCCATGCGGGCACCAGTCCGTCGGGGGTCTCCGCCTCGGTCGCGTTCCACCGCTCCAGAACCTGCGTGCGCTCCGTCTCGTCCAGGGCGTCCACCCGCGCCACGGTCAGTGAAGGATCCGTCACCAGCTCTTCGAGGACCCGTACGACCTGACGTGCTGTCCTCAGGGAACTGTCCCGGTCGATCAGATCGGGCCGGTAGGTGACGAGGACACGGAGCCGGTCGGCGGGGACTACGCCCACGGCCAGCGGATAGTGCGTACCGGCCAGGGTGTTCAGCTGGGTGATCGTGACCTCGTCGTTGGTCGTGCCGTCCGCAGGGTCGGCCAGGGTGGCCGAGTTCCGCGGGTAGTTCTCGAACATCAGCATAGTGTCGAACGAGGCGCCGGGACCCGCGAGTTGCTGGATTTCCGAGAGGCCCAGGTGCTGGTGGGCCATCAGGGCCGACTGGTGCTCCTGGAGCCCGGCGAGCATCCGCAGCACCGGCTGGGCGCCGTCGAGCCGTACCCGTACGGGCAGGGTATTGATGAAGAGCCCGATCATCGACTCGGCGTCGGGCAGCTCCGGGGGCCGGCCGGCCACGGTCCCGCCGAAGACGACGTCCGTGCGTCCCGCGAGACGCGCGAGGACCAGCGCCCACGCGCCCTGCACGACGGTGTTCACGGTCAGCCCATGGGCGCGGGCCAGCTCGGTGAGCGCCCGGGTCTGTTCCCTGGAGAGCTCCGCCGTGCTGACTTCGGGCGCCACCGGCGGCCGGCCCGGATCCACCGGCGCGACCAGCGTCGCTTCCTCCGCCCCGGCCAGTTCCGCCCGCCAGGCGGCCCGCGCGGCTTCCTTGTCCTGCCGATCGAGCCATACCAGGTAGTCGCGGTAGGAGGCGCTCCGTTGCAGGTGCGTGGCGTCACCTCCTGCCGCGTACAGCGCGGACACCTCGTTGAGGATGACCGGCATGGACCAGCCGTCCACCAAAATGTGGTGGCTGGTGACGGCGAGGCGGTGCCGGTTCTCACCGAAGCGGATGAGCAGCAGGCGCAGCAGCGGGGCCCGCGTCAGGTCGAACCGCCGCGCCATCTCGCGCTCGGCGAGACGCTCGGCCTCGGCCTGCGCCTCGGCGTCCGTCATCCCCGATACGTCGGCCTCACGCCAGGGGAGTTCCACT
This sequence comes from Streptomyces sp. NPDC048436, assembly GCF_043200355.1. Taxonomy (NCBI): domain Bacteria; kingdom Bacillati; phylum Actinomycetota; class Actinomycetes; order Kitasatosporales; family Streptomycetaceae; genus Streptomyces; species Streptomyces sp. NPDC048436. Next base: position 609,313 of record NZ_JBICXP010000002.1, read on the forward strand.
CCGCTCGCGACGACCTGCACCGCCTCGCCCGACTCGCTCCGGTGGAAGCTCGCCCGCAGTGCGGCGTGCCGGGCCAGGAGCGCCTCCCAGGAGGCCCGCAGCCTGGTCACGTCAAGCGGCCCGTCCAGGGCCATCAACCGCTGGCTCTGGTAGACGTCCGGCCCTTGCGCGTCGAACGTGGCGTGGAACAGCATGCCCTCCTGCAACGGCGACAACGGCCACGCGTCCACCAACTCCGGGACGGTTGCCTCAAGTTCGGTGATGTTCCGCTGCGTGAGGTCGAGGAGAGGGAAGTCGGACGGTGTGTGACCGCCGGCGGCCGGATCGGCGGTGTGAGCGGCCAGACCGGCGAGGATCTGCTCCCAGGTCCGGCCGAGCTCCGCCGCTTCGGACTCGTCAAGGACCCCGGAGGGCCAGCTCAACGTGACGGCCAGCTCCGGCCCCTCCGGTGTGTCCTGTACGGCGGCGATCGCCTCCAGGATGTGCAGGGCCGGGGTGTCCGGGTCGATCGAGCCGCCGATCGCCTCGCCGCCCGCCAACTGCCAGGGAGCGACGGGGCCGTTCGTCGCGTCCGCGGTGAAGCGACCCAGGTAGTTGAAGCCGATCTGCGGGGCGGGGGAGGCCGCGAGCACGGGGGCGGTGTCGGGGTTGAGGTGGCGCAGGAGCCCGTAGCCGAGGCCGTCGCCGGGTATCGCCCGGGCCTGCTCCTTGACCGCCTTCAGGAGTGCCCCGGCCGCGGGTCCGCCGCGCATGGCCTGTGGCACATCGACGTCGCCGACGTCCAGCCTGACGGGGTGCACACCGGTGAACCAGCCCACCGTGCGCGACAGTTCAGCGCCCGCGACCGGGGTGCGGCCGTGGCTCTCCACGTCCACCAGCAGCTGGGAGGCGGTCTTCCGGCGCCAGTGCGCGACCGCGGCGGCCAGGGACGACAGGAGTACCTCGTGCACTCCGCAGTGGAAGACCGCCGGGGTCCTGCCCACCAAGGTGGCGGCGTGCTCGGCGTTCACTGTCCATGACTGGCGGCGCATGGTCGCGGCGGTGTCCCGCGTCGGGTCCAACGCGCTCTTGCCCAGAGGTGGTTCCGGCTGACCGAGGAGTTCGGTCCACCGCGCGAGTTCGGCGGTACGGCTCGCCGCGACGGCCTCCTCGGCCAGTGCGTCCGCCCACCTCTTGAAGGGGGTGCCCACCGGGTCGAGTTCCGGCTTACGGTCCTCCGCCACCGCCTCGCAGGCCGCACGCAGGTCGGGCAGCAGAATGCGCCACGAAACGCCGTCGACCACCAAGTGGTGGACGACCAGGGCCAGTCGCCCGACCCGCCCATGCCCGGCGTCGACCCACACCGCCTGGACCATGACGCCCGCGGCGGGATCGAGCCTCTCCACCGCCTCGCGCGCCGCCGCCTCCGCGATGTCGTCCAGCGCCTCGGCGGACGCGGCCTCCCCGCCGAGACGGACGACCACCTCGTCGGCGTTCACCGCACCCCGTTGCTCAACCCTCAGCCTGGGCTCTCGCTCGCCGGTCAGCACACGCGCCCGCAGCATGTCGTGCGCGTCGAGTACGGCAGCCACACCCTTCACCAGCGCTTCACGTCCGAGGCCCACCGGGGCGCCGACGATCATCCACTGCGCGAAACCGCCGCGCAGACCCCGCTCGCCCAGCTCCCGCATCACCGGCGTCCACGGCACCTCGCCCACACCCGCGTCCCGAGAGATGCCGGTGTCGCGGGTCCCCGCCCCGACCGTCTCCGCCACGAGTGCGAGCCGCTCCGGGGTCTTCTCGTCGAAGACCTGCCGAGGGGTCAGCACCAGGCTCGCGCGGCGGGCCCGCGCGACCAGCTGCATCGACATGATCGAGTCGCCGCCCAGCTCGAAGAAGCTGTCCTCGGCACCGACCCGCTCCAGGTCGAGCAACGCGGCGAACAGGCCGCAGAGGATCGTCTCGGTCTCCGTACGCGGGGCGCGCCCGGTGGCCCTCCGCGCGAAGTCGGGAGCGGGCAGAGCCTTGTGGTCCACCTTGCCGTTGCGGGTGACGGGCAGCTCGGCCAAGGGGAGCACGGCGGCCGGAACCATGTAGTCGGGCAGTGTCCTGGCCACGAACTCCCGTACGAGGTGCGGGTCCGGACGGGCCACGCTCGCCCGACTGCCGGGCGGCCCCACCAGGGCTCCAAGCCCGCCCGGGTCCACCGGCACGACGTACCCGACCAGACGGCGCTCGCCAGGACCGTCCTCCCGGGCCACCACCACCGCCTGCGCCACCGCGGGATGCGCGGCGAGCGCCGCCTCCACCTCACCCAGCTCGACCCGGAAGCCGCGCACCTTGACCTGCGCGTCCGCGCGGCCGACGAACAGCAGCTCGCCCGTGTCGGACCAGCGCACCAGGTCGCCGGTGCGGTACATCCGGCCGCCCGGCTCGAACGGGCACGCCACGAAGCGCTCAGCCGTCAGTTCAGCCCGGCTCCAGTACCCCTGCGCCAGGCCGTCACCGGCGACGTACAGCTCGCCGGTCACGCCTGAGGGCACCGGCTGGAGGAACGCGTCGAGGACGAACACCCGCCGGTTGCCGAGCGGGCGCCCGATCGGCAGCACCGATCCCACCGCGTCGCCCGGCCCCCAGACCCGCCAGGTCGCGCACAGGGTCACCTCGGTCGGCCCGTACAGATGCCGTACGACCACGTCGGGGCAGGCCGCGCGCACCCGGGCCACCGACCCGACCGGGACGACGTCCCCGCCGGTGAGCACCTCGCGCAGTCCCGCGAAGCACTCGGGCGACTCCCCCGCGAGGACACGGAAGGACCCCGCGGTCAGATGGAGCGAGGTGACCCCGCCCGCCACGTGTTCCCGCACCTGCTCGGCGTCCACCGCCCCCGGCCCGGCGACGACCACCCGGGCGCCGGCGGCCAGCGGGACCCACACCTCGAAGAGCGAGACGTCGAAGGCGTGCGGGGCGTGCATGAGCACCGCGTCTTCGGGCCCGACCGACCAGCCGCGCTCCCCCACCAGCGCCACGACGCTGCCGTGCGACACCGCCACGCCCTTCGGCACGCCCGTGGATCCGGAGGTGTACATCACGTACGCCACATCGTCCGCGCCCACGAGCACCGGTGAGTCACCGCCCTCGTACCCGGCCAGCGCCGCCCGTACGTGTGGGTCGTCGGCCAGCACCGGCCCGGCGCCATCGGGTATGAGCTGCCGCGTCTCCTCTGTGCACAGGACGGCGACGGGAGCCGCGTCCGCGAGGACGAAGCGCACCCGGTCCGGCGGAGATCCCGCGTCGACGGGCACGTAGGCCGCGCCCGCCCGCCATACGCCGAGCAGCAGCGGCAGCAGGTCGGCCGAGCGCTCCATCACCACCGCGACGCGGTCACCGCGCCGCACCCCCGCGTCCGCCAGGTAGTGGGCCCAGCGGCCGGACTCCTCCCACAACTCCCCGTACGACAGCGTTCGTTCGCCCTCGACGGCCACCGCGCCCGGCGCCGACTCCACGCGCCCCGCTATCAGCTCCGGGACCAGGCCGCCCGGCTCCTCACCCCACGTGCCGCCCCACCCCTCCACGACCAGGCCGCGCTCGGGCGCCGCGAGCACTCCGACGCGCCCCACGAGGACCGACGGGTCCGCCACCAGCTGTTCAAGGACCCGTACCAACCATGCGAAGACCGACTCGGCACTCTCACGGTCGAACAGGTCGGGCCGGTGGTCCAGCTTGCAGAGCATGCGCTCGCCGACGGGCGCCACCACCAGCGTGAGCGGATAGTGCGCGCTCTCCTGACCCGCGGCGACGCGCACGGCGAAGGCGCCGGGCGCCGGGGGCCCGGCCGGGGGACTCGGGTAGTTCTCGTACACGACGAGCGTGTCGAAGACCGCCCCGCCGGAATCGGCGAGCCCCTGCACCTCGGGCAGCCCCAGGTGCTGATGAGCCATCAGGGACGACTGGCGTTCCTGGAGTTCGGCCAGCATCCGCGTCACGGTCTGCCCGGCGTCGAGCCGCACGCGGACCGGCAGTGTGTTGATGAACAGGCCGACCATGGACTCGACACCCGGCAGTTCCATGGGCCGACCGGCGACGGTGGCACCGAACACCACATCCGTGCGCCCGGCGAGCCGCGCGAGGACCAGCGCCCACGCGCCCTGCACCACGGTGTTCACGGTCAGGCCGTGGCCGCGGGCGAACCGCACCAGGCCTTCGGTCAGTTCCTCGGAGAGCTCGCTGATCAGGCTCCGCGGGGGCATGGGCGTCCGGCTTGAGTCCGCGGGCGCCACCAGCGTCGGGCCGTCCGCCCCGGCCAGTTCCGCCTGCCAAGCGGCCCGTGCCGCCTCCTTGTCCTGCCGGCCGAGCCAGGCCAGGTACTCGCGGTAGGACGTCACCGGCGGAAGTCCGGAGGTGTCGCCGTCGGCCGCGTAGGTCGTGGAGAGTTCGTCGAGCAGCACCGGCATGGACCAGCCGTCCATCAGGACGTGGTGGCTGGTGACGATCAGGCGGTGCCTCTGGGCGCCGATCCGGATGAGCAGGAGCCGCAGCAGGGGCGCCGCCGCGAGGTCGAACCGCTCGACGCGCTCCTGGTCCGCCAGCCGGTCCGCCTCGGCGAGCGCGTCGGCTTCCGCAAGACCGGAGAGGTCGGCCGCGCGCCAGGGCAGTTCGACTTCCCGTGCGATGACCTGCACCGCCTCGCCCGACTTGCGCCTGCGGAAACTCGCCCGCAGCGCCGCGTGCCGGGTGAGCAGGGCCTGCCAGGAGGCCCGCAGCCGGCTCGCGTCCAGCGGGCCGGTCAGTTCGAGCAGCCGCTGCCCCTGGTAGACGTCGGGACCCTCGCTGTCGAAGGCGGCGTGGAAGAGCAGCCCTTCCTGCAGTGGCGAAAGCGGCCACACGTCCTCGACTGCGGATCGGGTCATCTCTTCTCTCCTCAGAGCGAATTGCCTCGGGCGGGTTCAGGTCACGGTGTCCGGGTGCCTGGACGTCTACGAGATGTCGTCGGCGAAACCGGCTTCGAGCTCGTCGACTTCGTCCTGTGCGAGGTCGAGGAGCGGGAAGTCGGACGAGGTGTGTCCGCCCGCGTCCGGATCGGCGGTGTGGGCGGCGAGGCCGCCGAGCATGTCCGTCCAGAGCAGGCCGAGGCGTTCGGTCGCCGCCTCGTCAAGCAGTCCGGCTGCCCAGCTCAGCGTGAGGGTCAGCGTGGGGCCGTGGGCCGTATCGACGATGACGGCGCCGGCCTCGATGGCGTGAGTGGCGGGCATGTCCGGGTCGAGCGAGCCGCCGATCACGCCGTTCGCCGCGTCCGCCGTGAACCGGCCCAGATAGTTGAAGCCGATCTGGGGCCTCGGCAAGGCCGCCAGAACGGATGCGGTGGCGGGGTTGAGGTGACGCAGGAGTCCGAAGCCGAGCCCGTCGCCGGGTATCGCGCGTGCCTGCTCCTTGACGGTCTTCAGCAGTGCTCCGGCCGCCCGGCCGCCGGTCGGCACCTGGCCGACCTCGATGGCTCCGAGGTCGAGACGGACCGGGTGGACGCTGGTGAACCAGCCCACGGTGCGCGACAGATCCACCCCTGCCGGCCCCTCGCCGGGCGCCCTGCCATGCCCTTCCACGTCCAGCAGGACCGCGGGGGAGGCCTCCTGCCGCCAGTGGGCGACCGCTCCGGCCAGGGCCGAGAGGAGTACCTCGTGCACACCGCAGTGGAAGACCGTCGGCGTCCGGTTCGCCAGCGTGTCCGTATGCCGTGCCGGCACGGTCCACGAACGGCGGCGCACGGTGGCGGCGGTGTCGCGGGCAGGATCCAACTCCCTTGCGCCGAGCGGCTGTTCGTCCCGCCCCAGCAGCGCGGCCCACTGCGCGAGTTCGGCGACCCTGGTCTCGCCTGTGGCCTGCTCGACCAGCAGCCTCGACCAGCGCCTGAACGACGTGTCCACCGGGTCGAGTTCCGGGACCCGGCCGGCCGCGACGGCCTCGCACGCGGCCCTCAGGTCCGGGACCAGGATCCGCCACGAGACTCCGTCGACCGCCAAGTGGTGTGCCACCAGGGCGATGCGGCCCGGGCGGCCCGGCCCGGCGTCCACCCAGGCCACCTGGAACATCACTCCCGCTGACGGATCGAGGCGTTCCGCGGCCTCCTGTGCCGCCTCGTCCGCGATGTCGTCCAGGGTGCCGGCCACGGCGTAGGTGGCGTTCACGCGGGTGACCAGCGCCCCGGCGTCCACGGAGCCCTGCTCGCGGATGAGGAACCGGGGCCCGGCCTGATCGCTGACCACGGTGGAGCGGAGTACGTCATGTGTGTCCACGACCGCGCTCAACGCGGCTACGAGGACGCTCCGTTCGAGCCTCGGCGGGGCCCCGATGATCGTCCACTGCGCGAACCTCGGCCTGATCGCCCGCGTACCCAGCTCCCGCATCACGGGCGTCCAGGGCGCCTCGCCCACACCCGAGTCCGGCGCCGCGGACGCCGCTTCCGGGAGCAGGCCAACGAGCGCGAGCCCGGCGGGCGTCTCGTGCTCGAAGACGTCCTGTGCCTTGAAGAGGAGGTCGGCGCGGCGGGCCCGGGCGGCCAGTTGCATCGACATGATCGAGTCGCCGCCCAGCTCGAAGAAGCTGTCCTCGACGCCGACCCGCTCCAGGCCGAGTACCTCGGCGAAGAGACGGCAGAGCGTCTCCTCGGCCTCGGTCCGAGGTTCACGGTCCGACACGCGGTCCGCGAAGTCGGGTGCGGGCAGGGCCGCGCGGTCGACCTTGCCGTTGCGCGTGACCGGCAGGGCATCCAGGGCGACGAGGACGGTGGGCACCATGTATTCGGGCAGGTTCGCGGCCACGTCGTCGCGGACGAGCTGGGCGTCAAGCGTCTTGACGTCCGGTACGACGTAGCCGATCAGACGGCGCTCACCCGGACCGTCCTCACGGGCGACGACCACCGCCTGAGCCACGGCCGGGTGCGCGACCAGGGCCGCCTCCACCTCGCCCAACTCCACCCGGAAGCCCCGGATCTTGGCCTGGGCGTCCGCACGGCCAACGAAGAGCAGATCGCCGTCCGGGGTCAGACGCACGAGGTCGCCGGTGCGATACATCCGCTCCCCCGGCGCGTCCGGGCACGCCACGAAACGCTCAGCGGTCAAGCCCGGACCGCACCAGTAACCGTGCGCCAACTCCACGCCAGCTACATAGAGTTCGCCGGTAACGCCGGGCGGCAGGGGTTGGAGGAACGCGTCCAGGACAAGCGCCCGACGCCCCGGCAACGGCTTCCCGATCGGCAGTACGGGGCCCAACTCATCGCCCGGCTTCAACACATGCCAGGTCGCACACAGGGTCGTCTCGGTCGGCCCGTACATATGACGGACCGTGACATCGGGGCACACCTTCCGCAGCCGCGCCACCGAACCGACCGGAACCACATCGCCACCCGTCAGCACCTCACGCAACCCGGTGAAGCACTCCGGGGACTCCTCCACGAGCACCCGGAACGAACCCGCGGTCACGTGCACGGCCGTGACACCGTCCCGCACATGCCCACGCATCTGCTGGGCATCGACCACACCCGGTTCGGCGATCACGACCCGGCCACCGGCGGCCAGCGGCACCCACAGCTCGAAGAGCGACACGTCGAAGGCGTGCGGGGCGTGCATCAGGACCGCGTCGTCCGGGCCAACCGCCCAGCCCCGCTCCCCCACCAGCGCGGCCACACTCCCGTGCGACACGGCCACGCCCTTGGGTGCGCCTGTCGATCCGGAGGTGTACATCACGTACGCCACGTCGTCCGCACCGACCTGACGGTTCAAGCCGTCGCAGGCCGCCACCGCCGCCCGCACGTCCGGATCATCCACCACCCGCACGCCAACAACGCCCTCCGGCACCACACTGCGTGTCTCCGACGTGCACACCACCACCGACGGACCCGCATCCCCCAGCACAAAAGCCACCCGATCCACCGGCCAGCCCACATCCACCGGCACATACGCAGCCCCAGCCCGCCACACCCCCAACAACACCACCACCAAGTCGACCGACCGCTCCATCACCACCGCGACACGATCACCCCGCCCCACACCCATACCCGAGAGATACGCGGCCCAGCGACCCGACTCCGACCACAACTCCCCATACGACAAAGCCCGTTCACCCCCCACCGCCACCGCACCCGGCGAAGAGGCAACCCGCCCCGCGATCAACCCCGGCACCACCTCACCCACCGGAGATGCCATCACCTCGCGCTCAGGTGCCGCGCTCACCACACCGATCCGTCCCACCGGCACCGACGGGTCAGCCACCACCCGTTCCAGCACCCGTACCAGCAGGCCACCCACCGCCTCGCCCACGGCTTCGTCGACGAGATCGGGCTGGTACGTCACGTTTACCTGGAGCCGCTCGCCGGGGGCGATGCCCACCGAGAGCGGATAGTGCGTCGCTTGGCGTGATTCCACCGTGGTGAAGGAGAGCGCGTCAGGTGCCGGGGCCTCTCCGGGCGGACGGGGGTAGTTCTCGTACACCAGGAGCGTGTCGAACACGGCGCCGGGACCGGCGAGTTGCTGGATTTCCGAGAGGCCCAGGTGCTGGTGGGGCAGGAGCGCGGACCGGCGGTCCTGTAGGTCCCGGACCATGTCGAGCAGCGGCTGCGAGCCGTCGAGGCGCACGCGTACCGGCAGCGTGTTGATGAACAGGCCGATCATCGAGTCGGCACCCGGCAGCTCCGGAGGGCGGCCCGCCACCGTCGCGCCGAACACCACATCCGTACGCCCGGCGAGGCGTGCGAGGACCAGCGCCCACGCGCCCTGCACGACGGTGTTCACCGTCAGGCCGTTGGCGCGGGCGAGTTCCGCGAGCGCCCCGGTCTTCTCCTCGGTGAGGTGGGCGAAGCGTTTCCTCGGGAGGCTCTGAGAGCTCTGGGAGCTCTGGGGGCTCTGGGAACTCTGGGGGCTCTCGCCGCGTGCCGAACCGGTGGAGGCGGGAGCGGGGGCGGCGATGTGCGTCGGTTCCTCGGCTCCGGACAGCTCCGTCTTCCAGGCGGCCCGGGCTGCCTCCTTGTCCTGGCGGGACAGCCAGGACAAGTACTCCCGGAAGGAGGTCACGGGTTTCAGGCCCGAGGCGTCGCCGCCGGCCGCGTAGATCGCGGAGAGTTCGTCGAGCAGGACCGGCGCCGACCAGCCGTCCATGAGGAGGTGGTGGCTCGTCATCACCAGGAGGTGGCGGCGCTCACCGCGGCGGATCAGAAGCAGGCGCATCAGCGGCGCCACCGCCGGATCGATCCTGCGTGCGCGTTCGTGCGCGGCCAGGCGTTCCGCCTCGGCCGTCGCCTCCTCCTCGGTGAGGTGCGAGACGTCGGCCTCGCTCCACGGCAGGACGACCTCGCGCGTGATGAGCTGCACGGCCTCACCCGTCTTTCGACGCTGGAAACTCGCGCGCAGCGCCGCGTGCCGGGCGAGGAGCGCCTCCCAGGAGGCCCGGAAGCGGTCCGCGTCCATGGGTCCTTCGACCGCCAGCACGTTCTGGACGGTGTAGACGTCGGGTCCCTGGCCGTTGAAGTCGGCGTGGAAGAGGAGGCCTTGCTGGAGGGGCGAGAGCGGCCAGACCTCGGCGAGGGCCGAGCCCCTGGGGGTGGCTGTCGGCCGCTGGGCGGCGGATGCGGGATGACCGGCGGCGGATGCCGAACCCTTGGCGGGAGTTGGAGAAGACCTCACAGCGAACGCCCTCCTTCGAGCTCTGCTGCCATCGCTTCGAACTGCTCGACCTCGTCCTGGGCGAGCTCGACGAGGGGGAAGTCGGACGGGGTGTGACCGCCCGCCGCCGGGTCTGTGGTGTGTGCGGCCAGGCCCGCGAGCAGGTCGAGCCAGTGGCGGCCGACGCGTTCCGCCGCTGCCTCGTCGAGGATCGCGCCGTGCCAGCTCAGCGAGACGGTCAGTTCAGGTCCTTCGGCGGTGTCGCGGACGGTCGCGCCGGCCTCAAGGGTGTGCGTGGCGGGCATGGCATCGTCGGTGGAGCTTCCTATCGCCTCGTCGCCGGCCATTTCCCACGGCCCGACGGCGCCTGTCGCTCCGCCCGCGGGGAAGCGGCCCATGTAGTTGAAGCTGATCTGCGGGCTCGGCAGCGCGGCGAGCACCGGGCCCGTCTCGGGGTTCAGATGGCGCAGCAGTCCGTAGCCGAGCGTGTCGCCCGGCACCGCCCGCGCCTGCTCCTTGACCGCCTTGAGGAGCGTGCCGATGGCCGGTCCGCCGGCTGCCGCCTCCGACGCGTCGATGCCGGACAGGTCAATGCCGGACAGGTCGATGCGGACGGGGTGGACGCTGGTGAACCAGCCCACCGTGCGCAGCAGATCGGCATCGCCGACCGGCTTGCGTCCGTGTCCCTCGACGTCGATCAGGACCGTTCCGTCGGCGGCGTGTCGCCGTCCTTGGACTACCGCTCCGGCCAGCGTGGCGAGCAGTACCTCGTGCACGCCGCAGTGGAAGAGCGCCGGTGTCGGTCCCGCGAGTGTGGCAGCCTGCCGGGCCGGGACCGTCCAGGTGCGGTGGCGCATGCCTGCCGCGGTGTCCCGCGCCGGGTCGAGGGCGCGGGTGCCGAGCGGCGGTTCCGGGTGGTCGCCGAGCAGGGCGGTCCAGTGGTCGAGTTCCGCAGCGCGCTCCGTGCCGATCGCCTCCTCGACGAGGAGCTTCGACCAGCGCCTGAAGGACGTTCCTGCCGGGTCGAGCTTCGGCTCCTGTCCCGTGGCCGCCGCTTCGCACGCCGCGCGCAGGTCAGGGGCCAGGATCCGCCACGAGACGCCGTCGACCGCCAAGTGGTGCACCACGAGCACCAGTCGGCCCACGCGCCACGGGCCCGCGTCCAGCCACACCGCCTGGACCATCACCCCGGCGAAGGGGTCGAGGCGCAGGCCCGCCTCCCGCGCGAGGCGGGATGCCAAGCTGTCCAAGCTCCCCGCCGACGCCGACACCGACACCGACGCCGCTGCCTCTGCCTCTGCCGCGTCGACGCGGGTGATCACGCGGGCCGCGTCCACGGAGCCGCGTTCGCCCACCACGAGGCGGGGCCCGCTGTCGCCGTCCGGGACGGCACGGGCGCGCAGCATGTCGTGCGTGTCGAGTACGGCGCCCACGCCTGCCGCCAGGGCTTCGCCGTCGAGTCCCGCGGGCGTTCCCAGCACCACCCACTGTGTGAATCCGCCGCCGAGGGCCCGCGCGCCCAGTGCCCGCATCACCGGCGTCCGGGCTACTTCGCCCTCGCCGACGTCCGGTCCTGCCGCCCGCCCGGCGCCGAGCCTGGCCACCTGGGCGAGGCCCTCGGGTGACGCGTGTTCGAAGACGTCCTGGGCGCTGAAGAACGCGCCTGCCCGGCGGGCGCGGCTCACCAGTTGCATCGAGCTGATGGAATCCCCGCCGAGCCGGAAGAAGTTGTCGTCGGCGCCGACCCGCTCAAGGCCGAGGACCTCGGCGAACAGCGCGCACAGGATTTGCTCCGCCTCGCCTTCCGGCGCCCGGCCCGCTACCTGCTCGGCGAAGTCCGGCGCGGGCAGCGCGGGGACATCGACCTTGCCGTTCGGGGTGATGGGGAGCGCGTCGAGGGTGAGCACGGCTGCGGGCACCATGTGCTCGGGCAGGGACTTGGCGGCGTGGGCGCGTATGGACTGCCCGTCAAGGGTCGGCGTGCCGACGCGGCCACGGGCAGGGATGTGGCCTTGGGTACGAGGTTGGGCGTGGGCCCGTGCTTCGGCGCCCACCGCATGGCCCACCACATAGCCGACCAGGCGGCGTTCCCCCCGCCGGTCCTGCCTGAGGATGACCACGGCCCGCTCGACGGCGGGATGTCCGGCGAGCGCCGCTTCGATCTCGCCCAGCTCCACCCGGAAGCCGCGCACCTTCACCTGCGCGTCGGCCCTGCCCGCGTACACGAGGTCGCCGGTGCCTGTCCTGCGTACCAGGTCGCCGGTCCGGTACATCCGCTCGCCGCGGGTGAACGGGCAGGCCACGAAGCGACGCGCCGTGAGGCCGGTGCGCCGCAGGTAGCCGCGCGCCAGGCCCGCGCCCGCGAGATACAGCTCGCCCACCGTGCCCGCGGGCACCGGCTGGAGGAACGCGTCCAGGACGTGGGTCACGGTGTTGGCCACCGCGCGGCCGATCGACGGCTCGTCGTGCTCGCCCAGCGGTCGGCTCACCGTGGAGGCGACGGTGGCCTCGGTGACTCCGTACTCGCTGTAGATCTCGCGGTTCGCCGACCACTGCCCGCGCAGCTCGTCGGAGACGGGTTCGCCGCCGATCACCAGGACGCGCAGAGCGGGCAGCTCCTGTGGAGGCAGCTGCGCGAGGAGGGTCGGTGTCATCGCGACGTGGGTCACGCGTCGCGTGCGCATGAGGTGGACCAGTTCCTCGCCGGTCGCGTGCCGCCGCGCCGGCGGCGCGAGGACAAGGCGGCCTCCCGCGCACAGCACCGGCCAGATGTCCGACATGGAGACGTCGAAGCTCGGCGAGACGAGTTGGAGCACCGCGCTGTCCGCGTCGATCCGGTACCGCTCGATGCGGTCGGCCACGAGGTTGCGCAGGCCCCGGTGGGTGACGAGTGCGCCCTTGGGGGTTCCTGTCGACCCGGACGTGTAGATCACGTACGCCACGTTGGCCGCGGTCAGCGACCGGAGCCGCCCCGCCGTCTCGATCGGCCTCCCGGAGTGCGCCTCGGCACCCACCGGGCAGTCTATGACGACGAGTTGACCCGCGAAGCCCTCCGGCACCGCCCCCCGGGTCTCCTGCACGCAGAGAAGGACCGGCGGGGCCACGTCGTCGAGGAGCACGCCGATCCGTGCCGGGGGCAGCCCGGGGTCCACGGGGACGTAGACGCCGCCCGCCATCGACACCGCGAGGAGGGCGGTGACCAGTTCCGCAGAGCGGTCCGCCATGACGGCCACCCGCGTCTCCGGACCCACTCCCCTGTCCGTCAAGTACCGGGCCAGGAGCCCGGCTTCGGCTGCGAGTTCGCCATAGGTGAGGGACCGCTGCCCGTCCACCACCGCTACGGCGGTCGGCGTGGCCGCGGCCTGGGCGGCGAAGAGCTCCGGTGCCGTCGCAGCCGGCTCTTCCGCCGCCGACGCGTTCCACTCCCGCACCACGGGCGCGCGCTCGTTCGCGGGGAGCGTGTCGAGCCGCCCTACCGGCGCCGAAGGGTCCGCCACCATCTGTTCGAGTACGCGGATCAGCGAGGAGAGCACGGCATCGGCCCGCTCGCGCGTGACCACGTCCGGGCGGTGCACGAGAAGCCCCCGCAGCCGGGCGTCCGGGACCACGATCAACGCCAGGGGATAGTGACCCCGGTCCTCGGGCTCACCGACGGTGCGGATGGCCAGGTCGGCGCTCCCGCCATAGGTCTCATCGCCGCTCCCCTCGGGCGTCCGGGGAAGGTTCTCGAACACCACGAGCGTGTCGAACACCGTTCCAGCGCCGCCCAGTTGGCGGATGTCGCGCAGTCCCAGGTGCTGCCGCGGCATCAACGCGACCTGCCGGTCACGCAGGCTCGTGAGCATCTCGGCAACCGACTGCTCCGCCGACAGAGGTACCCGTACGGGCACGGTGTTGAGGAACAGACCGACCGCCGACTCGACCCCCGGGAGGTCCGCGGGCCTGCCCGCGACCGGCGTACCGAACACCACGTCCGTACGTCCCACGAGCCGGGCAAGGACCTGCGCCCACGCACCCTGCACGACCGTGTTCACGGTCACCCCTTGGGTGCGCGCCAACTCGCCCACACCACGCGTGAGTTCCTCGGTGAGCTCGAAGGGCACCGGCTCCGGGACGACCTGCTCCCGGCCCGCTCCGGCCGTGCCCTCCGGCACAAGCAGCGTCGGTTCGTCCGCACCGGCGAACTCCGCACGCCAGGCCTCGCGCGCCGCGTCCTTGTCCTGTCGGTCGAGCCACGCCAGGTACTTGCGGTAGGACGTCGTCGCCGGCAGCGTCCGGCCGTCGCCTCCGGCCGCGTACACATCGGACAGCTCCGCGAAGACCACGTCGGTGGACCAGCCGTCCACCAGCGAGTGATGGACGGTGACGATCTGGCGGTGCCGGCCCGCGGCGAGCCGTATCAGGAGCAGCCGCAACAGCGGTGCCTTCCCCAGATCGAAGCGCTCGGCCCGCTCGCTCCGGGCGAGGCGCGCCACCTCGGCGGCCACGTCATCGTCCGGCAGCTCAGACAGGTCCACCTCGCGCCAGGGCAACTCCGCCCGGGCCGCGATGACTTGCACCGCCTGACCGGAGTGGCGCTGATGGAAGCTCGCCCGCAGCACGCCGTGCCGGGCGAGCAGCGTCTCCCAGGACGCCCGCAGCCGGTCCACGTCGAGGGCGCCGTCCAGAGCGAGCGTCCGCTGGCTCGCGTACACGTCCGGCCCGTCGTCGTCGAAGGTGGCGTGGAAGAGGATCCCCTCTTGCAGCGGCGACAGCGGCCATACGTCGACCATGCCGGGCACGTCGGCCCGCAACCGGTCGGCTTCGTCCTCCCGGAGGTCGCCCATGAGCGAACCGGCGAAGCGGTCCCGGACGGTTGTTTCCTTGTCGTCGCCCAGCCGGGCGACGACGGCCAGGGCAGCGGGTGTTCCGTGCTCGAAGACGTCCTCGGCACTGAAGAAGACGTTCACGCGGCGGGCGCGCGCGGCCAGTTGCATCGACATGATGGAGTCGCCGCCCAGCTCGAAGAAGCTGTCCTCAGCGCCAAAACCCTCCAGGCCGAGCAGTTCCGCCATGAGCGCGCACAGGGTCGCTTCGGTCCGGGTGCGTGGTGCGCGGCCGGTGACTCCGGCGGCGAAGTCGGGGGCGGGCAGGGCGTCGCGGTCGACCTTGCCGTTGCGGGTGACGGGGAGGGTGTCCAGGGTGAGTACGGCGGCGGGGACCATGTACTCGGGCAGGGTCCGGGCAACGTACGCACGGACGTCTTCGGGATCCGGCGCCGTGCCGTCCGGCACCACATAGCCGACCAGACGGCGCTCGCCCTGCCGGTCCTCGCGGGCGACGACGACCGCCTGAGCCACGGCGGGGTGGGCGGCCAGAGCCGCCTCCACCTCACCCAACTCCACGCGGTAGCCACGGACCTTGACCTGGGCGTCCGCGCGGCCGACGAAGAGGAGCTCTCCGGAGTCGGTCTCGCGCACCAGGTCTCCGGTGCGGTACATCAGCTTTCCGGGCGTGTACGGGCTGGCCACGAAGCGCTCCGCGGTCAGGGCGGGCCGCCTCCAGTAGCCCTGTGCCAGGCTCGGTCCCGCCACGTACAGCTCCCCGACCGTCCCGGTCGGCAGGGGCCGCAGCGCCGCGTCGAGGACAAGGGCCTGACGGCGGGACAGCGGGCGCCCGATCGGAAGTACGGGTCGCGCCTCGTCGCCCGGCCTCAGCACATGCCAGGTCGCGCAGAGCGTCGTCTCCGTCGGCCCGTACATGTGGCGGACGGTCACGTCCGGGCACGCCTCGCGGACGCGGGACACCGAGGCGGGCGGGACCACGTCGCCGCCGGTGAGCACCTCACGTAATCCGCTGAAGCAGTCCGGGGACTCCTCGGCCGCGACGCGGAACGAACCGGCGGTCAGGTGCAGCGCGGTGACGCCGCCTTTCACGTGGGCGCGGATCCGGCGACCGTCCACCATGCCGGGTCCGGCGATCACCACGCGGGCGCCGGCGGCCAGCGGCACCCACATCTCGTAGAGCGACACGTCGAAGGCGTGCGGGGCATGCATCAGAACCGCGTCGCCCGGGCCAACCGCCCAGCCGGACTCCCCCACCAGCGCCGCAACGCTCCCATGCGGCACAGCAACGCCCTTGGGCGCCCCCGTCGAACCGGACGTGTACATCACGTACGCCACATCCTGCGAAGCCACCGGCTGCTCTACACCCAGGCCAGCCGTCTCCCACACCCGCGGGTCATCCACCACCCGCACGGCAACGCCCTCCGGCACCACACCCCGGCACTCCACAGAGCACAAAACCACCACCGGAGCCGCATCCTCCAAGACAAACGCCACCCGCTCCACCGGCCAACCCGCATCCACCGGCACATACGCGGCACCCGACCGCCACACCCCAAGAAGCAACGCGGGCAAGTCACAGGACCGCTCCATCACCACCGCGACACGATCACCACGACCCACACCCAAGTCAGACAAATACGCCGCCCACCGCCCCGACTCCGCCCACAACTCCCCGTACGAGAGCGTCCGTTCACCCTCGACCGCCACCGCGTCAGGCGCTGATCGCACCTGTGCGGCGATCAGCTCCGCCACCACCGACGAATCCACCACTTCCCCCTTCAGGCCTCTGGCGGGCGCTCAGCGCTCGTCCGGCTCGCCACCGAGCTGCAGGATGTACTCGCCACCGCCGCCGAGGACCGGCTGCAGCGCCGGTTCCTTGCGGATTTCAGGGCGGGCCGCTCCGTTGGTGCTGGGGCGGTTGAACTGGGTGTGGTAGAGCTCGGCATAGAGCCCTCCTGCCGCCAGGAGTTCCTCGTGTGTCCCGCTTTCGCGCACCACGCCCTCGTCGATGACGAGGATCTGGTCCGCCTCGCGGATCGTGGACAGACGGTGGGCGATCACCAGGGAGGTCCGGTCCCGTAACGCGGTGGTCAGGGCCCGCTGGATGGCCGCTTCGGACTCGGAGTCCAGGTGCGCGGTGGCTTCGTCGAGCACCACGATGGACGGCGCCTTCAGGAGCAGCCGGGCCAGGGCGAGGCGTTGCTTCTCGCCGCCGGACAGCCGGTATCCGCGGTCGCCCACCACGGTGTCGAGGCCGCTCGGGAGCGAGCGGACCAAGTCCCCGATCTGGGCCGCGTCGCAGGCCTTGAGCAGGTCGAACTGCGTGGCGTCGGGGCGTGCGTAGGACAGGTTCACGCGGATCGTGTCGTGGTAGAAGTGCGCGTCCTGGCTGACCACGCCGACGATGTCGCGCAGCGAGTCGAGGCTGACGTCGCGGAGGTCGTGGCCGTCGATGCGGACACTTCCCGACGTCGGGTCGTAGAGACGGGACACCAGATGGGTCGTGGTGGTCTTGCCGCCGCCCGACGGGCCGACGAGAGCCGTGAGTTTGCCCGCGGGGACGCGGAAGGTCATTTCGTGCAGCACCTCCGCCGTCTCCTTGGCGCGTTCGGCCGCGGACAGCGCGTTGGACTCCAGTGAGGCGAGTGACACCTCGCTGGCGCGCGGGTACCTGAACGACACCTGGTCGAACTCGATCTCCGGTGCGGGGCCTGCGCCCGGCGCGGTGAGGGCAACGGGGTTGGGCCGTTCCTCGATGAGGGGCTTCAGGTCGAGGACCTCGAAGATCCGGTCGAAGCTGACCATCGCGGTGAGTGCGTTGGACTGCAGGCTGGACAGCTGCGTGATGGGCCCGTAGAGCCGGCCGAGGAGCGCTGCCAGTGCCACAAGTGTGCCGATGCGGAACACGTCGTTGAGGACCAGGCCGCCGCCGACGCCGTAGACGAGGGCCGTCGCGAGTGAGGCGAGCAGGGCCATGAAGATGAACGAGAGCCTGCTGTAGACGGTCCAGATCACACCGACCTGGCGCACCTCTCCTGCCCGGGCCTCGAACGCCTCGGCCTCCTCGCGCGGGCGGCCGAAGAGCTTGGCGAGCATCGCTCCGCCCACGTTGAAGCGCTCGTTGATGATGCCGCCCAGTTCGCCGTTGGCCTGCATCTGCGCCCGGGAGTAGTGCTGGAGGCGCCGGCCCACGTAGATGCCCGGCACGATGAACAGGGGAAGCATGGCGATGGCGATCAGGCTGATGATCCAGGACAGATAGAACATCTCGGCGAGGACCATGAGCACGGTCAGCACGCTGGTCGCGGAGATCAGCATCGTGGTGAGGGCCTGCTGGGCCAGCATGACGTCGCCGTTGAGGCGGCTGGCGAGCAGGCCGGTCTGGGTCCGGGTGAAGAACGCCATCGGCTGCCGCTGCACGTGCTTGAACGCCTCGACCCGCAGATCGTGGCTGACGCCCTGCCCGATGCGGCCGGAGAAATAGCTCTGCACGAGCTGCGTCACCGCGTCGAGCAGAGCGAGTCCGGCGACGATCAGGGCGACGGCCGTGATGACCCCCATGTCGTCCTTGAGTATTCCGTCATCGATGATCTTTTTCAGCAGCAAGGGCGTCGAGACGATGACGAGGGAATCCACCACCGTGGTCAGCAGCAGAAAGGCGAGCGCGGGCTTGTGCGACTTCATGTAGGACATCGCTCGGTGCACCGTGCCCGGCCGCAACGGTTGCTTCTGGGCCCCGGATTGCGGCCCTCCGACGGTAGGTCCACCAGGTCCTTGGGTGATCAACACGCGACGGAATCCTCCTGCCTCTGCATTACGTGACGGGGCTCACTGGAATGAAACGCGGTTTACTCACACGCCGTTCTCCCACTCGCAGGACGATACCTTTCTGCATTCCTGCCCACCAGGCCCGTAATTGGGCAGAGAAATACCCGGCGCGGAAAACCAGAGGCGGAAATCTTCAGGGAATACGGAATCGGCGTCCAACCGGGCAGTCTGCTCACTTGGACGCCCCGGCTGGCCTACGCCGTCTCGGCGACCTTGCGCTGGACTCGTACCGCGACTTCCGCCCACATCTCCGCGCACTCGTTGGCCAGGTAGGCCACGATCCGCCCGCAGTGCGGCGGCGCCTTGTCGATGATCTCGTCCCACTCGTCGGCGCTGATCGTGTGGATGTTGAGCAGCCGCAGCAGCGTGCGGCCGGTCTCGCTGAAACGCAGCGCCGGATCCGCGTTGAGGCGTTTGAGGACAGCGGTGCGGTCCTGGACAGTGTCACGGTCGGGCACGATGGTGGGTCCCGTGCCGCTCCGCGGGGCGCTCGTGAGGCCTTCGCCGCCGCGTTTGCCGCGCTGCGGGAGCGGGTCCTCGCCGCGCATCATCCTGTTGCGTACGTCCCTGACCGTCTCCGGCGATATGGACGCGACCCGCGCGACCTGACGCAGCGACAGCTGGGGGTTCTGTGCGATGAGTTCGCTGGCCACCCTGCGCCCCTCGGTGCCGTTGACCGGGCGCACCCGGCCGTCGTGGCCGATCCTGCTCGCTTCGCCGGCCCGTTCGGCCGGGGTCCGTCTGCGGATCTCCGCGACGGTGCCCGGAGCGATTCCGCTGACCGAGGCGATCATCCGGTCCGACCACTGCGGGTGGGAGGCGATGATGCGCCCGGCGGCGCTCTTGCGGTCCGCCGTGGTCAGCGGCAGACCGTGCGTGACGTTGGACTCGACGGCCAGGACGAAGGCGTCGGCCGTGTCCCCGTCGAAGAACTTCACCGCGATCTTGCGATGCCCTCGGATTTCGGCGGCCCGTAAGCGGTGCAGGCCGTCGATGACCCGCATGGTCGATCGGTGCACGGTGATGGGCGGCAGCGGGCTCTGCACCACTGCCAGCGCTTCCACGTGCTCCTGGTCCACTCCGGAGATTCGCGGTGAGTCGGCCGTCGACAGCGAATTGATCTCGACCTCGACGACCATAAGTGGGTCGATCTGCGCATGCCCAGGTATTGCCAACTCAACTCCCCCTAGTGATCTGGTGTCGCCCGGGCGCGCATGACCGCCCGCCGGTCATAATCTGCGCCGCATCCGGGAGAGCCGGCCATGGGGTGAAAGGTGACGCACGCTCGGAAACCCGCGTTCCCGGTCCCCTCCCGCGAGGACCGAGGCACGCAGAAATAATCACCGCGATATCCGCGGTGCGTCCGAACCGCACTTCTGTCGTCGAATCGCAGAACGACAACACCCGCGCCCGGTGTCACTATCCCCCCTGCGGGATTTCTGTTCCGGTCCTGAATGAGGATCAGAATCCCGTCGGCCGAGCCACGCTCACCCTAACAACGTGCTTTGTGGCCTGGTACCCCTCACTAGCAGAATGGATCTAGGGCTGGAAACCCCTATTCACCCCTATCGCGTGCCAAGGCCTGCCCGGGACGCGGGCCGCGTGAGCGTGCGGCCCATCAGCGGTGAAAGGACGGCGGCGATGTCCGCGAGCTCCCCGATCTCGGACCGGGTCAGGGCCTGATCGCCGTCACAGAGCGCCGTCTTCGGGTCGGGGTGTACGTCGATCATGACGCCGTCCGCGCCGACGGCCAGGGCGGCGCGGGTGAGGGGAACGACAAGGTCGCGCCTGCCGCCCGAGTGCGAGGGGTCGACGATCACCGGCAGATGGGAGAGGCGCTGCACCACCGGCACGGCGCTGATGTCCAGGGTGTTGCGGGTGGCGGTCTCGAACGTACGGATGCCGCGCTCGCAGAGCACGATGTCGAGGTTGCCGCGCTGCGCGATGTACTCCGCCGCCATCAGCCACTCCTCGATGGTCGCGCCGAAGCCGCGCTTGAGGAGGACGGGCCGCCCGGCGACACCGACCGCCTTCAGGAGCGCGAAGTTGTGCATATTGCGGGTGCCGATCTGCAGCATGTCCGCGTAGGGGGCGGCCACTTCGACCGTGGCCGGGTCGATGACCTCGGTGACCACCGGCAGTCCCGTCTCGTCCCTGACGTCGGCGAGGATCCGCAGCCCCGCCTCGCCGAGCCCCTGGTAGGCGTACGGGGAGGTGCGCGGCTTGAACGCCCCGCCGCGCAGCAGGGCCGCGCCCGCCGCCTTGGCCATGTGCGCTGCGGCCAGGGTCTGTTCGTGGGTCTCCACCGCGCACGGCCCCGCGATCACGGTCAAGGTGTCGGGCCCGATGGGCACGCCGCCGACCCTGATCACGGACCGGTCGGGGTGGTGCTCCCGGCTGACCAGCTTGTACGGCGCCGAGATCCGTACGACGTCCAGGACACCGCGGCGATTGGACAGATTGAGGGCGTCGAACGCGTCCACGTCCCCCACCAGGCCGACGATGGTGCGGGTCACGCCGCGGCTGACGAACGCGTCACCGCCCGCCGCCCGCACCAGTTCGACGACCGCGTCCACGTCCTGCTGCGTGGCCCCGGGGGCCATCACCACCACCATGGGGTTTCCTCCCGTTGCTCGATACGCCACAACGGTAGGAGCCCGGGGGCGCCTCTCAGCGGATGGTGGACGCATCGTCCAACTGCGCAATGCCGGGCGGCTGTTGGAGCGGGTCGGTGCGCGGCGGGAAGGAGATCTCCACCACGAGGCCGCCGCCCGGGCGGGCGTGGGCGGCGATCACGGCGTCGTGGGCGGTGGCGATGGCGCGGACGATCGAGAGGCCGAGACCATGGTGGCCGTCGCCCGCGACGCGGCCGAGCCGCTGGAAGGGTTCGAAGAGCCGCTCCACCTGCTCCGGCGGCACCTCGGGCCCGGTGTTGGCCACGCGGACGACGGCGCGTCCGGCTTCGGTGCGGGTGGTGATCTCCACGTGCCCGCCCGGGGTGTTGTAGTCCGTCGCGTTGTCGATGAGGTTGGCCACCAGGCGTTCGACGAGCGCCGAGTCGCCCGAAGCAACGGCGGGCCCGATCGTGGTCTCGACGCGCAGTCCCCGGCGCCTGGTCTCCGGTCGCGAGACCTCCACGATCTCCTCGGCGATGTCACCGAGGTCGAACGGCTCGCGGTGGTCGAGGCCGCGTTCGCTGCTGGACAGGGTGAGGAGGGACTCCAGGAGGCGCGCCTGCTGTTTGCTGATGTCCAGGAGCCGTTCGAAGTTCGACCGGAACGACTCACGGGTGGCGTCCCGATCGATCAGGGACTCCTCAAGGAGCGCGTGCTCCAGGGTCAGCGGCGTACGCAGCTCGTGTGCGGCGTTGGCGACGAACCGTTTGTGGGAGTCGAGGGCCGTCTCCAGGCGGCCGAGGAGCCCGTCCACGGTGTCGGCCAGGTCCTTCAGCTCGTCGGCGGGGCCGATGACGGCGAGCCGCTCGTGCATGTTGCGCGCCGAGATGCGCTGGATGGTGCCCGTCATCGTGCGCAGCGGATGCAGCACCCGCCCGGCGATCAGCCAGCCGAGCGCGATCGAGAGTACGGCCATGATCGCCAGGGCGATGCCCGACTGGACAAGGAGGTGGTCCATCTCCACCTCGTGCTGGCGCAGCGCCTGCTCGCGCAGCTGCTGGGTGATGTCGTTGAGGTGGACGGAGGAGTTGGCCTCGGGATAGCCGAGGTAGAGACGGCCGTCGGCGTCCGGCGCCAGAACGGGCTCGCCGGCCCGGTCCTTGACCAGGACGAGGTTGGCCGGGGAGCGGGCGACGAGGAGGTTGGTGATGGCGAGCAGGACCACGCCGGAGGCCACGAACAGCACTCCGTAGAGGAGGGTCAGGCGGACGCGTACCCGCCCGGGCAGCAGGCGGCGGGCGAACGCCGGCGACAGGGCGACGAGCGTGGGCAGGCGCATGGGCATCTCACATCCGGTAGCCGCCGCGGGGGACGGTCTCGATCACGGGCGGGTCGCCGAGCTTCGGGCGCAGGCGGTTGATGGTCGCCTTGACGGTCGTGGTGAAGGGATCGGCGGCCTCGTCCCACACGCGTTCCAGGAGTTCCTCCGCCGACACCACCCGTCCCTGGGCGGCGAGCAGGTATTCAAGTACCGCGAATTCCTTGGGAGTCAGCGCCAGACGTACTCCGGCCCGGGACGCGATCCGCTGCGCGGGGTCAAGGCGCAGGTCGCCCTGGACCAGGATCGGCGGCAGCGCGGGCTGGGAGCGTCTGGCGAGCGCGCGGATGCGGGCGACGAGTTCGGCGTACGCGAAGGGCTTGGGGAGGTAGTCGTCAGCGCCGAGGCTGAAGCCCTCCACCCGGTGGGCGATCGTGCCGGACGCGGTGAGCATCAGCACCCGGGCGTGCACGGGCTGGGCGGCCAGCGCGGTGCAGACCTGGTCGCCGTGGACGCCGGGGAGGTCCCGGTCGAGCACGACCACGTCGTAGTCGACGACCGTCGTGCGTTCCAGGGCGTCGGAGCCGTCGTAGACGACGTCGACTGCCATTCCCTCGCGGCGGAGCACCCGCGCCACCGAATGCGCGAGCTCGGCGTGGTCCTCGACCACCAATACCCTCATCGCCCACCCCTCGTACGGCACGTCACAAGCGGAGGAATGGGGTGGCGGGGGACGGCTCGGCAGCGGCTGATCATGCGGCACCACGTTGCCCGATCCCACGTCACACACCGGTCACAGCTCCGGTGACGGCCCCCCGTCGGCGTGCCCTCGTCCTCGACCCGCTGTTCCCGGAAGCGTACCGCCGCGGTGGTGGATCGTCCGGTCACAGATTCGCGGACCGCAGTGTGACCGGCCGCCGCGTAGAACCGGAAGCGTACGGGGAAGCTCCGCACGTGTTCCGGGGAGAGGAGACGCAGGCCGTGGTCACCAACTCGCGCGGCGACCTGCACCTCCCGCACTCTCTACACGACCCGCAGACGGTCGCACTCGTCACCGTCCTCGTGCCTCTCGCGGTGCCCTTCGCGGTGTACCTGCCTCCTGCCGGAGCCGACGACGGGGACAGGCACGGGGCTGAGCTTGGCCGCCAGGTCCGCGCGGCGCTGGACGGCGAGTTTGCGGTAGGCGCGGGTCAGATGCTGTTCGACGGTGCTGACCGTGATGAACAGCTTGTCGGCGATCTGCCGGTTGGTGTAGTCGTGGGCGGCGAGCGTCGCCACGCGCAGTTCCGCGTCGCTGAGTTCGGCCGTCTTGCGGCGAGCTTTGGAGGGCCACGGCTGCTCGTCGGTCAGGGTGTTGCCGGAGTCCACCGGCGGCGACGCCCTGAGGACGGGCACACCGCACTCCCGCCCCAGCTGCTGCGCCTTGCGGGCAAGAGCACGGGCCTGCCCGCCGTTGCCGAGCTCGCGGTGGGCACGCGCCAGTTCGTCCGTGGCCCGGGCCAGCTCCACCCGGTGGCCGCGCTCCCGCAGGATGTCGATGGCTTCGCCCAGGAGCGGAAGCCGGCGCCCGGGGTGGAGCGCGCTCGCGAGCACTCGCAGCGAGACACCCCGCGTCCAGGCGTGTCCGGCGCTTTCCCCTTCGGTCAGGGCCAGTTGCTCCCGCGCCAGCGTCCGGGCCCGGTCGTCGTCCCCGAGCAGCAGATGGGCCTCGGCCGCGTCGGTCCGCCACGGGATCAGCGCGGGCAGGTCGAACTCCCAGCGGGTCATGAGGTCGCCGCAGGCGTGGAAGTCGTCGAGCGCGGCATAGGGGCGCCCGGCGGCGAGGTAGTGCTGACCGCGCGCCCGCAGGTAGAGCAGTCCGTCGGGGGTGCGCAGCGCCGTCTCCGGTATCGGGACGCCCAGTTGGGCCGCCGCCTCGTCGAGCCGGCCCATGGCGGTCTTGGCGTACACGGAGGTGGCGACCGGCGAGGCGATGGCCGCGCCCCAGCCCTCCGGTGGGACGAGTGCGAGGGCAAGACGCGCCGACTCCTCGGCCGCGGCGAGTCCGCCGAGCCTGAGTTCGACGCGTGCCTTGACCGCCGACAGGAGCGCCTGCCACATGGGTGCGCGGCGCTCGGTGGCTTCCTTGGCCAGGGTCTCGCACCAGAGGGCCGCCGTGTCCAGACGGTCCGCGAGGACAAGGGAGTTGAGGGCGACGACGAGCGCCGTCAGGGTGCCGTCGTCCAGGCGGGTGCTCTGCAGGATCTGTTCCGCCCGGACGACCACGTCCTCGTCCGCCCCGCCCAGGACCGCCTTCATGAGGGTGGCCGCGCGGTGATGGGGACTGCGCGCGGGTGTCTTGGCGCACCGCTCGACGTCGCCGTGTCGTGCGTCGACGGAGCCGGGGAGTCCCGGATATTCGTACGCCATCCAGGAGCGGACGCAGTCGAGCCGGAGCGAGGCCTCGGGCTCGGGCTGCCCGGCGATCGCGGTGTGGGCGCCCTTCTGTTCGGGGTTCTGTCCGGCGTTCTGTTCGGCGCGCTGTTCGGCGTCGGCGAGTACTTCGAGGGCCGCGTCCATGTGCCCGAACCAGAGCAGGTGTCCGACGAGTTCGACGGTCTGCCGGCTGCCGAGGCTGCCGTCGAGTGCGGCGGCGGTGAGCTCGGGCAGATGCCGGGCGGCGGTGGCCGGGTTGACCCGCCAGCCGGCCCGCGTGAGCGCCGCCCTGATCGCCACGGACTGCTGGGCGTCGGTGCAGGTGTCGCGGGCCGCCCGCAGGCAGGTGAGCGCGAGGGCGACCTCGTCGTCGGCCAGTGCGCGGTCGGCGGCCTCCAGGAGGGTGCTCAGCGCCCAGGGGGCGTCGATGGGCTCGGCCGCGATCAGATGCTGCACCACCACGGTCGCCGCCTCGCCGTGCTCGTGCAGCACTTGGGCGACGCGGGCCTCGAGGCGGGCGCGGTGTGCGGGCTCCATGCTCCGCAAGGCCGCGGAACGGCCCGCTTCGTGGCGGAACCAGCCGGAGTCGAGCAGTCCCGCGTCGTTCAGGGCGCGCAGGCTGCGGTGGACCGCCTCCCGGCTGGTTCCCAGGATCTCCACCAACTCGGCGAGCGGCACGTCCTGACCGACCACGGCCAGCGCCCAAGCGGTGCGCCGCGTCGACAGATCGCTGCGGTACAGGCCCGTGCTGACGGCCTGCGCGAAGGCTTCGCCCGGCACGAGCCCGGCGGAGCCGTTCCTGCCGCCCGAAGCGAGGTGGTCCTCGGGCAGGGCCCGCGACGCGCGGTGATCCTCGATCAGGGCGCGCGTGAGGAGCGGGTTCCCGCCGCCCGTGCGGTGGAGTTCCGAGACGAGTTGGCGCGTCCCCCACCCCGGTTCACCGAATCCGGAGATCATTTCGGCCACTCCGTGCCGCTCCAGTGGTCCGAGCCTGATATTGCGGCAGCCCGGCAGGCGCAGCAGGTCGACATGTAATCGCGTATTTCCGGCCAGAAATCCGCTGTTCTCTCCCAGGACCACCAGAATGCGGCTGGCGTCGAGACGGCGGGCCAGGTACAGGACGCATTCCAGGGAGTGGCCGTCGGCATGGTGCACGTCGTCGATGCTGAGCACCACCGGCCTTTCCCTGGACTGTTCCAGGACTATCCCGCAGAGCTTGGGAATCTCATTCATCACGACGGCGGGCAGTACTCCCTCGGCCCGCCGTATCTGCGCGGCCACCGCCATGAGGTCCACCAGGTGCGCCGCCCGTTTGACGTCGGCCCCCGACAGATCCGCGCCGAGCAGTAACTGCCCCATGACACCAAGGGGTAGATCACTCTCCGCCTCTGAAGCTGTGGCCTGCAAGGTCAACGCCCCCGCAGCTGTTGCGCGTTCACCGAAAGCACGCAGCAGTGCGGTTTTCCCGCTGGCCACCGCGCCGCTTACCAATAGCACTCCGCCATGCCCCGCCATAGAGGCTTCGAGCATGCCATCCATGATCGAAAATTCTTCCCCACGGTCCACCAAGTTCATGCGCCGACTTCTCCCCCGCGCCTGACGGCTGATCCCTGAGCGGCCGGATGGTCAGCCGGATCCAGCCTTTTGACTTGTTCGGCCACTTGCTTGAATACTCTGCCATATCTGAAAATCAACCACCAGCGTTATTTGACTCATTGATGTCGAATAACCGTCGCGAACACGCCACTCGACGCGTGAACGGACTTCCCTGTTCCATATCGAAGGGAAACACCCACGACATTGCCGGGGGCGCAGAAGCCAAAGGATTTCCCGAAGGTTCTCCAAGCCCCTCGCGAACAAACGGAAGAGGCGGCAGATGACGCCAGTGACGGTTGGGCCGACATAACGAATGGCGCGATCAGCATGCCTCGGCCGCAGGCGGTGTGACTGATTCATCACCCGCCGCCCCGCGCGAAAGCGCTTGCCCTCGCTCTCCCGCCCCCGGCCCGGCCTCGCACGTGGCAGAGCCGCGTTGCTGTGGGAGGCTGCGGCGGCGCAAGCGTCTCTCAGCAGCAACGGAGTACGTCATGACCGCAGATGCACCGCTGATCGACGCCCTGCCGTCCGGCAGCCACCTGGTGCTCTCGCACGCCGCGTCCGACCTGTACCCGGAGCTGGCCGAGCGTGTCACCGCCCCGGAGTGGTTCAAGGACACCGTGCGGCCGGACGCGGAGGACAGCGGGATCTACCCGGCGGTGGCGCGCATTCCCTGACGGTGGCTCAGACGGCTCCGGTTCAGACGCGGCCGCGCTCCCGGGCGCGGTCGATCTCCGCCATGTGCTCCTCCGCCCACGCCCTGACCACGGCGAGCGGCTCCTCCAGGGAGAGCCCCAGGCCGGTCAGCCGGTAGTGCACCCTGGGCGGCACCGTCGGCTCCACCCTGCGGGCGACCAGGCCGTCGAGCACCATGCCCTGCAGAGTCGTGGACAGCATCTTCTGCGAGACGCCCGGCATACGACGCCGCAGCTCGGCGAAGCGGATCTCGTGCGGATCCGCCTCGGCCAGGACCTTGACCGCCATCGACGTCCACTTCGTACCGATGCGGTCCAGGAGCCGACGGGTCGGGCAGTCGGGGTCGAAGAGATCACCGCGGGTTCCCGCCGTGGGAGGGGTCACCTCGGGCTCACCACCTGTCGGAGAAGTGCCTTCTTGGCAAGGGCAGAGGCGGTTACCTAGCCTCATGTGGTCACCAATGGTAACCACATGTCCACCTGGGAGCAGTCACCATGCGTCGCCCCTCAGCAGCACCCTCCGCCACTCCCCCCACCGCCCCCGGCATCTCCCTGCGACAGGTCACGGCCAACGGCATCACGGTCAACGTGGCACTCTGCGGCAGCGGCCCCGCCGTCCTGCTCCTGCACGGCTTCCCCCACACCTGGCAGCTCTGGAGCGAGGTCATGCCCCGGCTCGCCCTGCACCACCGCGTCATCGCCCCGGATCTGCGGGGGCTCGGCGCCAGCACACCGGCGTCCGGTGGCTACGACGCGGACAGCCTCGCCACCGATGCCGAAGGTCTCCTGGACGCGCTCGGGGAGCGGTCCGCGGCGGTCGTCGGCATCGACGCAGGCACGCCTCCGGCCTTCCTTCTCGCGATGCGCCGACCCGATCTCGTACGGCGGCTCGTCGTCATGGAGTCGCTGCTCGGACCCCTGCCCGGCGCGGAGGACTTCCTCGCCGGGGGCGCACCCTGGTGGTTCGGCTTCCACTCGGTTCCGGACCTGGCCGAGACGGTCCTGGACGGTCACGAAGCCGCGTACATCGACTGGTTCCTGGGCACCGGCACGCACGGCCGCGGTGTCCCGGACCGCATCCGGGACGCCTTCGTCGACGCCTACACCGGCCCTGACGCCCTGCGCCGTGCCTTCTCCTACTACCGCGCCATGCCCACCAGTGGGCGACAGATCAGGGACGCCGTCACGCGCGGGCGGCTCACCATGCCGGCCATGGCGATCGGCGCCCATCCCGTGGGATCGGCCCTCGAACGGCAGCTGCGCCCCGTCGCCGACGATCTGACCGGTCACCTCATCGAGGACTGCGGCCACATCATCCCGCTCGACCGACCCGAGGCCCTGCTCGAACTGCTCGGTCCCTTCCTTGCCGCGGATCACCGCGACCGGACCCCTTAGTCGTGCGAGGCGAACAGCTCGAGCAGGCCCTGGGGCGCGTCGTCCCGGAAGCAGCGGACGAGGTTCTCGGCGGAGCCGGCCGCGGCGGACTCGCTGCGAGGAAACAGCGCATCCTCGTAGGCGGCGAGCGCCACTTCGGTGGCGCCGGGATGTGCGGCGAGGGCGGCGCCGAGTTCGGCTCCGTCGAGCATCGCGAGGTTGGCGCCCTCCCCCGCGAAGGGAGACATGAGGTGGGCGGCGTCGCCTAGCAGGGTGACGCCCGGGACACGGTCCCAGCGGTGGCCGACGGGCAGGGTGTGGATCCGTCGGGGGATGAGCGTGCCGTCTGCGTCGGCGATCAGCGCCCGCAGGCTCTCGTCCCAGCCCGTGAAGTGCTCCAGCACGGCGGCCTTGGCGGCATCGACGTGGCCGGCGGTGAAGTCGACGGAGGCGATCCACTCCTCCGGCGCCATGAGCGCGATGTAGACGTGCAGGCTGCCGTCGGGCTCACGGTGGGCGAGGAAGCCCTTGCCCTCGCCGAGCGCGAAGAGCATGCCGCCGCCCACGACTGCGGCGCTGGCTGGGTGACGGACATCGGCGTCGAGGAGATCCGCCTCGACGAAGGAGAGGCCGGAGTAGTCGGGTACGGCGTCGGAGACCAAGGGGCGGATCCGGGACCAGGCTCCGTCGGCGCCGATCAGCAGGTCGGTGGTGAAGGTGGAGCCGTCGGCGAGGGTCACCTCGTGGCGACCGCCGCCGAGCGGACGCGCCCCGGTGATCTTCGCGCCCCAGTGCACGGCTCCGTCGGGCAGTGAGCCGAGCAGGAGATCGCGCAGCGAGCCGCGCTCGACCTCGGGGCGGCCGCCGTCGCCGTCGTCCTTGTCTTCCCTGCGGACCACGGCGTCCCGGTCGAGGATGCGCGTGGCCTCGCCGCCCGGGTGGATGAGCGCGGTGAACTCGTCGTACAGACCGGCGGCGCGCAGAGCGGCCTGGCCGGACTCCTCGTGGATGTCGAGCATGCCGCCCTGACCGCGGGCGGCCGGTGCGGCCTCCAGGTCGTAAAGGGCCGCTTCGATGCCGTTGACGTGCAGGACGCGGGCGAGGGTGAGGCCGCCGAGGCCCGCGCCGACGATGGCGATGGGGTGGTGAGTGGTCATGGTGTTGCTCCTTGGGGCGGAGGCGGGTGCGGGCGGTCAGTCCTGGGCTTCGTCGGCCGGGACGGGCGTGTGCAGGATGCCGTTGATCAGCGTGCGAAAGCCCCAGGAGAGGCGGGCCTCCGGCTCACCGGAGAGCACCTCGTCGGCGAGCCCGGCGAGGCGCGGATGCGTCTGGCCGGAGGCGCCCCGCACAGCTGCGGAGAGCCCGTCCCAGTCGTCCTGGGCGCCCGCGTCCCGGTCGCGCGTGGCGTGTTCGGCGGCGGTCGCGGTGGCGCACTGGAGCAGCAGGTCGATGCCCCAGGCCGCCTGCCCGGGCGGGACACCGCCCTCGTCGAGGAGGGCGAGCAGCGTCTCGAGGAGCCGCAGGTAGTGCGGGCCGCTGGGGCGGGCCACCAGCGCGGACTGGGCGAGACCGCGGTGGCTGAAGAGCACATCGGTGTAGGAGGTGAGCACCTTCTCCAGGCGCTCACGCCAGTCGTCTCCGGCGGGCGCCGCCTCGACCGTGCCGAGCAGCTCGTCCAGGATCGCCGCGTGCAGCTCGGCGGTGTTGCGGACGTAGACGTACAGCGAGGCGGGCCCGGTGTCGAGCTGCTGCGCCAGCCGGCGCATGGTCACCTTGCCGAGCCCTTCGGCGCTCATGATCTCCACGGCGGCGGCGACGATCCCGGCCCGGGTCAGGGCGGGCTTCGCCGGGCGTTCGCGGCGGCTGCGCGGGGTCCCGGAACGAGCTCCGGAATGGGCATCGGAATGAGCGGTCATACGACCAGCATAACGAACATGTTCGTTACGAGCGAGTTCGTAGCGAACATGTTCGCAGGAGAACAGTCCACCCGGCGGCTCGATGGCGCCCCTCCGAGCAGGAGCTTGATTGGCGATCAGCAGAGGCGGGCATCACCGTGGGACAAGAACGGCCGCGCAAGACAAGCCGTGGCCCCGGTGCGCGGATCTCAACACGCGTACGCCGGTTGTCCCAGGGGAGGGAAGTGAGTTGCCATGCGTGCGCACAAGCGCGCCCATCGGCACATCGCACGCGTCGAATACGCACTGCCGCAGGAGGCCGCGTCGGCGGGGCGGGCCCGGAAGCTGACCTCCGCGTTTCTCACCCGGCCGCATCGGCACCTGGCGGAGGTGGACTCCGAGCGGGTGGACGATGCCGAGCTGATCGTCTCCGAGCTCGTCGCCAACGCCACCCAGCACGGCCGCAGCCCCTGCCGGCTGCGCCTGGAGGTGTACGACGACCGGGTGACCGTCGAGGTCCACGACACGAGTCCGGTCGGTCCCCGCGTGCTCGAACCCAGTACCGAACGCGACAGCGGACGGGGCCTCGCGATGGTCAGGCACCTGGCCGCGCGTCTGGAGGTCGTCGGCAGCGGACGGCGCGGCAAGGCCGTACGGGCGGTCCTCGCCTGGTGACCGCGGTCTTCGTCCGATGACCCCGTGAGCGTCGGGCGCCGCCTGCAACGTCCTCGCAACCTTGTCCGGAGTTGACTGGGTCACCGCCTCGACGGCGGTTCCGGACGACAGGCCCTAGGAGCGGCAGCCCATGACCGACACCCCGCGCGTGGATCTGACCCCCGCCGCCGCCGAGCTGCTGCGGCGGCTCCGGGAGGCCCACGGTCCGCTGATGTTCCATCAGTCCGGCGGCTGCTGCGACGGCAGTGCGCCCATGTGCTATCCCGAGGGCGAGTTCCGGACCGGCGACTCCGACGTGCGGCTCGCGGCGCTGGCCGTGGAGGGGGTGGCGGAGCCGGTGAGCTTCTGGATGTCGAAGAGTCAGTTCGAGGTGTGGAGTCATACGCGGCTGATCGTCGACGTGGTGCCGGGCCGGGGCAGCGGCTTCTCCCTCGAAGCCCCAGAAGGCGTACGTTTCCTCATCCGTTCCCGGTTGGTCGACACGTAGCCACCCGCCTGGCACCCACCTGGCGCTGCCCTCTGGCGCTCTCTCAGACCGGCCTCCACACTGGGGCAGTTGGTCGGCCAGGAGACTCCAGGGGGCACGGTGGCGACACGGCTCGGGCACGCTTCGGGACGGTACAGAACGGCGAGAGCGGCGCTCTCGGTACTGACGGCATTCGGCACGCTGGCCGGTGCGGCTCTGATGGGAGCGGCACCGGCCGGCGGCGTGGAGGCCGACGGGAAGACGGCCGCCTCGCACATCGCGCCGGGCGTGGAGTACCGGCAGTTCGACATCCCCGCCTCCCACGGCACGGCACGGGCACACCTGCTCGACATCGACCTGAGCGATCCGCGCACCGGCGTCGACCTGCTCTATCCGGGTGCCGTGGGCGCCCGGTCCACCGTCTCCGCGCTCGCGGACGGGTCAGGAGCGGTCGGCGGGGTCAACGGCGACTTCTTCAACATCACCGAGACGCAGCATCCGGGCGTCGAACCCACCGGCGCGCCCGTCGGCCCGGCGATCGCACACGGCTACGCCCTCAAGGCGGCGGTGCCGAACGGTCAGCGCTTCGGCCCGGCGATGCCTCCGGGTGTCACCACGGAGGCCGTGCTCGGCGTGGGCTACGACCACCGGGCGCGTCTGGACCGCCTCCGCCTCGACGGTGAAGTACGCACCCAGGAGACCCGCTTGCCGCTGGGCGGACTCAACCAGTACGCGCTCCCGGTGGGCTCGGTCGGCGCGTTCACCAGCGACTGGGGCAGCACCTCGCGGGTCCGCTCCACGTGCGGCACCGACACGGACCGCGGCGCGCCCTGCAGCACGGACACCCATGAGGTGACGGTGCGCCAGGGCCGGGTCGTGGCGTCCGCCGATACTCCCGGCAGCGGACCCGTGGCCCGCGGCACCACGGTTCTCGTCGGCCGTGAGGCGGGCGCCCAGGAGCTGCGCAAGCTGTCGAACGGCGACCGGGTGCAGGTCCGCCACCGCCTCGTGTCGGCCGAGTCGCACATCCCGTTCCGTTTCGCGCTCGGCGGCTATCCGGTGCTGCGCGCCGGCACCCCGCTGCCCGGCCTCGACACCGTCACCTCGGCCGTGCGCACAGCGGCCGGGGTGTCCGACAACGGCAAACGCCTCCTGCTCCTCTCCCTCGACGGCTCCCCCGAGTTCCGTACGGGGCTGACCATCGCCGAAGTGGCGGACACCCTGCGAGGGTTGGGCGCAAGCGAAGGCTTCAGCCTGGACGGCGGCGGCTCCTCCACCCTGGTCTCGTCCACCACACTGGTCGCGAAGGCCCCGGGCGCCGACGCCGTCACCGTACGCAATCACCCCAGCGGGGGTACGGAGCGACCGGTGCCGAACGGCATCGGTGTGTTCTCCCGGACATAGCCGACGACGACGGCAGGGACGCCGCGCTCAGTCGGTGTCCCGCACCGCCACCAGGCCGTTGAACACGCCCACATAGGCGGTGCCGTCCGGGCCCAGAGTTATCGGAGCCCAGTTGTTGTCGTAGGCGATGCCCGTACCGGCGAGCCGCTTCCACTTGGTCTCGCCGGTGCGGAAGTCGACGGCCGTCAGGTACCAGGCGTCGACGCCGAGGCTGTTGGGCTCCTTCGTGTAGAAGTACAACAGGCCGTTGGCGGTGGACAGTTTGGGCACGTTCGACGGGGCGCGGACGTCGCTCTCCCACACCGTGTCGCAGCCGCTGCCGTCCTCGCGTACGTCGATCCTGCTGGCGCCACCGACGACGCTGCGCCCGAAGGTGAGCGAAGTGATGTTCTCGTAGCCGTAGTTGTTCTCGACGACGAGGCTGTTGCCCCAGGTGATCAGCGAGTTGTCGGTGGTGGACGCGCCGGAGCGGAAGACGGGGACCTTGCAGACCAGGCGCTTGCCGTCGGCGATGTCGTCGCCTCTGCGGTAGACGAGGACGTTCATGCGGTCGTCCGCGTTGTCCGTGATGGCCACGTAGTCGTCGTCACCCTTGCCGAAGAGGTCAGGGGTGGTTCCCGAACCTTGGTTCACCGAACCGGGCTTGGTGCCCGTTCCCCGGTCGTACGTCTGCCTCCAGACGGCCTTGGGGGTGCCGTCCTGGCCGGCCCGGAAGCTGTAGAGCGCGTGGTCGGAGACGATCGACACGCCGTCCTCGGCGACGGAGAACGAGTTCTGGATCTCCTCGCCCTCAAGCCGGATGGAGCGGGTGTCGCCGGTCTTGGGATCGACGGTTCCGACGCGGCCCTGCCGGGTCACCCACCAGATGCGGCCCTGCCAGTCGGGCATGACCGAGGTGACCGGGTCACATTCGCCACTCGGGTAGAGATTTGACCAGGTAACACAATCGTGCGGGACGTGCGCCGTCAGATCCCAGTCCTTGCCGACGACGAACCGCCAACTGCCGTCCGTCGCCTGCTCGTGCGCGAGGCGGACGATGTGCTGGCGGGAGTCAGCCAGGACGAGCCGGTCCTGGTTGTCGAGATACGAGTAGGCGCCGCCCGACGTGTCCTTGAAGATCTTCGAGAAGTCGAGGCGCGTGATGGCCTCGACGGTGGAGGGGCGCTGCGGCAGCTTGTAATCGGCGAGCGTCGTGAGCGTGTCCGGGTCGAGCAGCTTGACCAGGAAGCCGGTGAACGTGCCGCAGACGGTGACGATGCGGCCGTCGCGGTCGAAGGTGACGGTGGCGCACTCGCCGCCGAGCGCCGCCATCTTCTCGCTGCTGACCTGCGGCTTCTTCCCCAGCGGGCCGTTCCAGGGGTATGTCCCGCTGCCGGCCGCGTCGGCGTGCATGCCGCTGCGGCCGTTGGCGGCGAGATATGGGTGCTGGGGCGGCTGTTCGCCGGGCAGGG
Source organism: Streptomyces sp. NPDC048436 (assembly GCF_043200355.1). Lineage (NCBI taxonomy): Bacteria > Bacillati > Actinomycetota > Actinomycetes > Kitasatosporales > Streptomycetaceae > Streptomyces > Streptomyces sp. NPDC048436. The sequence continues at coordinate 643,500 of NZ_JBICXP010000002.1, forward strand.
GGCGGGCCTCGGCGGGCTGCCCGGTGTACTGGTCGACGAGCCTGTGCCCCGGCGCCTTGGGTATGTCGTCCGCATGGACGGGATACGCGAAGGACGCGGCCGAGACCGTGAGTGCGGTCAGGGCGAGGGCACTGCTGAGGGTTCTGCGACGCGGCATGGGCCGAAGCTAGAGCCAAGCCCTTGAAGTGTCCATGGAAAGCTGACAGTTGTTCACGAAGACGCAACGATCATGCGTTCACGACGCCGCGACGCTCATGGCTGCAGGCCGCTGACGATGTCCGCGGCGGCCGTGACCCCGTTGTGAATGGTCGGCGCCATGCTCGAACTCGCCAGGTAGAAGCCGAGCAGCGCACAGACCAGGGCGTGCGAGAACTTGAGTGCGCCGTTGCGCAGAAAGACCACTGCCAGGATCACAAGCAGCAGCACCACAGAGACCGAAACAGCCATGGGACACCCTCCTCCGCCACGTCAGCACCGCGGCTTTCGGCCGTCAGTGTTGCGCAGCGGAGGGTCCATCCGGTCGACCGGCGTGTCCTCCGAACGGGTGTTACTTCCCGTGGGCGTCGAGGAACGCCTCAAGTCCCGCGAGGTCGTCGGTGTTCAGATGGTCGACACCGGCGGCGAGCAGCTCGCCCCACACAGCGTCGCGCGCGGGGCCCGCGAGGTCGGGAGTGGCCCAGAAGCGCACGCGCTGCCCGCGCTTGTGGGCGGTGGCAACGATGCCGCGCAGCTTCTCGCGTTCGGCGGCGGGGATCGCGCCGACGCCCTGCCAGCTGAAGTTGAGCGTCCAGTTGTCGCTGATGAGCGCGATGAACGAGGCGGGCGCGGCGCTGCCGAGGTCGGCGAGGCGGCCGTCGTAGAACGCGCGGCGCACCCGCTGGGCCTCCATCGGCGCGCGGGCCGCCCGGTCACCCGAGATCACCGCCGTCACGGGGCCGCGGCGCACCTTGCCGTGGACGTACGTGGTGAACAGGTGCGGGTAGCGCCGGAGATGACGGTCGAGTTCGAGGTACGTCGCCGATCCCTCGGTCTTGATGTCGATCAGGAGCTGGAAGGGGGTGCGGTGGTAACCCCGGTACACGGAGCCGTGGTTGGCGCGGACGCGGGCGGCCAGGGGGTCCAGGTAGAGCGCTTCGAGGGTGCGGGCGGGGTCGAGGTCGATCGGGTCGTGGGCGACCAGGAGTTGGCCGTCGACGAGATAGATGTCGGCCTCGACGCTGCCGAAGCGGTGGTCGAGCGCGTCGAACAGGGGCCGGGGGTGTTCGTAGTCGTTGTGCGCGTGGGCACGTATGAGGGGCCGGGGGTGGTGTCCGCGCTCGCTCGCCTGGGCGTACGCGGGGACGGCGGCGGTGCCGGCGAGCGCGGCACCGACGGTGAGGGCTCTACGACGGGTGATGAGTGCCATGGAGACTCCCAAGAGGGCGAGGGGACGACGGGCGGGCCTCAGTGAGTATGAGGCCATGCCCGCGTCAAGAAACCCCTTGTGGAGGGGAGTTGGCGCTCTTGACGCCCGTCGTTCACTCCGGGCGGGTCACGCGGTGGTCCTCACGCGTCCCGCGGTGTCTCCCCGGCCAGCTCGGCCCAGTGGACGGTCCCTCCGCACCAGCGCTCAAGGAGCACCCGGTCGTGGCCGACAGCGAGCAGCCCGGCGCCGCTGACGCGCCGGTACTCCTCCACGGCGTGCACGAGTGCCGCCGTCGTCGAGGCGTCCAGCATGGCCGTCATCTCGTCGCAGATCAGCCAGCGCGGGCGGAGCACCAGGGCACGCGCGAGGCAGGCACGCTGCAGCTGGCCGTCGCTCACCTCGTGCGGCCTGCGGCCGAGCAGGTCATCGCCGAGACCGACGGTGACCGCCAACTCCCGTACGCGCTCAGGTGCTTCGGTTCCGCGCCCGGCCGCCCGGAGCGGCTCGGCGATCAGGTTGGTCAGGGTCAGCCGCGGGTCGGCGGACAGGCGGGGCTGCTGGAAGACGACGCCGAAGGCGGTGCGCTGGGCGCGGGGCGCGCGGTGCCGCCAGCCGCGGGCGGGCTCACCGTCGATCACGACGCGCCCGGCGTCTGGCTTGTGGAGCAGCGCGGCGACGCGGGCCAGGGTCGATTTTCCGCAGCCGCTGGGGCCGAGCAGGCCGAGGGACGCGCCGGGGGCGATCGTCAGGTCCACGCCTCGCATGACGGGGGCCCTGCGGTCGTACCCGGCGGTGATGGAACGGAGTTCAAGCACGGGGTGCCTCCAGCACGGCCGCCGGGTGGGGGTGGTGGCAGGCGACTGTGCCCACGGTCTCGGGTACGGTCGCGCAGGCCTCGTCCGCCCCTGGACAGCGCGCGGCGAACGCACAGCCTCGCGGCAGCGCGGACAGCTCGGGCGGCATGCCGGGGATCGGCGTGAACTCCCGCTCCGGGAGGGCGTTCAGGAGGCCGCGCGCGTAGGGGTGTCGTGGGCCGGGGGCGCCGAAGAAGTCCTCGGCTTCGGCGAGTTCGACGATACGGCTCGCGTACATGACGGCGACGCGGTCGGCGATCCGCTCGGCGGCTGCCAGGTCGTGGGTGATCAGGAGCAGCGCGCGGTCCTCGCCCACGTGCTTGCGCAGTTCGTCCACCGTGCGGTCGACGAGGTCGCGGTCGAGCCCGGTCGTCGGTTCGTCGGCGAGCAGCAGCGGCGCGTCGCCGATGAGCGCGAGCGCGGTGGCGGCGCGCTGGGCGAGCCCGCCGGAGAGCTGGTGCGGGTAGCGGTCCAGGTGCCCCGCGGGGAACGCGGCCCGCTCGGCGGCGGCTTCGGCGGCCTTCCGCAGCTGCGGGCGGCGCACACCCGCCAGCTCACGCAGGGTCTCCTCCAGCTGGGCGCGGACGGTGCGCACCGGCGTCAGATGCGCGGCCGGACTCTGCGGTACGAGACCGACGCGGCGCCCGCGGACCGTGCGGGCCAGGGTGCGCTCGTCGGCGGCAAGGAGGTCCACGTCACCGGTGAGTGCGGACCCGGCCGTCTCCGCGTTCTGCGGGAGCAGCCCGAGCAGTGCCGAGGCGAGCACGGACTTGCCGCAGCCGCTCTCGCCGACGAGGGCGAGGCACTCCCCCGCCGCGAGGTCGAAGGTGGCGTCGGTGACGGCGGAGACGAAGGTGCCCCCGCGCATGCGGAACCGTACGGAGAGTCCTCGTACGGAAAGCACCGGGGTAGACAGGGACGGGGACGAGACGGGCTTGGTCACAGCATCAGCTCCGATCGGCGCCGGGGGTTGATCCGGTCCCGCCAGGCGCCCGCGAGGCCCGCGATCGCCAGGGTGGGCACGATGATGAACAGGCCGGGGAAGAGCGTCGGCCACCAGTCCCCGGCGAGGAGCGAGCCGCGCGCGCTCTGCACGAGCGTGCCGAGGCTCGCCTGGTGGGTGGGGAGTCCGAGCCCGAGGAAGGAGAGCGCGGACTCGTGCCAGATGGCGTGCGGCACCATCAGGACGGCGGCGAGTCCGGCCTGCGGAAGGACGCCGGGCAGCAGGTGGCGCGCGATGACACGCGTCCTCGACGCGCCCCCGGAGATGGCCGCGTCGACGTACGGGCGCGACCGCAGCGAGAGCACCTCGGCGCGCACGATGCGGGCCGTGGACAGCCAGTGGGTGAGCGCGACCGAGACGACCACCGGCCATACGCCCGGCCGGAACATCGCCACGATGAAGATGCCGAGCAGCAGGTGCGGCACGGACGAGAAGACGTCCACGAGCCGCATGACGACCCGGTCGACCCAGCCGCCCGACGCGGCGGCGAGCGCCCCCACGGCTGTGCCGATGACGGTCGCGACGACGGCCGCCACCACCCCCACCAGAAGCGAGACCCGCAGCCCGTACACGCAGCGGACCAGCAGATCGCGTCCCACGTCGTCGGTGCCGAAGGGGTGCGCCCAGGACGGCGGTCGGAGTTTGGCCGCGAGGTTCACGGCCTGCTCGTCGAGGTTCACCAGCGGCGGTACGAGCAGGACGGCGAGGACGACCGCCGCGACGATCACCCCGGAGGAACGCACCCGCCACGCGCGCGTGGAGCGGCTTCTGGCGCCGCCCGCGAGGTGGGCGCGCCACGTCACGTCAGCCATCGAATCCCACCCTCGGGTCGGCGAGGCCGTACAGCAGATCGGCCAGGAGGTTGCCCAGGAGTACCGCGACGGTGGCCAGGACGGTGAGGGCGGCGAGCAGTGGGAAGTCCACGGAGGTCGCCGCCGACACGGTGGCCGCGGCGATGCCGGGCCAGCTGAAGACGGTCTCCACCAGGAGCGCCCCGGTGATGAGTTCGGGTACGCGCGAGCCGATCAGCGTGAGCACCGGCAGCATCCCCGAGCGCAGTGCGTGCCCGAGGAGGACGGTCCGTTCGGCGAGGCCACGCGCGCGTGCGCCCCGGACGGGGTCGTCGCCGAGTGCGTCGCCGACTCCTTGGCGTACGTAGAGGACGAACCACGGAAGCTGCGAGATCGCGAGGACGGCGGCGGGCAGCACGAGGTGGCTGGCGACCTGCCCCGCTGTCACGGCCGAACTCGCCGTGTCCGTGAGGCCGCCCGACGGCAGCACGCCCAGCTTCAGGGCGAACAGCCAGACGGCGAGCAGCCCGATCCAGAACGGCGGGGCCGCTTCGAGCGTGTACGCGAGCGAGGTCACGGCGCGGTCGAGCCCGCCGCCGGGGCGGCGTGCGGCGAGGACGCCGAGCGTGGTGCCGACGAGGATCGCGAGCAGGAACGCGGTGGCGGCGAGCAGCACGGACCAGCCGACGCGTTCGCCGATGACGTCGGCGACGGGCTGGCGCAGGGTGCTGGAGTCCCCCAGGTCGCCGGAGAGCGCCGACGTCAGCCAGTCCCACCAGCGCTGCAGGAGCGGCTGGTCGACGCCGAGGTTGGCGCGCAGCTGGTCGAGGTTCTCCTGCGACGCGGTGAGCCCGGCCGTGCCGGCGTAGGCCTTGACGGGGTCGAAGGGGGACGCGGCGGCGATCGCGAAGACGCCGAAGGTCACGGCGAGCAGGACCGGGACGGCGAACAGGGCCCGCCGTCCCGTCATGCGCGCCATCGGCCCCCAAGGGAGCTTTTGGAGCGCGGAGTTCACTGCTCGGGCTGCCAGTCCTCGACGTTCCACCACGGGCCGGACGCCAGGCCGTGGTCGTGCGGCTCGGTCTGGGTGGTCAGGTCGCCGAAGCGCTTGTCGACGACGTAGAGGTGGTCGATGTGGGTGAGGAAGGTGTAGCCCGGGTTCTTCACCAGTTCACGCTGGATGGTGTCGTACGCGGCCTGCCGCTCGGCGTGGTCGCCGCTCTCGCGGGCCTCGTCGAGCGCCTTGTCGACCTTGGGGTTGTCGTAGTGGGCCATGTTGTTGAAGCCGTCGCCCGCGAGCGAGGACTTCAGGAGGGTGTACTGGTCGAAGTCCGGGTCGGCCGGGGAGCCGCCGCCCGCGAGGACCGCGTCCTTGGGCATGCGCGGCTCGATGACCTCCCAGGTGCCGGCCTGCACCTCGACCTTGATGCCGAGCTTCTTGGCGTCGGAGGCGTAGGCGAGCGCGTGGTCCTGGCGGAGCTTGTCGCCGGAGAGGTACCAGAGCGGGAACTTCGCCTGGACGCCGTCCTTCTCGCGGATGCCGTCCTTGCCCGGCTTCCAGCCCGCCTTGTCGAGGATCTTCTTGGCCTTGGCGGCGTCGAACTTCCGCTCGGTGCCCTTGGTGAACCAGGGGCTGTCGGTCGGGACGGGCCCGTAGGCCTCCTTGCCCGCGCCGTCCAGGATGGAGTCGACCATCGCCTTGCGGTCGACGCCGGTGTCGAGCGCGCGCCGGATGCCGGTGTCGCCCGTGACCTTGTTGCCGGTGGGCAGGGTCACCACGCGGTAGTCGAAGGTCTTGGCCGCGTACGACTTCTTGTCGCCGTCGTTTTCGTACTTCTTGGCGAGGTTGGGCGGCAGGATCGCGCCGTCAAGTTCACCGGCGTCGAGCCGGGTGGCGCGGATGTCGTCGTCCTTGATGATCGCCATGGTGAAGTTCTTGACCTTCGGCGCGCCGCCCCAGTAGTCGGGGTTGGCCTTGAAGGTGAGCTTCTCGCCCTTGGACCACTTCACGAGCTTGTACGGGCCCGTGCCGACCGGCTTGGTGGTGAACGCGCCGGTGTTCACGTCCTGCTTGCCGGCTATGTGCTCGGGCGCGATCGGCAGAACGGTGCGCTCGGCGAACGGCGCGTAGGGGTACTTGAGGTGGAAGACGACGGTGTCGTCGCCCTTCGCCTCGACGTGTCTGACGGCGTCGAGCTCGGTCTTGGCGGCGTTGTTGGTCTTCTTGTCGAGGATCGTCTCGTACGTGAAGACGACGTCCTTGGACGTGAAGGGCTTGCCGTCGCTGAACTTGACGCCCTCGCGCAGCTTGAACGTGTATGTGCGTCCCTCGTCGCCGACCTTGGGGAGTTCGGCGGCGAGCGCGGGCTTGAGCTTCATGTCGGCGTCGTGCGTGAGCAGACCGTCGAAGATCTTGGAGTTGCCGTCCTTGCCGTAGCCGAGGAGCGGGCTCAGGGTGTCCGGTTCGTACGCTATGCCGACGACCGCTGAGTCCTTGGAGCCGCCCGCGTTCTCGCCGTCGCCCGGCGCCGAACAGGCCGAGGCGGCGACCGCCAGTGAGGCGGCCGCCGCCACCGCGCCCGTACCCCGTATCGATCGGGCCTTCATGCTCCACACCCCTACTGAAGATCAACTGTTATTGCGAACGGTTCGCAATTATGCCTCATGTAATGGGTGGGTAAAACGTGCGGGCCCTACCGAGGGGATCACGGGGAGGGCGGAGCCGAGCTCACGGAGCGGGCAGGTTCACCAGGGCGGCCAGCTCCTCCCGGTGGCGTCCCACCGTGCCGAGCGCGATCGAATCGGCCTTGGCCCGCTTGAGGTAGAGGTGGACGGGATGCTCCCAGGTCATGCCGATGCCGCCGTGCAACTGGAGCGCCTCCTCGGCGATGTGCACCGTGGCGGGCGACGCGTAGGCCTGCGCGAGAGACGCCGCGACATCGGCGTCCGCGCTTCCTGCGGCGAGGGTGTCGGCCGCGTTGCGGGCGGCGGCGCGGAGGTTGACCACCTCCAGCCAGAGCTGGGCGAGCCGGTGCTTGAGCGACTGGAAGGAGCCGACGGGCCGGTTGAACTGGTTGCGTTCCTTCGTGTAGCGGACGGTTTCGGTCAAGCACCAGTCGGCTACGCCCAGTTGCTCGGACGCCAGGAGTCCCGCCCCCGCCCGCAGACCCCGCCGTACGGCGGGTTCCGCCGGTGAACCGAGGGCACGCGCGCGTGCGTTGTCGAAGCTGACCGTGGCGAGCGGCCGGGTGGAGTCGAGCGAGGTCCGCGGCTCGACGGTGACGCCGTCCTGAGTCGCCTCCACCGCGAAGAGCCCGGCGTCCGTGGGCACGAGGCGCACATCGGCGACGATCGCGTCGGCCACTCCGGTGACGCGGCCGCTCAGGGTCCCGTCCTTCGCGCGTACGTCGGTCGGGGCGTCGCCCGGAGCCGCGGTCAGCGGCACGGTGAGCACGCCGACCGTGCGGCCCGAAGCGAGCGCGCCCAGGAGTTCCGCCGCCGCCTCGCCTTCGCAGGCCAGCAGCGCCTCGGTGGCGATGACGGTGCTGGTCAGGAAGGGCACGGGCGCGACCGCGCGGCCCAACTCCTCCAGGACGACGGCGGCTTCACGGTGCGTGGCGCCCTGGCCGCCGAACTCCTCGGGAACGAGCAGGCCCGCGAGGCCCATGCCGCCGGTGAGCGCCTTCCACAGCTCTCGGTCGTGCGGTTGCGCGGTCCCGATGCGGGCCAGTACGGCGGTGGCGTCGCAGTGGTCTGCGAGGAGGCCGCGCACCACCGAGCGCAGCGCCTCTTCCTCTTCGGAGTACAGCAGGTCGCGCTGCTCGCTCTGTATCGTCAACGGACCAGGTCCTTCCAGGCGACGTCTTTGTCGGTGCGCGGCTCGGAGGGCAGACCGAGGACGCGCTCGGCGACGATGTTGAGCAGCACCTCGCTCGTACCGCCCTCGATGCTGTTGCCCTTGGCCCGCAGATAGCGGTAGCCCGCGTCACGGCCGACGAAGTCGACCTTCTCGGGCCGCCGCATCGTCCAGTCCTCGTACAACAGCCCTTCCTCGCCGAGGAGTTCCACCTCCAGGCCGCTGATCTCCTGGTTCAGGCGGGCGAAGCCGAGCTTCATGCCCGAGCCCTCCGGGCCAGGCTGTCCCGCGGCGAGCTGCTGACGCAGCCGCTCGCCGGCGACCCGGGCGACCTCGGCCTCGACCCACAGCTTGAGAAGCCGCTGGTGCAGGTCGTGTGTGCGCAGCTCGGGGCGCTCGCGCCAGGCTTCGACGACAGGGCCGATCATGCCGCCCTCGCGCGGGATGCGGCTGCCGCCGATGGACACGCGCTCGTTCATCAGCGTGGTCTGCGCGACCTTCCAGCCGTCGCCGATCTCACCGAGACGGTGCGCGTCCGGGATGCGGACGTCGGTGAGGAAGACCTCGTTGAACTCGGCCTCGCCGGTGATCTGCCGGAGCGGTCGCACCTCGACGCCGGGGTCGGTCATGTCGCAGACGAAGTACGTGATGCCGCGGTGCTTGGGCACCTCCGGGTCGGTGCGGGCGATGAGGATGCCCCAGCGGGCGGCGTGCGCGCCGGACGTCCACACCTTCTGCCCGTTGACCACCCAGCTGTCGCCGTCGCGTACGGCACGGGTCCCGAGGGCGGCGAGGTCGGACCCGGCGCCGGGCTCGCTGAACAGTTGGCACCACACTTCGTCGCCGACCCACAGCGGCGGCAGGAAGCGCCGCTTCTGCTCCTCCGTGCCGAAGTGGAGGATGGTCGGCGCCGCCATGCCGAGGCCGATCCCGATGCGGCGCGGGTCGTTGTCGGGCGCGCCCGCGGCCTCCAACTCGGCTTCTACTACGGCTTGCAGGGACCGCGGCGCTCCGAGCCCGCCGAGCCCCTCCGGGTAGTGCACCCAGGCGAGCCCGGCATCGAAGCGGGCCTTCAGGAACGCCGCGCGCTCCGTCGTCGCCGGCGGGTGTGCGGCGAGGAACTCCTGGGCGCGGCGGCGCAGTTCGGCGGCGTCCGTCATACGTCGGCTCCCTCGGGGATGACGGCGACCCGCCCCGTTGTGACTCCGTCCGCGACGCGCTGGACGGCGGCGGCCGCCTCGCTCAGCGGCACGCGTTCGCTGATGAGCGGCTTGATCGCGCCCTTGGCCGCGAGCTGGGTCAGCTCTTCGTGGCAGCGGAGGATCGCTTGGGGGTCCTTGGTGTTGTAGAGGCCCCAGTGCAGTCCGAGGACCGCGTAGTTCTTCACCAGGGCGTGGTTGAGGGCGGGCGTCGGGATGACACCGCTCGCGAAGCCGACGACGATGATCCGCCCCTCGAAGGCGACGCACTTCGCGGACTGCGTGTACGCGTCGCCGCCCACGGGGTCGTAGATGACATCGGCGCCACGGCCGCCGGTCGCCTCCTTGACGGCGCCGATGACGTTCTCCGTACGCCGGTCGATGACGACGTCACAGCCGAGCTCGCGCGCGACCTCGGCCTTCGCGGCGCCGCCGACGACACCGATGACCTTGGCACCCGCGGCCTTGCCGAGCTGGACGGCCGCGCTGCCGACGCCGCCGGCGGCGGCGTGCACCAGGAGGGTCTCGCCTTCCTGGAGGTGCGCGCGGCGGTGCAGGCCGAACCAGCCCGTCTGGTAGCCGATGTGCAGCGCGGCGGCCTCGGCGTCGTCCAGGGCGTCGGGCGCGGGCAGCACGGCCGCCGCGTCCGCGATCGCGTACTCGGCGAAACCGCCGTACGGAAGAGCGGGGTTGGCGATCACGCGCCGCCCGTCCTCGGTCTCACCGCAGATCTCCACGCCGGGCGTGAACGGCAGCGGAGGCGTGACCTGGTACTGCCCGCGGCAGAGCAGCGCGTCGGGGAAGTTGATGTTGGCGGCGCGGACCTTCAGGAGCAGCTGCCCGTCGCCGGGGACCGGCCGGTCCACGTCGTCGAGGCGCATCACCGCGCCCGGCTCGCCGTTCTGGTGCACTTGCCATGCCTGCATGCGGGGCCTCCACGGGGCTCTCGGACCGGGCTCCATCGCATACTAAGCGGTCGCTTGCAGGCAGGGGAACCGTCTCGGTCAGTCCGCTTCACGCTTCCGTTCGGCGGGCCGCGCCCGTACGTGCATCCGTTCGCCCTGGGGCCCGAACAGGCTGAGGAACTCCGCGGGCCCCTCCCCCGTGGAGCCGAACCAGTGCGGCAGACGCGTGTCGAACTCCGCCGCCTCACCCGCGGTGAGGATCACGTCATGATCGGCGAGCACGAGCCGCAGCCGCCCGGACAGGACGTACAGCCATTCGTACCCCTCGTGAGCCCGTGGGTCGGGCTCCACGGAGCGGGAGGGTTCGAGCACCTTGTACGCCTGCAGGCCGCCCGGCTGGCGGGTCAGCGGCACCATGGTGCGGCCGTGCCGGACGATCGGCTTGGACCGCACCCGGGGGTCGCCGACGGGCGGGGCGCCGACCAGTTCGTCCAGGGGGACCTGGTGGGCGCGGGCGATGGGGAGCAGGAGTTCGAGGCTGGGCTTTCGGTGGCCGGACTCCAGGCGCGAGAGGGTGCTCACGGAGATGCCGGTGGCGGCGGCGAGGCCCGCGAGCGTGGCACCGCGCTCCTTGCGGATCCTGCGCAGGCGGGGACCGACCTCGGCCAGCACGCCGTCCAGATTCGCACCGTCGTCATCGTTCCCGGCCGTGCCCGCCGCCCTGTTCTCCGCCCTGTTCTCTGCCATGCCCATATTGCAGTATCGGCAAAGTAGATTGTCAATAGTGCATCGCCGTCGCGGCGGTCCGGACGGAGGAGCGTCGGCATGAGGTTGCCTACGGGCATGGAGCTTTGAAGCGTTACGCGATATCGATGCGGCCATGACGGACGCCGATAACGAGAGCGAGAACGACCGGACGCAACCGCCGCGCGGCCTCCCGGCCCCCGCCCCGCCCGGCACGAGCGCGCTGCCCGGCGGGACGTACGACGGGACGGTCGTCCTCGTGACCGGCGGCGGCAGCGGCCTCGGCAAGGCGATCGCCGCGGAGTTCGCGCGGCTCGGCGCGGATCTGGTGATCGCGAGCCGCAAGGAGGAGCGGCTGAAATCGGCACGGGACGAGCTCGCGGGCCTCGGCGGGCGGGTGGCGGCCGTGCCGTGCGACATCCGGGACCCGGAGCGCGTCGCCGAGGTCTTCGACGCGGCCCAGGCGGCGTTCGGCCTGCCGGGTGTCCTGGTCAACAACGCGGCGGCGAACTTCCCCGTGCCCGCCGAGGACATGTCACCGAACGCATGGCGCTCGGTCGTGGATATCACGCTGACCGGCACGTTCTTCATGACGCGCGAGTTCGGCCGCCGCCACCTCACTGCGGGCACTCCCGGTTCGGTCATCAACATCGGGGCGTCGTACGCGTGGACGGGTGGCCCCGGCTTCGCGCACAGCGCGGCGGCCAAGGCAGGCGTGAAGAGCCTCGTCGAGACGCTGGCGGTGGAGTGGGGTCCGTACGGGATCCAGGTCAACGGCCTGGTGCCGGGGCTGATGCCGCACGAGGACATGACCGCCGACATCCGCGGCAATCTCGACCGGGCGGCGGCGCCCATGGACGAACGCGAACCGCGCTCCGGCTCGCGGGAGTTGGACTCACGCCAGCCCGCCCTCCGCGTCGGCACCCCACGCGAGCTGGGCTGGGCGGCGACCTTCCTCGCCTCGCCCTACGCCCGCTTCATCACCGGGCACACCCTGGTGGTCGACGGCGCGAACTGGCAGCGCCGGGGCCTGGTCAGCCCGGAGGTGGTGACGGTGCGCGAGCAGCTGGGGCGCGAGCCCTTCGCGCGGTAGCGCCACGTCCTGTGGCGCCTCCCAAAGCCGCGGCGGTGCGGCCTACTTCCCCTCGAACGTGGCCGCCCGCCGCTCCCCCTTCGCCGCGTACCCGGCACGCGAGTCCTCCGACGTCAGCGTGATCGCCGCGTTCATCGCCACCCGGTCGAGGGCGGCGTCCATGCCCGCGTCCGCGTAGGCGTCGATGCCCCGCTTGATGCCCTGGACTGCGAGCGGGGCGTTCGCCGCGATCTCCGCGGCGACCTCGCGGGCCGACTTGGTCAACTCATCCCTCGGTACGACGAGTTGGACGAGCCGCAGCCGCTCGGCCGTGGCGGCGTCGATGCGGCGCCCTGTGAGCGAGAGCAGCTTGGCCCAGCCCGCGCCCGCGTCGCGCGCGATGCGCAGATCACCGCCCGCGTCGACCGCGACACCGATCTGCGCCTCGGGCAGCGCGAACACCGCGTCGTGGGACGCGATCCGTACGTCCGCCATCAGCGCGAGCTCGAAGCCGAACCCGAGGCAGTACCCCTGCACGGCGGCGATCACGGGCTGCGGAAGGCGGGCGAAGGCGCGGAAGCGTTCATGGACCCAGCGCAGCCCCTCGCAGTAGTTGCGGGTGCGCTCGGCCCCCGAACGGCCGCCGATCGCACCGCCGTTGGTGGCGGTGACGTCGATCCCGGCGCAGAAGGCCCGCCCTTCCGCGCGCAGCAGCACCGCCCTGATCGAGTCGTCGAAGCGGATCCGGTCGGCGAAGATGCCGAGCTGGCGGGTGGACTCCCAGCTCCACGCGTTGAGCTTGCGCGCGTGGCAGAGGGTGAGGACGCCGATCCCGTCCTCGATGTCGAGGCGCAGCCGCTCCGTGCCCTCCGGGATGTCCGTGCCGATGGTGTCGATCATCAAGCACCAGCTCCTGCCTACGTTTCTGACGTGCCGTCAGGAATGCGGCGGCACGTCAGCGTAGCGGCGGTCGCTCAGCGGCTGAAGACCTCGAAGGCCACCGCGGGCTTCCCGCCGAAGCGCGGCGCCACCCGCTGGGCGTTGCCGGTGAGGAACTCACGGCAGTACTTGTCGGGGTCCTCGTCCGTCAACACCTCGATGTAGGTGCGGTGTTCGAGGAGCGAGAGCACGGAGCGCTCAAGTCCTGCCGTCGCGTCCACCGCGTGCGTGGGCGACGACGAACCGGCGACGGCCACCCAGCGCACACCGTCCCAGGGCTCGAGGCCGTCCTCCTCGATCAGCTCGGGGAAGATCCACCGGTTGCCCGCGTCCCCGACGGCGTCGAGGGTGGCACGGCCGACAGCCACGTGGTCCGGGGTGTTCCAGGCGACGCCGCCCCAGGTGTCGCGGTAGTTGAGCGTGATGACGAGCTCGGGCCGGTGCCTGCGGACCGCGGCGGCGATGTCGCGGCGCAGCGCCGTCCCGTACTCGATCACGCCGTCCTTGTGGTCGAGGAACTCCACGGCCGACACACCGACGACGGCCGCGCTGGCCCGCTGCTCCCGCTCGCGCAGCGGCCCGCATGTGGCGGGATCGAGGGTGTCGATGCCCGCCTCGCCGCGGCTGGCGAGGAGATAGGCGACCTCGCGTCCGCCGTCCGTCCAGCCGGCGATCGCGGCCGAACAGCCGTACTCCAGATCGTCGGGGTGGGCGACGACGGCGAGGGCGCGCCGCCAGTCATCGGGCATGGGGATGAGCTGGTCGTTCAACGGCTCTGTCATGCCCGCAGCCTAGCTTCGCGGACCGCAGGGAACCGGCCGGTTCAGACTTCGCCCCTGGTCAGGGCGAGGAGCCGGTCGAGTACGCGCGGCGCGCCCACCCGCAGTCCATCGTGCTCGAACTCATCGGTGACCCAGGTGCGCAGGCCGCGGATGGAGCGTGCGGTGCGCAGGGAGTGGGCGGTGTCGACGTACATGTCGTCGTGGTAGATGGCCGCGGCGGCCGGGACCTCGTTCGCGGCGAGGCGTGCCGTGTCGTACAGGGGCGGCCAACCCGTGCGCGCGGCGAGCAGTTCGGCGGTCTCGCGCAGTGGACGCAGCGCCGGGTCGCAGTCGAACTGCCAGCGCTGTACGGCCTCCCCGGTGAACAGCAGCGGGGCGTCACCGTCGAGCGCCTTGCCCGCGTCGAACTGCGGGAACTCACCCCGCAGCCGCTCCGCCGACCAGTCGCTCGGCCGCTCGCCCTGCCCGTAGATGCTCTCGTGCAGGACCGCGAAGAGAGGCTGGCTCCTGAGCGAGAGGACAGCCTGTACGTCTTCCTGGAACGCGTCGGAGAGCTCATGCCCCGACGGCGTCCGTACGAAGGCGTCTTCGAGGAGGTAGTGGAGGCGGTGGCTGCCCTCGCCCGTGCCGAGCAGCATGCCGAGGGACTGGAACGCCTCGACGGTGAGCCGGTAGCCGCCGTTCAGGACGGGCTCGTGCTCGGCGAGGTGGGCCGCGATACGGCGGGCTCGCTCGACGTCCTGGGGGTAGCGGGCGTAGTGGGCGGCGCTCTTGCGCTCCATGCGGGGGTAGGCGGCGCGGTAGACGTCGTCCGCGTGGCCGTCCAGCGTGGGCAGGCCGCCGGTGATGAGCGCGGTGCGCAGGCCTTCGGGCGCCGCTGACAGGTAGTGCGTCGCGCAGAAGCCGCCGAAGCTCTGGCCGAGGACGGTCCAGGGGGCGCCGCCGGTCAGCTCGCGGCGGATCAGCTCGCAGTCCCGGACGATGGAGTCTGCGCGGAAGTGCGCGAGGTAGTCGGCCTGTTCGCGGGGGCCGCCGCGCAGCGGGAGCGTCTGGCGCGTGGCAGGGGTGGAACTGCCCGTTCCGCGCTGGTCGAGGAGCAGCACCCTGAAGTCTTGCAGGGCTCTGCCGAGCCAGGCCTCCTTGCCCACGAACCGGTTGGCCCCGCACCCGGGGCCGCCCTGCAGATACACCAGCCACGGCAGGTCCGCCCCCGCGTGCGCGCCCGCCACCACCTCGCGGGCGAAGACCTCGATCCGCTCCCCCGCCGGGTCCTCGTGGTCCAGGGGCACGGAGAAGCGGTGGTCGGTGAGGACTACGCCGGGCTGACGGTAGGGGGCGGTGGCGGGCAAGGAGGCTCCTTCGGCGGTGTGCGGGGACGGAGGCTGGCGTGAGGGAACGGAGACTTCGCCCCAGTTCAGCACACCGCCGCGCCGGGCCCTGTCAGCGGGGCACCAGGCT
The DNA here is from genome assembly GCF_043200355.1 of Streptomyces sp. NPDC048436. Taxonomy (NCBI): domain Bacteria; kingdom Bacillati; phylum Actinomycetota; class Actinomycetes; order Kitasatosporales; family Streptomycetaceae; genus Streptomyces; species Streptomyces sp. NPDC048436. The sequence goes on from NZ_JBICXP010000002.1 coordinate 658,508, forward strand.
GGAGCGCCGCACCACGAGCTCCGGCTGGAGCACCACACGCCGGTGCTCGTGCTCCTCCGGGGCGGCGTCCCCCTCGGTCTCCTCCAGGAGGAGTTCCGCGGCCATGGCGCCCATCGTGACGGCGGGCTGGCGTACCGAGGTGAGCGGGACGACGGCAGCCGCGGCGAACTCGATGTCGTCGTAGCCGACGATGGCGATGTCCTCGGGAACGCTCACCCCGGCCGCGTACATGGCCTGGAGCACGCCGAGGGCGAGCAGGTCGTTGGCGCAGAAGACGGCCGTCGGCCGGTCGGCGAGGCCCAGGACGCGGGCGCCCGCGTCGCGTCCCGCGGCCACGTCGAGGCGTTCGGTGGGCAGCTCCCGCAGCGCCGACGCCGGAAGCCCCGCCTCCGCGAGTGCCTGCAGCGCTCCCTGCCTGCGGTCCTTGACCTGGTTGAGGCCGGGCGGGCCGCTCACGTACGCGATGCTGCGATGCCCGGTGTCCACGAGATGACGCACCGCGAGCGCCCCGCCGAGGACGTCGTCCACGGAGACGGAGCACTCGGTGGCGCCTTCGGCGACACGGTCGACGAGGACGAACGGGATGGCGTGCCTGCGGAACGCCTCGATGTTGCGGCCCGTCGCGTCCGCCGGGGTCAGCAGGACGCCCCGTACCCGCTGTTCGGCGAAGAGTGCCAGGTATTCGGCCTCTTCGGAGGGGCTCTGTCCGCTGTTGCACATCATGACGCGGAGCCCGGCGTCGCGCGCGGTGCGCTCGGCACCGCGCGCGACGTCCACGAAGAAGGGGTTACCCATGTCGAGCACGAGCAGCGCCATGATGCGGCTCTGTCCGGCACGCAGCTGCCGCGCGGACTCGCTGCGGACGTAGCCGAGCCGCTCGATCACGGACTGCACCCGGTGGCGGGTCTCTTCGGAGACCACGTCCGGGCGGTTGATCACATTCGACACGGTGCCCACCGACACGCCGGCGTGCTTCGCCACGTCTTTGATGCCGACCATGCGTCCCCTTGTTCTGTTGCTCGTGCGGTGCCTCGTGCACCGCAGCGTGCGATCCCCTCAGAATTTGTACTGGTCGATGTTCTTCTTGTCGAAGACGGTCGGTTCGCCGAGATCGACGACTCCCTTGTCACCGATGGTGAAACTGCCGAGGTCACCGGCCTCGAACTTCTCGCCCTTCTTGCCGGTGATCCGGCCTGACTTCAGAGCCACGGCGGTGTGCGCGGCGAGTGCGCCGAGCTTGGCCGGGTCCCACAGTTCGAAGCCCTCGACGGTGCCGTTCTTCACGTACTGGCGCATGTCGTTGGGAGTACCGAGGCCGGTGAGCTTCACCTTGCCCTTGTACTTCGATCCCGAAAGGTACTGTGCCGCCGCCTTGATGCCGACCGTCGTGGGCGAGATGATCCCCGCCAGCTTCGGGTGCTCCTGGAGGAGGCCCTGGGTCTGCTGGAAGGACTGCTGGGCGTCGTCGTTCCCGTAGGCGGTCTTCACCAGCTTCATGTTCTTGTACTTGGGCTTCTTCAGCTCGTCCTTCATGAAGCCGATCCAGGTGTTCTGGTTCGTCGCGGTCTGGGCGGCGGAGAGGATCGCGATGTCGCCCTTGTAGCCGAGCTGTTCGCCGAGCAGCTCCACCTGCGTGCGGCCGAGCGCCTCGGCACTGGACTGCGATACGAACACGTCACGGCATCCGGCGTTGGTGTCCGAGTCGTAGGTGACGACCTTGATGCCGTTCTTCATGGCCTGCTTGAGGGCGGTGCACAGGGCGCCCGGGTCCTGCGCGGAGACGGCCATGGCGTCGACCTGCTGCTGGGTGAGCGTGTTGACGTAGCTGACCTGGCCGCTGGTGTCGGTGGCGCTGTTGGGACCTGTCTCCTTGTAGCTGGACCCGAGCTCCTTGAGCGCCTTCTCGCCGCCCTTGTCGGCGACGGTGAAGTACGGATTGTTGACCTGCTTGGGGAGGAACGCGACGGTGAGGCCCTTCTTGGTGGCCGCGTCCGGGTCGGCCTTGGCGTTGGAGGCCTTGCCCGCGTCGTCGTTCTTCGATGACTCCTTGGTGGTGCCCCCGCAGGCGGTGGCGGCGAGGGCGAGCGAGGTGGCGGCGGCGAGGGCGGCGCAGGTGCGGCGCAGCGTGGCGGAGCGGCGGGCAGAGAGCATCGTTGGTCCCTTTCGGACTTCGGGCTTGCGGAGGTACGTGGGGTCAGCGGGCGGGGGCGGTGGCGCGGCGGCCCGCTCTGGCGACGGCGATCTGCCGGGCCACGCGGGGCCCGAGCACGGACACCACAAGGAGCACGCCGGTGACGACGATCTGCGACTGTGCGGAGACGTTGAGCAGGCTCATGGCGTTCTGCAGCCCGCCGAGCAGGAAGACACCGGCGATGGCGCCGCCGAGGGTCCCCTTGCCGCCGTCGAAGTCGATGCCGCCGAGCAGGACGGCGGCCACGACGGACAGTTCGAGTCCGGTGGCGTTGTCGTAGCGGGCGCTGGCGTAGTGCAGGGCCCAGAAGACGCCCGTGAGCGAGGCCATGAGGCCCGTGAAGACGAAGAGCCACAGCTTGTGCCGCTTGACGCGGACACCGGCGAACCGTGCGGCCTCCTCGTTGGCGCCGATCGCGAAGAGCGAGCGCCCGAAGGGCGTGGCGTGCAGGACGACGACGGCGATCGCGAGCAGCGCCAGGAAGGGCAGGAAGGCGTACGGCAGGAAGGTGTCACCGATGCGCCCGGCCGCGAAGTCCTGGTACTGGGAGGGGAAGTCGGTGACGGCGTCCGAGCCGAGGACGATCTGCGCGATGCCCCGGTAGGCGGCCATGGTGCCGATGGTCACGGCGAGCGAGGGCAGCCCGAGCCGGGTCACAAGGAGACCGTTGACGAGCCCGCAGACGACGCCGATGAGCAGGACGAGCGGAATGATCGTCTCGATGGCCATGCCCGCGTTCCACAGGGCGCCCATCACCGCTCCGGAGAGCCCCGCCGTGGAGGCCACCGAGAGATCGATCTCTCCGGAGACCACGAGAAGCGTCATCGGGAGGGCTATCAGCGCGATGGGCAGCGTGTTGCCGATGAGGAACGACAGGTTGAGGGCGTTCCCGAAACCGTCGACAAAGGAGAACGACATCAGCAGGAGTACGACAAGGAGGGCGCCGACAACGGTGTCCCAGCGGACGGCGCGCGTGACGTCAAGCCGGTTGGAGTCAGCCATGGCGGCCAGCCCTTCTGTTCGATGCGGCCCTCTTCGTCAGGGCCTTGGCGACGCGCAGGGCGACGACGCGATCGACGGCGATGGCCAGGACGAGCAGTACGCCGTTGATGGCGAGCACCCACACGGAGCTGACGCCGAGCGCCGGAAGGACGCTGTTGATGGAGGTCAGGAGCAGCGCGCCGAGTGCCGCTCCGTAGACGCTGCCGGAGCCACCGGTGAAGACGACGCCGCCGACCACCACGGCGCTGACGACGGTGAGTTCGTAGCCGTTGCCGGTGGCGGAGTCGACGTTGCCGAAGCGGGCCAGGTAGAGCGCGCCCGCGAGCCCCGCGAGCGCCCCGCACGCGGTGTACGCGGCGAGGATCCGCTTGCGCACCGGGATGCCGGCCAGGCGCGCGGCCTCGGGGTTGGAGCCGAGGGCGTAGAACTCGCGGCCGGCGCCGAAGTGCCGTAGGTAGTAGGCGACGGCGATCAGCACGAAGAGCGCGATCAGTGCCAGATACGGCACGGCCGAGATCCCGCCCGACCCGAAGTCGACGAATCCGTCCGGCAGATCGGACGCGGTGATCTGGCGCGAGCCGACCCAGATGGAGTCGACGCCCCGGATGACGTAGAGCGTGCCGAGCGTCACGACGAGGGCGGGCACCTGGCCGAGGCTGACGAGCGCCCCGTTGAGCAGGCCGCAGCCGACGCCTAGAGCGACGGCCAGGAGGATCGCGACCGTCGGGTTTCCACCGCCCTGGAGGTAGTTGCCGGCGGCGAAGGCGCTGATCCCGAGCGTCGAGCCCACCGACAGGTCGACGTTGCGGGTGATGACGACAAGGGCCTGTCCGGTGGCGACGAGGACGAGGATCGTCGCGTTCAGGAGCAGGTCCTTGATGCCCTGCTCGGACAGGAACTCGCTGTTGCCCGCCTGAGTGATGCCGATCATCACCAGGAAGACCAGGAGGATGGCGAGTTCGCGCATCTTGAAGACACGGTCGACCAGGCGGGTGGCCCCGGCCTTCTCCGGGTCGACGGCGGGCGCGGGGCTCTGGGTGGTCACACTCATGCCGTCCTCCCGGTGGCGGCGGCCATCACGGACTCCTCGGTCGCCCGCGCGCGCGGGATCTCGGCGGTGAGCCGCCCTTCGTGCATGACGAGGACCCGGTCGGCCATGCCGAGGATCTCGGGCAGGTCGGAGGAGATCATCAGGACGGCGACGCCGTCAGCAGCGAGTTCGGAAAGCAAACGGTGTACTTCGGCCTTGGTGCCGACGTCGATGCCGCGGGTCGGTTCGTCGACGATGAGCACCTGGGGCCGGGTGGCAAGCCACTTGGCGAGAACGACCTTCTGCTGGTTGCCGCCGGACAGGGTGCCGACGGCGTCGGCGATCCGCGCGTACTTCACCTGAAGTCGCACGGCCCAGTCGAGCGAGCGGCTGCGCTCGGCGCGACGGTCCATGAGGCCCGCGCGTACCGTCGTACGCAGTCCGGTGAGCCCGATGTTGCGCTCGATGGACATGTCCATCACCAGGCCCTGGGCACGCCGGTCCTCGGGGACGAGCGCGAGTCCGGCCGCCATGGCGGTGCTCGGAGCGCCGTTGACCAGCTCACGCCCCTGCACCTCGACCGTGCCCGCGTCCCACCGGTCGACGCCGAACACGGCCCGCGCGACCTCGCTGCGGCCGGCTCCGACGAGACCGGCGAGCCCGACGATCTCCCCGCGCCGTACATCGAACGAGACATCGGCGAAGACGCCTTCGCGGGTCAGCCGGCGGACGCTGAGCGCGACCTCGCCCACGCGCGTGTCCTGCTTCGGGTAGAGCTCGTCGAGGTCGCGGCCCACCATGCGGCGTACGAGATCGTCCTCGGTCAGTCCTTCGAGGGGCTCGCTCGCGATCAGGGCGCCGTCCCGCAGGGTGGTGACGCGCTGGCACAGCTCGAAGATCTCCTCCAGGCGGTGCGAGATGAACAGGACCGCGGCGCCCTGTTCGCGCAGGGTGCGTACGACGCCGAAGAGGCGGGCCACTTCGCTGCCGGTGAGGGCGGCGGTCGGCTCGTCCATGATCAGGACCCGGGCGTCGAAGGAGAGCGCCTTGGCGATCTCGACGATCTGCTGGTCGGCGATGGAGAGCCCGCGTGCGGGCTGTTCGGGGTCGAGGTCCACGGCCAGGCGCTTGAAGAGCGCGCCGGCAGCGGCGTGCACGGCCTTGTGGTCGACGCGGCCAAAAGAGCGCCGGGGCTGGCGCCCCATGAAGATGTTCTCCGCGACGGAGAGGTCGGGGAAGAGCGTCGGCTCCTGATAGATGACGGCGACGCCCGCGTCCCGGGCGTCGCCGGGGCCGTGGAAGGCGACCGGGGAACCGTCGAGCGACAGCTCTCCCGTGTCCGGCCGGTGGACCCCGGCAAGGGTCTTGATGAGGGTGGATTTCCCTGCGCCGTTCTCGCCCGCGAGGGCGTGCGCCTCACCGGCGTACAACTCCAAGGAGACGTCGTGCAGGGCGCGCACGGCCCCGAAGGACTTGCTCAGGCCCTGCACGGCAAGGACGGGGGGCTCTCTCATAGGTAGCACCGATCGGTAACGAAGGGCATGCGGCTTCTGGCCGCGGGAATCAGCGGTCGGGCGTCATCGGGAGTCACCCACCGGACACCCCGGGTGAAAGGTTTCAATCAATTTTCAGGGAAGCTAAACCCGCGCCAACTGCCGCGTCAATGGTCGCGACTTGAAAAACCTCTCCGCTCTCGATGCGCCAAGGTCGAAGCGTTCAGGGGCTCTTGACATCAGCCATCGCCCTCCCTAGCTTCGCCTCTCGTGAAACGATTCATCGTCGAGTCGTTACGGAGCCGAATTGTGATCAGCAGAAGACGACTGCTCAGCACCACCGCCACGGCCGCCCTGGGAACGGCGATGGCCGCCGGGGCCGTTCCCGCGGCCCACGCCGCCCCCACCGCGGCGGGCCGGGCCCTTCGCGTCACCAGACCGACCGTGGAGTACGTGAGGCACCCGCTCGGCCTCGACGTGCCGCGCCCGAGGCTGAGTTGGCCGCTGGCGTCCGCCAAGGAGGGCCAGGCACAGTCGGCCTACCAGATACGCGTGGCCACCACCCCGGACCGCCTTTCCAAGCCCGACGTCTGGGACAGCGGCAAGGTCACGTCGAGCGACTCGGTCCTTGTCCCCTACGCGGGCCCCGGCCTCAAGTCCCGTACGCGCTACCACTGGACGGTCCGGGCCTGGGACGCCGCGGGCAAGGCCTCCGAGTGGAGCGAGCCCTCCTGGTGGGAGACCGGGCTCTCCAAGGCATCGGACTGGTCGGCGCGCTGGATCGGCGCACCGGCCTCCCTCATCGGCGCGCCCAGCCTGAAAGACGCCTCGTGGATCTGGTTCCCCGAGGGTGACCCCGCGACCAGTGCCCCGGCGGCCACCCGCTGGTTCCGCGGCCACTTCGACATCCCCGAAGGGGTCACTCGCGCTCGCCTTGTCATGACCGCCGATGACGGCTTCACGGCGTACGCCGACGGCACACGCGTCGCACACACGGAGGCCGACAGCGCCGCCGACAACTGGCGCCGCCCGGTGGTCGTGGACGTGACCGCCCAGCTGCGCCCCGGCGCCGCGGCCATCGCCGTCTCCGCCACGAACGCCACCACGGGACCGGCCGGCCTGCTTGGCATGCTCGAACTGACGACCGCCGACGGAGTGCGCGTCCTGGGCACCGACGGCTCGTGGAAGACCACCGACAAGGAGCCATCGGGCGACTGGCAGTCGACGGGGTACGACGACGGCTCGTGGTCGGCGGCCAAGGTCCTCGCGCCCTGGGGTTCGGGCCCCTGGGGCAAAGTGGCCGTCAACCACTCCCCCGCCGCCCAGCTGCGCCACGAGTTCCGCCTCAGGGCGGGCAAGAAGGTCGCGCGGGCCCGGCTCTACTCCACGGCCCTCGGCCTCTACGACGCCTGGCTGAACGGCGAGCGCGTCGGCGACGACCGCCTGGCGCCCGGCTGGACCGACTACAACAAGCGGGTCCAGTACCAGACGTACGACGTGACCAAGCAGCTCAAGTCGGGTGCCAACGCGCTCGGTGTGACGGTCGCGGCCGGCTGGTACGCGGGGAACGTCGGCATGTTCGGTCCGCATCAGTACGGTGACCGTCCGGCGTTCCTCGGGCAGTTGGAGGTCACGTACACCGACGGATCGACCGACCGCGTCCTGTCGGGGACCGACTGGCGTGCCGCCACGGGCCCGGTGACCGCCGCCGACCTCCTGTCGGGCGAGGACTACGACGCCCGCCTTGAGACCGCGGGCTGGACGCGCACCGGCTTCGACGATTCCAAGTGGGTCGCGGCCGATGCCGTCGACAAGGTCAAGGCCGCCGTCGTGGCCCAGGTCGACGCGCACACGCGCGTGGAGAGCGAGATCTCCGCCCAGAAGATGAGTGAGCCGAAACCGGGCGTCTTCGTCTTCGACCTCGGTCAGAACATGGTCGGGGCGGTCCGCCTGAGTGTCTCCGGGGAGGCCGGTACGAAGGTGCGGCTGCGCCACGCGGAGGTCCTCAACCCCGACGGCACGATCTACACCACCAATCTGCGGACCGCGGGCGCCACGGACACGTACACGCTCAAGGGCGGCGGCAAGGAGACGTACGAGCCGCGGTTCACCTTCCACGGCTTCCGCTACGTGGAGGTGACGGGCTATCCGGGCAAGCCGCCGCTCGACGCGGTGACGGGCCGGGTGATCCACACCTCGGCGCCGTTCACGATGGACTTCAAGACCAACGTCCCCATGCTCAACCAGCTGCACAGCAACATCACATGGGGCCAGCGCGGCAACTTCCTGTCCATCCCCACCGACACTCCCGCGCGCGACGAGCGGCTCGGCTGGACCGGCGACATCAACGTCTTCGCGCCGACCGCCGCCTACACGATGGAGTCGGCCCGCTTCCTCACGAAGTGGCTCGACGACCTGCGCGACAGCCAGGCCGACGACGGCGCCTTCACCGACGTGGCCCCGTTCGTCGGCACGGTCGGCAAGGGCGTGGCCGGCTGGGGCGACGCCGGAGTGACCGTCCCCTGGGCGCTGTACCAGGCGTACGGGGACACCCGCGTCCTGGAGCAGTCCTGGTCCTCGATGCTGAAGTGGCTCGACTACCTGGAGAAGCACAGCAGCGGATACCTGCGCCCCGCCGAGGGCTACGGAGACTGGCTCAACATCCAGGACGAGACGCCCAAGGACGTCATCGGGACCGCCTACTTCGCGCACAGCGCAGACCTGGTCGCGCGTGCCGCCGAAGCGCTGGGCAAGGACCCGGCCCCGTACAAGAAGCTGTTCGGCGGCGTCCGGGACGCCTTCCGTGCGGCGTACGTGAGCGACGGCGGCCGGGTGAAGGGCGACACGCAGACCGCGTACGTCCTGGCCCTCTCCATGGACCTGCTCGCCGACAGCGACCGCGCACCGGCGGCCGCCCGTCTGGTGGAGCTCATCAAATCCAAGGAATGGCACCTGTCGACCGGCTTCCTCGGCACTCCGCGCCTGCTGCCAGTACTTACTGCCACCGGCCACACGGACGTCGCCTACCGCCTCCTCGTCCAGCGGTCCTTCCCCAGTTGGGGCTACCAGATCGACAAGGGCGCCACGACGATGTGGGAGCGCTGGGACTCCATCAAGCCGGACGGCAGCTTCCAGGACGCCGGAATGAACTCCTTCAACCACTACGCCTATGGCTCGGTGGGCGAGTGGATGTACGCGAACATCGCGGGCATCGCCCCGGCCGACCCGGGCTTCCGCAAGATCCTCGTCCGCCCGCGCCCCGGCGGCGGCGTCACCGAGGCGCAGGGCAGCTTCGACGCGCTCTACGGCCCGGTCACCACCCACTGGAAGACGGACTCGGAAGGCTTCCGTCTCACGCTGACCCTGCCCGCCAACACGACGGCGGAGGTATGGATCCCCGCCGACAAGCGCTCCCAAGTGACCAACGGTGAGACGGAGTTCCTGCGGATGGAGGACGGCTGCGCCGTCTTCGCCGCGGCCTCCGGCACGCACCGGTTCTCCAACTGACCCACCTCGACCGACCTTTCGGAAGGCTGCGCGATGACCGCCGGACCCAGCAAAGACGCCGTGAAAGCGGCACTCACCTCCCAGGCCCTGGAGACCCCGTCCTGGGCGTACGGCAACTCCGGTACGCGCTTCAAGGTCTTCGCGCAGCCAGGTGTCCCCCGCACGACCCGCGAAAAGATCGACGACGCCGCCCGCGTGCACGCCCACACGGGCGTGGCGCCCAAGGTGGCCCTGCACATTCCCTGGGACCGGGCCGACGACTACGCGGCGCTGGCCGACTACGCCGCCGAGCGCGGGGTACGGCTCGGCGCGGTCAACGCCAATGTCTTCCAGGACGACGACTACAAGCTCGGTTCGGTCACCAACCCGGATCCGGCGGTCCGCCGCAAAGCCCTGGACCACCTCCTCGAATGCGTCGACATCATGGACAAGACGGGTTCACGCGACCTGAAGCTGTGGTTCTCCGACGGCACCAACTACCCCGGACAGGACGATCTCCGCAGCCGCCAGGACCGGCTGTCCGATGCCCTGCGGGCCACCTATGAGCGGCTCGGAGACGACCAGCGCATGCTCATCGAGTACAAGCTCTTCGAACCGGCCTTCTACGCGACGGACATCCCGGACTGGGGCACGGCGTACGCACACTGCCTGAAGCTCGGCCCCAAGGCACAGGTCGTCGTCGACACCGGTCACCACGCACCCGGCACCAACATCGAGTTCATCGTCGCGACCCTGCTGCGCGAGGGCCGCCTCGGCGCCTTCGACTTCAACTCGCGTTTCTACGCGGATGACGACCTGATGGCGGGCGCCGCCGACCCCTTCCAGCTCTTCCGGATCATGTACGAGGTCGTCCGCGGCGGCGGTCTGAACTCCGACATCGCGTTCATGCTCGACCAGTGCCACAACATCGAGGCGAAGATCCCCGCGATCATCCGCTCGGTGATGAACGTGCAGGAGGCCACGGCGAAGGCGCTCCTCGTCGACGCCGACGCGCTGGCCGAGGCCCAGCGGACCGGCGATGTCCTCGCCGCCAACGCGGTCCTGATGGACGCCTACAACACGGACGTCCGACCCCTACTGGCAGAAGTCAGGGAGGACTCGGGGCTCGACCCTGATCCCATGAGGGCCTATCGGAAGTCAGGATGGCAGGAGCAGATCGTCAAGGACCGCGTGGGCGGCGACCAGGCCGGATGGGGGGCATGAGCGGCATGACACAGCACGAGCGGATCACGGAACTCCTGGATCGCGCCCATCGCTTGGGCGCCGATCCGCGCAACACCAATTACGCGGGCGGCAACGCGTCGGCGAAGGGCACCGCTCCCGACCCGGTGACCGGCGCGGACACCGACCTGATGTGGGTCAAGGGCTCGGGCGGCGACCTGGGCACCCTCACCGAGGAAGGCCTGGCGGTCCTGCGTCTTGACCGTCTGCACGCCCTCAAGGAGGTGTATCCGGGCGCCGACCGCGAGGACGAGATGGTCGCGGCCTTCGACTACTGCCTGCACGGCAAGGGCGGCGCGGCCCCCTCCATCGACACGGCGATGCACGCCTTGGTGGACGCCCCGCACGTGGACCACCTGCACCCGGACTCGGGCATCGCTCTGGCCTGCGCCGCGGAAGGCGAGAAGCTGACGGCCCAGTGCTTCGGCTCCACGGTGGCCTGGGTGCCCTGGCGGCGCCCCGGCTTCCAACTGGGCCTGGACATCGCGGCGGTGCACGCGGCGAACCCCGACGCCATCGGCTGTGTCCTGGGCGGTCACGGCATCACTGCCTGGGGCGCGACGGCCGAGGAGTGCGAACGCAACTCGCTGCACATCATCCGCACGGCGGAGGCGTTCCTCGCCGAACACGGAAAGCCGACCCCGTTCGGCCCGGTCCTCGCCACGCACACCCCCCTCCCCGCCGCCGCACGCCACCACCGCGCTGCGGAACTGGCCCCGTACATCCGGGCGCTGGCCTCGCAGGACCGCCCCCAGATCGGCCACTTCACCGACACGGACACGGTCCTCGACTTCCTGGCAAGTGCGGAGCACCCGCGCCTCGCGGCCCTGGGCACCTCCTGCCCCGACCACTTCCTGCGCACCAAGGTCAGGCCCCTGGTCCTGGACCTGCCGCCCACCGCGCCACTCCAAGAGGCCATCACCCGCCTCAAGGAGCTGCACACCGCGTACCGAGAGGAGTACGCCGCCTACTACACCCGGCACGCCGACCCGACCTCACCGGCCATGCGCGGCGCCGACCCGGCGATCGTCCTCATCCCGGGCGTGGGGATGTTCTCCTTCGGCAAGGACAAACAGACTGCCCGAGTGGCGGGCGAGTTCTACGTGAACGCGATCAACGTGATGCGCGGCGCCGAGGCTGTCTCCACGTACGCCCCGATCGACGAATCGGAGAAGTTCCGCATCGAGTACTGGCCCTTGGAAGAGGCCAAACTCCAGCGCCTCCCGAAGCCCAAGCCACTGGCCACCCGGGTGGCCCTGGTGACCGGCGCGGGCAGCGGCATCGGCAAGGCGATCGCCCACCGCCTGGTGGCGGAGGGCGCCTGCGTGGCGGTCGCGGATCTCGACGCGGAGAACGCCGCGGCCGTGGCGGACGAGCTGGGCGGCCCGGACAAGGCCATCGCGGTCACCATGGACGTCACATCGGAGGAGCAGATCACCGCCGCCTTCGCCACCACGGCACTGGCCTTCGGCGGAGTCGACCTGGTGGTGAACAACGCCGGCATCTCCATCTCCAAGCCCCTCCTGGAGACCACGGCCCGCGACTGGGACCTCCAGCACGACATCATGGCCCGCGGCTCGTTCCTGGTCTCACGCGAGGCGGCCCGCCTCATGCGGAACCAGGACCTGGGCGGCGACATCATCTACATCACGTCCAAGAACGCGGTGTTCGCGGGCCCGAACAACATCGCCTACTCAGCCACCAAGGCGGACCAGTCCCACCAAGTCCGCCTCCTCGCCGCCGAGTTGGGCGAGCATGGCATCCGGGTGAACGGCATCAACCCGGACGGTGTGGTCCGCGGCTCGGGAATCTTCGCGGGCGGCTGGGGCGCGCAGCGCGCGGCGACGTACGGCATCGAGGAGGAGAAGCTGGGCGAGTTCTACGCCCAGCGAACCCTGCTCAAGCGGGAGGTGCTCCCCGAACACGTGGCAAACGCGGTCTTCGCCCTGACGGCAGGCGACCTCACCCACACAACGGGCCTGCACATACCGGTGGACGCGGGCGTCGCGGCGGCGTTCTTGAGGTAACCGCACTCGCCGGGGGCGCCCACCGCCTCTGCACGGGCCGGAGCTGGTTGGCCGCGAGCCCCACCAACCCGAGGCCGCGCATCCGACCGGAGGGGACGTGCCGGTATGTCTGCCCGGAGCACAGCAAGCCGGACTCCGGAACCGAAGTAGCCAGACGTTCGGACCGAGATAGCGAGGACGGACATACCGGCGCGGCCCCGCCCCCAAGAGCCACACCGCGAAAACGACCACCCGCACGCGTCTTCATCCCAGACCCTCACCCCTGCGAGCCCCCATGCCCAAAGTCAGCACTCGCGTCACCCGCACCCACCACCGCTTCGCCGCAGTTGACCTGGGCGCCTCCAGCGGACGCGTCATGGTGGCTCAGGCAGGCCCCGACACGCTCACCCTCCGCGAAGCACACCGCTTCCCCAACCGCCCGGTCCGCACGGCCGGCACCCTGCACTGGGACATCCTCACCCTCTACGCCGGAGTCCTGGACGGCCTGCGCGCCGCATGCCTCGCCGACCCGGCACCCCTCACCTCCATCGGTATAGACGGCTGGGCAGTCGACTACGGCCTGCTGGACGCGGACGGAGACCTCCTGGGCAACCCGGTGCACTACCGGGACACCCGCACAGAGGGCATCGCGGCCAAGGCCTGGGCGACGGTTCCGGCCACCGAGCTGTACGCCGCGACAGGAGTCCAGTACGCCCCGTTCAACACCCTGTACCAACTCATGGCCGCCCGGGAATCAGCCCAACTGGCCTCCGCCAAACAGCTATTGCTCATTCCTGACCTCCTCACCTACTGGCTGACGGGCGAACTGGGCACGGAGCTGACCAATGCCTCCACCACACAGCTCATGGATCCCGGCACGGGAGGCTGGTCCCACGAGGTGGCCACCCGCCTCGGCATCGACCTCAGCCTGTTCGCACCCCTGCGGCACCCCGGCGACCCCGCAGGGCACTTGCTGCCGCAGGTCCTGGAAGACACCGGTCTGAGTGTGCCCGGGCGGGCCCCCGTCCCGGTGACCGCCGTCGCCTCGCACGACACCGCGTCGGCCGTAGCCGCAGTCCCCGCCACCACGGACAACTTCGCCTACATCTGCACCGGCACCTGGTCCCTGGCAGGCCTGGAGCTGTCCGCCCCCGTCCGCACAGAGGAGAGCCGGCAGGCCAACTTCACCAACGAGTTGGGCATAGACGGCACGGTCCGCTACCTGCGCAACATCATGGGCCTGTGGCTGCTCCAGGAGTGCCTGCGCGACTGGAGTACAGGCACGCACACCCCCGCACTGGAAGATCTGCTGCGCGAAGCCGCCGCCGTCCCCGCCCTCCGCTCGCTCATCGACGCGGCAGACCCCACCTTCCTGCCCCCCGGCAACATGCCGCACCGCATCGCCGAAGCCTGCCGAGCCACTGGCCAGCCCGTTCCCGCCACCCCCGCGGAGACGACCCGCTGCATCCTCGACTCCCTGGCCCTGGCCCACCGCCGGGCCATCGAGGACGCCCAACGCCTGGCGGGCCGAGCCGTGGACGTGGTCCACATAGTGGGCGGCGGCGCCCGCAACGCACTCCTGTGCCAACTGACAGCGGACGCCTGCGGGCTGTCTGTCGTCGCCGGCCCCGCGGAGGCGGCGGCGCTGGGCAACGTACTCGTACAGGCCAGAGCGCACGGCCTGATAGGCGAGGACCGCCACGAAATGCGTGCCCTGTCGGCCCGCACCCAGCGGCTGACGCGGTACGAGCCGACCCGCGACCGGGCGAGCCGGGCAGCGTGGGAGAAGGCCTCGCGCCGCGTTCCCCCGCACTCCCGCATTCCCGCACCCTGACTCCCGCTGAGCGCGCGCAGCGCATACGCTGCACCCATCCGATGATCGACGAGGAGGAACCCGCGATGCGTGTCGCCCTGTTCCTGACCTGTGTCAACGACACGCTCTATCCCGACACAGGCCGCGCGGTGGTGAAACTGCTGACCAGGCTAGGAGTTGAGGTCGACTTCCCGATGGCGCAGACCTGCTGCGGGCAGGCGCACTACAACACGGGGTATCGCCATCAGGCAGAGCCGCTCGCCCGTCATTTCTCCGATGTATTCGGCTCGGATGAGTATGACGCGATCGTGACGCCGTCCGGCTCCTGCGGCGCGATGGTCCGCGAGCTGTACCCCCGTATGGGAGAGCGGGCCCGCTCCGAGGGCCGGGGCGACGGCCTGGCGACCACGCTGGCACCGGTCGTCCCCAAGACCTACGAGCTGACCGAATTCCTGGTGGACGTCCTCGGTGTGACGGACGTCGGGGCGTACTACCCGCACACGGTGACGTACCACCCGACCTGCCACGGTCTGCGCAGCCTCGGCCTGGGTGACCGCCCCACCCGCCTGCTGCAAGCAGTCAAGGGTCTTGAGCTCCTCGAACTCCCGGGTGCGGACGAATGCTGCGGCTTCGGCGGCACCTTCGCGATGAAGAACCCCGATGTCTCGTCGGCGATGGGCATGGACAAGGTGCGGAACGCCGAGTCGACGGGCGCCGACACCCTCTGCGCGGCGGACAACTCGTGCCTGATGCACATCGGGGGCACGATGACGCGCCTCAAGAGTGGCGTACGCCCGGTCCACATCGCGGAGATCCTGGCGAGCACGGAGGAGGAACCCCTGTCATGAGCGGCACGTTCGTAGGCATGCCCGCCTTCCCCGAGGCGGCCCACGACGCCGTGGGCAACAAGACCTTGCGCGCCAACCTCCGGCACGCCACCCACACCATCCGCGGCAAGCGCGCGAAGGCCGTCTCCGAACTCTCCGACTGGGAGCTGCTGCGCGAGGCGGGCAAGCGCATCAAGGACGAGACCCTGCACCATCTCGACCGCTATCTCGTCCAGTTGGAGGAGTCGGTCACGGCCGCGGGCGGCACCGTGCACTGGGCGGCCGACGCCGACGAAGCGAACCGCATCGTCACCCGGCTTGTCCAGGAAACGGGCGAGTCGGAGGTCGTCAAGGTCAAGTCGATGGCCACGCAGGAGATCGGCCTCAACGAAGCCCTCGAAGCCGAGGGCATCCACGCCTACGAGACCGACCTCGCCGAACTCATCGTGCAGCTCGGCAAGGACCGCCCCTCGCACATCCTCGTGCCCGCCATCCACCGCAACCGCGGCGAGATCCGCGAGATTTTCGCGCGTGAGATGGGCGAGTGGGGCCGCCCGGCACCGGACGGTCTGACCGACACACCCGCCGAACTCGCCGAGGCCGCCCGCCTCCATCTGCGGGAGAAGTTCCTGCGCGCCAAGGTCGGTGTCTCCGGGGCCAACTTCATGGTCGCCGAGACGGGCACCCTGGTCGTCGTCGAGTCCGAGGGCAACGGCCGCATGTGTCTGACGCTGCCCGAGACGCTGATCTCGGTCGTCGGCATCGAGAAGATCGTGCCGACCTGGCGGGACCTGGAGGTCTTCCTGCAGACACTGCCCCGCTCGTCGACGGCCGAGCGGATGAACCCGTACACGTCGATGTGGACGGGTACGACCGACTCCGACGGCCCGCAGAATTTTCATCTGGTCCTCCTCGACAACGGTCGCACCGACACCCTCGCCGACGAGGTGGGCCGCCAGGCCCTGCGCTGTATCCGCTGCTCGGCCTGCCTCAACGTCTGCCCCGTGTACGAACGGGCGGGCGGCCACGCGTACGGCTCGGTCTACCCGGGCCCCATCGGGGCCATCCTCAGCCCTCAGCTCCGGGGTACCCAGAGCGAGATCGACGCCTCGCTCCCCTACGCGTCGTCTCTCTGCGGCGCGTGCTACGAGGTGTGCCCGGTGGCCATCGACATCCCCGAAGTCCTCGTACACCTGCGGGAACGGGTGGTTCAGGGCGGCGAAGTGACACGGCACGGCACCAAGGTGACGCTGCGGCCGGCGAAGGGGCACGCGGCGGAACGGGCGGCGATGCGCGCGGCGGGCTGGGCGTTCGGCCGCCCGGGAGCGCTGCGGACGGGGCAGCGCCTTGCGTCGCGGACCCGGCGCGTCCATCCCCGCACACTTCCTGGCCCCGGCCGGGCCTGGAGCGCGGCGCGGGATCTGCCGAAGGTGCCGGCGGAGCCGTTCCGCGACTGGTGGCAGCGTACGAACGGCGGCCTGACCGAGAAGGGCGGCACGAAGTGAGCAGCAGGGACCAGATCCTGGGCCGGGTCCGCCGAGCGCTGGCCGACGTACCTGACGACGTACGCAACGGCCTGCGCGTCGGCGGTGAGCCGCGCCCCGACGACGCGGCCATCCCCCGTGACTACCTGCGCGAGCACGGCGACCGCACCACCCAGCAGACCATCGACCTGCTCGCGGAGAATCTGGCGGACTACCGCGCGACGGTGCACCGCGCGACGGACGAGCAACTGCCCGCCCTCCTGACGCGGCTCCTCGCCGAGCGGGGCTCACGCACGGTCCTCGTGCCACCGGCCCTGCCGCCCCACTGGCTGCCCGGCGATGGCCCGGTGGCTCTCGTCCAGGACCTCGCGTCCCACACCGCACGGGAGCTGGACAGGACCGACAGTGTGGTCACGGGTTGCGCGGTCGCCGTGGCCGAGACCGGCACGATCGTCCTGGACGGCGGCACCGACCAGGGACGCCGCCGCATCACGCTCGTGCCCGATCACCACATCTGTGTCGTACGGGTCCCGGGCCAGGTCGTCTCCTCCGTACCCCAGGCACTCGAGCGGCTCGATCCGACGCGCCCGCTGACCTGGATCTCGGGACCGTCCGCGACGAGCGACATCGAACTGGACCGGGTGGAGGGGGTGCACGGCCCCCGCACCCTGGAGGTGGTCCTGGTGAGCGGGCCGTGACGTGCGCGGTTAGCGTGAGTACATGATCCGGTTCGAGCAGGTCACCAAGCGCTACCCGGACGGCACGATGGCCGTGGACGATCTCTCCTTCGAGGTCGCCGAGGGTGAACTGGTCACGCTCGTCGGACCGTCCGGGTGCGGCAAGACGACCACGATGATGATGGTGAACCGCCTCATCGAACCGACCGCGGGCCGCATCTTCGTCAACGGCGAGAACATCGCCGATGTCGACCCGGTGCGCCTTCGCCGCCGTATCGGCTATGTCATCCAGCAGGTGGGGCTCTTCCCGCACCGCACGATCCTCGACAACACGGCGACCGTTCCCGCGCTGGTCGGCTGGAAGAAGGCGAAGGCCCGGGCGCGGGCGGCCGAGCTGCTCGATCTGGTGGGCCTCGACCCGAAGACGTACGGCTCCCGCTACCCCGAGCAGTTGTCCGGCGGCCAGCGTCAGCGCGTCGGCGTGGCACGTGCCCTTGCCGCCGATCCGCCCGTGCTGCTCATGGACGAGCCGTTCGGCGCGGTGGACCCGGTGGTGCGGGAGCAGTTGCAGGACGAGTTCCTGCGGATGCAGGCGGCGGTCCGCAAGACCGTTCTCCTGGTCACGCACGACATCGAGGAGGCGGTCAGGCTCGGTGACCGGATCGCGGTGTACGGGCAGGGGCGCATCGAGCAGTTCGACACGCCTGGAGCGGTGCTCGGCACGCCGGCGACTCCGTACGTCGCCGAGTTCGTGGGCGCCGACCGGGGCCTGAAGCGTCTGTCGGTCACCGAGATCCTGGCGGAGGACCTGGAGCAGCCGGCGGTGGTCCGCTTCGACGAGTCCGCAGCGCACGCCGCCGCCCGGCTGCGTGAGGAGGACGCCCGCTGGGGTGTCGTCCTGGACGCGGACGGAGATCTGCACGGCTGGGTCGGCATCGACGAGGTGGCCCTGGCCGGGGAGGGCGGCCGGGTCGGCGACCTGGCCCACCGCATGAACGCCTGGGTCCCGGTCGGTGCCCCGCTCAAGCAGGCCTTCGGCGTGATGCTCCAGCACGACGCGGGCTGGGTCGCGGTCCTCGACGGGGCCCGCTTCCTGGGCGTACTGACCCCGGCGAAGCTGCACGAGGCCCTGCGCCGCTCGGTGGACGCGGACGCGCAGGGCGTGCCGCGCGACCAGGTGGAGTTCGACTCCGTGGCGGACGCCTGATCCCACGTGGCGTGGGTCAGAGCAGTCCCTTCTCCTCCAGGTACGCCCGCGCCACGTCCTGCGGCAGCCTGCGCCAGCTGTCCACCTGTTCGTTCATGGAGGCCAGGTCCGCCGTCGTCAGTACGGAGTTGAGGCGGCCGAGTGCCTTCGCGACGCCCTCGCTGCCCGCGCGGGAGCGGTTGACGACCGGGACGAGATAGTCGGCGTTCTGAAGTTTCTTGTCGTCCTTCAGGAGGACAAGGCCGAAGTCGTCGAGGGTGGCGTCCGTCGACGTGGTGAGGACCATCTGGTCCTGACCGCTCTGCACGGCCTTCTTGGCCTGGGTCGTGCCCACGCCCTTGGGGTCGACGGAGGTGACGTCGATGCCGTAGACCTTCTTCAAACCGGGTTCGCAGTACGGGCGTTGCACGCATTCGTCGCCCGCGGCGAGGCGTACCTTCAGGCCGGACTTTCCGAGGTCGCTCAGCGTCTTCAGCCGGTGCTGCTCGGCGAAGGACGCGGTGACGGCGAACGCGTTCTGGTCGACGGCCGTGCCCGGATCGAGGACGGTGAGGCCGCGCGGGGCGGCCAGCGCGCGCAACGCCCGCATCGTGGCGTCGAGGTCGGGCGAGCCGACCGGCGCCGCGTCCGCGCCGTTCTTCTTGGCGTTCAGCCAGTCGGCGAACGTCGCCGCGTATTCGGGGACGACGTCGATCTGGCCTGATTCCAGGGCGGGTTCGTACAGCTCACGGTTGGCCACGGAGAGGATCTCGGTCCCGTATCCGGCCTTCCGCAGGAGCAGGGTGTACATCTGGGCCAGCAGATCGCTCTCGGTGAAGCCCGCCGAGCCGATGACCAGGTGATGGCTGTCGCCGGGCGGTGCGGTGACCTCGCCCTGGGTTTCCAGGGACGGCCCCGACGTACATCCGGACAAGAGCAGGGCAACACCGACAGCGCCCCACAACCTTCTCCGGCCCCTCCACCACCTCATCCGGCCCGCCCTCTCCCCCGCGCCCGCCCGGGAGCAAGCCGCTCGCCGATCTCGAACAGGCCCTCGACGAGCAGCGCGAACACGGCGACCAGAACGGCTCCCGCCACCACCTGCGGCGTACTGGCGAGGTTGAACCCCGCCGTGATGATCCGGCCGAGTCCCCCGCCGCCCGCGAGCGCCGCGATCGTCGCGGTGGCCACTAGCTGGACGGCGGCGATCCGCACGCCGCTCAGGACCAGCGGCATAGCGAGCGGCAGTTCGACCCGCCACAGCATCTGGCGCCCCGTCATTCCCATGCCGCGCGCGGCCTGTACGACGCTGCGGTCGACCCCGCGCATCCCGACGTACGCGTTGGTGAGCAGCGGAGGGACGGCGAAGAGGACCAGCGCGACGACGGTGGGGCCCTCGCCCCAGCGCCCGACGGGGGTGAGGAGCAGCAGGACCAGGACCGCGAAGGTCGGCACCGCACGGCCGACGTTGGAGATGTTCACCGCGAGCGCGCCGCCCCTGCCGAGGCGGCCGAGGACGAGCGCGATGGGCAGCGCGATCAGGCAGCTCAGGATCAGGCACACCACCGTGAGGACGAGATGCTGGGTGAGCCGGTGCCAGATGCCGTCGTCGCCTGCCCAGTGTGCCGAGTCGGTGAGCCACTGCCAGGCGTCGCTGATGGTGTTCATGCGCGGGCCGCCCTCGTCCACGGGGTGAGGATCCGCTGCACGCCGAGGAGCAGCAGGTCGGCCAGTACGGCGATGACGACACAGAGCACGGACGCGGTGAGGACCTGGGCCTTGAAGTAGGTGTTCATGCCCGCGTAGATGAGGTTGCCGAGCCCGCCGAAGCCGACGATCGCCCCGACCGTGGCGAGGGAGACCGCGGAGACGGTGGCGATCCGCAGGCCCGCCATGGCGGCGGGCAGCGCGAGCGGGAGTTCGACGGTGAGCAGGAGCCGGATGGGTCCGTAGCCCATGCCGCGGGCGGCCTGCCGGGTGTCGTCGGGGACGGCGCGCAGGCCGGCGAGGATGTTGCGGACCAGCAGCGTCAGTGAGTACAGGACGAGCCCCGCGACGACGAGGGACGCGGAGAGGCCGTACACGGGAAGCAGCAGCGAGAACATCGCGAGCGACGGGATCGTGTAGAGGATCGTGGTCAGCGCGAGGACCGGACCGGCCGCGAGGGCCCAGCGGCGGGCGACGACCGCCAGCGGTACGGCGATGACGAGCGCGATCAGGACGGAGCCCGCGGTCAGCTCCAGATGCTGGAGGACCGCGTCGAGGATGATCTGGCGGCGGGTGCTCAGATACTCACCACAGATCCACTCATTGCGCGCGAGGCAGTCGTCCGGAGGCGCGGTCACCTGTCCATTCCAGCGGGCGGGAGCGGGGGACGGCGCGTTCTGGTGGCCCGTACGGGCGGCGGCCGGAGAGAGTCCGCCGAATCAGTACCCCCCCATATCTACACATAAGGAAAAAATAAGAGCAGAATGGACATGTGCGGCGCTCCGCCGCACGGCGTGATCCGGCCTGCATGCGGCGTATGCGGCGTGCATGAAGTGCGTGCATGAAAGCAGAGGAGACGAGTGTCATGGCCGACGTCTCACACAGGGGAGACATAGCCGCTCACCCTGACGTATCCGAAATGCGGGATCGGTACGCCCGCGTACTCGGTGGACACGATGTGGCACTCGTGGACGGGCCTGTGTTCCTCACAGGTCTGTTCTGTGCCATCTCCCCGTGGGTGGTCCACTTCACCGTAAGCCAGCCCGTCCTCGCGACGCACAACCTCATCATGGGCATCGCGATAGGCCTGCTGGCGCTCGGGTTCACCGTCGCCCCGGCCAGGATGTACAGCCTGAGCTGGGCCATGTGCGCCATGGGCGTATGGATGATCGTCTCGCCGTGGATCGTCGGCGACGGCCCTGACCTGGGCGTCATCCTCACCAACGTCATCATCGGCGGCCTCACCTTCCTGCTGGGCCTGGTGTGCACCGGCGCCGCGGCGAAGGAGGGCCGAGTGGCGAATCCAACCTGACAGGAGAAGTGAAACAGGGGGAAGGACACCGCCGGCGGCCCCCGGTCCGCGGAGAACCGGGAGCCGTCGGCGGCTGTCCGGCGGGCGGGAAGTGCGTGCATTGCGGCCGTATCAGGCGGCGCGTTCCGCCCGCCCCCGGTGGCTGCGGATGATGTCGGCATAGTGGTGGCCGCTGCCCTTGACGGTGCGGCGCTGTGTCTCGTAGTCGACGTGGACCAGGCCGAACCGCTTGTCGTAGCCGTAGGCCCACTCGAAGTTGTCGAGCAGGGACCACGCGTAGTACCCGGCCAGGGGCGCACCCTTGCGGGCGGCGCTCGCACAGGCGGCGATGTGCCCGGTCAGGTAGTCGGTGCGTTCCGGGTCGTCGACGGTTCCGTCGGGGCGTACGACGTCGGGGTAGGACGAGCCGTTCTCGGTGACGTACAGCTTGCGCGCGCCGTACTCGTGGGTGAGGCGCAGGAGGAGGGTCTCGATGCCGTTCGCGTCGATCTCCCAGTCCATGCCGGTGCGAGGCATCTGGGCGCGGCTCACCTGGCGGGCGTACGGCGCTGGGCCCGTGGAGTCGTCCGAAACGACGGCCGGGAAGTAGTAGTTCAGGCCCAGCCAGTCCAGCGGCTGCGCGATGGTCTCCAAGTCCCCTGCCCGCTCCGGGAGTTCCACCCCGTACACCTCGCGCATGTCGGCGGGGAAGCCGCGGCCGTGCACCGGGTCGAGCCACCAGCGGTTGGTGTGGCCGTCCACGCGGCGGGCGGCGGCGATGTCCTCGGGGCGGTCGCTGGCGGCTTCGACCGTGGAGAGGTTGTTGACGATGCCGATCCGCGCGCCGGGCGCCGCGGCGCGGATCGCCTGGGTGGCGAGGCCGTGCCCGAGCAGCAGGTGGTACGAGGCGCGCACGGCGGCGGTCAGGTCGGTCAGGCCCGGCGCCATCCGCCCTTCGAGGTGACCGATCCAGGCCGAGCAGAGGGGTTCGTTGATCGTCGCCCACTGGGTGACGCGGTCGCCGAAGCGCTCGGCGGCGACGGACGCGTACGCGGCGAAGTGCTCGGCCGTGTCCCGCTCCGGCCAGCCGCCGCGGTCCTGGAGGACCTGCGGAAGATCCCAGTGGTAGAGGGTCACCGACGGGGTGATGCCCGCGTCGAGCAGTCCGTCGATCAACTGGTCGTAGAAGTCGAGGCCCTTGGCGTTGACCGGTCCTTCGCCGCCGGGCACGACGCGTGGCCAGGCGAGGGACAACCGGTAGGCGTTGGTGCCCAGTTGTTTCATCAGCGCGATGTCCTGGCGCCAGCGGTGGTAGTGGTCGCAGGCCACGTCACCGTGATCGCCGTTGTCGGTCTTTCCCGGGGTGTGCGAGAAGGTGTCCCAGATCGAGGGGGAACGGCCGTCCTCGGTGACGGCCCCTTCGATCTGGTACGCCGATGTGGCCGTGCCCCACGCGAAATCGTGCGGGAGTGCGGCGAGGTCGATGAGCTCGGACACAGACGTCCTCTCAGACGGAGTTGTTGCGAGGGGGTGGGTCACTTGACGGCTCCGGCGGTCAGACCGGCGACCAGATAGCGCTGGAGGAGCAGGAAGCCCGCGACCACCGGCACGCTCACGACCAGCGAGGCGGCCATGATCTGGTTCCAGTAGACGTCGTTCTGGGTGGAGTAGCCCTGGAGGCCGATGGCGAGGGTGCGGGTGGACTCGTTCGTCATGACGGAGGCGAAGAGCACTTCTCCCCAGGCCGTCATGAACGCGTAGACGGCGACCGCGACGATGCCGGGTATCGCGGCCGGCACGACGACCCTGAAGAGCGCGCCGATCGGCCCGCAGCCGTCGACGAGCGCCGCCTCGTCCAGGTCGCGGGGCACCGAGTCGAAGTACCCGATCAGCATCCAGATCGAGAAGGGCAACGAGAACGTCAGATACGTGAGGATGAGCCCGCCCCGCGAGCCGAACAGGGCGATCCCCGTGGCGTCGCCGATGTTGACGTACATCAGGAACAGCGGAAGCAGGAACAGGATGCCGGGGAACATCTGGGTCGACAGGACCGTCACCGTGAAGACGCGTTTGCCGCGGAACTGGTAGCGGCTGACGGCGTAGGCGGCGAAGACGGCGATCACCACCGAGCAGACGGTGGCCGCGCCCGCCACGATCAGCGAGTTCATGAAGTAGTCGGCCAGCGGAACGGTCTTCCAGATGTCGATGTACGGGCGGATCGTGAGCCCGCTCGGCATCCAGCGGAACTCGCCCGACACGTCTTCGAGGGGCTTGAGCGAGCTGGACACCATCACGAACACCGGAAGGAGCACGAAGCCGGTGAGCAGCGTCAGGAAGATCCGCCGTGACCAGAGGAACGAACGGGGCGCCGCCATCGGCGACCGGGGCCGCCCGGCCGGACGCGACCGAAGGGCCGTGCGGGCGCTAGACATGGGCGGACTTCCTCTCGCGGGACGTGACCCACAGATAGACGCCCGTCACCACAAGGAGGAACAGGAGCAGCAGGACGGACATGGCGGAGCCGGTGCCGAAGTTCCACGTGGCGAACGAGGACTGGTAGATGTGGATGGAGATCAGGTCCGCCGCCTCCGGCGCCGACCGGCCGAACAGGACGAACGGAGTGTTGAAGTCGTTGAACGTCCACAGGAACAGGACGAGGACGAGTACCTGGTTGACGGGCTTCAATGACGGCAGCGTGATGCGGCGGACCTGCTGCCACACACCGGCGCCGTCCAGCGCCGCCGCCTCGTACATCTCGCGGGGGATGTTCTGCAGCCCGGCCATCATGATGAGGAAGGCGAACGGCCAGCCCTTCCACACCGACACGGTGAGCAGCGCGACGAAGCTGTTGTCGCCGATGAGCCAGAACGGAGCGCCGTCGGTGAGGCCGAGCTGGTCGTGCAGGACATGGTTGATCAGGCCGTTGTCACGCTGGAACATGAAGCCCCAGGTGATCACCGCCGCGTACACGGGAAGTGCGTACGGGACGAGGAAGACCGCCCGGAGGAAGCCGCGCCCCTTGAACGACTCCTGCAAGTAGATCGCGGCGGTCGTCCCGATCAGCCAGCAGAGGCCGACCGAGAGGAGCGTGAACGCACAGGTGACGAAGAACGAGTGCAGCAGCGCCTGGCCCACCGGGGCGTCGAAGTCGACCGCGATCTTGTAGTTGTCCAGGCCCGACCAGGGCGCGGCGCCCCAGTCGCGGATGAAGAACTGGGTGAGCTCCTTGAAGCTCATCGTGGCGCCGATGACGATCGGCAGCAGATGGACGAGCAGTTCGAGGAGCAGTGCGGGCAGCAGGAGGAGGTAGGGCAGGCCGATCTTGCGGAGCCGGCCGGGACGGCGGCCCCGGCCACGCTTCGTCTCCGGCGCCTTCACGGCCTGCTCCTCCCCCGGGCTCTGAACGATGGTCGTGGTCATGGACGCATCACTCACTGCTGGGACATCTGCTGCTGAGCCTTGACCAGTTGGGCCTTCACGGACGCGGTGGTGACCTCACGGCCTGCCGCGGCGTTCGCGAAGAGGTTCTTGACGGCGGTGCCGACCGCCGTCTCGAACTGCGACTCGTCGGCCACCTGGGGAAGGGGCGCGGCGCTCTTGGCGAGGGTGTCGCTCAGGACCTTCAGCTCGGGCCGGTCGAAGGCGGCGTCCTGCTGTGCGGCCTTGACGGGCGGCACGGAGCCGTAGGACGCGCAGAGGATCTTCTGTTCCGCGTCGCTCGTCATGAACTTCACGAACTTCAGCGAGCCGTCGAGGTTCTTGGTGTTCTTGAAGACGGCCATGTTGATGCCCGCGACCATCGAGTTGGTGGCCTTGCCCTCTCCCGGAGCACCGGAGTCGACCGGCACGGGCGCCACGCCCCACTCGTCCTCGTTCATGCCCTGCGCCTTGAACGTGGTGGCGGCGGCCTGCCACAGCACCATCGCCGTCTTGTCCTTGGCGAAGTCGCTGAGGGACTGGTTCTTCGCGTACTCGGCGTTGCCCGGCGCGATGATCTTGTCCTTCGCCATCATGTCGACGTACTGCTTCACGGCCGCGACCGCGCCGTCGGAGGTGAAGTCGGGCTTGCCGTCCTTGGTGAAGAAGTCGGCGCCGTGCTGCTTTCCGAGGGCGAAGACCTGGTGGATGTTGTTGGAGAGGTTCGCGCCCTCCGCACCCAGGGCCCACTTGCCGCCCTTGGAGATCTTCTTGCCGTCCTCGACCAGCTCGTCCCAGGTGGCGGGCGCCTTGTCTATGCCGGCCTCCTTGAACATCTTTTTGTTGTAGTAGAGGGCGTACGCCATCGAGTACAGCGGCACGGCGGCCGGGTCCTTGCCCGCGGCCCCGGCCGAGCCGAGCGCGGACCGCACGAAGCGGTCCTTGCCGCCGATCTTGCCGAAGTTCTTCTCGTCCCAGGGCAGCAGGGCGCCGCTGGCCTGCAACGAAGCGCTCCAGGTGTTGCCGATGTTCAGGACGTCGGGGCCCTGACCCGACGTCGTGGCGGTCAGGATCCGGTTGAGCAGATCCGACCAGGGGACGACCTCGAGCTTGACCTTGATCCCCGTCTGCTTCTCGAACTTGTCGAGTTCGGGCCTGAGGATCTTCTTGTCCGCCTCAAGGTTGGGGCCTTGGTTCGACGCCCAGTACGTCAGGGTCTTCGGCGAGTCGTTGGACCCCTCGCCCCCCGTCGTCGTACCGCCGCCACAGGCGGAGGCGGTGAGGGCGAGCGAGAGAGTGGCGGCGCCGACTGCGGCGGCTCGGAATCTGCGCATGGCTCCAGGTGTCCCTTCCGGAGGGAGTCATGGGGCGGATGGCTCGGCGCCGAGGAGAATCCGGCACCGTGTTCAACTCTTGAATGACCTCATGACTTAATTTAGGACGTGAGTTAAACCGGCGGGGAAGATACCGTCAAGGGGTCACACAGGACCAACTTCGAGGCAGAGCAGGCCGGAAGGAACCACATGGCAGGGCAGCGCAACGGGCGTACGGTGCACGACCTGCGGCGGGAGAACCGCGCCGCCGTACTGCAGCGGCTGTACTTCGACGGGCCGATGAGCCGCTTCACGCTCGGGCCCGCCACCGGGCTGAGTTCAGGTTCCATCAGCAATGTCGTGGCCGAGCTGGTGACGGAGGGGTGGGTGGAGGAGGCGGGGAGCGTGGAGTCCGACGGGGGGCGGCCGCGTACGCTGCTGCGCGTCGCGCCGGGCCGCGGCCAGCTGATCGGCGTGGACGTCGGCGAGACCCGCGTACGCGTGGAGCTCTTCGACCTGTCACTGTCCGAACTCGCCAGGGCGGAGCGGCCGTTGAACCCTAAGGTGCACGACGTCGACACCATCACGGCGCACATCCGCGACGGGATCAGCGAGGTGCTCGACGCGGCGGGCGGCACGGACGAGAGGCTGCTCGGGGTCGGAATCGGGGTGCCGGGGATCGTCGCACGCGAGGGTGAACTCGGCGCCCTCGTACACGGGCAGACGATCGGCTGGGACGCGGTCCCGCTGGAGTCCCTGCTGCGGGCGACCGGCCAACTGCCCGCGTCCGTGCCGTACTTCATCGACAACGGCGCCAAGACGCTCGGCCAGGCGGAGATGTGGTTCGGGGCGGGGCGCGGCACCCGCAACGCGGTGGTGGTCCTGTTCGGCTCGGGCGTCGGGGCGTGCGTCGTCACCGAGGACGTCGAGCAGGGCCGCGCGGTCGAGTGGGGGCATCTCACCGTGCGGGTGCAGGGCAGACGGTGCCGGTGCGGGTCGCTGGGCTGCCTGGAAGCGTACGCGGGTGCGGAGGCGCTGCTCGAACGGTGGCAGGAGGCGGGCGGACGGCCGCCCGGGGGCAGCGACGAGGAGGGCGCGCTCACCGCCATGCTCGACGCCGCCTACCCGCAGGACGGAGGCACGGCCGACCCGGTGGCCCTGATGGTCCTGGAGGAGACCGCCGAGTACCTGGGCGCGGGCCTCTCCGACCTCATCAACCTCTTCCAGCCCGAGCGGATCCTGGTCGGCGGCTGGGCGGGACTCCAGCTCGGGCAGCGCTTCTTGACCGCGGTGAAGCGCCACATCCCGACGTACGCCCTCTCCTACCCCGCGGGGCGCGTCACCATCGACCTGGGGCGTCTTGGCCCGGACGCGGTGACGGTGGGGGCGGCGACGCTGCCGCTGGCCGACTTCTTCACGCGGGGCGGGCGGCGCGCCGCTCCGGTGCGTGAGGCTGAACTGCCGGGCTGGCAGACGGCGTTGGAGGGGCGTACGCCGAAGTAGTGCAGCCGGTCCGGGCGAGGAGGGTCACGGCTTCCTGTGACGGTGAGCCGGGTTCCGTGACGGCCAGCACCAGAAGCTGGTCCTCCGCCTGCGGGAGGCGCAGGCTCTGCTGGGTCACGGTGAGGGTGCCGACGAGGGGATGGCGCATCTCGTAGCTCGCGAAATCGCAGGGGTGCACCCGGTGGTCGGTCCACATCTCGGCGAACTCCGGGCTTTTGACGGTGAGTTCACCGATGAGTGAGGTCAGCAGCGTGTCGTCGGGGTAGCGGCCGGCGACCATGCGCAGATTCTCGACGACGGACTTGGCCTTCGCTCGCCAGTCGGCGTACAGCTCGCGGGTGTGAGGGTCGAGAAAGAGCAGCCTGGCGAGGTTGGGGCGCTCGGCCGGGCGCTGCGGGCTCTCGGCGTTCACATGGGCCGCGAACAGCGCGTGACCGAGCCGGTTCCAGGCGAGCACATCGGTGCGGCGACCGCTGACCAGCGCGGGAACGCCGTCCACGTTGCTCAGCAGATGGAGCGTGGTGGCACTCACCCGCTCGGGGCGCGGCCGGCGGGCGGTGACGCGTTTCCTGCCGGACTCGGCGAGGTCGTGCAGATGGCGGCGTTCCGCATCGCCGAGGCAGAGCGCCCGCGCGACGGCGTCCAGGATCTCCGGGGACGCCCCCGTCGACTGGCCCTGCTCAAGACGCGTGTAGTACGAGGCGCTGACGCCGGAGAGCAGCGCGAGCTCTTCCCTGCGCAGGCCCGCCACGCGCCGCCGGTCGCCGTAGTCCTTGAGCCCGACGTCCGCGGGACGCAGCTGGGAGCGCCGCGCGTACAGGAAGTCGCCGAGCCTGCCTCGTTCACTCATGCCCTCAGTCTGCATCCGCCGGTGAGCGGCAGCCTGACCCTGTCCGGGGTAGGCAACGGCGGGTCTGGCTGACCTGCGGGGACGCGGCGACTGTGGGGTCCGAACCTCAACTCCCGGCATTGGAGCACCCCATGGACCAGATCGAACTCGGCGACGTCACCGTCACCCGCATCAAGGACTTCTACGGCCCGATCGACATGACGCCCGGCGCGTTCCTGCCCACGGCCCCGGAGGAAGCCTGGCGCGAGAACCCTGCCTGGCACGCGCCCCACTTCCTGGACCCCCACACGAACATCGTCAACTCCGCGGTACAGAGCTGGCTGCTGCGCAGCGAAGGGAAGAACATCCTGGTCGACACGGGCGTCGGCAACCACAAGGAGCGCCCGTACTCGCCGGTGTGGAGCCACTTGCGCACGGACTTCCTGGCCGACCTGGCGCGGGCCGGCGTCGCTCCGGAAGACGTCGACATCGTGATCAACACGCATCTGCACGTCGACCACGTCGGCTGGAACACCCGTCTGGACGGCAGGGACTGGGTCCCTACCTTCCCGAACGCCACCTATCTGCTGCCCAAGGACGACTACGACTTCTGGAACCCCGCGAACGATCACAAGCCGCTGCTCGGCCGCGGCAACCAGAACGTCTTCGAGGACAGCGTCACCCCCGTGCATCAGGCGGGGCAGGTCCGCCTGTGGGAAGAAGGCCTTCGGATCGACGCCAACCTGCGCCTGGAACCGGCCCCCGGACACACCCCCGGATCGAGCGTCCTCACCCTCGCCAGCGGGACGGACCGCGCGGTCTTCGTCGGCGATCTGCTGCACAGCCCCGTCCAGCTCGTCGATCCGGACCACAACAGCTGCTTCTGCGAGGACCCCGCCGCCGCCCGCGCCACGCGCCGCCGCGTCCTGGGCTGGGCCGCCGACCACAACGCGCTCGTCGTTCCCGCCCATCTGGGAGGCCACGGCGCCGCCGAAGTCGAGCGTGCGGGCGACGCGTTCACGATCAAGGGGTGGGCCCCCTTCACCCCGTACCCGTACCCGTACGCCGGGACAGCCGCGGCGGCCGAGGGCCGGGTGACGGCGGCATGACCGCCGCCACCCGCACCGTGACCACCGCGCAGGGAGCGGTCGCCGGCGCCCGGCACGGGGACACCGCGGTCTTCCGCGCCATCCCGTACGCCGCTCCCCCGGTCGGCCCCGGCCGCTTCGCCGCCCCTCGGCCGCACGCCCCGTGGGACGTCGTCCGGGACGCGACCTCGGCGGGGCCGACCGCACCGCAGGCCGAGCGGAACCTGGGTTCCATCGACATGTCGCCCTACTTCGGGCCCGGTTGGGTCCGCGGGGACGACTACCTCACCCTCGACGTGTGGGCCCCGGCGCCCCGCCGCGAGGCCCTGCCGGTCATGGTCTTCGTGCACGGCGGAGGCTTCGTGGCGGGGTCCACGCGGGCACGCCTCTACGACGGCGGCGGCTTCGCACGTGACGGTGTCGTTCTGGTGAGCGTGAACTACCGCCTCGGTGTCGCCGGGTTCCTCGATCTTCCCGGGGCGCCGCGCAACCGTGGCCTCCTCGACGTGCTCGCCGCGCTGGGCTGGGTACGGGAGAACATCGCCGCGTTCGGCGGCGACCCTGACCGGGTCACCCTCTTCGGGCAGTCCGCGGGAGCCACCCTCACCGGTGCCGTCATCGCCGCGCCGGAGAGCAGGGGCCTCGTGCGGCGCGCCATCGTCCAGAGCGGCAGCGGCCTGGGCGCGTTCACTCCCGAGCAGGCCGCCCGGGTGACGGATGCGGCAGCCGCCGCGCTGGGTGTCGCGGCGCATGCCGATGCCTTCGGCGGCGTTTCCGACGCCCGTCTGGTCGAGGTCACCGCGCGGCTCGGCGGGATCGACCTGCGGACCACGAGCGCCTATGACCCGCTGCTCGGGCTCAGCCCCTTCAGCCTGGTCGCGGACCAGCAGCCCGCCGACGCGGTGGCCGCCGGAAGCGGCGCCGACGTCGACCTCCTCATCGGCATCAACGCCGAGGAAGGCAACCTCTATCTGGTTCCCTCCGGCGCCCACGCCACCTCGACCATGAGCGACGTCCGGACCGCCGCGGAGCTCTCCCATCCCGAGCCCGACCGGCTCGTCGACGCCTACCGCGCGTCTCAACCCGGGTCCACACCCGGGCAGTTGCGCTCCGCCGTCATGGGCGACGCCCTGTTCGGAGCGGGCAGCTGGGCCATGGCCGGGGCGCATGCCACGCGGTCCTCCGGCGCCACCTACAGCTACCTGTTCGACTGGCGTTCCGATGCCCTCGACGGCGGACTCGGCGCCGCCCACACGGTGGAGCTGCCCTTCGTCTTCGCCGCCGACCCGGCGCCGCTCATCGGCCCCGACTCACTCCTCGGTCCCGAAAAGCCTCCTGCCGACCTGGCCTCCCGCACGCATGCCGCATGGGCCCGCTTCGCCCACACCGGCGACCCCGGCTGGGCCCCGTACGACACCCGGCGCCGGGCCACGCAGGTCATCGGCCGGGACTGGAGCATCCGTGAAGACCCTCGCGGCGCCGTGCGGCGGGTCTGGGAGCGGGCGATGGCCCCTGCACCTCAAGGCTGACGATGCCGTGCAGCCGCGTCCAGGCGAGGAGGGTGCCTGCGAGCGCCGTGGCGGGGTCGACGTCGGCGGCGTCGGGGACGTACGACATACGGGCAGGCCATCGGCAGGAGCGGACCGAGAACCGCCCGCGCCCGGTCGGCAGAGTCGCGTCGCAGCGCGCTCCTGCCGAAAAGGGACGGTATGAAATCAATTCTCGACCGGGCCGCCTCCCGTCTCTTCCCCGACACCGAGGGTCACCACGGCGTGCTGCCTCCGCTGCTCGTCCTGCTGACCTTCGCCACCGGCCTGGTCGACGCGGTCAGTTATCTGGGCCTCGACCGCGTCTTCGTCGCCAACATGACCGGCAACGTGGTCTTCCTGGGCTTCGCCCTTGCGGGCGACGCCCAGCTGTCCGCCACGGCGTCGCTCCTCGCGAGCGGCGCGTTCATGGCCGGCGCTTGGGCGGGAGGGCTCGTCGCGCCAAGGGTCGCGGAGCCGCTGCGGCTGTTCGCGCTCCTTGTCGCGGCGCACGCCGTGCTCGTGGGGGCGGCCCTGGTGATCGGTCTCACCACCGACGTCAGAAGCATCGGCAGGCACGTACTGATCGTGCTGCTCGCGCTCGGCATGGGGCTTCAGAACGCCGTGGTCCGCAAGCTTTCCGTACCCGATCTGACCACCACGGTCCTCACCCTCACGCTCACCGGTCTTGCCTCCGACCGGTTCGGCCCGGCGTCCGTCCGCAGATTCGTGTCGGTCGCCGCGATGTTCACCGGCGCTCTTGTGGGCGGGCTGCTGCAGCTCCACCAGGGCACGGCCGCCGCGCTGGCGCCCGCGCTGTTTCTGCTCGCCGTCGTCGCGCTCACCGCGTCGCTGTCCCGGAGCGCACACGGTGTTCCGTCATGACCGGGATTCGACGAGCCTGGCGAGGTTCGAAAGGGCCATGCGCGTACCCGTCTCGTTGTCGGCGGCGGGCACGCTGTCGGGGAGCCCTTCGTGTACGACGAGGACATCGGTGCCGCCGTCCGCGTCGGTGAGGGTGGTCGTCATCGTCATCGTGCCGCGCAGTGCGGGATCCTCGGTCTCGAACTCCAGCACCTCGACGACCTGTTCGTCCGGCACCAGTTTCGCGAAGTGGCCGTGGTACGTGTCGGTGTGCGAGGACGACTTGCCGTTGCCGGAGTGCCCTTCGTAGGTGAGCGAGACGCGGAAGCGGCCCCCTTCGCGGGCGTCGAACGCGTGCACGTGGCCGCTCATGCCGTCCGGCACGCGCCAGCGCGCGATGGCGTCGGCGTCCAGCAGCGCTTGATAGGCGGCCGTACGCGGGGCGTTCACATGCCCGGAAACCTGCGTCGAGTGCATGAGGACCAATCTAGGACTCGGCTCTTCTTCAGGAAGCCGCTTCCCCAGACGCGCCAGCGGGGACAAGGCCATGCACAGCGGGGACAGCGCGAGGCCGACGGCAGTGAGCAGCAGACTCGTGCGCGGTCCGTGCTCGCCCGCCAGCTGGCCGCCCAGCAGTGAACCGAGTGGCGTCAGCCCCATACCGACGAAATTGATGGTCGCGACGGTGCGGCCCTGCATCCGGACGGGCGTGATGGCCTGCCGTACGGCCATCATCGCGACGTTGACCAGCTGACCGAAGGCTCCGAAGAAGAAGTTGATCGCCATGAGCAGGGTGAGGGTGAGGGCGGAGGAGCCGTGCAGCGCCGGTACGCAGAGCATCACACCGTCGGCGAGCACCGCTGAGGCCAGCAGGACTCTCCCGTAGCCGAATCTCCCCGGCAGCCTGGCCGCGAGCAGGGAGCCCACCACCGCGCCCGGGCCCATGGCCGCCAACGCCAGGCCGATGGCCGTGCCCGACAGGTGAAGTCCGCGGGGCAGGAAGAGCAGGTAGACGGTCATGAGGGCCGCGAGCGAGAACTGGAAGGCGGCCGTGGCGAGGCCCACGGCCCGCAACGACGTGTTGCCGACGACGAACCGGAGACCCTCCAGGATCTGCCGTCGCACGCGCGGAGGCCGCTCGGCCTGTGCGGGGAGCGACTCACGTCGGCGGATACGCCGGATCGAGAGGAAGGACAGCGCGAAGAAGAACGCGCCGGTGACGGTGGCGACCGGCGCGGAGAGCGATGACACCATCGCGCCGCCCAGCGCGGGCCCTGCGATCTGCGCCGCGGATCTGCTGCCCTCCAACGCGCTGTTCCCTGCCGCGAGTTGGCGGCGTTCCACCAGCCTCACCAGGGAGGCCTGGTAGGCCACGTCGAAGAACACGCTGAGGACGCCGATGAGGAAGGCGAGGATCAGCAGCAACGGAATTCCGAGTACGCCGAGCATGTACGCCACGGGGATCGCGGCCGTGGCCAGAGCGCGTCCGAGGTCCGCGAAGACCATGACGTCGCGGGCTCTGCGGCGGTCGACCCACGCCCCGGCGAAGAGCGAGAACAGCAGGATCGGCGCCTGTTCCACCGCGCGCAGGGCGCCGACCTGGCCTGCGCCGACGTCGAGCGCCAGCACGGCGATGAGCGGCAGGGTCACCTGAGTCGCGTGTGCCCCGAGCTGCGAGGCGGTCTGTCCGCACCAGAGTCCGCGGAAGTCGGCGTCCCGCCACAGACTCGGCGGGCCCGATGGATCTGAAGGATCTGATGGATCTGAAGGACTCGACGAACCCGGCTGAAAGCGCGCGGGATCGGCAGGAGAAGTGGACGGCACAAGGGCCCCTTGAGCGGCTGAGAGCGACGACGCCTGCCGTCCGGGGCGCGGGGAGGGCGCGCCGGAAGATCAGGCGGAGGAAGGCTCGCTGTGCCGCACATCAGGGGCAGCACGCGATGACAGGTCGTTCGCGACCTGGAACGTCAGCGCGTGCTCGGGTAACCGGGTATGTAGCCGGGCATGTCATCTCCTCGGGAGTCACTTGCTGGGGGAACGTTAGCCGGGTCAGCTCGTCACCACACCCCGATATCGGGGGCAACTCGGCCAGGAGGGAGCCCACTTCAGGAGGGCTACCCCGGCGGCAGGGTGCTCCGCCGCCGGGAACACACATGTCAGGCGGCGGCGGGGGTGGCCTGCTCGGTGAGGCGGGTGACGACCTCGGTGAGGGCCGTGACCACCTCGGCGTCGTCGGCCGGGTGGGTCTCGGCGAAGCGCGTCAGGGAGGCGGGGATGGACAGCTTCACGTCCTCCAGGACCGCGCCACCGGCGAGGCCCGCGGCCTTGCGGGCCTCGTCCTGCGCCCACACGCCGCCGTACTGGCCGAACGCGGTGCCGACGACGGCGACCGGCTTGCCGGACAGCGCACCGGCGCCGAACGGGCGGGACAGCCAGTCGATGGCGTTCTTGAGGACGGCCGGCATGGTGCCGTTGTACTCGGGCGAGAAGAGGAGGACGGCATCCGTGCTGCCCGCCGCCTCGCGCAGACGGGCCGCGGCGGCCGGGACGCTTCCTTCGACGTCGACGTCCTCGTTGTAGAAGGGCACCTCCGCGAGACCCTCGTAGAGGTCGATCTCGACACCCGCGGGCGCGTGCTTGGCGGCGGCCTCGGCGAGCTGACGGTTGTGGGAGCCGGCGCGGAGGCTGCCGACGAGGGCGAGGATGCGTACAGACATGGCGGAACTCCTGAGAGTGCTGACAGACGAGAGGCTGGCAGACGAGAGTGCGGACAGAACACACATACAAGGCATAGACCAAGCGGACCGGGGTCCGTTTAAATTTGTACCACCTATCCGGACCGCGGTCCACTTAGGCTCTCGCAGCGCTACGCTGGATCCATGACCGGTCCCGTTCCCCCGCTCCTCCCCTCGCCCGACAGCCCGGGCGTCGCGAGGGACCTCGTTCTCACCCCGGTCGGCGAACCGCCGACACTCAGGGCCGACGCGGCGCGCAACCGCACGCGTCTGCTTGAGGCCGCCTCGCGGCTGATGGCCGAATGCGGGGCCGGCCGGCTGACCATGGAAGCGGTGGCCACGGAGGCGGGCGTCGGCAAGGGAACCGTCTTCCGGCGCTTCGGCGACCGCACCGGCCTCCTCGTCGCCCTGCTCGACCACCGCGAGCAGCAACTCCAGGCGGCCTTCCTCACGGGACCGGCCCCCCTCGGCCCCGAAGCGCCGCCCCTGGAGCGCCTGCACGCGTTCGGCCCGGCCCTCATCCGCCACGAACGCGACCACAGCGAACTGATCCTGGCATCCAGGACGGACCCGCTGCGCACCTACGCCGTCCCGGCGAACCGCCTGCGCCTGACCCACGTCACGATGCTGCTGCGCGAGGCAGGCGTGACGGGCGACTCCGACCTCCTCGCGCACACCCTGCTGGGATCCGTCGACAGCGTCCTCGTCCACCACCTGGTGGTCGAGCGCGGCATGCCGCTCGACCGCCTGGACGCGGGCTGGCACGACCTGGTCACACGGCTGGCGCCCGCGCGGTAGCCCGCTACAGGCCGATCGCGCCGTCGATCCGCTCGCGGAGCAGGTCGGCGTGGCCGTTGTGCCGGGCGTACTCCTCGACCAGGTGGATGAGCACCCACCGCAGCGACACCCTCCCGCGCCACCCGTCGTCGCCCTCGACGTCCAGGTCGGGCGCCTCGGCCACGAAGCGGTCGGCGAAGGCCACTTCGGAGCGCCAGGCCTCCCACGCTGCGGCGATCACCGCCGGTTCGGGCCCGGCGCCGTCGAAGTCCTGGTCGGGGTCGGCGTCCGTGCCGAAGAGAAGCGGTACGTCCTGACCGGCGAGCACGCACCGGAACCAGCGGCGCTCCACGTCCGCGAGGTGCCGGACGAGGCCCAGCAGTGAGAGCGTGGAGGGTTCCACGGCCCGGAGGGCCAACTCGGCCTCCAGGCCCGCGCACTTGAGCTCGAGCGTCGTGCGCTGGGCCGCGAGGAAGTCGGTGAGCATACGCCGCTCGTCGCCGGTGGTCCGCGCGCTCAGGCGGCCGTCCCGCTCTTCGTCGACGAACAGTTCCGCTCTTCTGCGTCCGCTGGTCATGACCGCCATCCAACCCTGGGTGTCATGTCCGGGGCCAGTAATCTCCGTGAGCTGGGCGACGGCATCACGCAGGGCCAGTTTGTGGGGACGGATGATCCACCTGACCGGGCGCTCGGCAGAGGCGGGTGGACGCCTCCGTGCGGGTGGGATCCACCGGGGACCTGAGCCACCCCCACCAGCCACCAATGGCCCAGTGACCGTCCCCTGATGGCCCTTCAGATCTCACGTTGCGTCACCCCTCGGGCAGAGCACCTCACCTCACACCGCGTGTCGTCACTGACGGTGATCACCCATGGTGGGTCAAATCCAGCAAAAGACAGATATTCATCTGATTCGTTTATCTCTCTGCGGTCTACACATGGTGCGTCCAGGAAGTGAGCGAACGGAGCGAGCATGCGCGCGGTCGACCGAAGGCACGCGCTGGGCCTTGCACTTGCGGCGACAGCAGGCGCCGGCCTCGCCGGTTGCGGTGTGAAGGAGTGGGGGTCCACGGACACGGCTTCCCCTTCCCCGTCCGGACCCCGTGGGCAGGGACGTGACAAGGAAGACGGCCATCACGGCTCGCAGCGGAAAGCGGAACGGCGTCCGGCGAAGCCGATCGGTGACGGCTCGACGGCGTATACGGGGAAGCAGCCGAACCAGCTCCCCAAGCCCGTCCCGCTGGAGCCTGGCGAGACGCCCCCGCAGTTCGTGGTCTTCTCCTGGGACGGCGCGGGCGAGGTCGGCAACGGTCTCTTCCCCCGCTTTCTGAAGCTCGCCGAGGAACACGACGCACGGATGACGTTCTTCCTCTCCGGGCTCTATCTCCTGCCCGAGTCGAAGAAACGGCTCTATCAGCCGCCGAACAACGCGGTCGGCGCCTCCGACATCGGCTATCTCACCGACGGCCACATCAAGGAGACCCTGAAGTACGTCCGTCAAGCCTGGCTCGAAGGCCACGAGATCGGCACGCACTTCAACGGCCACTTCTGCACCGGCACCGGAAGCGTCGCCAACTGGACGCCCGCGCAATGGCAGAGCGAGATCGACCAGGCCATGTCCTTCGTCAAGGAATGGCGCACGAACACGGGCTGGAGCGACCTCCCCCCGCTGCCCTTCGACTACGACAAGGAACTCGTCGGCGGGCGCACCCCCTGCCTTCTCGGCCAGAACAACCTGCTGCCCGTCGCCCGCGATCTTGGGTGGCGCTACGACTCCTCGTCGCCCGGCGGAACGCAGCGCTGGCCGGACAAACGCCACGGGGTGTGGGATCTGCCGCTCCAGCAGATGCCGTTCCCCGGGCACCGATTCGAAGTCCTCTCCATGGACTACAACATCCTGGCCAACCAGTCGAAGACCTCGACGCGGGCACCCTCGTACAACTATCCGGCCTGGCGCACCCAGGCGGCCGGGTCGTATCTCGCCGGTTTCCGGCGCGCGTACGAGACGAACCGCGCCCCCTTCTTCGTCGGCAACCACTTCGAGGAGTGGAACGGCGGCATCTACATGGACGCCGTCGAGCAGACCCTCAGACGCGTCGCCGGGAAGCAGGACGTGCGTCTCGTCTCCTTCAGGCAGTTCGTCGACTGGCTCGACGTCCAGGACCCGGCCGTCCTCGCCCGGCTGCGCGGACTCGAAGTGGGGCAGCGACCCGACGGCGGCTGGCGGAGCTATCTCGGCAAGAAGACCAAGCGATACATCAACGGAAAGCTGGAGAAAGGGAGTTGAATGTGAATCGGTGGACTTTGAAGTACGTGTCGGTGGCGGGACTCGCGGCCGTGGCCATCCTGGCAAGCCCCGCGACGGCCGGGGCCGGCCCCCTGGCCCCGCACACCTCGCACGGGACCGCGGCGACCGCGGCCCCGCGTCCGACGCTGACGGCGAAGGCGAACGTGAAGAGTGTGCGCGCCTGGCAGCAGTTCCATATCTACGGGACCGGCCGCAACATGCGCGCCGGTACGCGCGTCACGCTGCAGCAGAAGCAGGGCAAGTGGTGGGTGTCGCTGCCCGCGTCGGTGTACACCGCGCGCAACGGGGTCTACAACATGCGGGTCAAGCTCGGCCTCAAGGGGCGCAACTCCCTGCGCATCGTCGGCGGCCGTGCCATCTCGCCGCTGGTCTACGTGACGGTCCGCTGAGCCGGCGGGGCCGGTGACCCGAGCGGCGTCACCGGCCCTCAGCCCCTCAGGGGACCTCGCGTTTCCCGAGGCCGGTCCGTGGCGCGAGTGCGAGCACGCCGACCTTGCCGGTGTGGCCGTTCGCCTGGACGAGGCGGGCGGCTTCGGCCGTGTCCTGGAGGTCGTACGTCACCGACAGGGCGGGCTCGATATGGCCGAGGTCGAGGAGACGGGCCACCGCGGCCTGCTCCTGGAGATTGGCACCGTGGCTGCCGATGACGCGCTTGAGGCGCATCCAGAGGTAGCGGTTGTCGAACTCGTGGAGATAGCCGGTGCTCGATCCGCAGGTCACGACGGTGCCACCGCGGCGGACCACGAAGACGGAGACGCCGAAGGTCGCCCGGCCGACGTGCTCGAAGACGATGTGCGGGTCCTCGCCCACCGCGGCGCGTATCCGCTTGCCGAGCCTCTTGCCGACCGCCGCCGGGTCGGCCGGAGCGCTGCCGGACAGACCGATCTCGGCACGGTTGATCACCGCGTGGCAGCCGAAGGCGCGGGCACGCTCCGCCTTCTCCTCGCTGCTCACCACGCCCACCGCGATGCCGCCGCCGTTGCGTACGAGCTGCGCGGCGTACGCGCCGAGGCCACCCGCGGCGCCCCAGATCAGCACGATGTCGCCCTGGGTCATCCGGGCGCCCCTGTCACTGACGAGCATGCGGTAGGCGGTGCCCGCGCACAGCGGACTGGCAGCCGCTTCCTCCCAGGTCAACCTGCGCGACTTGGGCAGGAGTTGACTGGCTCGGGCCACGCAGTAGTGTGCGAGGCCGCCGAAGTTGGTCTCGAAGCCCCAGGCCAGCTGGGAGTCGCCGAGCATGCCGTCGGCGTGGGTCGCCGGTTCCTCCTCGTCCACGTAGGCGGGGGTCACCACGACCTCGTCGCCCACGTCCCAGCGGCGTACTCCCGCTCCCGTACGGACGACGACGCCCGCCGCGTCCGAACCGACGACGTGGTACGGCCGGTCGTGCCGCTCGGCCCAGCCGCCTTTCGCGCCGAAATGCTTCAGGAAGGAGAAGGTGGAGAGCGGCTCGAACATCGCCGACCACACGGTGTTGTAATTGATTCCGCTCGCCATGACGGCCACCAGGACTTCGTCAGGGGCGAGTTCCGGCATGGGCACGGGACTTACGTGGAGTGTTTTCCGGACGTCTTTGTCCGCCACCCCCGTGAAACTCTCCACATCTTCCCTCCGCAGATGCGCGGCGGTGAATTCTGCGGGTACGGGAAGCCGGCGCAGTTCGTCGGCGTCGGCTCCCGCGACAACTGCCTCTGCCAGCACATCCATGAGGTTCCTCCCTCGGCACAGCTGTCCAACGTTGCGAGGTCCATACAGTGGGGTCAAATGCCATCACGTACAAGCTGATTGACCGCGATTCACCGGGACCGCTAAAGACCCCGGGCACTCTCATCACTTTTCGAGTAGAGGCCCTCTCATTCCCGCCGCTAATGTCCGGCTCACCCGCACTGGAAGGTGAGCAGACCCATGACACAAGAGCGCGTGAATACCACTTTGGGCGAACGCATGGGGACATATGACCGGGCCGTGGTGGGGGTGCTCGTCGGTATTCCCTTTGTCGCGGTGATCGCGTCGGCCGTCGTTCTGTGGGGGTGGGGCGTCACCTGGCACGATCTGGTGATCGGCGCGGTGATGTACGCCATCGCCGTGCACGGCATCACCATCGGCTACCACCGCCTCTTCACGCACAAGGCGTTCAAGGCCGCCCGCCCCCTGAAGATCGCGCTCGCGGTGGCCGGGACCATGGCCGTCGAAGGCGACGCGATCACCTGGTGCGCGGATCACCGGCGCCACCACCGGTTCGCCGACCGGCCCGGCGATCCGCACTCCCCCTGGCGGTTCGGCACGTCCGTTCGCGCGCTGCTCAAGGGCATGGTGTGGGCGCACGTCGGCTGGACCTTCAACAACGACAGGACCGACCAGCACACGTACGTCCCTGACCTCCTCGCCGACCGCGACCTTGCCCTGGTGGCACGGTGGCAGCCGCTGATCGTGCTGTTCTCGTTCGGCGCGCCCGCCGTGGCGGGCGGGCTCTGGGGCGAGGGAAGTTGGGACTCCGGGGCCGCCTGGTCCGCGTTCTTCTGGGCGGGGCTCGTCCGCATCGGTCTGCTCCATCACGTCACCTGGTCGATCAACTCGATCTGCCATCTGAGCGGGGCCCGGCCCTTCCGGGTCCGTGACCGTTCGGGGAACGTGTGGTGGCTCGCCCCGTTCTCCGGCGGCGAGTCCTGGCACAACCTCCACCACGCCGACCCGACGTCCGCACGGCACGGGGTGCTGCGCGGGCAGGTCGACTCCAGCGCCCGGCTGATACGGCTCTTCGAGCTGGCCTCGTGGGCGAGTGCGGTGCGGTGGCCGGACGAGCGGCGGCTCGCCCGTCTCGCCGCCGACGTCAGGACACCTCCGGAGGCAGCCCAAGGCCCGCCGCGAGCGTCGGCCAGGAAGCCTTGAACTCCCGCTGCCAGGACGGCCAGGCGTGCGAGCCCCCTCGGTAGAAGTGGACCGTCGCCGGGACGCCGGCACGGTCCAGCTGCCGGGCGAACCCGTGCGCCTGGCCCCACAGCGTGCCCTCCAGGACGGCTCCTTCGAGGTTGCCGAAGTCGCTGCTGGGGATGCCGCTGCCCTGGGCGACGTACAGCCGGGTACCGGCCAGGTTCTTCGCCTGTGCGGCGGGGTTGTGGCGCTTCCAGTTCTCGCGGTGCAGGAAGGGGCTGCCCCAGAGAGTGGAGGGGAGCTTGGCCTCGCGGGCGACGATGGCGTTCACCACCGTCGGCATGCCGAGGGCCGTCGTGTCCAGGATGCCGCTGTACGAGGCTGCCGCGCCGAAGGTGCCGGGATGCCGGGCGGCGAACGCCATGGCCCCGTAGCCGCCGGTGGAGACTCCCGCGACGGCGCGGGTGCCGTTCGCGCGGTAGTTCCGGCGGAGGAGGTCCGTCAACTCCTCGACCTGGAAGGCCTCGTAGTCGGGGGCGTCGGGGCTGCCGTGGTTCCACCAGTCGGTGGGGATGCCGGTGGGGCCGGAGGACGGGATCACGGTGATGACGTCCTTGTCGGCCAGGAACTCCTCGACGTCCGTCTCCCGGGTCCACGAGGTGTAGTCGTCGTGGGCGCCCTGGAGAAGGTGGAGCACGGGCCACTCGCGGTCCGGCTGCTCTGTGAAGCGGGCGGGCAGGATGACGCGTACGGGGAGCTTTCCGCCCACGGCGGGTGAGTCCACGGTGAGGTCGACGGTGCGGGCGTCGATCCGCTTCTCGCCGACGATGCGAAGGGTTCCTCCGTCGGCTCTGGCCGTCGCCGGTGGTGGTGCGGTGGGGGCGCCCAGGGCGGTGGAGGTGCCCAGGGCGCCGCCGGTCGCGAGGAGGGCGGTGACCGCGGCTAGCGCGGCCAGCTTCTTGCGGGGTCTGCGGTGCGTCTCGTACATCCTGTGCATCTTGCGCATGGGCGGGGTCCTCATCTCGGGCAGGTCAGACGTCGGGCAGGTCGCGGGTCAGGAGTTCCGCGAGCGTGTCCACGACCGGGGGGTCGAGCAGGGACAGGTGGTGGCCCGGCAGCGGGACGACCGTGAGGTCGGTGCAGTGGGCGTCCCAGCCGAGGCTTTCGTCGTCCCGCTCGTAGCGGGCGTCGCGCACGGTGTGCGGGGCCGGCTCGGTGGCCCGGTAGAGGAGCGTCCGGCCGTCGTAGGGGCCGGGCGTGTGCCGTTCGCCGCTGCGGAGGTCGAGGGCCGAGGTGCGCTGGTGGTCCAGGACGGCCTTGGGCAGGTCGACCGCCTGCTCCAGGAGCTTCATGACGAGGGCGATCTGTTCGGCGTCGTCCCCGCGTGCCAGGTCCTCGTAGGGGAGGGCGAGGTGTGTGTCGTAGGTGCGGTCGATGTACGCGGCGAAGTCCGCGTAGCGGCGGTGCGCCTCCTCTACGGGGGTCAGGTCGAGGGGCGCGGGGAGGGGAAGCACGGCGTCGAGGAGGACCAGGGCGGCGACGGTTCCGTGGCCGGTGAGGAGCCGTGCGGTTTCCTGGGCCAGGAGACCGCCGTAGGACCAGCCCCCGAGCAGCCAGGGGCCGTTGGGGCTTACGGCGCGGATACGGTCCGCGAATTCCGCCGCGCGGGGCTGGACGTCTTCCGGGGTTTCCGACCTGTCGTAGCCGTAGAGGGGGCGGGATGCGGAGAGACGTTCGGCGAGGCGCGCGTACACCTCGGAGGTGCCGCCTGCGGCATGGGCCAGGAAGAGGGGAGATCGGGTGCCGGTGCTGGGGAAGGTACGCAGGGACTTGTTTCCCGCCCTCCCCCTTGGTGCGCTGTGCGGCTCCGCCGCGTGGGGCGCTCGGCTTCCCTGGGCGGGGGTCTCTCGAAGCCCCGGCAGCAGTTCCGCGACCCCTCTCAGCGTCGCCTGCCTGAGCAGCAACCCCGGCTCCACGGCGACCCCGAACTCCCGCTCCACCGCGGTCCGGACACGTACCGCCGTGAGTGAGTCGAGGCCCAGGTCGGTGAGGGGGGTGTCGGCGTCGATGCGGTCGGGGGTGTAGCCCATCACCTCGGCCACGCAGACGCGGAGGCGGCCGAGCGGACTCGTGTCGCGGGTGGCGGCCGGTACGTGACGGGGCGTCGCGTGCGGCCCGGGCGCCTCTCCCGCCCAGAAGCGGCGGTGACGCCAGCGGGGTGTGGGGGCGTCGACGATCCGGGCGCCTGGATGCAGGATCTGGCGCGGCTCGGGGACGCGAACTCCTCGTACGAGAAGGGAGGCGAGGGACGTACGGAAGGTGAGAGCGTCGTCGCTTTCGCGTCGCAGGGTGGGAAGGATCAACGAGCCCTCGGCGGCGCCCGCGGCGCGCAGCGTCTCGGTCAGCGGGTGCAACTGGGTGGGATGCGGGGCCACTTCGACGAACAGGCGGTGGCCGTCGTCCGCGGCGGCGCGTACCGCCTGGGTGAAGCGGACCGGGCAGCGCAGATTGGCCATCCAGTACTCGGCGTCACAGGGTGCGGGGTCCCGCGGGTCTGCCAGGACGGTGGAGTAGCGGGGGATGCCGGGCGGCGCGTGCCGTACGGTACCGAGCTCCCGGGCGAAGTCGTCGAGCAGCGCATCGACATCGGGTGAGTGCCCGGCGCCGGTGACGTGCAGGGAACGGGCGAAGCCGCCGTCCCTGGTGACATGGTCGATGAGACCGCGGACGTCGTCGGCGGAGCCGGTGACCACGCTCTGCGCGGGCGAGGCGTGTACGGCGACCTGGAGCGTGGGAAAGTCGGCGGCGAGGTCGGCGATGTGTCCGCCCGGCCGGTCCACCACTGCCATGGCTCCCCCGGTGAGCCCGGCGAGGAGCCGCGAACGGATCGCGACGACACGCGCGCCGGTGGCCGGGTCGAGGGCGCCGCAGGTGACGGCCGCGGCGATCTCTCCCATGGAGTGACCGATCACGGCGACGGGCTCGAAGCCGTACGACTTCCACAGCTCGGCGAGGGCGATCTGGATGCCGTAGAGGGCGGGCATGACGACGGCGGGCGAGGTCAGATCGGCGCCGGGGGCCAGGCAGTCCCGCAGGGAGATACCCGCGTGCTCGCGCAGGTGCGGTTCGATCCGGTCGACGGCGGCGGCGAACTCCGGTTCCGCGCCGAGGAGTTCACTGCCCATGCCGGGCCACTGGGAGCCGTACCCGGAGAAGACCCAGACGGCGCCGGATCCTGTTGCGGAGAGCTCTACTCCCGGCGGGGGTGCCGCGCCCTCGCCGCCCGAGCCGCCCCCAGCCGAAGGCCGTAACCCCGCACCCACCACCAC
Source organism: Streptomyces sp. NPDC048436 (assembly GCF_043200355.1). Lineage (NCBI taxonomy): Bacteria > Bacillati > Actinomycetota > Actinomycetes > Kitasatosporales > Streptomycetaceae > Streptomyces > Streptomyces sp. NPDC048436. The sequence continues at coordinate 702,503 of NZ_JBICXP010000002.1, forward strand.
CCGGCCGTCGGGCTCCCGCCCGGCGAAGCGGGCCAGTGCCGTGGTCAGTTCCTCCCGGCCGCGGGCCACGACCGCCGCCCTGTGGCGGCCTCGGCCCGTGCGGCCCGCCAGGGTGCGGGCCAGGTCCGCGGGCCGGACGGAGCGGGCGGCCGGGCTCGCGAGCCACTGGGCCAGTTCGCCCGCGTACGCGCGTACCCGGTCCTCGGTGATGCCGTCGAGCAGGACCGTCGCGGGGCCCTTGTCGGCGGTCCGCGCGCCGCGCCGTACGCGGTGTTCCGTGAGGACGACGTGCGCGTTGGTGCCGCCGAAGCCGAACGCCGAGACTCCCGCCCTCGCGGTGCCCGAGTAGCGGGGCCACGGTTCGGGCCCGGTGACGACGCGCAGGCCGAGGGCGTCCAGGTCGGCGTACGGGCCCGGGGCGGTGAAGTGCAGCTGGGGCGGGATCTCGTCGTGGTGCAGTGCCAGGACCGTCTTGATGAGTCCGGCTATCCCCGCCGCCGCCTCCAGGTGGCCGATGTTCGTCTTCACCGAGCCGATGAGCAGGGGCTGGTCGGCGGCCCGCCCCTGTCCCGAGCCGAGTGCTGCGGACAGCGCGGACGCCTCGATCGGGTCGCCCAGAGCCGTGCCGGTGCCGTGCGCCTCTACGTAGTCCACGGACGCGGGCCCGGCGGTATGGCACTGCTCCAGGAGGGTGCGCTGGGCCTCCGCGCTGGGCGCCGTGAGGCCGTTGGAGCGGCCGTCCGAGTTGACCGCGGTGGATTCGATGACCGCCAGGACGCGGTCGCCGTCACGCTCGGCGTCCGTGAGGCGCTTGAGGACGACGACCCCGCAGCCCTCGCCGCGCACCATGCCGTCGGCCGCCGCGTCGAACGCCTTGCACCGGCCGTCGGCGGCCAGCGCGCCCGCCCGCTGGAAGCCGAGGGTCACCGCGGGGGAAAGGAGGAGGTTCACGCCTGCGGCGAGGGCCAGGTCGCTCTCCCCCGCGCCGAGGCTGCGTACCGCGTGGTGCACGGCGACGAGCGAGGAGGAGCACGCCGTGTCCACCGCCATGCTCGGGCCGCGCAGGTCCAGGAGGTAGGAGAGACGGTTCGCGGCGATGCTCAGGGCCGCTCCCGGCGGGGTCCAGGACGCGACCGACTCCGGGTCCTGGGTGGTCAGATGGCCGTACTCGTTGCCGCTGATCCCCACGAAGACCCCGGTGCGCGTGCCCGCGAGCCCGGACACGGGCAGTGCCGCGTGGTCGATGGCTTCGCGGGTGACTTCGAGGAGCATCCGCTGCTGCGGGTCCATGGCGGTGGCCTCGTCGGCGCCGATGCCGAAGAATTCGGCGTCGAAGCCGGCGATGGGGTCGATGGAACCGTCGCCCAGGAAACCGCCGTGCCTGCTGAGGTCGTCCGGCAGGCGCGTCCCCTCCCGCACGAAGGGCGCCCAGCGGTCGTCGCCGACCGTGCCGACGGCGTCGCGGCCCTCGCTCAGGAGCCGCCAGAAGTCGCCGGGCGAGGCGACTTTCCCGGGTAACCGGCAGCCGACGCCTACGACCGCCACCTTTGAACTGCCGTATGTCGGCGTCCTGTTGGGCTCCCCGGCGGGCGCGCCACCGTGCTCCGGCTCGCCCCGCGCCACCCGCTCCGTGAGCGCGCCGATCGTCGAGGCCTCCCAGAGCAGCGTGGCGGGCAGCCTGGTCCCCGCCAGGTCGCTCAGGCGCGCCGTCAGGACGACCGCGTCACGCGAGGTGAGGCCCAGCTCCGCCAGGGGCCGATCGTCGGCGACATCCTCGGCCGCCAGCCCGTACCAAGCGCTCAGGCTCTCCACGATCACCGCCCGGACCTCCGCTCGGCCCGCGTCCCTCATCGCGCCTTCTCCGTACCGCTCAGGACGGGCCCACCGAAGGCTCCTGCCAGATAGCGCTCCCGGCCCGCCGCCCTGGCGACCTTGCCGCTGCTCGTCCTTGGCAGCGAGCCCGGCGGGATCAGGAGCAGTTCGGCGAGGCGTAGTCCGTGGCGGGCCGATACGGCCGCCGTGGCGCCGCGCTGGGCCGCGAGCACGTCACGCTCCGTGGGTTCGGCGCCGCGCCGGTACTCGGCGACCACGACAAGGACTTCGGTCTCCGTGCCTGTCCAGGGCACGCGGAACGCGGCGAGACGGTCCCGCCGTACGACGTCGACGGCCGACTGGACGGTCTCCTCGATGTCCTGTGGGTAGTGGTTGCGGCCGTCCACGATGATCAGGTCCTTGAGCCGCCCGGTGACGTACAACCGCCCCTCGTGGAGCGCGCCGAGATCACCCGTACGCAGCCATCCCGCCGCGCCGTCCTCCCCCGTCTCCTCGGGTGCGCGAACGGCGAACACCTCCTCCGAGAGGCCGCTCCGCTTCCAGTAGCTGCGGCCGACGTTGGGGCCGCGCAGGAGGATCTCCCCGACCTCGCCGGGTCTCTTCGCGGCGCCGGTGTCCGGGTCGGCGATGCGCAGCTCCTGCCCTGCCGGTGTGCCGCAGGAGACGAGGCGGGTCGCGTCCGGATCCGTGAACTCCCGTGTCTCCAGGCGCCCTTGGGTCAGGCCGAGCGGATCGCAGGCGAGGGCCGTGGGTGGCTCGGTGAACGTGTCGGTCGTCACGAACACGGTGGCCTCGGCCAGTCCGTACGCCGGGCAGTGCGCCTCGGGCGGAAGTCCCGCGGCGGTGAACGCGTCGCGGAAGCGGTCGACGGTGCCCTGGCGTACGGGTTCGCTGCCGTTGATGAGGACCTTGACGCGGTCGAGGCGCAGCTCGGCGGCCTCGTCCCTGTCGACCCTGGTGGCGCAGTAGTCGTAGGCGAAGTTGGGGGCCGCGCTGATCGTCCCGGGGTAGGCGGCGAGCAGGCGCAGCCAGCGCACCGGGTGCTCCAGGAAGGCCACCGGGTCCATGAGGACGGAAGGGAAGCCGCCGACGACGGGCGCGGCCACGCTCAGGACGAGGCCCATGTCGTGGAAGAGCGGAAGCCAGCCGACCGTCGTGTTGTGCTCCGCGTCGGCGGCGAAGGCTTCGATGGCCTGACGGGCGTTGGCCACCACGTTGGCGTGGCTGATCACGACGCCCGCCGGGCTGCGCGTGGAGCCGGAGGTGTACTGGAGGTAGGCGATGTCGTCCGGTTCGAGCCGCTCCGGAAGCGCGCCCGGCGGCGTCCGGGCAGGGCGGTCCACCACAAGGACCGGCACCGGCGGCAGTCCCCGCTCGGCCATGAACCGCTCGGCCCCGACGGCGGTGTTCGCGTCGGCCAGTACGCACGCGGGCTCGCAGTCGGCGAGCACGGCCGCCAACCTGCCGTCGTGACCCGGCAGTTCATGGCTGAACAGCGGTACGGCGATCACTCCCGCGTACAGACACCCCAGGAACGCCGCCGCGTAGTCGAGCCCCTGCGGAAGCAGCAGGGCCGCCCGGTCGCCGGGCCCCGCGTCGGCCGCGATCCGCCCTGCGATCGCTCGGGCGCGGGCGTCAAGGCCTCGCCAGCCGAGCGTGTGGTGCAGCCCGGGGGAGGCGGGTTCGGGGAACGCCACGTACGTGAAGGCGCGTTGGTGCGGGCGGTCTTCGGCCCAGTGCGCCAAGTGATCGGTCAGCAGTCTCGGCAGCGGGCCTTCGGGAGGCTGGAGGGGCTGGGGGCTGGACATGGCGGCTCCAACTGGACGGCGCGGGGACCGGAACGAGCGGTGCACCAGGTTCCGCCTCGAACTGACCCGCGAGTAAGACGAGTTGCTGACAGATCGTCTGACACCCTCTGTCACTTCCCTGACAAGCCGCCGCGCCGGATTCGGCGCCATGGGCAGCAGCGGCGACCGGCCGTGCCCCGGAGAATCCGGCAGCGGAACCGCATCGCGACAGAGGAACGAAGTGGCCGAGGGTCGAGGGCCGGGCATCGAGGATCGAGAGGAGCCGTACGTGGGCCGGGGCAGGCTGACCGCTCTTCTGGCGATGCTCGCCCTTGCCGGCTTCATCACGACGCTCGACAACACCGTCATCAACGTCGCGCTGCCGACCGTGCAGCGTGAACTCGGCCTGACGGTCACCGACTTGGAGTGGGTCGCCACCAGCTACGTACTCAGCTTCGGTTCGCTCCTCCCGGCCGGTGGCCGACTCACGGATCTGCTCGGCCGCCGCGCGGTCCTCGCTGCCGGGATCGTCGTCTTCACCGTGGCCTCGTCGGCGGCCGCCTTCGCGGACAGCGGCGGGACGCTCATCGCAGCACGTACGGTCCAGGGCGTGGGTGCGGCGCTCGTCATCCCGGCCTCGCTCGCGGTGGTCGCCGCCGATCTGCCCGCCCGCAGGCGCGCCATGGCGGTCGGTCTGTGGACGGCGGCGCTGGCCGTCGCGCTGGCGCTCGGACCCGTGGTGGGCGGATACGTCACCGAGCGGTGGGACTGGAGCTGGGTGTTCCTGCTCAACGTCCCCTTCGGTGTGCTCGCCCTGCTCCTGGTGCCCGCGGTCCCGCGGGCCGTCACCCGCGTGCGGCACGGCCTGCTGCCGCTCCTCGATCTGCCGGGCGTTGCGCTGTCGGCTACCTCGCTCTTCCTCCTTACGTACGGCCTGGTCAGGGGCGGGGAGCACAGTTTCAGCACGCCGCCCGTGCCGCTCTGCCTGTGGCTCTCGGCAGCCACCGGGATCGCGTTCCTCGTCGTCGAGTCGCGCACTTTCCTGCCGCTGGTGGATCTACGACTCCTGCGCAACCGTTCACTGAGCGGTGGCGCGGCGGCGCAGGTCCTGTGGGGCATCGGGGTCAACGGCGTGTTCTTCTTCACCGCGCTCTACCTCCAGCGAGTGCTCGGCTTCTCCCCCACCAAGGCGGGCCTTGCCTTTCTGCCGCTGGCCGGGGCGCTGCTCGTGACGACGCCGTTCGCCGAGCGTGCGGCCAAGGCCGTGGGGGCGCACTGGTCGATCGCGGCGGGGCTCGTCCTGGTCGCGGGCGGCCTTGTGTGGGTGTCGGGGACGGGGCTGCACGCGGGGTACTGGGATCTCCAGCCGGGGCTGCTCCTGATCGGCGCGGGGTCGGCGCTGACCACTCCGCTGACGGTGCGTTCCGTCGCCGAGGTCCCCGCCACGCGCACCGGCATGGCGTCGGGTCTGGTGAGCGCGGCCCGCGAGATCTCCGGGGTGTTCGGGGTCGTCCTGGTCGGCGTGGTCCTCACCCGCACGGAACGCTCCGCGCTGCGCGGCGGCGCCGATCCACGCAGCGCCTTTCTCGACGGCTACGACACCGGGCTCCAACTGGCGGCGCTGTGCGTCCTGTTGGGCGCGGTGGTCACCGCCGCCACGCTGCGGCGGCCCGCCCGGCATCGGCGGCCGGGGACGCCTTCCGGGATCAGGCGGACTCGTCGTCCGGTGCGTCAGTGACGTGCTGATGCGGTCGGCCGGAGGCACGGCCGACGCCTGCGCCGCCGATGACGGTCACATAGCCGTCGGGGCTCAGTACGGCGACCTCGCCCGTACGCAGCCACCCGCCCGGCAGCAGCCGCCGCGCCGTCTCCGCCGGGTCGCCCCAGTAGCCCGGGCACACCTGCGGCCCGCGCACCAGGAGTTCGCCCGCGTGCCCCGGGGGAAGCTGGACGCCAGGAGAGTCCTCCTGGGCGATGCGCACCTCGGTTCCGGGCAGGGGCAGGCCTGACGTGCCGGGGCGGGCGTTGGCGCCGCGTGGGTTGGCGAGGACGGCGCCCGCCGCTTCCGGGATGCCGTAGCCCTCGACGAGTTCGGCGTCGACCGAGGCCCGGATGCGGTCGGCGGTCTCCGCGTCCAGCGTCTCGGACAGCCAGGTCCGCACCGTGGCGAGGGCCTCCAACTCGTGGGCGGGGCGCTGGAGAAGGCGGCGGCAGTCCGCGGGGGTGGCCGACAGGAGGGTCGCCTTCCGGCGGCGGGCCGTGCGCAGGAGGGTCTGCGGCTCGGGGGCCGTCAGGAGCACGGTTCGGGTTCCGGTCAGCAGGGGGGCGGTCAGACCGAACAGCAGCCCGTGCGGCCGCCACAGGGGCGTGACGGCAAGCGCGGTTTCCCGGCCGTCGCGCAACTGTGGGTGCCAGACGGCAAGTTGCTGGGCGGCAGCGACGAGGTTCGTGTGCGTGAGCACCGCCGCGGGGCCGTCGGCGGCGACGTACGCGAGGACAGCGGGGTCTCCCGGCTCCGGCCCGCGTACGCCCCACCCCGGCCGGGTCGGCCGTGTACGAGGATTCTCCGGCAGCGCGCCGTCCAGCGGGACGGTGACGACCTCACGTACGCCCGTGTCACCGCGCACCGCACGCACCCCCACCCCGGCGGTGTCGGTCACGAGCGCCAACACCGCCCCTGAGTCGCTTAGTTGATGTCTCCACGCCTGTCGCGACGCTCCGGGATCGATCGCCACCGCTATCGCCCCGATCCGCAGCACCGCATGCCACGCCACCGCGAAACCGGGGCAGTTGGGCAGCACCAACGCCACCCGGTCGCCGTGCCGGATGCCCAGCGCCGGCAACGTATCCGCGAAGGAGCACACCGCGCGGCGCAGCCCCCGGAAGCCGGTGCGGCGGCCGTGGCCGCGTGCCGCCGCGTCGAGCAGGGCGGGGATGGTGACGTCGGGGAGGTGCGGGCGGTGCGGCACCCCGGCGGCGTAGAAGCGGAGCCACGGTCGTGGGTCCTGGGCCGTCAGCTGTGGCTCGGTCATGCGCTGATCGTGGCGCACGAGGGCGCGGCGCCACTTGTGCCGTCCGCGCAGTCGCGGACCGGCGGGCTGTGGCTCCGCTGACTATCGACGCCCTGTCAGCAGTCCCTAGCTTCACGGCGTGCACCGCGATCCCCCCTCGAAGCGAAGGAGCAACACCGTGCGCAGCAGCAGGCCAAGAGCGAAACGGAAGAAGAAGCCGCTCATCCTGACCGCGGGCGTCGCCCTGGCGGGCCTGAGCCTCGGCGTACCGGCCCTGACGGCGGGCGCCACCGCGACTGAGGAGGCGGCTCCGCACGCGCCTGCGGCATGTGACGCCCCGGATGAGCGGATCTACCAGGTGCCCGGCTCCGCCCCGGCCGAGCCGGGCTCGGTCATCGCCTGCCGCCCGACCGCGCTCCCCCATGTGCCGGGCAACATCCCGATGCGCGCGTGGAAGGTCCAGTACAGCTCGAAGAACAACGCGGGCAGGCCGGTCGCGGTCTCCGGAACGGTCGCCGTGCCGGAGGCGCAGTGGAAAGGCCGGGGCAGCCGTCCCGTCGTGGCCTTCAACCCCGGGACACTGGGGCTCGGTTCGCAGTGCGCGTTCTCCAAGCAGCTGGCGGGCGAGTTCCAGGACGCGTACGAGGGCGAGAACATCGCGGCGCTCCTGAAGTCCGGCTACGCGGTCGCCGCGACGGACGGCGCGGGCTATCTGGACGGCCAGACCCATCCGTACGTCTCCGGCGCCGACGCCGGCCACGCGCTCCTGGACATCGTGCGCAGCGCGCCCGCCATCCCCGGCAGCGGCCTCGACCCGAAGACGAAGGTAGGCCTGTGGGGCTACTCCGAAGGCGGCGCGGCCAGCCTGTGGGCGGCCCAGCTCGCGGCTACGTACGCTCCTGAACTCAAGGTCGTCGGCGACGCGTCCGGCGGTGTGCCGGGCGACTTGAAGGTGGTCGCCAAGGCGCTCAACGGCGGCCCGTTCGCCGGGTTCATGGTGGACGCCGTGCTCGGGCTTTCCTCCGCACACCCTCAGATGCCGTTCGACGAGCTCATGAACGACCAGGGCAAGGAGACCCTGAAGAAGGCCAGGTCACACTGCCTGGCCGGCACGGTCTCGACCCTCGCGGGCCAGAAGATCGAGGACAACACCAAGGACAGGCTGAGCCTTGAGCAGCTCTACGCCCTCAAGGGCGCCGACGGCAGGACGTGGGGTCAGATCGTCGACGAGCAGAAGCTGGGCGCCGGCATCGGACGCGCGGGGTCGGGCGCCGCGTACGAGATCGACTTCCCCGTCCTGCAGTACCGCGGGGAGCTGGAGGAGGTCATTCCGGCGGAGACGGAGGACGCCACGCGCAAGGCCTACTGCGCGGCAGGCGTCACCACCCAGTGGAAGACCTATCCAGGCGAGCACCTGACTACTGATCAGCTGGCCAAGGACGACGCCGTCAGGTGGCTCGGCGACCGCTTCGAAGGCAGGCCGGAGTTCGGCAACTGCCTTGCGCCGTGACTTAGTTCGCACGCGCTGCCTCTTGTCACGCCGGTGGCAGGAGGCAGCATCATGTCTGTCCGCCCTAGATGGGCCGCCACGCGCCCGCGGCGGCATCTTCACCAAACCTTTGTCCCCCGCGCGCAGAGGGAGCACCCCATGGTGAACGGTTCGACGCTGCCGCCCGGCATACCGCCGGCGGGCACCCCCGCACCCGGGTCCGCGTCCGCGGGCGGACCGGCAGAGGAGTCGTACGCCGCGTTCATGGCCTTTCCCTCGGGCCTCCACGATCACCTGAGGCCGTTCCTCGACGACATCACCTCGGAGGTGGTGCGGGCGATCCGCACGGAGATACCGGAGTACGCGCGCCCGACCGACGACACATACATGCACGTCGTGAACCGGGGCGTGGAGCAGGCCCTGGAGGGGTTCCTGGCCCGGATGGCCCACCCGGCCACCGACTGGGAGTCCGTGAAGGCCACCTACCAGAACATCGGCAGGGGCGAGGCCGACGAGGGCCGCAGCCTCGACTCCTTCCAGTCGGCGCTGCGCCTCGGCGCGCGCGTCACCTGGCGCAGGGTCAACGCCCTCGTCGACGCCGACCTGCTGCCGCGCCATGTGCTCGCCGCCTTCGGCGAGGCCCTGTTCCTGCACCTTGACGAGATGGCCGCTGCGACGACCGCGGGATACACCGAGGCCCGGCTGCACGCGGCGGGCGAGTTACAGCAGCGCCGCTCGCGCCTCATCGACCTGCTGACCGCCGATCCGCCCGCCTCCCCGGAGGCCATCGCGGATCTCGCGCAGACCGCCCAGTGGTCCATCCCGCGCGAGGTGGCCGTCGTCGTCATCGACCATGTCCTCACTCCGGAGACCATCCGGCCCATCGTGCCGCCGGAGTTCCTCGCGCGCTTCTCCGAGCAGCCGGGCTGCGTCGTCGTGCCCGACCCGGAGGGCCCCGGCCGGGCCCGTTCGATCGCCGCCGCCCTCCAGGGGCTGCGTGCGGTGATCGGCCCGACGGTCGCGCTGCACGCGGGCGCGCGCTCGCTGCGCTGGGCACTCGACGCCATGGAGCTGTCCCGGCGCGGCATCCTGCCCCGGGCGGGCCTGCTGCACTGCGCGGACCATCTGGCGACGCTGCTGCTCTTCCAGGACGAGGCCCTGATCGACGCGCTCGTCCAGCGGCATCTGCTGCCCCTGGAGGAGGTGCGCTCGCCGCAGCGGGAGCGCCTGGCGGAGACCCTGCTGTGCTGGCTGCGGTGCGGGCACAACGCGAGCGAGGTGGCCACGCGCCTCGCCGTGCATCCGCAGACGGTCCGCTACCGCCTGCGGCAACTGGACGAGGTGTTCGGCGACCGGCTGCACGATCCGGCGGCGCAGTTCGAGATGCAGCTTGCGCTGCACGCGCTGAGCCTGCGACCGGCCACCACGGGGTGAGGCCGGCCGGGGAGCGGTGACGCGGGGTGCGCGCAGTGTGATCCGGGGGCGTCCCACCATGGTCCGGGCACGTCACCCGGACGCGCCGCAAGGCCACCCGCCCGGGGCCGTGACCGAGCCGTAATGTCCCCTTCACCCCAACCCCCAGGCGAAGGAGAGTTCTTACGTGCGTGCCCGTCCCATGGCCGCTGCCGCCCCGCCCCGCCCACGACTCCTCCCCCGGCTCGTGGTCCTCTTCCTCCTCCCCCTGCTCACCACTCTCAGCGGAACCCTCCTCACCCCCGCACACGCCCATGCGGACGCCCTGACGCCGGACTCCCCGTCCGTCACCAGGATCCTGGCCCCGCCGCCCGCACTCGATGAGGCGTGCACCAGCAAGGACGCCGCGGTCTGCCTGATCCGGCAGATGACCCCGGAGGAACGGGAGCAGGCACGCGAGGTCCGGCTGCGCTACCACCGGCTCCTGGACACCATGGAGCGGGTGGCGGACCGTATGCACGAGGAAGGACGCTCCGACGAGGAGATCGCCCGCGTCCTCGTCGACATGCGCAACGAGGCCAAGGACATCACCCGTGCCGGGATGTCGCCGGAGGCGGTACAGGCCCTGGAGCAGCGGAACATGGAGAAGTACGGCAACCCGCTCGGCCCGACGGCTGACCAGCAGTTCGCCAAGTACGGCAGCTGGGCCAAGGTCATCGAGGCGGCCACGCGCACCAGCGCCGCCGTCGACAAGGAACTCGGCATCCCGCCGCGCGTCTGACCTCCATGCTGCTTCAGGATTACGACCGCCACGGCCGGACGTGGGCCCTCGACCCCCGCACGGGGCTCGTCTCCCCCGCGTCCGGCCGTTGCCACGGCTTCGTCCACGTGGGCGAGGAGGTGGCAGCGGCGCTGTACGCGGACCCGCTCGCGGCGGAGGCGGTCCTCTGGTTCCAGTACGGCCAACTGCGCTGGGACTGCGCGACGGTGACGGTCCACCAGGCCTCCGAGCGGGACGGCTCCCGTAGCTTCACGGTCGAGGAAGCGTGCGGAACGGCACTCGAACTCCGTTACCCCGCACCGGATCCCGGCCCCTTCGACCCGTCCTACGACTGGATCGACGCCGAGGCGGACGACTTCTTCCTCTGGGTGGCGGGCCGCCTGACGGACGCGGACGCCACCGCACCGGGCACGCTCCTCGCACACTTCCGGGCCGGTTTCCTTCCCGGCTAGATCCCCAAGGCCTTACGGGCGAGCAGGTGAACCTCCTGGAACTGCCGGCGGTCGGTGGGCTGAGGCTCGCGGACCATCCGGGCCACCTCGGCCAACCCGGCCTCGCGCAGCAGCGCGGCGAGGTGATCAGGCCACCACCGGTAGGCAGGTGCGACGGCGTGATCGAAGGCCTGTGTCGGGTGAGAGGAATCCTCGCTCGCCGAAAAGCCGATCAGAAGGTGGCCGCCGGGCGCCAGCACGCGGTGGAACTCGGCCAAGACGGCGGGGAGTTCCTGCGGCGGGGTGTGGATGACGGACCACCGTGAGAGTACGCCGCCCAGCACGCCGTCAGCGATGTTCAACGCGGCCATCGAGCCCACGTCGAACCGCAGGGCCGGGTAGGCCTCGCGAGCCAACTCGATCATTGCGGGAGAGGCATCCACGCCGAAGGCCGTCAGACCCAACTCACCTATATACGCGGTGATATGGCCGGGACCGCACCCCAAGTCCGCGACCCGGCCGTCCCCGCTCGCACGTGCCACCTCGGCGAAGGCACCCAAGATCGCGCGGTCCAGCGGGCTGTCACGCAGCGAGTCGCGGAAGAGCTGCGCATAGGTGAGGGAAGCATCGTCGTAGGCATCGCGGGTGGCACTGAGGGCATCGTGTTCGACCATGCTCGCGACAGTAACCCCTGAACTCCTGGCGCTGAGGCGAGCCGAAGAGATCACGCTCTTCCAACTCCGCCCACGGTCCCGGATCGCCCGCCCACGGCCTCAGATCGTCGGCTGCCCCCCGGCGCCCGCTTGCCACGAGCGCTCGATCTCCCGCATCAGCGCCGGGTAGACGATCCACAGCCGGAACGGCTTGATCGCGGCCATGTAGGCGGCGCCGAACCGGCCGTTCGGCTTCACCAGGACCGTCATCCGGCCGCGGTAGCCGCCGGATTCGTCAGGCACCCAGCCCATGTGCAGCACCGCGTGCACGGTGCCGTTGGCCAGCTCCGCCGCCCACTCGTCCTTGAGCAGATACACCGGGGAGAACGGGAACGTGGCGGACTCCGGGCCCTTCGGGGCCTCCCGCATGTCGTCCGGCAGCCGGTCACGGAGCGAGGCCGCCCGAGCGCCCAGGCCCGCCTTCGGGCGGTCCCAGCCGAGCACCGCGCCGATCTTCCAGCGGGCCGCCCACACCACGCGGACGATGAGCGGCGCTCCCTCGGGGAAGTTGTTGCCCGAGACGGTCTGCTCCACCAGCCGGGGAAGGTCGTCGGGGCCGCCCGGTGTGGGCAGCGCCCACACGTCCTCCACGTGGAAGTCGGGGGCTATCTCATGGATGCGCCAGGGGCGTGACGTATGCGCGGTCTTCGGCAGCCTCATTGCTCAACCTCCGTGTCGCTGTACGTGCGGGAAGGCGGCAGGCCCAACAGCCCCCGGATCGCCCTTTCGACGAGTTCGACGTCATGGGGGGCGTGCCCGGCGACGCTGCTCACCAGGCCTTCGAGGGTGCCGAGGTAGGCGAGCGCGACCTCCCGGGGCGGCGGTCCCGGCGGGATGGCCCCACTCTTCCGTCCGGCGGCGATCCGGTCGGCGACCTGGGTGGCGAGCCGGCCGAGGACTCCGGTGATCGCGCGGCCGACGGCGTGGTCCTGCCCGGCGAACTCGACCGACAGCGCCCTCATCACGCGGGCCACGTCACGGCGGCAGTAGACGGCGTGCCCCCGCCCCATCGCGAGCAGCGACGCGACGGGGTCGGCCTCATCGGCGGCGGGCCCGCCGACCTCGGCCGCCCAGGTCTCCTCGACCCACTGCACCACGGCGAGCGCCAGGTCCTCCTTGTTGGCGAACAGGTGGTAGAGAGCGCCGCGCGTGTAACCCGCCTCTGCCGCCACCCGTTCGAGCGCCACATTGCCGTACCCGTACGTGGAAAACCCTCGCGCCGCGGACTCCAGGAGCGCACTCCTGGTCCGGGCACGCCGGTCCGCCTGCTTCTCGCGAGGACGCTCCGGTCCCGCCGTCATCGACGCCCAACTCCACATACAGACATGTATGTAGGTTACGTTGAGCCCACGCAGTGCCGCAATACGAGCTGATCTCACAAGGAGAGCTTCATGAAGGTGGGCATGGTCGCGAACCACTATCCGCACGCCGCGTACCGCGAGGAGTTCATCTCCCGCGTGCAGCGGGTCGCCGAGGAGTTCCGGCGGACCCCGGGATGTCTGTCGGCCGAGTGCTGGGTGTCCGACGACGCGGTGGTCTCCATCGTCCAATGGGAGTCCGATGACGCCTTCGCGGCGTCGTTCGCCGCCGTCAAGGCGGCCGGTCTCGACCTCGACCACGACGAGCGCGAATCACGCCCGCGCGAGATACGCCGCCTCACGGCGGCCTGACCTCTCAGACAGCTCGCCGGGAACCTCTCGGCACGACCCGTCTCACGGCGCGATCGCGCCGAGCAACGCCCTCGCGCACAGGTCCCGTACCTGCGCGCGGGGCAGTTCCGGCTCATCGAGCCACTCCAGGCAGACGGCCACCATGAACGCGAGCCAGCCGCGCACCGCGAGGCGGAGGGTCGGCGCGTCGTGCGGGCTCGACGCCGTTTCCGGGTCCGCGGCCAGGGCCTGAAGGATCTGGTCCTCGTGGGCCGCGAGGCCTTCGCGGTAGATCCCGCGCACGGTGGCGTCGCCCGTCTCCTCCGCGCGATGGAAGGCGCGAAAGCCTTCCGCGTGCGATTCGACGTACGCGAGGAACGTGTCGAGGCCCGTGCCGATCTGCTCCCGGACCGGGACCCCCGGAACGGCAGCCGTCAGGCGCAGCATGCGCCGGCTCTCGCGCTGCACGACCGCGGCGAAGAAGTCGCTCTTGGTCGGGAAATAGTGGTACAGCAGGCCGCGTGAGACGCCCGCGATCTCCGCCACCCGCTCGACCCAGACATCGTCGTACGGGTTCTGCGCGAAGAGCCGCGCGCCTGCCGAGAGCAGCTGCTCCCTGCGCTCCTCCGTGCTGAGCCTGCGGCGCGTGCGCTCCTGCGGGTTCGCGGCCATGGCAGCACCTTACTTGACGTGGATTCAATAGCGGGACCAGACTGGGATCCCTTATTGAATCCACGTACAACACCGCGTACGACTGGCTCAACGGGTCTGCGGCACAAGGGAGATGGCACACATGGCGCAGGTGTCGCAGACTTCGCAGGTGACAGGGGGCGCCGAACCCCTCAAGGGTTTCCGCAGCGCCGAGCTCGGCTGGCCGCGCCTCGACCTCATTCCGCATCCGCCCCGCCGCCTGCCGCTGGTCGGCGACCTCCTCGGCGCCCATGTCCGTACGCCCGTGCAGGACTCGATGCGGATCGGCAGCAGCCTGGGCCCCATATTCCGCCGCAAGGCCTTCGGCAAGGAGATCGTCTTCGTCTGGGGCGCCGAACTCGCGGCCGAGCTCGCCGACGAGTCGCGGTTCGCCAAGCATGTGGGGCTCGGGGTCGCCAATCTGCGGCCGGTCGCCGGTGACGGGCTCTTCACCGCGTACAACCACGAGCCCAACTGGCAGCTCGCCCACGACATCCTCGCGCCGGGCTTCAGCCGGGACGCGATGGCCGGCTACCACCCCCTGATGCTGGACGTCGCCCGGCAGCTGACGGCCCGCTGGGACGCGAGCGAGTCGGCGGGCGACTCCGTGGACGTGCCCGGCGACATGACGAAGCTGACCCTGGAGACGATCGCCCGCACCGGCTTCGGGCACGACTTCGGTTCCTTCGAGCGGCCTCGGCCGCACCCCTTCGTGACGGCCATGGTCGGCACGCTCTCCTACGCCCAGCGCCGCAACGTCGTGCCGCCCGCGCTCGCCCCGCTGCTGCTGCGCGGCGCCACCAAACGCAACGCCGCCGACATGGCCTACCTCAACCGCACCGTCGACGACGTGGTCGCGGCCCGCCGTGCCGCGTCAGGTCCGGGCGAGGGCGACCTGCTCGACCGGATGCTGGAGGTCGCCCACCCCGACACGGGCGAGCGGCTCTCCGCCGAGAACATCCGCCGCCAGGTCATCACCTTCCTGGTCGCCGGGCACGAGACCACCTCGGGCGCCCTGTCGTTCGCCCTGCACTATCTGTCGCGCTCCCCCGAAGTCCTGGCCCGCGCGCAGGCGGAGGTCGACGAGGTCTGGGGCGACACCGAAGAGCCCGCGTACGAACAGGTCGCCAAGCTCCGCTATCTGCGCCGCGTCCTCGACGAGTCGCTGCGGCTGTGGCCGACGGCTCCCGGCTTCTCCCGGCAGGCCCTGCACGACACCACCATCGGCGGAACGCATCCCGTGCGCGCGGGCGCGTGGGCGCTGGTCCTCGCCACGCTGCTGCACCGCGATCCGGCGGCGTGGGGCGATCGGCCCGAGGAGTTCGACCCCGACCGGTTCGCCCCTTCGGCCGTACGGGCGCGGCCCGCGCATGTCTTCAAGCCGTTCGGCACCGGGGCGCGGGCCTGCATCGGCCGTCAGTTCGCGCTGCACGAGGCGACGTTGGTCCTCGGGCTTCTCCTGCGCCGTTACGACCTGCACGCCGATCCGGGCTACCGCCTGCGCGTCGCCGAGCGCCTCACGCTCATGCCGGAGGGGCTCACTCTGCGGCTCGGTCGCCGCGCCCCGGCCGCGTAGGAGGTCGATTGTCAGACCCGTGCGCAAGAGTGGAGGGTCCACCGGTGCGAACCATCGGACCGTCCGGCCCCGCGCAGAGGAGCTCTCGACATGACCGGCACGCCGTCCCCTGAACTGGCCGCGGCCCAGGCCTGCTTGCGGCTGCTGCACACCGCACGCGCCGCGCTGTCAGGCCCCTCCCCTGCCGCGGCGGCGTCGCTGCTCGCCGGGCCCATCGCGGAGGCGGACGAAGCGCTGCGCCGCGCGGGCCTTACGGGCAACGAGGCCGCACTCCTGGACAGGATCTACGACCTTGGGCCCGCTAGTTCCGCTCCTTCGACTCCTTCGGCTCCTTCGACTCCTTCGGCTCCTTCGGCTCCTTCGACTCCTTCGGCTTCCAGGTGAACTTGTCGCCGCCCACCCAGCGCACCAGGTCCGGGTCGTCCACGTCGTGCACGACGACGCCCACCTGAGCCGCCACCTCCAGGACGTCGACGAGCTCCCTCGCCTCGCCGACCACCTCGCCGTCGAGCTCCACGATGCGGAAGGGTGGCCGGCCGGGGTTGACGCCAAGGACCGTGATCCGAGGGTTCGCCATATGGAGGTTCGCGCTTTCGGTCATGTCTGCAGGCTTCCACGCTCCGGCTCCGTCATGACCATCACGACCTGCCCGTTCGGCCGCTCGGGCTACGTACCGGTCGGCTCGGGCCGCGCCACGAGCCGCTCGGCCGCCGAGCGCGCCGAGGCCAGGGCCGCCCTGCGGTCCGCGCCGCGCTGCCCGAGGACGACCCGGGTGCTCAGGCCGTCGAGGAGCGCCAGGAGTTCACCGGCGCGGCCCGCGGCGTCGTCCACCGCGAAGGCCTCCTGCGCGGCGCCCTGGCCGAGCAGCGTCTCCAGGTCCGTCTGCCAGCCGCGGTCCAGATCGTCCTGGGCCGCGCGCAGCGGCTCGTTCGCGCCGGCCCGCGCCCAGAGCTCGATCCACAGCATCCAGCGGGGGTCGCGCGGCCCCTTGGGCAGGTACATCCGCAGGAACCGGTCGAGCTTGCGCGCGGGCGCCGCCCGGCCCGCGAGCAGCGCGCGCCGTTCCTCGGTGAGCGCGGCCTCGCTCCAGCGCAGCGCCTCCAGGAGCAGGCGGTCCTTGCTGCCGAAGTAGTACAGGATGTGGCCGCCGCTGGTGCCAAGGCGGTCGGCGAGCGCGGACATGGTGAGTGCGGCGAGGCCGTTCTCGGCGATCGCCGTCATCGCCTCCTCCAGCATCCGGTCCCGCGCGACCTGCCCGTCCCGCCGTCGTGCCACACCTGCTCCCGTTCCGCGCCCCGCCTCTGGCTCCACCCCGCCGACCCTATCCCCGGCGCCCATCGCAGATTTCCTCCAGGGTCTTGACGGCCCCCTGACCCATGCCCCATTTTGAATGCCGTTCTAGGTAATAGAACGGCATTCAAAGTCTGGGTGCCGGAGAGTGAGGTGCCCGCATGGCGCGACAGACCCCGGTTCCCCCCGGAACAGAGGCAGGGACCCCAGCCGGAAGGACAGCAGCGGCGTCCACCGGAATCGGCACGGGAGTCACCAGCGACGAGGTGTTCCGGGTCGAGACCCACGGCATCGACCCGATTCCGGAGGAGGACCGGCACGGCAGCGCCAAGGATCTGTTCTGGCTCTGGTTCGGCTCCAACCTGACCTTCACCTACGTCATCAACGGCGCCCTCGCCGTCAGTTTCGGGCTCAACTTCTGGCAGGCCACCGCCGTGGTCGTGATCGGCGGGCTCTCCTTCTTCGCCATCAGCGCGGCCGGCCTGAGCGGCATCCGCACCGGCACCGCCACCCTCGTCATCTCCCGCGCCGTCTTCGGTGTCCTCGGAAACTTCCCCGCCGGGCTGCTCAACTGGGTGGTCTCCATCGGCTACACCATCGTCAACACCGTGGTCGGCACGCTCGCGCTCGAAGCCCTGTTCAGCGATCTCGGCTGGGCGGGCGGCGACGCGGCACGCGCCCTCGCACTCGCCGTGACCCTCGCGATGACCTTCGCGGTGGCCATGTGGGGGCACGCCACCGTGCAGCTCGCCGAACGCTGGATGGCGTACGTACTGGCCGCAGGCTTCGGGGTGCTGCTCGTCTTCGTGCTGCCCGACGCCCGGTTCGGTGCGGCGGCGGGTGGTGGCGCGGGCTTCTCCGGCTGGACGCTCGCATTCGTGGTGATGCTCGCGGGGCCGTTCTCGTATCTGCCGATGCCCGCCGACTACACCCGCTATCTGCCGCGCGACACCTCGCTGCGCTCGATCACCGTCACCGGAGCACTCGGCGGCCTCGTCTCGTCGGTGGCGCTCGGCGTCGCGGGGGTCGCCGCTGCGACGCAGGCCGACATGACGGACGCCGTGGCCGGGGTGGAGAAGCTGCTCCCGGGGTGGTTCCAGCCGGTGTTCCTGCTGCTCGTGCTCGGTGGCTCGGTCACCAACTCGATCCTGACGCTCTACTCCTCCAGCCTCAACCTCCAGGTCCTCGGCATCCCCTGGAGCCGCGCGAAGGCCATCGTCATCAGCGTCGTCGTGACGGCGCTCGGCTCGCTCGGCGCTCTCTTCCTGACCGACTTCACCGAGTCGCTCCTCAGCTTCCTCTCACTGCTGATCATCGTGTTCGCGCCGTGGGGCGGGGTCTTCCTCGCCGACATGCTGCTGCGGCGCTGTCACTACGACACCGAAGCCCTGCACACGGCGGGCCCCGGCGGGGCGTACTGGTACCGCGCCGGTTTCCACCCCGCCGGGATGGCCGCACTCGCCGCCGGGATGGCGTTCGCCGCGCTGACCTGCGACTCGGAGCTGTGGACCGGGCCTCTGGTCGCACCCCTCGGCGGCGGTGACCTCACCCTGCTCGGTTCGGTCGTGGCCGCCTTCGTGTACTGGGTGCCGGCCCGCCGCAGTGTTTCCGCTTCGCCGCCGGTCGCCACGTGAAGCAGCCATCGCGCACCTCTCGTACGACACGAACCACCCGTACCGCCCCAGGAGTTCACCTCTCATGACCAGCACCACCCCCACTCCCTGCCCCGTCGATCTCGTCCTGCGCGACGCCCGCATCCACACCGTCGACCAGGATCTCCCCTCGGCCGAGGCGATGGCCGTACGGGACGGGCGCATCGTCTGGCTCGGACCCGACAGCGAGGCGGACTCCTGGACCGGCGCGAAAACCCGCGTCGTCGAAGGCGGCGGGCGCCTGGTCCTGCCCGGCTTCATCGACGCCCACAACCACGTGCGCCTCGGCTCCGACGAAGCCTGCGTCCAGCTCGCCGGGGCCCGTACCCTCGACGAGATCCATGCCCGTATCCGCGCCTGGCTGGCCCAGAATCCTGGCGCCGAGTGGATCGAGGCCGAGGCTTTCGACTACTCCGCGATCCCCTGCGGCCGTATGCCGAACGCGGCCGACCTCGACCCCGTCACCGGCGACACCCCAGCCTTCGTCCTGAGTTACGACGTCCACACCGCCTGGCTCAACACGGCCGCCCTGCGTCGTCTCGGCGTCGATCGCGGTCATACGTCGCTGCCGTTCGGCCGCGCGGAGACCGACCCGGCGACCGGCGAACCCACCGGTTTCATCAAGGACTTCGCGGTCAGGGGGCTCTCCCGCGACGGCCACCGGGCGCTGCGCGAGCTCGGTCTGCCGTGGGCGTCGCCCGACCGGCAGTACGGGCGCCTCGCCAAGAGCCTGGACGACGCGATCGGCTACGGCATCACCACGGTGGTCGAACCGCAGAACTCCCTGGACGACCTGGAGCTGTTCACCCGCGCCCGCGCGGAGGGGCGGCTGCGTTCACGCGTCGTCGCCGCGCTCTTCCATCCGCGCGGCACATCCGAGGCGGATCTGGACGACTTCGCGGCGGCAGCGCGGCGGTTCGCGGACGACCGGCTGCGGGTCGGGCCGCTGAAGCTGTACATCGACGATGTCGTCGAGCCTCGCACTGCCGCGCTGCTCGAACCGTACGTGGGCTGCGGACAGCACCGGGGTGAGACCTTCTACCCCGCGCACGAGTTCGCCGGGCTGCTCGCCGAGCTGGACGCCCGCGGCTTCCAGTGCTTCGTGCACGCCACCGGCGACCGCGGCATCCGCACGGTCCTCGACGCCGTCGAGCACGCCCGTGCCCTCAACGGGCCGCGCGACGCCCGCCACCAGATCGTCCACGTCGAGTGCCTGGACCCCGCCGACACCCCGCGCTTCGCCCAACTGGGCGTCGTCGCCTGTATGCAGCCGCGGCACTGTGCCCCCGAGATCGCGGGCCCCGGCAAGGACTGGGCCGAGAACGTCGGCGCCGACCGGTGGCACAAGGCCTGGCCGATGCGGAGCCTGCACGAGGCGGGGGCGGTGCTCGCGCTCTCCAGCGACTGGAACGTCGCCGAGATGGACCCGATGGCAGGCATCTACACCGCCCTGACCCGCCGCCCGCTGGGGGGCGGCGAGGCGTGGCAGCCCGGCGAGACACTCGACGTGGAGACCGCCGTGCACGGCTACACGATGGGGTCCGCGTACGCCAACTTCCTTGAGGACGAGCGGGGTTCGCTGACCGTGGGCAAGCTGGCCGACTTCGTCGTGCTTTCGCGGGACATCCTGCGGGTGCGTCCCGATGAGATCCCGGGGACGAGGGCCGAGGTCGTGGTGGTGGGCGGCGAGGTGGTGGGCGGCGAGGTGATGAGTGGCTGACCGAGCCGCTCGACCGCCATGAGCCGGGTCACGTCACCCGTGCTCCACGGCCAGCGGTGCGAAGGAGACCCGCGTCAGGGTGCCGTCGTCCGCCCACCGCACCTCCACGGTGTCTTCCGTCGCGCTCACCACGGTGGCCGCGTCGGCCAAGGGCGCGGGGTCCCGCTCGGCGCTGAGCGTGGCCACAGCGGCGTACACAGTGGTGCCTTCCGCGTCGGCCGTGAGGCGCGGCATGACGGCCCACCGGGTGAAGGCCGTGCCCTGGGGTGCGCGCTGTTCGTCCTGGCCGGTCCAGCCGTGCAGGGGGTGGAGCGCGGAGAGCAAGGACTCCTCGGGGCCCGTCGCCCAGCCCGTCTGGGTGACGCGTGCGCCACGCGGTGCGCCGACGACGCGGTGCACGCGCAGCTCGCGGTGCCCCTTGGCCACGGTCACGCTCTCCACGCTCAGCCCCGGCACCGTCGGCGGGCCGCTCACGAAGGCCGGGGTGTGCCGGGAGGCGGCCCAGCCCCAGCCGTCGCCCTGGCCTGCGCCCAGCGGATCGATGCGGAAGCGGGCGCTGCGTACACCCGCCACCTCCACCGCGAGGTGGTTGTCCGCGGTATTGCCTCGCGCCGTGGGTCCGGTCCGCGTGGAGTAGGCGTGGCGGGCGTAGAGCGGGTCCTCGTGCGCCGCCGCGTCGGCTTCGTGCGGGCGGGCGTGGTCGCTGCCGTGGTTGTGCAGCCTGACGATCCCGTCGGCGCGGGTGCTCTGCACAAGCAGGCCGGGCGCGGGCAGCGCGATGACCTGGTCCCGGCTCTCGCTCGGCGCGGGTTCCTCCGTGGCGGTCCACAGCGGGTGGGTGGCCGGGGCGAGCAGGCCGACGAACGACTTCGACGCCCAGTACGGCGACGCGGGACCCGAGTAGGACTGCAGGCTCGCCTCGTGCGGGCCGTGCCAGCCGAGGCTGAGCAGTCCGTCGTCGGTGACGGAGCCGCGGTCGAGGAAGTAGCGCAGGGTTCCGCTGAGGAGCCTGCGCGAGGTGCCGGGGGTGAGGGGCGTGTGGCCGGTGAGGGCGCCGAGGGCCACGGAGGCTCCGGCGGCGAAGCGGTAGGTCAGGGAGCGGCCGAAGTGCATCGGGGCGCCGTCCGCTCCGAAGAGGAGCCCGAAGCTCTCCAAATGTTCGTGCAGGCGAGCTCCGTGCCGCGCCAACTGGTCTTTGTCGTCGCCCAGTTGGGCGTCGAGGGTCGGGTAGAGGTGCAGCGCCCAGCCGTTGTAGTGGTCGAAGGCGCGGCCGTCCCCGTCGGCGTACCACCCCTGGCCGCGGTACCAGCCCTCCAGGAGGCCGAGGGCCCTCTCGCGGACCTGCGCCGTCTCCGCGTCGCCACGGCCCACCGATTCCAGGAACCCGGCCACGGTGTAGGGGAAGAGATACCAGTTGTTGGGTGCGGGCACGTGGCGTATCGCGCCGCGCAGCCACTGTTCCGCGCGGTCCTGTACGTCGCCGTCGAGCCGGTCCCACAGCCACGGCCGGGTGAGGCGCAGACCGAGGGCCACGGACGCGGATTCGACCATGGGCTGGCCCTGGACGTGGTGGTCGAGGATGACCGGCCAGGACTCGGCGTCGTCGCGGCCCGGTGTACGGGTGCCCGCGTCGAGCCCTTCGGCGTACCGGTCGAGCCAGCCGTGCGGGTCCTTGCCCTCGGCGCCCGCCACCCGGAACGCGGCGGCGAGGAACGTACGGGCGTATCCCTCGAGGCCGTCCGAGCGCACGCCCGACGCGGAGGGCCTTCCCGGCAGGTCGAGCAGGGCGCCGCGCGGCGTCGCCCACTTCCAGGCGGCGCCCAGGAGACCGTCGGCCGCGGCCTCCCAGTGCTCGCGCGTATAGCCGGTGTACGGGCTCATCTCCCGGTTGTCTTCGGGCAGTTGGGGGATGCTCATGCGAGGTAGGCCAGCCTTTCGCGTCGTACGGGATGGGCGAAACCGTCGCCCGCGGCCCAGCGGCCGAGTTCGGTGACGGCGAGGTCGGCGAGGCGGCCCCATTCGTTGCCCTGCGAACCGGCCAGATGGGGGGTGATCATGACGTTGTCGCACTCCCACAACGGGTGGCCGGGCGGCAGGACTTCGGGGTCCGTGACGTCCAGGACGGCCCGCACCCGGCGGGCCTGTGCGGCCTCGGTGAGGGCGTCCTGGTCGAGGACGGCGCCACGCGCCGTGTTGATGAGCACCGCGTCATGGCGCATCGAGGCGATCAGTTCGCGACCGACCAGACCACGGGTGGCGGGGAGCAGTGGAGTGTGGACGCTGACGACGTCGCTGTTCGCGAACAACTCCGCGATGCCGACCGGCTGTACGCCGAGCGCCTTGGCCTCCTCGTCGGAGACGTACGGGTCGTGCAGCAGGACGTGGAAGTCGTACGGGCGGAGCAGTTCGATGACCCGGCGGCCGATCATCGAGGCGGAGAGAATGCCGACCGTGCGGCCGTAGTTGCCCACGCCCCGCGAGAGGCCGAGCCATTCGTCGCGGCGGCGCGTGTCGTGGAACTCCCTTGCGCGCTCCACGACTTGCTTGCCCGACAGCAGGATCATGGCGACGGTGTACTCCGCGACGGGCAGCGCGTTGGCCGCCGCGGCCGACGACACCTCGATGCCTCGCTCCCAGCACTCCTGAGTGATGTGGCCGCGTACCGACCCCGCGGTGTGCACGACGGCCCGCAACCGGGGCGCGGCTGCCAGCGCGGCAGCGTCGAGGGGCGGGCAGCCCCAGCCGGTGACCAGGACCTCCACGTCCCCGAGCACGGAGCGCGCCCGCTCCGTGGTGAAGTCGTCCAGGACGGTGTCCGGCACCAGATCGCCGACCCGGCCGAGCGCGGCCAGGGCCTCGGAGGTGATCACGGCCGTCGCCGCGTCCCGCGCCATCGCGAGGGCGGTTCGCGGGCGGTGGCTGCCGTTCATGGGTGTGTTCCCTTTCGCGTGGCTCACTTGACCGATCCGGCGGTGAGGCCCGCCTTCCAGAAGCGTTGGAGCAGGATGAAGGCGAGGATCAGCGGCACCACCGCGAGGAGCGACCCCATGATCACCACGGGGTAGTACTCGGGCGAGACGGTGGCCGAACTGTTCCAGATGTATAGGCCGAGGCTGACGGGATACAGCTTCTCGTCCGAGAGCATCACCATGGGCAGGAAGAAGTTGTTCCAGATGGCGGTGAGCTGAAAGAGGAACACCGTGACCAGGCCGGGTCCCAGCATCCGCAGGGAGACACGCACATAGGTGGTGAGCTCCCCCGCCCCGTCCACCCGGGCCGCTTCGAGCACCTCGTCGGGGACGTACCCCTGACTGAAGATCCGGCCCAGGTATACGCCGAACGGGTTGAAGAGGACCGGTATGAACACCGCCCAGAAGGTGTCCACGGCGCCGGTGGCCGATGCCATCAGGTACAGCGGCAGCGCGAGCACCGTCTGCGGCACCATCACCGCCGCGAGGACCAGGCCGAAGGCCTTCTCCTTGTGCCGGAAGCGGTACTTGTCGAAGGCGTAGCCGCAGGCGATGCTGATCAGCGCGCTGATCGCGGCGCCCAGGACGGCGTACAGCAGGCTGTTGGTGTACCAGCGGCCGTACAGACCGCCGTCCATCGCGAACAGGTCGCGCAGGTTCTGTACGAAGGAGAAGTCGGCGAGCGAGAAGAAGTCGCTGCTGAACAGGGCGTCCCGGTTCTTGGAGGCGGCGAGCACCAGCCACAGGACGGGCAGCAGGGTGTAGAGCACCGAGATGCCGACCACGGTGTTCACGACGGTACGGCCCAGGAGACGGGGGCGCCCGGCGGTGAGGGTGTCGGCGCTCATCGGGAGGCCTCCTTCTGGGAGCGGTTGGTCCAGCGGGTGACGCCGTAGGACAGGGCGATCGTGCAGAGCAGCAGGATCACCGAAGCGGCTGCTGCGAGGCCGTAGTTGTTGCGGGTGAAGGCGGCGTCGTAGATGTACATGCTGGGCGAGAAGCGGGAGTTGATCATCGGGGACGACTGGCTGAGCAGCATGGGCTCGGTGAAGAGCTGGAGCGCCCAGATCAGGGTGAACATCGCGACCATGACGATCGAGGGGCGCACGAGGGGTGCCTTGACCTGGAGTGCGGTGCGCACGGGTCCCGCGCCGTCGACCACCGCGGCCTCGATCACCTCGCGGGGGACGGCCTGGAGGGCGGCGTAGAAGATCACCATGTTGTAGCCGAGGTTGCTCCACAGGGCGATGTTCACGATCGAGGGGAGCACGGTGTGCACGCCGAGGAAGTCGATGGTGATGTCACCCTTGCCGAGCAGGTCGATGACCGGGCTGAGCCCTGGGGTGTAGAGGTACAGCCAGATGAGGGCGGCGATGATGCCGGGCACCGCGTGCGGCAGGAAGAGCGCCAACTGGGCCCAGGACCGCAGCCGTACGACGCCCGAGTCGAGCAGCAGGGCGAGGGCGAGGGCGCCGATCACCATCAGCGGGATGTAGATGAGGCAGTAGAGGGCGACCACGCCGAGGCTGCCGAGGAAGGTCGGGTCGGTGAGGACGGCCGTGTAGCTGCGCAGGCCGACGAAGACCGTGCGTTCGGGTCCGAAGCCCAGGCCGGGCTGGTCGTCGCTGAAGAAGCTCAGCCAGACCGCGGTGCCGACGGGTATCAGGAAGACCGTCACCAGCAGGATGAGGAAAGGCGCCATGAGGACGCCGCACGCCAGGTGTTCACGGCGGTGCGCTCGCGCGGGGGCGCGGCGGGCGGAGGCGGAGGCATCGGCCGCGCGGGCGGCGCGGGCCGGGGGTGCGGTCGTGGTCATCGGGGGGGTCACCTGCCTTTCTGCTGGTGCTCGGCGGCATGGGTGTGGGCTGTGCCGTAGGCGCCGCTCATGTGCTGTGCTCGGTCGTGTCGAGGCCGAGGGCCCGCAGGTCGGGCATGGTCCCGTCGTGCGCCGCGTGTACGGCGTCGATGAGCGAGCCCTGGCCGCCGCCCGCGCGGGCGAAGCCGTCCTGCATCACGCGCTGGGTCGCGGTCATGCGCGGGCCCCAGACCCAGCCGTCCCGGATGGTCTCGGCCTGTTCCTCGAAGAGGCGGTAGATGTCCTGGCCGGAGTAGTAGGAGCGGTCAAAGGCGGCGCGGCCCACGCGGACCAGGCCGGGAACGGCCGGGTACTGGCTGCTGGTGCCGCTGGAGAGGCGGGCGCGCAGAGCGTCGGGGTGCGAGACCTGCCACTCGATGAACTCCATGGCGGCTTCGGGGTGCCTGCTGTCCTTGGTGACGGCGAAGGTGGAGCCGCCGTGCGTGCCG
Organism: Streptomyces sp. NPDC048436; assembly: GCF_043200355.1. NCBI lineage: Bacteria > Bacillati > Actinomycetota > Actinomycetes > Kitasatosporales > Streptomycetaceae > Streptomyces > Streptomyces sp. NPDC048436. Next base: position 727,811 of record NZ_JBICXP010000002.1, read on the forward strand.
ACGACCGGGCGTCCGGGATCCCACTGCGGAAGCGGGGCGATGGCCCACCGGCCCTTCTGGCCGGGCCTCGCGTTCATCTGCGCGCCCGCGTCCCAGGCGCCGCTGAGCCGGGCGAGGACCAGGCCCTCACCGATCTGCGAGTCGTACTGCCTGCTCTCGGAGGCGTTGGCGAACAGCAGTTCCTCGTCGATGAGGCGCTGCCAGTACGCCGCCACCTTCCTGGTTGGCCGGTCCGCGAGCGAGACGTTCCAGGCGCCGTCGCGGGTGTCGAACCACTGGGCGCCGGCCTGCCACGCCCACGCGGCGAACTGGGTGCCGCCGTCGGTGGGGAAGACCGCGATACGCCGGTCGCGCGCCTTGTCCCGCACGGTGCGCGCTGTATCGGCGAACTCGTCCCAGGTGCGCGGGACTTCGAGCCCGTACCGGTCGAACAGGTCGCTGCGGTAGTGCAGGACCATCGGCTCCACGTCGAGCGGAACGCTGAAGACCCGCTTCTCGAAGGTGGTGAGTGCCAGGGCCTGCGGCAGCAGCTTGGCGCGCAGCCGGTCGGTGATGAGGGAGGTGATGTCACGGGCGACGCCGTCGATGGCGAAGCCGGGGACCTGGGGGTATTCGACGGTGGCGACGTCGGGGGCGTTTCCGGCGCGGGCGGCGTTGCTGAGTTTCGCGTAGCCGCCCATCGCTCCCGACGGGATCTGCTGGTACTCGACCTGGATGTGGTCGTGGGTCTTGTTGAACGCGTCGACGACTTCCTGACTTCCGCGCAGTGCGGACCAGAAGGTGACGCGTGTGGTGCCGCCCTTGGCGCGCGACGTTCGGCCCTCGCTGTCCGAACAGGCGCTGAGCGCGCCTGCCATGGGAACGGCGGCTGTCACGGCGAGCAGGGACCGGCGGCTCGGTCGACCGGGCATGGGGTGCCTCCCGCGGCTCTTGTTCGGGACACGGGAATCCTGATCGCGTGAACGTTGCCGGTCAATAGACCGATCAAAAGAAACTAAAGCGGTCAAACGATCGCGACATGTGTCGTGGATCCACGGACCTTCAACTCCGGCAACAGCTCGACCCGCTGCGTCCGCCCGGCACCCTGCCCTTCCAACTCCCCGAGCCTGCGCAGCAGAAGCCCGGCAGCCGTCCGGCCCACCTCGTGCTTCGGTGGGGACACCGCGGTCAGCGGGGTACTGCCGAGCGCGGCCACCACATCGTCGTACGCCACCACCGAGCAGTCCTGTGGCACCCGCACCCCCTTGTCCATGAGCTGCTGCACGAGCATCAGCGCGTCGACGTCACCGTGCAGCACGGCGGCCGTGGCCCTGTGCTCGCGCAGCCGCGCCGCGAGATCCAGCGGCTCACGCGTACGCCCGACTCCCGCGCCCTGGGCGCTGAGCATCACCGACCAGTCCTCGACCTCGGTCCGGGCCGCGGCGATCTCGGCGAAGGCGGCGCGCAGCGCGCGTGCCGTCGGGCTGTCGTCGCGCGCGGCGAGGACGATCCGGCGATGGCCGAGGGCGACGAGGTGGTCGACGGCGAGATGGATGCCGTACCAGTGGTCGGTGCAGACGGAGTCCATGGCGTGCAGCGCGCTGCCCGCGCGAGGGCGCCGCTCCATCAGCACCGTGGGTACGCCCGACCCGGCGAGCCAGGCGTAGTCGGCCTCCTCCTCGGCGGCGGTACGCCAGCGCGGGGCGATGAGGAGGCCCCGTACACCGTCGCCGAGCACGCGCTCGACCAACGGCCTCTCCGCGCCCTCCACTTGGGGCGCGATATGCAGCGCGACCCGCATCCCGGCCTCGTTCAGGACACCGCGGGCGCCATGCATCGTCTCGTACAGATAGGTGTGCCGCTCGGGCACCATCAGGGCCACTGCCCCGCCGTTCGCCAGGGGTTCGACGGGCGCGGCGCTCCGCTCGACGAGCCCGACCGAACGTGCCAGCCCGTGCCCGCGACGCAACTTACCCTCCCGGGCGAGGTCTTCGACATCCCGGCGCACCGTGATCACCGAGACCTCGAGATCGGCGGCGAGATCGCTCAGCCGCGCCTCGCCCCGCGACTCCACGACCGCGAGTATCCGCTGCCGCCTGACTTCCCTCGGCTCCCGCATGCTGCCGGCCCCCTCGCGACGTACCCGTCGGGTGTTCGTTTGAGCGTTTCCGCTGGAGGATATCGATCGCGGGCCCTGCTGTGTCCAGGACGGCCGATCACAGAGACCAGTGAGAGCACGGAGAGCACATGGGCTTAATTCGAAATGGGATCCATTTTCATATAGCCTCGGCGCCGGACCACCGAGAAAGGACCCCGCAACCATGGCCGTACCCAAGCGGAAGATGTCCCGCAGCAACACCCGTCACCGCCGAGCCCAGTGGAAGGCCAGCACCCCGCAGCTCGTGCCGGTCACCGTCGACGGCTCCGCCTATCTGGTACCCCAGCGCCTCGCCAAGGCCTACGAGCGCGGCCTGCTGCGTCCCGAGGGCTGAGCCTCGCGAGACCCCGACCGCCGCCTCACAGCAGGAGGCGCATCAGCTGCGCGCAGGCCTCTCCCTCGTCCGCATGCCAGGCGAGGGGGTGATGCGTTCCGCGTTCGTACGTTCCGGTCTCCCACGCCCCGCCGTCCCCCGTTCGCCGCAGATAGGCGAAGTCGGGGGGCGTGGGGGCCGGTTCGTGGACGCCCTCGATCCAGTAATAGCCGTCGGCGACACCGGCTTCGCGCAGCGCGGCGGGCAGTCCACGGATGTCCATCGGCGCGCTAGCCGTTCGCGGGCTCGAGATAGCCGTGGTCGAGCAGCCACTTCACGTTCAGGCGCTGCCCCTCGCCCGGGTCCAGGAACACCGCGTCGAGCTTGACCTGCTGACCGCCGCCCGGCTGTCCGAACCAGGGGGCGATGCCGCCCTGCCAGACGGCGAACGGCTTGCTCACCTCGTAGACCCGGTAGTCACAGACGGCCCCGGCGTCACGGGTGTTGAGGTTCTGCGGGGGCAGCGCGCGCTCGGCGTACGAGTCACCGGCCGGGGCCAGGAACGAGCCGTACTCCGAACCGAAGCGGTCGAGGAGCTCGCCCTTCCCCAGTTCCTCGGGGTGCTTGTCGACCCCGCCGTTGACCGTCTCGAAGCCGTCGTTCGGCGGGTACTTCCAGCTGCCCGATTCGGCGGGGCCCTCCCAGTACTTCTTCAGGAAGGCCGAGGGCGAAAGGCCACCCGTGCGCTTCCAGCCCTTGAGCAGCGGGCCGACCGGCTCCTGCCCCTTCTTCGGGAGCCACTTCGGGCCGAGACGGGCGTCCTTGTGGAACTCTCCGGTGCAGGGCGCGTGCGGCTTCGACGCCGATACTGCCGCCGGTGACCCGGCCGGTTTCGGATCCGCCGCCGCCGTCGCGGTGGGCGCCGCGGCCATCGCGGTCGCCACGCCCAGCGCGGCCAGCACAGTACGAATCCGGATCACAGAACTTCGGTCCACTCGGCGACTCCTCGGGTATCCACAGGAAACGGGTACCTGTACGGGGAACGAGAACAACTCGCACACCGTATCCGAGCAGTCGCTTTCAGTGGTCGACTTCCGTCACGCCTGTCCTTTCGTACGCCTAGGCAGGCCTGTTCAGGTCCCCCTCGAAGCCGTCGGGGGTGTCCAGCGCCGCGGGCATCACGTCCAGGACGGTGAAGCTGCGGTCGAGCCGGGTGATGTGCAGGACCCGCCACACGCGTGCGCTGCTGCGCACGAGCCGCAAGGGGCGCCCACGCGCGGTCGCCTGACGCTTCATGCGCACCAGCAGCCGCAGGCCACCGGCGTCCAGGAAGGTCACCCGCCGCAGGTCGGCGACCACGTCGGTGCCCGGCAGGTTCATCAACTCCGCCATCCGCGGAGCCAGTTCCCGTTCTGCGTAGGCGTCGAGTTCGCCGCGAAACGTCAGGACGATCGATCCGTCCACCACACGGTGGCACAGCCCAAAGCCCGGGTCGGACGTGCCCATGGTCCACCCCCAAAGTCCCTGCACCCCGCATACGAAGAGTTACGAAAACTCCAGCGACGCGACGCCCTTGTCGGCGCCCGACGCCGCCGGGGTCTGGGGCGGCACCGCTATTGGCACCTACATCTTGCCCGCTCAGGGCCAGTTCATACCTCCGGGTGGCATCACCGGCCATCGGAGGACGTCTGCCCTTGACGAATTCAGCACAGTAACTCTCCGTATTTTACTCGCTGTGCGGGACGCCGGGCCTGCCTCGCATCAGGAGCCCGTAGACGCCCGACGCCACGACCATGCCGACGGGCAGCGCGAGATCCACACCGCCCAGAGCGTGGGCGATCGGCCCCGTGTAGAGGGTGTTGACGCAGAGCGCGGACGCCGCCGTGCCGGTGGTGAGCGCGAGGGCGCCCGCTCCGTTGACCCTGGCGGTGAACCAGTAGGGGCTACCTGGGGTTTCGTCCGTCAGGGCGGGGCCGTCGTAGCGGTTGCGGCGCAGCAGGATGTCCGTCGCGTAGATCGCCATGCTGGGGCCGAGCAGGATGACGGTGAGCTGGAGGACGTTGCTGACGGTGTCGAGGAAGTTGGACACGAGCAGCGCGTACAGGGTCAGGGCGACGCCCAGGATTCCGTCGACGATGACGCTGAGGGAACGGCGTATTCGGACGCCGGCGGCCAGTAGGGCGAGGCCTGAACTGTAGGCGGTCATGGCGTTGATGGAGATCGTCCCGAGCACCAGGGCGAGCAGAAAGACTGGCGTGAACCAGCCGGGCAGAATCCCCTCCAGAGCGGTCTGCGGGTCGTTCATGTCGACCGCGGTCGCGGCGATCGCGCCGCGGGGGCCCGTGTGACACGTGCGGGGCGCGTGACCTGACGTGACTCCGGTCGCGCTCTTGTCATCGGAGGATTGTGGGCATCACTGTGTTTGCCACATGGATCACCACCGACCCAGCGGATACGGACATGAGGACGGACATGGAGGCAGACATGACCGGTGAACACGACGGACGGCGCGCGGCGGGCGGCTGGGGGCGGCGAGAATTCATCGGAGCACTCGCCGCCACTACTGCGGCAGCCGCTGGGGCAGCCGTCGCCACGTCCGCCCCAGCGGCTGCCGCAGCACCCCCCGGACGGCCCCCGCGCCGCGCACGGCCGCTCTTCCTCGGTACGTACACCAGCACGCCGGGCGGCGGCACCGGCCTCGGGCTTGCGACGTACGACGAAGTCACGGGGCACATCACCGGCACCGGAACTCTCACCCGGCGTACCCGATCCCTCCTACCTCTGTCTCCACCCCTCGGGCAGAACCCTCTACACCGTCAATGAGCGGGAGCGGGGTGGCGTGACCGCGATCGCGCTCACGCCCGCGGGCCCCGAAGTCCTGGGCTCACGCGGCACCGGCGGTGCGGGGCCGTGCCATCTGTCCGTGCACCCCAGCGGACGCTGGCTGCTCAGCGCCAACTATCTCTCCGGCAGCGTGGCCGTTCACCCCGTCCAACCCTCCGGAACGCTGGGCGAGTTGAGCGATCTGGTCGTCCATTCCAGTCCGCCACCCGGCCCGGGACAGGACGGGCCGCACGCCCATCAGATCGTGACCAGTCCGGACGGCGGGCACCTCCTCGCCGTCGACCTGGGCAACGACACCGTCTACAGCTACCGCCTCGACATGAGGAAAGGGACGCTGACCCAGGTCTCGTACGCCACCCTGCGACCGGGCGCGGGGCCGCGCCACCTCACCTTCCACCCCTCCGGGCGCTTCGCCTATCTGGCCAACGAGCTCGACAACACGGTGGTCGTCTGCGCGTACGACCCCATGAGCGGACGGCTGACTCCCGGATCGCCGCAGCCCACCGGCGCACCGGTGAAGGCACCAGCTATCCGGCGCAGTTGGCCGTCACGCCCGAGGGCAGCTTCGCCTTTCTCGCCAACCGCGGGCACAACAGCCTTACGCGGTACGCCATCGAGGCGGGCGGTGCCCGGTTGCGGCTGCTCGACACCGTTCCCGCCGGCGGGGACTTCCCCCGCCACATCGCCCTCTCACCGTCCGGACGACTCCTGTTCACGGCCAACCAGAAGTCGGGTTCGGTGAGCGTCTTCCAGGTGGGGAAGAGCGGTCAACTGCGCCTGACAGGAGAGCCGTTCGCCGCCCCGGTGGCGGTATGCGCGCTGCCGCTCTGAGGCCCGTACAGCTCGGCGGCCGACGGCGTGCGTGCTCCTTGCCGGTCAGGTGTGGTGTAGGCGAAGTTCAGCACCGTACGACGGACGCCCGGCCTGCGCAGCGCGGTGACGCGGTGCGCCGTGGTGTCGGCCCGCAGGAGATAGCCGTCGCCGCGCTGATGATGCGCCCGGTCGGCGGTGGTGTGCAGAGCGCCGAGGGCTGCCGTTCGCGGGGCGTAGTGCAGCAGACCGCCGTCGGCGGGGTCGGCGGGGGCTTCGATGAAGAGCACCAGGGCCAGGGGGTAGTCGTCGGTGTGGGCGCCATGGGTGTCGCCGGGGCGGTGCAGGATGTTCAGGACGTGTCGCTCCAGGAGGTCGGCGACCTCGACCGCCGGAAGGGCTGCGACCCTGCCGAGCCAGGCAAGGAGGTCGCTGTCGCGGTACAGGCGTGGGATCAGGGTGGATTCCCTGGCGATGGTGTGGCCGCCGAGGGTGGTCATGTGGCGGGGCGAGCCGTCCGTCGACGCCATGGCGAGGTCCCGGCGCACGGCCCGCTTCTCCAACCGCTCGGCCTCGCACGTCAGTTCCTCCAGCAGATGCGGCGGGATGAGCGACGGCAGTCGCAGATATCCCTCGGCGGCGAAGTGATCGCTCAGCCGCGGGGTGTGGCCGGGTAAGGAGAGCACCGTGCCGACCTACCCCCGCCCGGCCGGGGACAACCGCCGGGCGCGCCTCGTCCGAGCCGTGACCGCGCGTGGCGCGTGCTGGACGGAGTTCCGCATCCACGTGACCCTGAACAGTGCCACCCCGCCACCGTCACGTACTGATCCACCACAGCCGCGAACGTACGAGAGAAGGGCCGCACCCGCCTCATGACTTCGTTCCGCCCCGCCCCCGCCTGGCTCTCCGACGCCGTCTTCTACCAGATCTACCCGCAGTCCTTCGCCGACTCCGACGGCGACGGCATCGGCGACTTCAACGGCATCACCGCGCATCTGGACCATCTGGCCTGGCTGGGGGTCAACGCCGTCTGGATCAACCCCTGCTTCGCCTCGCCGTTCCGCGACGCCGGGTACGACGTCTGCGACTACCTCTCCCTCGCGCCCCGTTACGGCACGGACGACGACCTGGCCCGACTGGTGGAGAAGGCGGGGCGGCGGGGTATCCGGGTCCTGCTCGACCTGGTGGCCGGGCACACATCGGACCAGCACCCGTGGTTCACCGCCTCGGCCGACGATCCCGACGACCACCGCTATATCTGGGCGCCCGAGGGCTGCCCGGACGGTTTCGTACGCTCCCCGGGGAGCCGCCCCGGCGCGTATCTGCCGAACTTCTTCGACTCCCAGCCCGCCCTCAACTTCGGCTACGCGCGCATGGACCCGGCCGAGCCATGGCGCCTGCCCGTTGACGCCGAGGGACCGCGCGCCAACCGTGCCGCACTGCGCGACATCATGGACCACTGGCTGCGCCTCGGCCTCGCCGGGTTCCGCGTCGACATGGCGCACTCCCTCGTCAAGGACGACCCGGACCGCGGTGCGACGGCCAGGGTGTGGACTGAGTCGCGCGGCTGGCTCGACGCGGCCCACCCGGACGCCGTACTGCTCTCGGAGTGGGGCGATCCGGCGGTCTCCGTCCCCGCCGGATTCCACGCCGACTTCTTCCTCCAGTTCGGCGGCCCCACCAACGGCGGCCCCATGCGCTCCCTGTGGAACAACCGCCAGGGCACCGACGCCGAGGAGTGGGACCCCGTCGACTGCTTCTTCGACCCGGACGGCAAGGGCTCTCCCCGTACGTTCGTCGAGGCGTGGGAGGCGGCCCGCGAGGCCATCGCCGGTGCCGGGCACGTCTCGCTGCCGACCTCCAACCACGACTTCTCGCGCCTCAACTGCGGCCCGCGCACCGCCGAGCAGCTCCCGGCGGCCTTCGCCTTCCAGCTCACCTGGCCCACGCTCCCGGCGATCTACTACGGCGACGAGATCGGCATGCGCTATATCCCGGGCCTGCCCGACACCGAGGGCAGCGTCCTTGGCCCGCACTACAACCGGGCGGGTTCCCGCACCCCCATGCAGTGGGACGACAGCCCAGGTGCCGGTTTCTCCACCGCCCCCGCCGCCCGCTTCTACCTCCCCCTCGACCCCGATCCGCGGCGGCCCGACGTCGCAGCCCAGCGCGCCGACGAGAGTTCCCTGCTGCACCTCGTGCACCGCCTGATCGCCCTGCGCAAGGCCACCCCCGGCCTCGGTCCTGACGGCTCGGTGGAAGTGCTGCACAGCGGCTATCCATTCGTGTACGTCAGGGGCGGGCGCCATCTCGTGGTGATCAATCCCCGGAGCGCACCGGCGGCTTTCACCACCGACGTCGTGGCCGGTGAGGGTCCGCGCGCGCTGGAGGCGGCGGGCGTGGACGCCGAGAACGGCGTGGTCACGGCGAGCGGATTCGCGTACGGCGTCTTCGAGCTGGCCCCTACTGCGGGACCTGTTTAAGTCCCGGGGGGACAGATGTCCCATCGGGACATTGCGGGTGTACAGTCGAAGACATGAACAAGGCGACGGACTCCCGCCAAGACGCCCCGGCCACCGATCGGAGCGGCGAGGACCGCAGACAGCGCAAGGCCCGGCAGACCCGGGAAGCGCTGGCCGAAGCGGCCATCGACCTGATCCTGGAGCACGGCCTCGCGGCCGTCACCGTGGAGGCCATCGCCGAGCGCGCCGACGTCACGCGCCGCACCTTCAGCCGGCACTTCGGCGGCAAGGAGGCCGCGGCGCTCGACTTCACCCGCGCCGACGGCGACCGCATCAACGCCGCCCTGCGCACCCGCCCCGCCGACGAGCCCCCACTGGCCGCCTATCAGGCGGCCGTGCGGGAGTGGCTCGCCGACCCGGAGGGCCCTGGCATGCACCGACGGCCCCAACGCCCCGCGCTGCTCGCGCTCGTCGACACGGAGCCCGCGCTGTTCGCCGCGTACGAACGCGTCCGGGTCGACGCCCAGGACGAGTCCGTCCGCATCATCGCCGACCGGCTCGGCACCGACCCCGCCCGGGACCAGCGCCCGGCCGTCGTCGTCGGCGCCGCCGCCGGAGTCCTGACCGCGGCCCTGCGCAGCTGGGCGCGTGGCGGACACGAAAACGGCACCGACGACGCAGACCTCGCCGCACATGTGGAGCGGGCTTACGCCGTCCTGACCGGGGAGGCCGCCCTCGCGGCCCCCCACATCGCCACAGGAAAGTGAAGAGCACCATGAGCACCGCCCCCACCACCACCGTCCCCGACTACGCCACCGAGTTCGCGGGCAAGACCGCCCTGGTCACGGGCGCCGCCTCCGGCATCGGCCTGGCCACCGCCCGCCGCGTGGGCAGGGGCGGAGCCAACGTCGTCATCGCCGACTTCAACGCCGAGGGCGCCGAGAAGGCAGCCGCCGAGCTGAACGCGGAGGGCATCAAGGCCGCGGCCGTCGCGCTCGACGTCACGCAGCCCGCGTTGGTGGAGGCCGCCGTGCGGTTCACCGTCGACACGTTCGGCGGGCTCGACCTCGCGGTGAACAACGCGGGCATCGGCGGCGAGAGCAAGCCGACAGGCGCGTACGACATCGATGTCTACAACCGCGTCGTGCGCACGAACCTCGACGGCGTCTTCTACTCGATGCGTTACGAGCTGCCCGTCCTGGAAGCGGCCGGCACGGGCGCCATCGTGAATGTCGCCTCGATACTCGGCTCCGTCGGCTTCGCGGGCTCCCCCGCCTACGTCGCCGCCAAGCACGGCGTCGTCGGCCTCACCAAGACCGCAGCCGCCGAGTACGCCGCCAAGGGCATCCGCGTCAACGCGGTCGGCCCCGACTTCATCGAGACCCCGCTGCTGCAGTCCATGGACAAGGAGGCGTACGACGCTCTCGTCTCTCTGCACCCGGCGGGCCGCCTCGGTCACTCCGAGGAGGTCGCCGAGCTGATCGTCTTCCTGCTCTCCGAGCGGGCCTCGTTCATCCACGGCAGCTACCACCTGGTGGACGGCGCCTACACCGCCCGCTGACCCGCCCGGCTCCCCCGGCTACGGCTTGGTGAAGTCGACGTCCTGGGCCCTCGCGACGATCTCGACCTCGTCGCCGAGGGCCCATTCGGCTACCCGCGACACCACCGACGCCGGGACCATGTCGCTGATGCCCTCGGCGGCCGGGATGTCCTGCGTCGCGTGCGCGTCGTGCGGCAGGACCACACGGAAGTCCAGCTCAAGGGCCGTACGCGCGGTCGCCGACACGCACATCTCGGACATCACTCCGCAGAGGGCGAGGTCGCTCACGCCCGAATCGGCGAGCAGTTCACGCAGCCGGGTTCCCTCGAAGCCGTCGTCGACGGTCTTGCGGATGACGACCTCCCCACGGTCGGCGTCCATGGGGAGGTGGAGCTCCCAGCCGGGCGTGCCGGGTTCGTCGTCGCTTCCCGGCCCGCCGTCGTTCTGGAGCTGGACGACCAGCGCTCCGGCGGCCCGGGCCCGGGTCATCAGGTCCGTCGTGCGGTCGAGGACTCGGGCCGCTTCGGGGACGGCGCCGTCGCCCGTGACGAAGGCGGACTGCATGTCGACCACGATCAGGGCCTGGACGGGGTGCGTGGGGTGTGACGTTCTCTCACTCATGGTCGACCATCCTGCCGTTCGCCATGATCATCCGTACATCCCCCAGGGCGGCCACATCCGCGAGCGGGTCGCCGTGCACCGCGATCAGGTCGGCGCGGTATCCGGCCGCCAGGCGTCCGATGTGGTCGGCGATGCCGAGGGCGTCGGCGGCCTCCGTTGTCGCCATGTCGACGATCCGGTGCGGCTCGATCCCCAGGTGCTGGTAGAAACCGAGGCTCTGGGCCAGGCCGTCGCAGCCCGCGCGCTGGACGCCCGCGTCCGTCCCGGCGATCAGCCGTGCGCCGTGTTCCGCCATCGTGCGCACCTGCTCGAACATCGCCTCGGCCCGTTCGGCGCCGAAGAACATGGGCAGCATCCGCCAGTTCGGGCTGATCGTGGGGCAGACCCTGATGCCTCTGGCGACGATGGTGTCCAGGACGTCCTCGCGCAGGTCAAACCCCTTGCGCGTCATCCAGGTGCAGTGCTCGATGGTGTCGACGCCCGCCATCACGGCGGCCACGATCCCGGCGGTGCCGTGTCCATGGGCGGCGACCGGCAGTCCGGCCCGGTGCGCCTCGCGGACGACCACGCGGATCTCGGGGGCGCCGAACTGGGCCTGCCAGGTGGCGGGGCCGCCCCGGGTGAGGCCGCCGCCGGTGGCCATGACCTTGATGACGTCGGCGCCGAGCTCGGCGTTGCGCCGCACGAGGGCCCGGATCTCGTCCTCACCCTCGACCTCGCCGCCCAGGAACCAGCAGTGGCCGCCCTTGGTGGTCAGCGGTGTGGTGGCGGCGACGACCCGGGGGCCAGGCACCCGGGCCGCGGCGATCGCCTCGCGCAGCCGCAGGGTGAGACGCCCGCGGTCACCCAGATCGCGCACGGTGGTGACGCCGCTGCGCAGGAACGTGAGCGCCCGCTCCTCCATCGCCGTCATGAGCGTGGTGTCACTGTGCGCGTCCAGGACGGCGACGGGGTCCTTGCTCGCGTCGAAGACCAGGTGGACGTGGGCGTCGATGAGCCCGGGAAGCACCGTGGCGTCGGGCAGGGTGTACCGCCGCGACACGCCACGCGCCAAGGGCTCGATCTCCGTCCGGGAGCCGACGGCGACGATGTCCGCGCCCTGGGTCAGTACGGCTCCGTCCAGGACGTGCTCGCCACGCGGCCCGGTGAGGACCCGCCCTGCCGTGATCAACGTCTGGCTCATCTCGGCCTTTCCCGGAAGGAGTTGGAGGAGCTGGCGGTGATGCCGGCCTCCATCGTCCGTCATGGGAGGGCAGGAAGGGATGTCCTGAGCGAGGTGTTCGGGATGTTCCGGCGGCCCGCGCCGAACGGAATGCCGCGGGGGCACGGCCTCCGCCGGGTGCGCTTAGCCTGGGCGGAGCGCCCGAACACCGCAGGACGGAGGTCAGGGTCTGATGAGTACGGAAGTCAAGGTCCTCCTCGTCATCGGCGCGGTCCTGGTGGCCGCCACACTCGCGGTCGCGATCGCGCTGCTCGTACGTCTGGTCCGTACGCGCCGCGCGCTGCGCAGAGCGGGTCTTCCGGTCGAGCGCCAGTGGGTGTTCTGGGGTGCGGTCGCCTATCTCGTCCTGCCCGCCGATCTGCTGCCCGATCCGATATTCCTCGACGACATCGGGGTGCTCGTGCTCGCGCTGCGTTCCATGCGGGCGACGGACTCAGGCGTCGGGGGGCGTGGGGCGCAGTAGGGGGCGGCGCAGCTGCCGCGCCTTCGTGAGGAGGATGTGCATGCGCTCGGTCACCTGGGAGAGGTTCTCGACGGGTTCGTCGAACGTGAGGCGGACGTCCGCCTGGCTGCGCGCCCGTTCAAGGCGCAGGGTGAGCCCGTAGCGGTCGATGGCGAGCGGCTTCACCCGTACGACGCCGTGCAGGCTGTCCGCGCCGACGAGCCGGGTCAGCTGCTCGACCGCGTCCTCGTGCGCGTCGGCGAGGTGGGTGAGCAGCCGCGCCTCCGCGTCGGCCAGGGGATCGGGCACCGCGTGGGCGAGTTCGTCCAGCTCGATGCCGATGCGCCCGCCGGTGGAGTCGTGCAGTACGGCGCAGGTCGGAGCGAAGATGAACTGCTCGCCGTCGGGCACCAGTGACCCCGAGAGCCACAGCCTGGCCCGGATCCGGTCCCTGACCGGCACGGGGGCCACATCGGCGAACTCCACCAGGGTGGAGGGCTCTCCGCGTGGCGCGCAGATCATGGCGGTGGCCAGCGCGCTGTCGGGCGGAGGTGACAGCAGGACGATGCCCTCCGGTGTGACGCTGTGCGCGCCGACGAGTTCATCCCTGCCGATCTCCGTGGTCACCGCGCAGGACCAGGCGGTGGCGAGCATCGAGCGGGCATGTGCCGCTGCGGTGGGCACGGTCGTGCCGGCGTGACGGACACCCATGTTCAACCTCCATTAGGTAAGGCTTGCCTAACTTATCGGAGATCGCGGATCAGGGCCAGTACGCGTTCGCGGTACAGCCCGTACGCGTCATGGCCCCGCGCGGTGAACCACGCGGGGCCATGAGAGGTACGCCGGGCAGGGCCTTCGGCGCGTACGGGAGTTGATGCGGTCAGTGACCTCGGGCGATCCACTCCTCCAGGTGCGGCGCCTCCGCCCCCACCGTCGTACTGTCGCCGTGACCGGTCCGCACCACCGTCTCCGGGGGCAGCGTGAGGATCCGGTCCCTGATCGACGCGACGATCGTCGGGAAGTCACTGAAGGACCGGCCCGTCGCTCCGGGCCCGCCCGCGAAGAGCGTGTCACCGGTGAAGACCGTGCCGAGGTCCGGGGCGTACAGGCTGACGGCACCCAGGCAGTGGCCCGGGGTGTGCAGCACCCTCAACCGCGTTCCGGCGACGGTCAGTTCCTGTCCGTCGGACAGCTCCGCGTCGGGGGCGCGGTCGGGGTGGGTCTGCTTCCACAGCTCAGCGTCGGCCGGGTGCAGCAGGATCGGCGCGCCGGTGCGGGCGGCGAGGGCCGGTGCCGCGTCGATGTGGTCGTCGTGGGCGTGCGTGCACACGATCGCGACGACCCGGCGCTCCCCGACCGCCGCCGCGATGGCGTCCGCGTCGTGCGCCGCGTCGATGACGACGGCCTCGCTGTCGTCACCCACGATCCATACGTTGTTGTCGACGTCCCAGGTGCCTCCGTCGAGGGAGAACGTGCCCGAGGTGACCAGGTGGTCGATGCGCGCCGCCATCAGAAGACCACCACCGAGCGAAGGACGTCCCCGTGGTGCATCCGCTCGAAGGCCTTCTCCACGTCCGCCAGAGCGATCGTCTCCGTGACGAACGCGTCCAGGTCGAGCCGCCCCTGCTGGTAGAGGTCGATGAGCATCGGGAAGTCGCGTGAGGGCAGACAGTCCCCGTACCAGCTCGACTTGAGCGCGCCGCCGCGTCCGAACACGTCCAGGAGCGGCAGGTCGATGCGCATCTCCGGCGTCGGCACACCGACCAGGACGACCGTGCCCGCCAAGTCGCGGGCGTAGAAGGCCTGTTCATAGGTCTCGGGGCGGCCGACCGCCTCGATGACGACGTCGGCTCCGTTCCCGTCGGTCAGTTCGCGGATCGCCTCGACGGGGTCGGCGGAGCGGGAGTTGACGGTGTGCGTCGCCCCCAGGCTCTTCGCCGTCCCCAGCTTCTTGTCGTCGATGTCGACCGCGATGATCTTCGCAGCTCCGGCGAGCCGCGCGCCCACGACCGCCGCGTTGCCGACGCCGCCGCAGCCGATGACGGCCACCGAGTCGCCACGGCCCACCTCACCGGTGTTGATGGCGGCGCCGAGCCCGGCCATGACCCCGCAGCCGAGGAGTCCCGCCGCGGCGGGCGAAGCCGCCGGGTCGACCTTCGTGCACTGTCCGGCGGCGACGAGCGTCTTCTCCGCGAAGGCGCCGATGCCGAGCGCGGGCGAGAGCTCGGTGCCGTCCGTGAGGGTCATCTTCTGCTTGGCGTTGTGCGTGTCGAAGCAGTACTGGGGCCGCCCGCGCAGACAGGCGCGGCACTGGCCGCACACCGCACGCCAGTTGAGGATCACGAAGTCGCCGGGCGCGACCTCCGTGACACCGTCGCCGACCGACTCGACGACGCCCGCCGCCTCATGACCGAGGAGGAAGGGGAAGTCGTCGTTGATGCCACCCTCGCGGTAGTGCAGGTCGGTGTGACAGACCCCGCAGGCCTGCACTTGCACCACGGCTTCCCCGGGCCCCGGGTCCGGCACGACGATCGTCTCGATCCGTACCGGCTCGCCCTTCGCGCGCGCGATCACGCCCTGCACCTGCTGCGCCATGAGGTCAGCCCTTCTTTCTTCCGGCGTTACTTACTCGTCCGGCATTACGTGTTCCCCCCGCATCCTCACAGACCGGGCGCGCCCGCGACGACCCCCGACCCACAGGTTCCGCACCCGGATCCCGGCCGCCGGGGCAGGGCGCCGCCTAGGGTGGGCGCGTGCGTGACCTCGCTGCTCAGGCCCTGCTTCCCGTCAACGCGACCCTCGGTGCGGCGCTCCTGGTGCTGCTGCTCGCGGCGGCCACGACGGCCGCCGTGTTCCGCCTCTCCCCCGACGGGTCGTACGGCAGGGCGCGCGAGATCGCCGTGGCCGGGGTGCGGGCGACCGTGCAGCTGGGTGTGGTGTCCCTGGTGATCGGCTGGGTGATCCACCACGTCGTGGCGCTCTTCGCCTTCCTGCTCCTGATGTCCGCCGTCGCCGCGCGCACCGCGGGGCGGCGCGTCACCGCGAACGGAAGCTGGTGGTGGGCGGCGCTGCCGGTCGCGGGCCCCGTCGTCCCGGTGGTGGCCTGCCTGACCCTGGCCGGTCTTCTGCCGGTGCGCGGCATCGCCATGATCCCCGTGACCGGCATCCTCATCGGCGGGGCGCTCACCGCGACGGTGCTCGGCGGGCGCAGGGCCCTGGATGAACTCCACTCCCGCTACGGCGAGTTCGAGGCGGGCCTGGCCCTCGGCCTGCCCGACCGGGACGCCCGCCTGGAGGTCATCCGCCCCGCCGCCTCGGACGCCCTGCTGCCCGGCCTCGACCAGACCCGCACGGTGGGCCTTGTCACGCTGCCGGGTGCTTTCGTCGGCATGCTCCTGGGCGGCGCGTCGCCGGTGCTCGCCGGGGCGGTGCAGCTCTTCGTGCTGATCGCGCTGATGGCGGTGCAAGCGATCGCGGTGGCGTGGACGGTCGAGCTGGTCGCCTGCGGACGCCTGAACCGGACGTCACCGCGGTGAGCACAGACGGCACGATGGCCGGAGTGATCGGCTCAACGCCGTGAGCGTAGGCTCCGAACCATGTCTGTTTACGAAGATGCAGAGATCGGCGCCCTCCAGGGCGGCCCGGCGAATCTGGGCCAGTACCTGGGCAAGGCGGTCCTGATCGTCAATGTCGCCTCCAAGTGCGGTCTCACCCCGCAGTACGCGGGCCTCGAGCGCCTCCAGGAGCGGTACGCGGCCCGTGGCTTCACGGTCATCGGCGTGCCCTGCAACCAGTTCATGGGCCAGGAGCCTGGCACCTCGCAGGAGATCGCCGAGTTCTGCTCGGCGACGTACGGCGTGACCTTCCCCATGACCGAGAAGGCCGACGTCAACGGCGACGCCAGGCACCCTCTCTACAAGAACCTCGTCGGCACGGCCGACGCCGAAGGGCACAGCGGAGACATCCGCTGGAACTTCGAAAAGTTCGTCATCGCTCCCGACGGAACGGTCGCCGCGCGGTTCTCGCCGCAGACCGAGCCGGACTCCGCCGACGTCATCGCCGCCATCGAGAAGGTCCTCCCGGCCTGACAATCGGCACGCCCCCCGATGTCGCCTCAGGGCAGGACCCGGACCTCCGGGCTCCGCCCCGGGGCGATCCGGGTGAGGGCCTCGGCCTCCGGGCTGCCCTCCTCCGCGCTGAACACGTGCACCACCAGGCCCGTCTCACCGGGCGCGGCCGGCACGTGCAGGGTCTCGAAGTCCAGGGTGAGCAGCCCGGCCGCCGGATGCCGCAGCCGCTTGCGGCCCGCCGCGCACATCACGACCTCCCCGCTGTCCCAGATCCGCCGGAACTCGTCGCTGCGCGCGGCCAGTTCGGCGATGAGCGCGGCAAGATCCGCGTCCTCGGGGTAGCGCCCCGCCGCCACCCGCAGCTGGCCCACGGCCTCCGCCGCCCGGTCCTCCCACTCGGGGTGGACCACGCGCGACGCGGGGTCCAGGAAGAGGAACCTGGCGTTGTTCCGGTCGCGGCGCTCCGGCTCGGCCAGGCCGCCGATCAGCTCGGCCCCCAGGCTGTTCCAGGCCACCACGTCAAGGCGGTGGTCCGTCGCGAACGCCGGGAGCCCGGCCAGGGAGTCGAGGATGCGCCGCAGCAGCGGGCTGACCCGGGCCCTCGGCGCCGGATCGCTCCGCCCGGCGGCGAGGGTGGTCAGGTGGCCGCGCTCCGCCGCGTCGAGGCCGAGCGCCCCGGCCAGCGCGTCGAGCACCTCGGGGGACGGCTGGGTGGCCCGGCCCTGTTCGAGACGTACGTAGTAGTCCACGCTGATCCCGGCGAGCTGGGCCAGCTCCTCGCGGCGCAGCCCGAGCACCCGGCGGCGCCTGCCACCGGCGATCCCGACGTGCTCCGGCGTGACGCGACCCCGGCGGGCGCGCAGAAAGCCGCCGAGGTCATGCCGGGTCGCGCCGGACCCGCCGCCGGTCCCGTCGCTGGCCCCGTCGCTGGTCTTCATGTGGTCCACGCCTTCCATGCGTCCAAGTATGGGTGGTCCTCGCAGTACCAGGACCGGCGTTCCGCCGTCGACCAGGGTGCTGGCTGCCTTGCCCGCGCCGGGAGAACGTGGCGTCATGAACGAAGCCACGCCCCAGCGGCCCAAGAAGATCCTCGTCGTCAGCGCCCACCCGGAACCCGAGTCGCTCAACGCCTCGCTCGCCGCTTTCGCGGTCGGCGAGCTGCGGGCGGCGGGACACGAGGTGCGGGTCTCCGACCTCTACGCGATGAAGTGGAAGGCGACGGTCGACGCCGACGACTTCGCCGGTCACGTCGCGGACCGGCGGCTGCACGTGATGGCCGCCTCCGAGCGGGACACCCTGGAAGGACGTCTCTCGCCCGACATCGCGGCGGAGCAGGAGAAGGTGCGCTGGGCGGACGCGGTGATTCTGCAGTTCCCGATGTGGTGGTTCTCCCCGCCCGCCATCCTGAAGGGCTGGATCGACCGGGTGTTCACCAGCGGCTTCGGCTACGGTCCCGCGGTGCCCCCGCCCTACAGCGAGGGCCCGCTGGCGGGGCGGCGGGCGCTGGTGTCGGTGACGCTGGGGGCCCGGGAGTCGTCGTTCTCCGACCGGGGCATCCACGGCCGCCTCTCGGACATCCTCCATCCGGTGCAGCACGGCCTGTTCTGGTTCACGGGCATGGCGCCGCTGGAGCCGTTCGCGGTGTACGCGTCCAATGAGCTGCCGGACGAGCGGTTCGCGGACGCCGAGCGGGAGTACCGCCGGCGCCTCGAAGGCCTCTTCACCGATGAGCCGGTGCCGTTCCGGTCGCTCGTCGGCGGCGACTACGACCACGACATGCGGCTGCTGCCGGGCGTGGAGGCCCCCGGGACGAGCGGACCCGACCTGCACGTCCGGCCGCGGGGCTGAAGCGCTGACCCGCCGGAAGCCATCGGGGGCGACAACTCGCCCCGGGCGCAGGACTATCCGGAGGTCCTGCTCCACCGCGCCGGGTGCCGGGTGTCGCCCCGGCACTCGCCGCCGAGGCCGAGGCCGACCAAGGCCAGACCGCCGACCAGAACACCACCAGCAGCAGCCGGCCGCCCGTCACAGCCGAGCGATCACCGAGGCCCCCCTCCGCCGACCCTGGCAAGCAGTGTGGGCAGCGGGGCGGGTTCGGGAAGGGGCACAACCACGCAACCTACCGGCCTGCGCCATCCACCCGGCCGGACGCCCGAAGCACCCGGCCGGACGCCCGGTACATCCAGCCGGACCAAGCTGACCTGCGGGCTCGGGACCGCGCTCCTACGGTGACTGAATGGTCATCAGGTACCTCCCGCGCTCCTCATCCCTCCGCACCGCGGCCCTTGCGATCGTTGCCCTGGCCCTCCTGCCCACCACCGTCGCGGCGGCCGCCCCGGCCGAACCCGCGCCCCCGAAGCCGCCCGCCGCGTTCCCTCCGGACCTCTTGGACCGGCCCGGCGTCCAGATCAGGCCGGGCGCGGGGGCTCCGGACGTGCCGGCCGACGTCTCCGCGCTCTCCTGGCTGGTGGCCGACGCCCGGACGGGCGAAGTGCTCGGCGCGCACAACGCGCACCGTCAACTGCCGCCCGCCTCCACCCTGAAGTCGCTCTTCGCCCTCACCGCCCTGCCCCATCTGGACGCCGTCGCGCGGCACAAGGTCACCGAGAGCGAGCTCTCCGGCATCGGGGAGGGCAGCAGCCTGGTGGGGGTCGAGGCGGGGCGCAGCTACCGCATCGCCGATCTGTGGCGGGGCGTGTTCCTCAGCTCCGGCAACGATGCCGTGCACGTGCTGGCCGGACTCAACGGCGGCTGGGAACGGACCGTCCGACAGATGCGCGCCAAGGCACGTGCTCTGGGCGCCCGCGACACCCATGTGGTCTCTCCCGACGGATACGACGCGGCGGGGCAGGTCTCCTCCGCGTACGACCTCGCGGTGTTCGGCCGGGCGGGACTCTCCGACCCGGAGTTCGCCCGCTACTGCTCGACGCCGGTCGCCAAGTTCCCGAGCGGCGGCTTGTCGTACCCCATCCAGAACACCAACCGGCTCCTCACCGGCGCCAACGGCGTGACGCCCTACCCCGGTCTCCTCGGCATCAAGAACGGCTACACGAGCCACGCGGGCAACACCCTCATCAGCGCGGCGCAGCGGGACGGCCGCACCCTCATCGTCTCGGTGATGAACCCGCAGGCGGGCGGCGGGTACGCGGTGTACGAGGAGACCAGGTCGCTCCTCGACTGGGGGTTCAAGGCCGCGGGCCGCGTCACGCCGGTGGGGTCGCTGGTCCCCGAGAGCGAGCGGCAGGCACGGGTACAGGGGGCCGCGCCCGCTGCCGAGCTCGCGGGGCATTCGGTCGAGCCGGACAGCTCCGCCTGGCCCGCTGCCCTTCTCGCCGCCGCCGGTGCCGCGGCTCTGGTGGCGGGCGCCGTGGTGGTGATCCGGCGACGGGCGATGCGGCGCTGACCAGGGAGCCGTGCGGGCAGGCCCGCGTCAGACCCCGCCGAGGAGCCGGTCGAGGTCCTGGTCCAGGTTGAGCCCCGCGGCTTCCCGTCCCGGGCCCACGACGGCGTACGTACGCAGCAGGAACCGCTGGAGCACCGCCCTGTCGAACTGCACCAGGGCGAGGCCCTGCGGCGCGTGGAATTCGAGCACTGTGCGCGCCCGTCCGGCCGGCCAGATGTGGACGTCACCGGCGCCCGCGGGGGCGCGCAGCCCCTCCTCCAGGAGCCGGCGGGCGAAGATCCAGGTGACCTCCGCGCCGTCGAGGGAGGCCTCGGGCGGGAAGGTGATCTGGACGGCCAGGGGATCGGCCGACGAGTAGCCCAGGGTCACGGGCAGCGGGCGCTCACGCCCCTCGGGCGTGAAAAGGCGGGCGCGAGCGGGCTGCTCAAGGGTGACGGCCATGATCGGACTCCTCTGTGCTTCAACTTCCGCCGTATCCACGTCCGCTCCCGCTTCCGCTTCTCCTGGCGTTTCCTCCATGCCTGTACGAGTCAGTGGGGAGGGTGTTCATTACGCGACAGGCGGGACAATCTTTGTGACCTGCGCCACTCCCGCAGGCTGGGGAGCCCCGGTTTCGGGGAGGAGTGGGTCCGGGGAAAGGAAAACCCATGCTCCTAGCCAGACTCGCCCACGTGTCCCAGGCCGTGGCCACCACCCCGGCCCGCTCCGGGAAGACCGCCCTCCTCGCCGACCTCTTCCGCGCCGCCTCCCCCAAGGACGCCCCCGTCGTCATCCCGTACCTGGCGGGCCGCCTCCCGCAGGGCCGGCTCGGCATCGGATGGAACCTGCTGAAGAACCCGCCCCCGCCCGCCTCCGAGCCCACCCTCACCGTCCGCGGCACGGACGCCGCGCTCACGGCCATCGGCGCGGTCTCCGGCAGCGGATCGCAGGCCGAGCGGAAGCGCCTTGTGGCCGAGCTGATGGGGGCGGCCACCGCCGAGGAGCAACGGTTCCTGGTCGGGCTGCTGACCGGCGAGGTCCGCCAGGGCGCGCTCGACGCCGTCGCCGTGGAGGGCCTCGCGCAGGCCACCGGGGTTCCGGCGACCGCGGTGCGGCGCGCGGTGATGCTGGCGGGGGCGGTGAGCCCCGTCGCCCAGGCCCTCCTGGCGCGCGGGGCCGAGGCCCTGGACGACTTCCGGCTCAGCGTCGGGCAGCCCGTCCAGCCCATGCTCGCGCACGGCGCCCCCACCGTCGCCGAAGGGCTCGACAAGCTCGGCGCGTGCGCGGTCGAGGAGAAGCTGGACGGCATCCGCGTCCAGGTGCACCGCGACGGGAACGACGTACGCGTCTACACCCGCACCCTCGACGACATCACCGACCGACTGCCCGAACTCACCACCGCCACCCTCGACTTGAAGGGGGAGAACTTCATCCTCGACGGTGAGGTCATCGCGCTGGACAGCGACCGAAGACCCCGCCCGTTCCAGGAGATCGCCGGTCGCGTCGGCTCGCGTCTCGATGTCGCCACCGCCGCCGCCGGTCTTCCCCTCTCCCCCGTCTTCTTCGACGTTCTCTACGCCGACGGCCATGATCTGCTCGACCTGCCGTTCTCCGAGCGGCACACGCACCTGGCGCGCCTGGTCCCCGAGCCGATGCGGGTGCGCCGCACCCTGGTGGAGGATCCGGCGGACGAGAACGCGCGCCGCGCGGCCGAGGACTTCTTCGCCGACACCCTGCGGCGCGGCCACGAAGGTGTCGTACTGAAATCCCTTGAGGCGCCCTACAGCGCGGGCCGCCGCGGCGCCTCCTGGCTGAAGGTGAAGCCCGTGCACACCCTGGACCTGGTGGTCCTTGCCGCCGAGTGGGGGCACGGTCGGCGGACCGGCAAGCTGTCCAACCTGCACCTGGGCGCCCGGCGCGCCGACGGGACGTTCGCCATGCTCGGAAAGACCTTCAAGGGCATGACCGACGTGATGCTGACCTGGCAGACCGAGCGGCTGCGTGAGCTCGCGGTGAGCGAGAACGGTTACGTCGTGACCGTACGTCCGGAGCTCGTCGTCGAGATCGCCTACGACGGGCTGCAGAAGTCCACCCGCTATCCGGCGGGCGTCACGCTCCGCTTCGCCCGGGTCGTCCGCTACCGCGAGGACAAGACGCCCGCCGAGGCCGACACCGTCGAGACGGTGCTTGCGGAGCACCCCCTCTAACCCACCCCCTTTAACCCCAGGTGCGGGACCTCTACCACCAAGTTCAGGCAAAGAACGGGCCGATAGGGTGACCTTAACGCCGTATTGACGCCCAACCAGCCAATCAGCACCAGGGGAGAGCTGTGCCCGCTTCACGCCTGAGCCAGACGCCACTTCCAGGCATCGGTATCCGGTACGACCTGACCACGCGCGAACAGCGCCGGATCTCGGTGGTCGCGCACCGCGACGGGGCGCGCACCCTCAGCGCCTACCGCTCCGACGACCCCGACGAGTGCGCGCTCTCGCTGCGGCTGAGTTCGGGTGAGGCGGACGCGCTGATCGACGCCCTGATGCCCTCGCACCACAGCCCGAACCTCCTGCACACCACCGATCTGGGTCTGGTCGCCGAACGCATCGAGGTGTCCGGCACCTCGCACTGGAACGGCCGGGTGCTCGGCGAGACCCAGATGCGGACCGAGACCGGCGCCTCCATCGTGGCGGTCCTTCGCAGGGCCGAGGCCATCCCGTCGCCCGCGCCGGACTTCCGTTTCGCGGGCGGGGACACCCTCATCGTGATCGGCACCCGCGAGGGTGTGGAGAGCGCCGCCGCGATACTCGGGCGGGAGTGATCCGATGCACTCCGCTGTCTTCCTGATCGAATTCGGCGCGATCATCCTCGCGCTCGGGCTTCTCGGCAGATTCGCCGGGCGGTTCCGCTTCTCGCCCATCCCCCTCTATCTCCTCGCCGGGCTCGCGTTCGGTGAGGGCGGGCTGCTCCCGCTTGGCGCCAGTGAGGAGTTCGTCGCGATCGGCGCCGAGATCGGCGTCATCCTGCTGTTGCTGATGCTGGGGCTCGAATACACCGCGAGCGACCTGGTCAGCAATCTCAAGACCCAGTACCCGGCCGGTCTTGTCGACATGGGGCTCAACGCCGTGCCGGGTGCGATCGCCGCGCTGCTCATGGGGTGGGGTCCGGTGGCCGCCGTCGTCCTCGCGGGTGTCACCTGGATCTCGTCATCCGGCGTCATCGCCAAGGTCCTTGGCGACCTGGGCCGCCTCGGCAACCGCGAGACACCCGTCATCCTCAGCATCCTGGTCCTCGAAGACCTGGCGATGGCGGTGTATCTGCCGATCATCACCGCCCTCCTCGCCGGTGTCGGCTGGGCCGCGGGCAGCCTCACCCTGGGGATCGCCCTCGGGGCGGCGGGCCTTGTCCTGTTCCTCGCGGTGCGCTACGGCCGCGTCATCTCGCGCTTCGTGTCGAGCGACGACCCCGAGAAGCTGCTCCTCGTCGTCCTCGGCCTGACCATCCTGGTCGCCGGGATCGCGCAGCAACTCCAGGTCTCCGCAGCTGTGGGGGCGTTCCTGGTCGGCATCGCGCTTTCCGGGGAGGTCGCCGAGGGCGCGCACAGTCTCCTCGCTCCGCTGCGGGACCTGTTCGCCGCCGTCTTCTTCGTCTTCTTCGGTCTGCACACCGACCCGGCGAGCATTCCGCCGGTGCTGCTTCCCGCGCTCGCACTCGCCGTCGTGACGGCGTGCACGAAGATCGCCACGGGGTACTGGGCGGCCCGCCGCGCCAAGATCTCCGTCAAGGGACGGTGGCGTGCGGGCGGTGCGCTTGTGGCGCGCGGCGAGTTCTCCATCGTCATCGCGGGTCTCGCCGTCACCGCGGGCATCGAACCGTCGCTCGGCCCGCTGGCCACGGCGTACGTCCTGATCCTCGTGATCGTCGGCCCGCTCACCGCGCGCTTCGCGCAGCCGGTGGCCATGCGGGTCGGCGCCTTGGTGGCAGGCCGCCGGGAGACCGCGGCGGCCACGGTGGCGCTGCCCTCCCCCAGGGAGCCCGAGCGGGAGCCCTCCGCGGAGGACTCGCTCGACAGCCGTCCTTGAGCGTCGCCCTACCCACCAGAGGCCCCGGCCCCGCCCGTCAGCGAGCGGCGCCGGGGCCGAGCGCGTCAGCGGCCCACGGCGTAGCCCTGCATGCCGCGCGGGTTGGCCGCCGCCGAGAGGACCCCGGTCCGCGGGTCCCGCGCCACCGCGCAGAGCCTGCCTTCCGACCAGGCGTCGCCGACCGTCACGTCGTGACCGCGCCGCCGCAGCTCCTCGATGACCTCGCCGTCCATGCGGGACTCGACCGTGACGCTGCCCGGGCGCATGCCGCGCGGGTAGAAGGAGCCGGGGAAGCTGTCGTTGTGCCAGTTCGGGGCGTCGATGGCGCCCTGGAGGTCGAGGCCGCCGCGTACGGACGCGCCCAGGGCCACCGCCAGGAAGAAGTGCACCTGCCACTGGTCCTGCTGGTCGCCGCCGGGGGTCCCGAAGGCCATCACCGGTACGCCGTCCTTGAGCGCGAGGGACGGCGTCAGGGTGGTGCGCGGACGGCGGCCCGGCGTAAGGGAGTTGGGCAGACCTTCGTCCAGCCAGGCCATCTGGAGCCGGGTGCCGAGCGGGAAGCCCAGCTCGGGGACGACCGGGTTGGACTGCAGCCAGCCGCCGCTCGGCGTGGCCGCGACCATGTTGCCCCAGCGGTCGACGATGTCGAGGTGACAGGTGTCGCCGCGGGTGGCGCCGTCCGCCGAGACGTCCGGTTCGCCGGGCACGGGTGACGTGCCGCTCTTGGCGACGGTGGGCTCACCGGCGCCTGCTCCGGGCAGACCAAGGGCGTCGAAGCCGGGCTCCCCGGCGGCCACGGCGCGCGCGTGGGCGGCCAGTTGCGCGGTGCGCCCGCCGGGGCTTCCAGGGCGCAGCTCGTGCGACGCCTTCTCACCGATGAGCGCCCGCCGCTCCGCGTTGTACTCGGCGGAGAGCAGGTCGGCCACCGGCACCGTGCCGCTACCGTCCGCGTCTCCGTACCAGGCCTCGCGGTCCGCCATGGCGAGCTTGCAGCCCTCGATCAGCAGGTGGACGTAGTCGGCGGAGCCGTAGGCGGGCAGCTCCGCGCGCGCGGCAGGCAGCAGGGCCAGCTGCTGGAGGAAGGCCGGGCCCTGGCTCCAGCCGCCCGCCTTGCACAGGGTCCAGCCGTTCCAGTCGTACGTCGCCGGGTCCTCGTAGGTGGCCTCCCACCCGGCGAGGTCCGCTGCCGTGAGGGTGCCGGTGTGCCGGGTTCCGCTGGTGTCCATCGTGGGACGCGCCGCCTGGCGGACCAGGGCCTCGGCGATGAAGCCTTCGCTCCAGACCTTCCGCGCGGCCTCGATCTGCTCGACGCGCGAACCCTTCCCGGCCTCCTCGGCCTCGGCGACCAGGCGGCGCCAGGTGGCGGCGAGCGCCGGGTTGCGCAGCAGTTCGCCGGGGCGCGGTGAGGTGCCGCCGGGAAGGTAGACCTCTGCCGACGAGGGCCATTCGGACTCGAAGAGTTCACGCACCGTCTCGACGGTCTCGCCCACGCGCTCCACGGGTGCGTGCCCGTCCTCGGCGTATCCGATGGCGTACTTGAGGACATCGGCGAGGGACTTGGTGCCGTAGTCCCGCAAAAGCAGCATCCACGCGTCGAACGCGCCGGGCACGGCAGCCGCGAGCGGGCCGGTGCCCGGCACCAGGTCGAGGCCGAGCGAACGGTAGTGGGCCACGGTCGCACCGGCGGGCGCGACGCCCTGCCCGCACAGGACCCGTACGCGGCCCTCGGCGGGCGCAAGGATGATCGGCACCTCGCCGGCCGGGCCGTTGAGGTGCGGCTCGACGACGTGCAGGACGAAGCCCGCGGCGACGGCCGCGTCGTAGGCGTTGCCGCCGTCCTCCAGGACGGCCATCGCGGACTGCGAGGCGAGCCAGTGGGTGGAGGACGCCATGCCGAAGGTGCCTTGGAGGGTCGGCCGGGTGGTGAACAAGGGTGCTGCTCCTAGCGTGCGGTGCGGGTGCTGGGGATCGTATGGAGGGCCGGCGCGCCGGCCGCGTCCGGGGCCGTCCCGTCGTCGGCGACGAGGTGGCAGGAGACCTGGCGGCGGCCGTCGCCGGGGAGTTCGCGCAGCTCGGGCACCTCGACGCGGCAGCGGTCGACGGCCAGCGGGCAGCGCGTGTGGAAGCGGCACCCCGGGGGCGGGGCGAGCGGGCTCGGCAGTTCACCGCTGAGGACGATGCGCTGGCGGGTGCGCTGGAGTACCGGGTCGGGCACGGGCGCGGCGGACAGCAGGGCCTGGGTGTAGGGGTGTTTGGGGTCGGCGAACAGCTCGGCGGTCGGGGCCTGTTCGACGATCTGGCCGAGGTACATGACGGCGATGCGGTCGGCGAGGAACTCCACCGCCGCCAGGTCGTGCGTGATGAACAGGCACCCGAAGCCGCGGTCGCGCTGGAGATCGGCGAGGAGGTTGAGGACGGAGGCCTGCACGGAGACGTCGAGCGCGGAGGTCGGCTCGTCGGCCACCAGGAGGTCCGGGGAGACGGAGAGCGCGCGGGCGATGGAGATGCGCTGGCGCTGTCCGCCGGAGAGTTCGTGCGGATGCCGGTCGGCGTGCTCGGGGCGCAGACCGACCTGGCCGAGGAGTTCGGCGACGCGCGCACGTGCCGCCTCTCCCTTGGCGATGCCGTGCAGGCGCAGGGGTTCGGCGATGATCTGCCCGACGGTCATACGGGGGTCGAGCGAGGAGGAGGGGTCCTGGAAGACGAGGTGGAAGTTTCTGCGCAAGGGCCGCAGGGCGCGCCGGGAGAGGCGGGTGACGTCGGTGCCGTTGATGCGGACGGTGCCGCCGGTGGGCTCGTCGAGCCGTACGGCGCAGCGCCCCACGGTCGACTTGCCGCTGCCGGACTCCCCCACGAGGCCCACGACTTCGCCCTTGCCGACGGTGAGCGTGACGCCGTCGGCGGCGCGTACGGTGCCTCCGGAACCGGCGAAGTGCCGCTCCAGGCCGATCAGTTCGAGCACCGGGGTCTCATCGCCCTCGCGGGGGTGCGGTGGCTGGGTGGGAGTCACTGTCCGGCCTCCTGAGGAGTGGGCGTGAGGGCAGGGGCGTCCTGCGGGTGCCAGCATGCCGCCCGGTGCGGGGCATCGGCCCCGGCGCTGCGGGAGGCCGCCTTGAAAGCGGGGCGGCTCGTCGTGCACTGTTCGTCGGCGTGGGCGCAGCGCGGGGCGAAGGTGCAGGCGTCCGGCTGTGCGTCCAGGCTCGGCACCAGGCCGGGGATCTCGGGAAGGCGCCGCTTGCCCTCGCCGCCGGGGCGAAGGACCGCGCCGAGCAGGCCGCGGGTGTAGGGGTGACGTGGCTCGGCGAACAGCTCGTGCACCGGGGCCTGTTCGACGGGGCGGCCCGCGTACATGACCAGGACGCGGTCGGCGGCGTCGGCCACCACTCCCAGGTCGTGGGTGATCAGCACGATCGCGGTGCCGAGCCGCTCCCGCAGGGACTGGAGGACTTCGAGGATGCCCGCCTGGACGGTGACGTCGAGCGCGGTGGTCGGCTCATCGGCGATCAGGACGGAGGGGTCGCAGGCGACCGCGATGGCGATCATGACACGTTGCCGCATGCCGCCGCTGAGCTGGTGCGGGTATTCGTCGACGCGCTGGGCGGGGGCCGGGATGCCCACCAGGTCGAGGAGTTCGACGGCACGAGCGCGTGCGTCCTTCTTCGACAGGCCCTGGTGGCGGCGGAGGACCTCGCCTATCTGGCGGCCGATGGTCAGGACCGGGTTAAGGGAGGTCATCGGCTCCTGGAAGATCATCGCGATGTCCTTGCCGCGGACCTTCCCGAGTTCCTTCTCGCTCGCTCCGGCGAGCTCGCGCCCGCCGAGCCTGATCGACCCGTCGATGCGCGCGGTGGGCGGCAGGAGCCCCATCACCGCCATCGCCGTGACGGACTTCCCGCACCCCGACTCGCCGACCACCGCGAGCACTTCGCCCGGTGCGACGTCGTACGAGAGGTGGTCGACGGCGTGCACGGTACGGGTGTCCGAGCGGAAGGAGACCGACAGGTCGCGCACGCTCAATACAGGCTCGCTCATCGGGTGGCTCCTCGTGGGTCGAGGACGTCCCG
This sequence comes from Streptomyces sp. NPDC048436, assembly GCF_043200355.1. Classification (NCBI taxonomy): domain Bacteria; kingdom Bacillati; phylum Actinomycetota; class Actinomycetes; order Kitasatosporales; family Streptomycetaceae; genus Streptomyces; species Streptomyces sp. NPDC048436. The sequence goes on from NZ_JBICXP010000002.1 coordinate 755,794, forward strand.
CAGGCCGTCGCCGAGCAGGTTGAACGCCAGGGTGGCCGCGACGACCGCGAGGCCGGGAAAGACCGCCATCCACGGCGCGGGCGCCAGGAAGGACTGGGCGCCGGAGAGCATCACACCCAGCGAGGCGTCCGGTGGCTGGACGCCGAGTCCGAGGAAGCTGAGCAGGGCCTCGCCGATGATCGCGGCGGGAATGCCGACGGTCGCCTGGACGGTCAGGGCGGAGGTGGCGTTGGGCAGGATGTGCCGGAAGAGCACGGTGGCGTCGCCGCCCCCGTTGGCGACGGCGGCGGCCACATAGTCGACGTGCCGCAGCCGCAGTGTCTCGGCGCGGGTGATGCGGATGACGGCCGGGATCTGCGAGATGCCGATCGCGATGGTCGCGTTGGTGAGGGAGGGGCCGAGCACCGCGGCGAGTCCGACGGCGAGCACCAGGAAGGGGAAGGCCAGCATCGTGTCGGTGAGCCGCGAGACGACGCTGTCGGTGAACTTGCCGTAGTAGCCCGCGAGCAGCCCGAGCGGCACACCAACGACGAACGCGAGGGCGACCGCGACCACGCCGACCTGCATGGACGCCCGCGCCCCGTACACGACGCGGGAGAGCTGGTCGCGACCGAGGTCGTCCGTGCCGAGCCAGTGCGACCAGCCGGGCGCCGCGAGGGCGTTGGCGAAGTCGGGGCGCGCGGGATCGTACGGCGCGACCAGTGGCGCGAAGAGCGCCGCGAGGACGAACACGGCGGCGATGATCCCGCCGGTCATCGCGAGCCGGTTCTTGCGCAGGGCACGCAGCTTGCCGCTGCCGGCGCCCGCTCCGGCGGAACGTATCCGCCCCAGTCTTGTGAGCACCGCTGTCGTCACCGGGCACCTCCGAGCCGGATGCGCGGGTCGATGACCGAATACGCCACGTCGACCAGCAGGTTGATGAGGATGTAGGCGGCGGAGGTGCACAGCACCACGCCTTGCAGGGTCGCGTAGTCGCGGGTGAAGACGGCGTCGATGGTGAGCTTGCCGAAGCCGGGCAGGACGAAGATCTGCTCGGTGACGACGGCGCCCGAGATGAGGTGGCCGAGCTGGAGACCCAGCACGGTCACGACCGTGACCAGGGAGTTGCGCAACGCGTGCCCGCCGATGACCTCGCGCCGCGAGAGACCCTTGGCCCGCGCGGTGCGTACGTAGTCGGCGGAGAGCGAGTCGAGCATCGCGGCCCGCGTCTGGCGCATCACGACGGCCGCGAGCCCCGAGCCGAGGACGATCGCGGGCAGCACCATGCGGCGCAGGTTGTCGAGCGGGTCGGCGGCGAAGGGAACGTATCCGGAGGCCGAGAAGACCGGGATCGCGATGGCGAATCCGAGGACGAGGACGATGCCGAGCCAGAAGGTGGGGATGGAGAGCCCGAGCAGGGCGAGGGCGTTGGCCAGCCACTCCTCGGGCTTTCCGCGCCGGACGGCGGCGACGATGCCCGCGCCGATGCCGACGACGACCGCCAGGAGGAGGGAGAGGGCGGCAAGTTCGAGGGTGATGGGCAGCGCCGCGGTGATCGCGTCGGCGACGGGGAGGCCGGTGCGCGAGGAGGTCCCCAGGTCGCCGGTGATCGCGTGCCCGATGAACCGCCCGTACTGGATGACGATGTTGTCGTCGAGGCCGTAGCTCGACCGGATCGCGGCGAGCGCCTCGGGGCTGCGTTCCTCGCCTGCCAGCGCGAGCGCCGGGTCGCCGGGCAGCGCGCGGATACCGGCGAAGACGACGATGCTGACCAGGACGAGCGTGATGAGGGACTGCCGGATCCGGGTGAGCAGATAGGACGTCATGGGGCTCAGGCGCGGGGAGCGCACGCGCGAGGGGCTCAGGCTCATCGGGCGTACCCCGCAGTCGAGACGCGGACCAGGCCGTCTCCGTAGACGCGGACGCCCGCGACGTCCTTGCCGGTGACGATGTAGTTCTTCTGCCGGTAGAGGTAGATGAGGCCGCGTCGCTCGTTGGCGCGCTCGGTCAACTCGCCGTATATCTTGGCGCGTTCGTCCGGGTCGGCCTCGGCTCGGCCGCGTTCGACGAGCCGGTCGATGTCCGGGTCCGAGAGTCCGTAGGCGTTCATCGCGCCGCGCGTCTGCAGGAAGCTGGCGATGTTGCCGTCCGGGTCGAGCCGTCCCGACCAGCCGCTGGTGAAGGCGTCGTACTGCCCGGAGTCGGTCTCTTCGAGCATCGTGGCGTACTCGGTGGGCCGCAGCGTGACGGCGAACCCGGCTTCCTTGGTCATGGCCTGCACGACCTGCCCGAGACGGCTGGATTCGGGCGTGGTGGACACCTTCAGCTCGATGCGGACCGGGGTCTTCACCCTGGCCTCCTTGAGGAGCCGCCTGGCCTTGGCGACGTCCCGCTTGGGGCAGGCGGACGCCTTGACGCCCGGCGCGATGGCGGACTCGGGAGATACGGGGCCGCAGGCGGGCTCGTACATGCCCTGGAAGACGACCTTGTTGATCAGATCGCGGTCGATGGCGAGCTCGAACGCCTCACGGACCCGCGGTTCGCGCGCGAGAGGCGTGTCGACGCGCCCCGGCTTCTCCCCGAGCCCCTTCACGTTTCCTACGTTGAGGCCGATGCCCTGGTAGCCCAGCGAGGGCGAGTTGAAGAGCTGGAGGCCGGGCTCGGTCAGGGCGCTGCGGACGTCGACGGGTGTCATCTGGTCGCCGACCTGGATGTCGCCGGAGCGCAGGTTGGCGAGCCGGACGTTGCCGTCGGGGATCGGCTTGTAGATCACCTTGTCGAGGTGGACCTGATCGGCCGCGTAGTAGTGGGGGTCCTTGGCGAGCACGATGCGGTCGCCGCCGACGCGTTCGACGTACTTGAACGGGCCCACGCAGGAGGGGTGGTTGGTGAAGTTCTTGCCGTACTTCTTGAGCGCGGTGGGTGACATCACCATCCCGGAGCGGTCCGCGAGGACGGCCGTGAGCGGGACGTAGGCCTGCTTGAGCGTGAGCTTCACCGTGTACGTCCCGGTCGCCTCCGCCTTGGTGAGCGGGGCGAGTTCGGTGGCGCGCGCCGACCCGGGGAGGTCACGGTGCCGGTGCAGCGAGGTGACGACGGCCGCCGCGTCCAGCTTCGTGCCGTCGCTGAATGTCAGGCCCTTGCGCAGGCCGATGGTGACGGTGCGGCCGTCCTTCGACGTCTTGGGCAGGGCGGTGGCGAGCTGCGGGATCACGGTCCCGTGCTCGTCGATGTCGTAGAGCTTCTCGCACATCCCGGCGAAGACGGTGCGGCCCACGAGCGTCTGCGCGAGGGTCGGATCGAGCTTGTCCGGGTCGGCGTTGAGGGCGACGGTGAGGGTGCCGCCGTCCCGGACGGGACGGTCGTCGGTCATGCGCTCACCGCCGACCTCGGTGGCCGATGACTGCAAGGAGCCGCAGGCCGCGGTCGTGGACATCACCAGGGCAACTGCCGCGAGGGCAACCGCTTTTCGGCGCACGGGGAAGTACCTCCGCCAGTGGTTCCGGGCTGATCGTGGACGATCAAGGAATACGGCAGAACGTATTTCGCATACAGTCCGCACACAAGAGGTCCGTCCGCATGCCGGACCGGATTTGATGAAGATTGAATAACCGGGCGCGACAAAGCGCGTGCAAGGGGCACGCAAGGGACGCCCGCATGCAAAGGACGCCTCGGCAGGCCGTTGTCAGTGCCTCGCGCTACTGTGCGCGCACCTGAGCATTACCCCATTTTGGGAGGTTTTCATGGCCTCGCGCCTCAACCCCTACGTCAGCTTCGACGGCGACGCCCGGCAGGCGATGGAGTTCTACAAGGAGGTTCTCGGCGGCACGCTGAACCTCAACACCTACGGTGAAGCCGGCCACCAGGGCACTCCGGACGCCGACAAGATCATGCACGCCATGCTGGAGACCCCGAGCGGCTTCACCCTGATGGGCGCCGACAACCCGCCGGGCACGGAGCACACCCCGGGCAACAACTTCTCGGTGAGCCTGAGCGGCGACGACGACGCCGAGCTGCGCGGCTACTGGGAGAAGCTGTCCGCCGACGGCTCGGTCTCCGTGCCCCTGGAGAAGCAGATGTGGGGCGACGTGTTCGGCATGTGCACGGACCGCTTCGGCATCCCCTGGATGGTCAACATCGTCCAGCAGCAGGGCTGAACGAAGCCCCCGCCGGAAGCGCGAAGCGCGCATCACGCTTCCGGCGGGGCCGATTCCGCTACCCCTCGGCGGGAAGGTTGCCCCGCACCCTGCGCGCGGCGGCCGTCATCCGCTCCAGGGCGGGACGGACCTCGTCCCAGCCCCGCGTCTTCAGACCGCAGTCCGGGTTGATCCACAGCCGCCCGCTCGGCACGGCCTTCAGGGCGCGGTCGATCAGGTCGGTCAGCTCACGCTCGGCCGGTACACGCGGGGCATGGATGTCGTACACCCCGGGGCCGACCTCACGCGGATAGCGCGCCTCGGCCAGCTCGTCGGCGATCTGCATCCGCGACCGCGCGGCCTCCAGGCTGATCACATCGGCGTCGAGATCCTCGATGGCGGCGAGGATCTCACCGAACTCCGCGTAGCACATGTGCGTGTGGATCTGCGTGTCGGCGCGGACCCCCGAGGTCGCGATCCGGAAGGCCTCCGTGGCCCACGCCAGATACGCGGGCCGGTCCTCGCCCCGCAGGGGCAGCGTCTCGCGCAGGGCGGGTTCGTCGACCTGGATGACGGCGGTGTCGGCGGCCTCCAGGTCGCCGACCTCGTCCCGCAGGGCGAGCGCGACCTGCCGTGCCGTCTCGCCGAGCGGCTGGTCGTCCCGTACGAACGACCAGGCCAGCATGGTCACGGGCCCGGTCAGCATGCCCTTGACGGGACGGTCCGTGAGCGAGCGGGCATACGAGGTCCAGCGCACCGTCATCGGCTTCGGCCGCGAGATGTCGCCCGCCAGGACCGGCGGCCGCACATAGCGGGTGCCGTACGACTGGACCCAGCCGTGCCGGGTGGCCAGATAGCCGGTGAGTTGCTCGGCGAAGTACTGCACCATGTCGTTGCGTTCGGGCTCCCCGTGGACCAGGACGTCGAGGCCCGCCTTCTCCTGGAACGCCACGACTTCGCGGATCTCCGCGGCGATCCGCTCCTCGTAGGCCGCCGCGTCGATCCGCCCCGCCCGCAAGTCGGCGCGCGCGGTGCGCAGTTCGGTGGTCTGCGGGAAGGAGCCGATGGTGGTCGTGGGCAGCGGCGGAAGGCCCAGGCGGGTGTGCTGGGCCGCCGCGCGCTGCTCGTAGGCCTGGGGTCGGCGGGTGTCCTCGGCGGTGACGGCGGCGCAGCGGGCGCGTACGGCCGGGTCGTGGGTGAGGGCGGATCCGGCGCGAGACGCCAACGCCGCCTTGTTCGCTGCAAGTTGGGGCGCGATCGCGTCGGCTCCGCCGCCAAGGCCCCTGGTCAGCGTGACGACTTCGTCGGTCTTCTGCCGGGCGAAGGCGAGCCAGCGGGCCACCTGCGGATCGAGGTCGCGCTCGGCGGCGGCGTCCAGCGGGACGTGCAGCAGGGAGCAGGAGGGCGCCACGTCCACGCGGTCGGCGAGGCCGAGCAGGGTGGCGAGCGTCGACAGGGACCGCTCCAGGTCGTTGATCCATACGTTGCGTCCGTCGACGACACCCGCGACGAGGCGCTTGCCGGGCAGTCCGCCCGCCGCGGCCAGCGCGTCGAGGTGGGCGGCGGCCGGGCCCGTGAAGTCCAGGGCCAGGCCCTCCACGGGTGCTTGGGCGAGGACGGGCAGGGCCGCGCCGAGCCGGTCGAAGTAGGAGGCGACGAGCAGCTTGGGCCGGTCGGTGAGTGCGCCGAGGTCGCGGTAGGCGCGGCCGGTGGCGCTCAGCACGGACGCGGGCTGGTCCTGCACCAGGGCGGGTTCGTCGAGCTGGACCCAGTCGGCGCCCGCCGCGCGCAGATCGGCGAGGACCTCGGCGTACACCGGAAGCAGCCGGTCGAGCAGCGTCAGCGGTTCGAAGCCGGGGTCGACGCCCGCGGCGGGCTTGGCCAGGAGCAGGAACGTGACGGGGCCGACGAGGACGGGCCGGGCCGTCAGACCCAGGGCGCGCGCCTCGGTGAACTCCCGCACCTGCTTGCCCGAGTCGGCGCGGAACACGGTGTCCGGGCCCAACTCGGGGACCAGATAGTGGTAGTTGGTGTCGAACCACTTCGTCATTTCGAGCGGCGCCGCCTCCTGCGTGCCGCGCGCCATGGCGAAGTACCCGTCGAGCGGGTCGGTTTCGACGGCTTCGCGGTGCCGGTCGGGGATCGCACCGAGCATCACGGACGCGTCTAGGACGTGGTCGTAGAGCGAGAAGTCACCGGTGGGCACTTCGCCGATCCCGGCGTCGGCGAGCAGACGCCAGGTGTCGCGGCGCAGGCGGGCCGCGGTCTCGTGCAGGGCGCCGGCGGTGGTGCGGCCGGACCAGTAGCCCTCGATGGCCTTCTTCAACTGCCGGTCGGGGCCCTGCCGGGGGTAGCCGTGGACCGTGGCGAGAGGCCGTGCGGTGGTTGTGGCGACGGGCCGTGCGGTGGGCGTGGGGTCAGTCACGTCAACTCTCCTTCGCGAGTCGAGCGGTCGGACTCGATGCCGCACGAGGACGCGAAGGGACAGCACAGACACGGATGCCGAGCACCCTGCCTGGTCCGCCGACCCGCCCTCGAGGTCACCGAGTTACCGCGCGCCGTGGTGGCGTGCGGGCAGGTGGCAGGTCTTCGGACTCGTGGGCGGGCCAGGCCGCGTACGCCTCATGTGAAGGCGTGCGCGTCAGGCATCTACTGGCCGTCGCTTCCCGGACCCGGGGACCGGATCCAGTGCGGGTGACGGCGTTCGTTCCCACTCACCGCTGCGGGGCAGTCCCGGATTCCCACCGGGTTCCCTCTTGCGACGCATCCCGCCTGGCGGACGGGGCGAACCAGCTGCGGGGTCAGCCTAGCCGTAGCGGGTACGGGGCCCCACCGGGCCCCGGTCGCGGGCTCGGGGAGGCGCGCCTACGGTGTGACGGGGGCCTTGTGCGACCGGGGGTGTCTGGAGGCCACCGATGGACCGCTCACCCGCGCCGGAGCCCTTCGAAGCCGTGCAGGCCACCGGCCCCACGGCCTCCGCCGCCCCACCACAGAGCGGCGGGCGGCACGAGCACCGCTGGCTGATCCTCGGCGTCGTCGGGATCGCCCAGCTCATGGTGGTCCTCGACGCGACGATCGTGAACATCGCGCTGCCATCGGCCCAGCAGGACCTCGGGTTCAGCGACGGCAACCGCCAGTGGATCGTCACGGCGTACGCACTCGCCTTCGGCAGCCTGCTGCTCCTCGGCGGCCGGATCGCCGACCTGGTGGGCCGCAAGGTCGTCTTCCTCGCCGGACTCGGCGGATTCGCGCTGGCCTCGGCGCTCGGCGGTGCGGCGACGAGCTTCACCATGCTGGTGCTGGCCCGCGCGCTGCAGGGCGTGTTCGGGGCGCTCCTGGCGCCCGCCGCGCTGTCCCTGCTCACCACGACGTTCACGGACCCCAAAGAACGCGCCAAGGCGTTCGGCATCTACGGCGCCATCGCGGGCGCGGGCGGCGCGGTCGGCCTGCTCCTGGGCGGCGTACTGACCGAGTACCTGGACTGGCGCTGGTGCCTGTACGTGAACCTGATCTTCGCGGTCCTCGCCATGCTGGGCGGCGCCCGGCTGCTGCACGGCGGCAGGCCTGCGGACCGGCCGAAGCTGGACGTCCCCGGAACGGTGCTGGTCTCCGCGGGCCTGTTCTGCATCGTCTACGGCTTCTCGAACGCCGAGACGCATGCCTGGAGCGATGTCGACACCTGGGGTTTCCTGGTGGTCGGCGCCGTCCTGCTGGCGGCGTTCGCCTGGTGGCAGACGCGGGCCTCGCATCCGCTGCTGCCGCTGCGGGTGGTGCTCGACCGGGACCGCGCGGCGTCGTTCCTCGCGATGTTCATCTCCGGCGCGGGCATGTTCGGTGTCTTCCTGTTCCTGACCTACTACCTCCAGCAGATCCTCGGCTACACGCCCGTGAAGACCGGTCTCGCGTTCCTGCCGATGGTCGGCGTGATGGTGGTCATCTCGGTCGTCACGACCAACTGGCTCGTGCCGCGGTTCGGCGCGAAGCCGATCGTGCCGCTCGGCATGGGCCTCGCGGCGGCCGCGATGGCCTGGCTCACCGCCCTCGACGTGCACAGCGGGTACGCGGCACATGTGCTGCCGCCGCTGCTCGTGGCCGGCCTCGGTCTGGGTCTGGTCTTCGCACCCGCGATGAGCATGGCGACGGCGGGTGTCGCCTCGCACGACGCGGGAGTGGCGTCGGCGATGGTCAACACCAGCCAGCAGGTGGGTGGTTCGATCGGCACCGCCCTGCTCAACTCCCTTGCGACCAGCGCCGCGGCCGACTATCTCGTGGGCAGGCAGCCGTCGCCGGCGGTGAAGGCGCAGTCAGCCATGGAGAGTTACTCGACGGCGTACTGGTGGTCGGCGGTCTTCTTCGCGGTCGGTCTCCTCGTTACGGTCGTGCTCTACCGACGCGGCGCGCCGGTCCACTCGGACGCGGACGGCGGCGCGGTGCACATGTGAGGCGGTGAGGGATGACGTCCACCTCGGAGGCGTCCGCGAAGGACAGCGCCGACGGCGGTGTCGCGCTGGCGTCCGCGCGGGGCCGCTGGGTCCTTGCCTGCGCGGTCCTCGCGTCGGGCATGGCGATGCTCGATGGCACGGTGGTCAACATCGCCCTGCCGACGCTCGGCCGCGAACTGGACACGTCGATCGCGTCTTTGCAGTGGGTCGTCAACGCCTACATGCTCACGCTCTCCGCGCTGCTGCTGCTCGGCGGTGCGCTCGGTGACCGCATCGGCCGCCGGCGGACGCTGATCATCGGCATCGTGTGGTTCTCGGTGGCGTCGGCCCTGTGCGGCCTCGCGCAGGACGCGGGGATGCTCATCGCGGCGCGGGCGTTGCAGGGAATCGGCGGGGCGCTGCTCACGCCCGGTTCGCTCGCCCTGGTGCGTACGTCGTTCAGGGCCGAGGACCAGGCGCGTGCGGTGGGCGCGTGGTCGGGGCTCGGCGGGGTCGCGGGGGCGATCGGGCCCTTCCTGGGCGGCTGGCTGATCGACGGGCCCGGCTGGCGGTGGATCTTCCTGATCAATGTGCCGCTGGCCGCGCTCGTGCTCTTCGCGGTCCGGCATGTGCCGGAGAGCCGCGCGCGGGGCGCCGCCGACAAGCCGTTCGACGTGACGGGGGCGTGCCTGGCGGCGCTGTTCCTCGCGGGGATCAGCTTCGCGCTGATCGGCGCCTCGGGTGAAGGGTCGGCGGCGGCAGCCGTCCTGCCGGGGCTCGGTGGGCTCGCGGCGGGGGTCGCCTTCGTCGTGGTCGAGCACCGCCGCCGCAACCCGATGCTGCCGCTCTCGCTCTTCAGCTCCCGTCTGTTCAGCGCGGCCAACGTCATGACGCTGTGCCTGTACGCGGCCATCGGCGGGCTCTTGTTCATGCTGCCGGTGCAGTTGCAGACGACGCTGGGCTACGACGCGCTGCGGGCGGGGACGGCGACGCTGCCGATCACGGTTCTGATGCTGCTGCTCTCGGCTGCCGCGGGCGATCTGTCGCGGCGGGTGGGTCCCACGCTTCCGCTGGTGGCGGGGCCGTTGATCGCGGGGGCCGGGGCGCTGTTGATGCTGCGGATCGAGCCCGGCGCCTCGTACGTCACGGACGTCCTGCCGGCCGTCGTGGTGCTCGGCCTGGGGATGAGCGTGTTCGTGGCCCCGCTGACGGCGACGGTCCTGGCCTCGGTCGACGCCGGGCGCGCGGGCCTGGCGAGCGGCGTGAACAACACCGCGGCGCGGGTCGCGCAGATGCTGGTGGTCGCCGCGCTGCCGCTTGCGGTGGGCCTTTCCGGTACGGCGTACGCGGATCCGGCGGCGCTCAACACGGCGTTCGGCAAGGCGGTCGTGGGCTGCGCGGGACTCTTCGTCCTCGCGGCGGCAGCGGCGGGGGTCTTCATCCGCCCGCGCCCGGCCGCGTGGCACGAGGACCCGGGGAACACACCGCGCTGCACCTCCCATCTGGGCGTCAGTTCACCGCCGTTGGAGCCGGGGAAGGACTGTGCGGGGTGAGGATGCGCGGGGTGGGGGCTGTCAGGCCTGCGCCTCGGAGGTGTCGCGCACGAAGAGTGTGACCGTCACGCCCTCCTCGAAGCCGTTGCGCCGCATCAGCGCGGCGGACGCGGTGTTGCGCGACTCGACGTCGGTCACGACGGCGGTGGCGCCCGCGGCGGTCAGCGTCGCGCAGCAGGCCTGCACCAGATGGCTCGCGACGCCCTGGCCCTGGTAGGCGGGGGCGCTGGCGATCCACTCCAGGTTCCCCCAGTCCGGGCGCTGGTCGAACCCCATCGAGCCGCATACGAACCCGGCGAGCGCGCCGCCGTCGACCGCGACCCAGCAGGCGGACGCGTCGGCGTCCAAATGCCGGGCGATCGCCGAGAGGGACCACGACGTGTACGGCTTCACCGAGGTGTCGTACAGCTCGCGTCCCAGAGCGAGGACGTCGGCCAGATGGGTGGGGGCCATCTGTTCGAGGACGATCGGGGACCGCTGGTGCGCGGCGGTGGACATGGGACCTCCCGGGGCTGACGCCGGTGACCTGCACAGGGACGCGTGGACGGTGGCCGACTTGCCTCTCACGCTATGAGGAGGCGGTGCGTGGCGCACGCCAGGACGATCCGGCACCGGTGGCGCGCGAAGCCGCGGTGACGCGGGAGCCTTTTACCGGGCGGCCGTTGCGAGCCTCTATCGTGGTGCGCATGTCCGCTCCTGAGCTGATCCGCATCGTCTCCCGTTCCTCGCCCATGGCGCTCGCCCAGGTCGAGCGCGTACGCGCCGAACTCGCCGCGCTGCACCCCGGCATCCGTACCGAGGTCGTGCCGGTCACGACCTCCGGTGACAAGTGGATGGGGGATCTCGCGAAGCTCGGCGGCAAGGGGGCGTTCACCAAGGAGGTCGACGCGGCGCTGCTCGCCGGTGAGGCGGACCTCGCGGTGCACTGCGTCAAGGACGTCCCGGCGGACCGGCCGCTGCCCGCGGGCACCACCTTCGCCGCGTTCCTCAAGCGGGACGACATCCGCGACGCGCTCATCCACCCCGGCGGGCTGACCCTGGACGAGCTGCCGGCAGGCACCCGTATCGGCACCTCCTCAGTCCGCCGCATCGCTCAACTCGCCTCCTCGCACCCCGAGTTGGAGTGCGTGCCGATGCGCGGGAACGCGGGGCGCCGGATGGAGAAGCTGGCCGCGGGCGACGCGGACGCGCTGCTGCTCGCCGTGTCGGGTCTTGAGCGCATCGACCGGATGGACGTGGCGAGCGAGATCCTTTCCGTGGAGACGATGTGCCCGCCGATCGGTGCGGGGATCCTGGCGTTGCAGTGCCGCGAGGACGACACGGCGACCATCGAGGCCGTGTCGGGCGTCGGCGACCCCGACACATGGCGCGAGGCCACCGCCGAGCGCATGTTCCTGCACGTCCTCCAGGGGCACTGCAACTCCCCCATCGCGGGGTACGCGCGCTGCGAGCGGGGCGGCGAGTTGTCGCTGCGCGCCCGCGTCTTCACCCCGGACGGCAAGACGGTCCTCAACGCCCACGAGTGGGCCGGGCCCCTCGACCCCGCGACGCTCGGCACGTCGGTGGCGGTCACGCTGCTTCGCCAGGGCGCGCGCGAACTCATCGACTCCATCGCGCACTGAGCCGGACGGACGAAAGCGACCCATGCACCACCCGTACCACCCGAACCGCCTGAACCGTCCGAACCGCTCGCGTCTCAGCCGTCTGACCGCTTGTTTCGCCGCCCTGCTCATGGCCACCTCCTGTGCCACCGGCGACGACAAGGACACCTCCGCCCCGAAACCGTCCGGCACCGTGCGGCCTCCTGAGGCCGACGCCGTCTTCGACTATCAACTCGGCGGCGCCTACCCGCCGGACGGCGCGGTGCGGGCGGTCTCACGCGACCGCTCCGCCGAGCCGGCCAAGGGCCTCTACAACGTGTGCTACGTCAACGCCTTCCAGACGCAGCCGGGCGGCGACGCCGCCACCTGGTGGAAGAAGAAGCACCCGGATCTGCTCCTCAAGGACGACGACGGCTCCTTGGTGATCGACACCGACTGGGAAGAGCCCCTCCTGGACATCTCCACCTCCGGCAAGCGTAAGGAGCTGATGGACGTCGTCGGGCCCTGGATCGACGGCTGCGCCGACGCCGGATACGACGCCGTCGAGCCCGACAACCTGGACTCCTACGAGCGTTCCGACGACCTGCTGACTCCCCGGCACGCGGCCGCCTTCGCCAAGCTGCTCGCCGAGCGGGCCCACAGCCGCGGTCTGGCCATCGCACAGAAGAACACCACCGATATTCTGCCCCAGCGCGAACGCGTCGGGTTCGACTTCGCCGTCGTCGAGGAGTGCGCCGCGTACAAGGAGTGCGGTGCCTTCGCGGACGCCTACGACGACAAGGTCTTCGCCGTCGAGTACACGCGCAAGGACTACGACACCGCCTGCGACTCCTGGGGCCCGCGTCTGTCCGTCACCTTGCGCGACCGCGACGTCCTGCCGAAGGGCACGAAGGATCACGTCTTCGACCACTGCTGAAGCTTGAGCGGCTCCGCGAAGGGTCGCAGAGCTCAGGCGAACCGGCTCAGGGCCGCGGCTGCCAGCGTCTGCACGCCCGGCACGAGTACGGACAGGTCGGGCGCGAAGAGGGGACTGTGATTACTGGGCACCGCGTCGAGCTTCTCGCCGAGTTCGTCGCCCGGAGCCGCCTGCCAGGCCTCCGTGGAAGTGGACGTCACGAACCAGAAGTCGTACGGCACTTGGGCGGGCACCAGGAGCGAGAAGTCCTCGCTGCCCATCGCGGGGCCGAAGTCGATCACGGTTGCCGTGCCGAAGACCTCCCGGTGCACGGCGGTGACCTGCTCGTCCAGCGTCGCGTCGTTGACCGTCGCGGGGAAGCCCGCGCCCATCGTCACCTCGGCGGGGGCCGGGCAGCCGCCGGCCAGGCATTCGCCCTCGACGATGCGCCGGATGGCGGCCAGCACGCGTTCGCGCACCTTCGGGTTCTGGGTGCGCAGGTTCAGTGCGAGGCGGGCCTCGGCGGGAATGATGTTGGGGCGCTGACCGGCGTGGAACTCGCCGACCGTCAGCACCACGGACTCCGCCGCTGACACCTCGCGCGAGACGACGGTCTGCAGCCGGGTGACGATGTGCGCGGCGGTCACCACCGGGTCCACGGACGCCTCGGGCCGCGAACCGTGCCCGCCGACTCCGGGCACCGTGATGTGGACGTCGTCGGAGGCCGACATGATCAGCCCGGGCGTATGGGAGTAGAGGCCCGCGGGGCCCGGGGCGACATGCTGCCCGAAGACTGCGTCCGGCCGGGGGAAGCGGTCGTGAAGCCCGTCGGCGACCATCGCCGCCGCCCCGCCGCCGCCTTCCTCCGCGGGCTGCCCGATCACCACGAGCGTCCCGGACCACGCGTCGCGGGCGGCGGCCATCGCCTCGGCCGCGCCGGTGAGCCAGGTGACGTGCATGTCGTGGCCGCAGGCGTGCATGACGCCCTCGACCGTGGACGCGTAGGAAAGGCCGGTCTTCTCCGTGACGGGCAGCGCGTCCATGTCGCCGCGCAGCCACACCACAGGACCGTCGCCGTTCTCCAGGACGCCCACCACGCCGGTGCGGCCGACCCCGCCGGTCACCGCGTATCCGGCAGCGCTCAGCCGCTCGGCGAGCAGCCCCGCCGTGCGATGCTCCTGGAAGGCGAGTTCGGGCACGCGGTGCAGATCCTGGTAGAGGTCCGCGAGGCTGCCTGACTTCACCGCGGAGGTCAGGTCGCGGGTGAGGCGGGCGACAGCGGCCGGGTCAGTCATGTTGCTCCCCTTGCTCGATGATCCACCTACCCTGACACGCTCTTCGCGTCCTGACACGGTGTGCGCCCGGTCGAGGTGCGCTCCGGCCCCGGCACCCGCACGCTTGGGTATATGGCCCGCAACCGACGCCTGATCCTTGCTTCGCCGTCCGAGGTCTGGGGCCTGCTCTCCGATGGCCGACGCTACGGGGAGTGGGTCACGGGAACCCAGGAGGTCCTCACCGCCGACCCGCGGTGGCCGGAAGTCGGTGCCCGCCTGCGGGTCCGGGTCGGCTTGGGCCCGCTCTGCCTGGAGGACACCTGCGTCGTCCGTATCTGCGAGCCGCAGCACAAACTGGAGCTGGAGGCGAAGGCGGATCCCTTCGGCGCGGCCCGCATCGCCATGCGTCTGATCCCCTGGCACGAGCACACCCTCGTCACCCTCGACTGGCACCCGCTGCGAGGCCCCGGCACCCGGATGCACGGGCTTCCCGTCGACTACATCGTCGGGGTCCGCAACGGAATGATGCTGACGAAGCTGGCTCAGATCGCGGTGCGCGAGCACGGCCGCAACGTCTGAACCACCCGTCCGAGCCCCCGTCAGAGCCCCCCGTCCGAGCCCGGGGACGCGGCGAAATTGTTTCGATCGCGCCGTCCCCGGTTTTCGACGTCAGCCCTCCTCGTACGGCACCACATCGAAGTCCGCGTACAGCTCGCGCCGGTGGTCCACCGCGCGGACGGGACCGGTGAGCCGCACCTGGGCGGTCAGGCGCGGGTCCGTGCTGGACGCGCTCAGCCGCAGCTCCAGTTCCCCCGGTTCGACGATGCGCGTCGCGTCGAGGCCGGTGAAGGACGCGAGGTCCGCGGGGACGCGCGCCCGTACCCGCGCACCGCGTCCGGGGGCCAGGTCGACGCGCACGTAGCCGATGAGCCGCTGCACGGGCTGTACGACCGAGGCGACGGGGTCGTGCAGATACAGCTGGACGACCTCCGTGCCCGCACGCATCCCGGTGTTGCGCACGGTGCAGGAGAGCTCGAACTCGCCGTCGGTGGCGGCCACTTCACTCTCCACCACGAGGTCCGACCAGCCGAAGGTGGTGTACGTCAGGCCGTGGCCGAAGCCGAAGGCCGGGGTCGGATCGATGTTGGAGACTTCGCTGAGGTGGCCTAGCCGGGCCGCCAGATACGTCGAGGGCTGGGCCCCCGCCCCGCCCGGCACGCTCACGGGAAGCCGGCCCGAGGGGCTGGTCCGCCCGCTGAGGACGGAAGCGACCGCGGCCGTTCCCTCCTCCCCGGGGAAGAAGGTCTGCACGACGGCGGCGGACTCGGTCGCCGCCCTGCCCAGCGCGTAGGGGCGTCCGGAGATCAGCGTGACGACTACCGGCGTACCGGTGTCGAGCAGCGTGTCGAGCAGCTGCTCCTGTACGCCGGGCAGCGCGAGGGACGCCGCGTCGCACCCCTCGCCGCTGGTACCGCGGCCGAAGAGCCCGGCCCGGTCACCGAGGGCGGCGATCACCAGGTCGGCGCCGCGCGCCAGTTCGACGGCCGCGGCGAAACCGGCCGTACTGTCACCGTGGCCGCCGTCGATGCTCGCACCGGACGCGGTGACCACCTCGCAGTCGGGGAACTCGGCCGCCAACGCCTCGCGCAGGGTGGGGAGTTCGATGCCCGCGGGAGTCTCGGGGTGCTGGCTCCCCACGTGGACCGGGAAGGCATAGCAGCCGAGGACCGCGGTGGGCACGTCGGCGTTCGGGCCGATGAGGGCTATCCGCGCCGGACCGGAGCCCTTTGAACCGTGGCCGCGCAGGGGCAGCGTCCCGTCGTTGTGGAGCAGGACGATGGCCTGTTCGGCGACGCGGCGGGCCAGGGCGCGGTTGGCCTCCGGGTCCAGGTCGACGGTTCCGCGCAGCTTGTCCAAGTGCTCGTCCGCCCCGGTGAGGGCCGAAGGGACGGGGTCCCAGTCCTTGTCGAGGAGGCCCAACTGGGCTTTTTGCACCAGGACTCGACGTGCGGCCCGGTCCACGAGCGCCTCGGACACCAGGCCTTCGGCGATCGCCTCGCGCAGCGGTTCGCCGAAGGTCTTCACCGTGGGCAGCTCCACGTCGACACCGGCGCCGAGCGCGACCCCGGCTGCCTCTCCGAAGGTGCCCGCCACACCGTGCAGGGTCTTGAGGAAGGCGATGCCGAAGTAGTCGGCGACGACCGTTCCCCCGAATCCCCAGACGTCGCGGAGCAGTCCGGTCAGGAGGCGTTCGTCAGCGGCGGAGGGGACGCCGTCCGTGTCGGTGTACGCGTGCATGATGGAGCGCACCCCGCTGTCGCGTACGGCCATCTCGAAGGGCGGCAGGATGACGTCGGCGCGCTCGCGGACGCCCATGCCGACCGGCGCGAGATTGCGTCCGGCCCGCGAGGCGGAGTAGCCCGCGAAGTGCTTGAGCGTGGCGACCACGCCCGCCGACTCCAGGCCCTGGACGTACGCCGTGGCGATGGTGCCGACGAGGTAGGGGTCCTCCCCGATGGTCTCCTCGACGCGGCCCCAGCGGGCGTCGCGTACGACGTCGAGGACCGGTGCGAGGCCCTGGTGCACGCCGACCGCACGCAGGTCGCGTCCGATGGCGGCGGCCATCTCGCGTACCAGGCCAGGGTCGAAGGTGGCGCCCCAGGACAGCGGCACCGGGTAGGCGGTGGCGCCCCAGGCGGCGAATCCCGCGAGGCACTCCTCATGGGCCAGGGCGGGGATGCCGAAGCGGTTCGCCGAGGCGATGCGGCGCTGGGTGCGCAGCAGCGACAGCGCGCCGAGCGCCGGGTCGACGGGCGCGGTGCCGAAGGGACGGGTCAGCTGGCCGATGCCCTGTGGGAGCAACTCGTCGAGGTCGACCGGCGCCTCCATCTCGTGCTGGTGCGGGGCGACTTCGCCGCCTTCGTCGGAGGCTCCGACCCAGACTCCGTAGAGCTGGGCGATCTTCTCCGCCGGCGTCATCTCCGCGAGCAGGGCGTCGGCCCGCTCGGCGGGGTCGCGCGCCGGGTCCCTCCAGAGCTGGTTGTTCCCGGCGTCTGCGGTCTTTTGCGTCTGTGCGGCCACGTGGTCGGTCACTTTCCTCCGACTCCCATCAGGCCCTGGACCAGGGCGCGACGGGCGAACAGATACACGATCAGGATGGGAAGCATGGACAGGACGACGGCGGCGAGCATCCCCGGCATGTCGACTCCGTGTTCCGTCTGGAAGTCGTACAGGCCCATGGTGATCACCTTGGCGTCCGCGGACTGCGTCAGGACCAGGGGGAAGAGGAAGCCGTTCCACGCCTGGAGAGCGGAGAAGACGACGATCGTCGAGAGGCCGCTCTTGGACAGCGGCACCACGAGCCGGAAGAAGATCCGGCGCGCGGAGGCGCCGTCCACGGTCATCGCCTCGTACAGGTCAGGGGTGATGTCACGCATGACGCCGGTGAGGATCAGGGCGCATACGGGCATGGCGAAGGCGGCGGTCGGCAGGATGACGCCGATGAGGCTGTCGTAGAGGCCCGCCTCGCTGACGACGTAGAACATCGGCACGATCACGGCTTGGGAGGGAATCGCGAGGCCGAGGAGGAACAGCCGGAAGACGCCCGTCGTCAGCCGCCCCCGGCTGCGCACGATGGCGTAGGCGAGCGGCGGCACGAGCAGCAGGACGATGCCCACCACGCTCACGGTGACGATGACGGTGTTGAGGAAGTACTCCCCGAAGCCGCTGTCGAGGTTGTCGGCGTAGTTGGCGAAGGTGATGTTCTTCGGGAGGGCGAAGGGTCCGTTGCCCGCGTAGTCGGCGCGTGACTGGAAGGTGGCGACCAGCATCACGTACAGCGGCAGGCCTACCAGGAACAGCCAGATCAACGACCCGAATCCCGCGAGGAAGTTGGGGCGGCTCTTCATCACAGGCCCTCCATGGTGCTGCGCATCTTGTCGTAGCCCGACAGGCGTACGACGATCAGCGAGATCAGCGTGGCCACCAGGACCAGAAGCAGGCCGATGGCCGAAGCGCCTCCGAAGTCGAAGCTCTTGAAGCCCTTTTGGTACATGTAGTAGGCGCTGACGGTCGTGTCGGTGCCGGGGCCGCCCTGGGTGAGGATCAGCACGGCGTCGAAAGTGGTGAGTCCGCCCACCACCATGAGGATCATGGAAGTGATGACCGCGTTCCGCAGCTGCGGCAGGGTGATGTGGAAGAACTGCCGCACCGTGCCTGCCCCGTCGATCTGCGCCGCCTGGTAGAGGACTTGCGGGATCGCGCGGGCGGCGCCCTGGTAGATGAGCGTGTGCAGGGGTGTGAACTGCCAGGTGGCGACAAATACGAGAACGCCGATGGCGGTGCTCTGCTCACCGAACAGGTTGCCGTCGCCGAAGAGCCACTGC
The DNA here is from genome assembly GCF_043200355.1 of Streptomyces sp. NPDC048436. Lineage (NCBI taxonomy): Bacteria > Bacillati > Actinomycetota > Actinomycetes > Kitasatosporales > Streptomycetaceae > Streptomyces > Streptomyces sp. NPDC048436. The sequence goes on from NZ_JBICXP010000002.1 coordinate 774,038, forward strand.
GCCTGCGCCGGTACGCCGAAGTTCGGGTCGAGCACGGCGCGCCACAGGACGGACACGGCGGCCGCGGACAGCAGCAGCGGGACGAAGTAGATGGCGGAAAGGACCGCCCGGTTGCGCTGGGGCCCCGCGGCCCAGACGCCGAGCAGGATGCTCAGGGGGGTCTGGACGGCGACGCCGAGCACGGTGAGCAGCACGCTCAGCCACAGGCTCTTGAGCATGACGGGGTCGTCGAGCAGCTTGGTCCAGTTGTCGAACCCCGCGAACTCCGGGTCGCTGAGGCCGTTCCAGCTGACGAAGGAGAGGACGGCGACGAGGACCAGCGGGACGAAGGCGAAGAGGCCGAAGAACGCGGCGGCGGGTGCCGCCCAGGCGAAGCCCGGGCGGCTCACGTTGCTGCCGGTCCGGCGCGCGGGGCGGCCGGGCCGCGGCGCTGTGCGGCTCTCCTTGATGACGGGCGTGACGGTAGTGGTCATGAGGTCGGCAGGGCCTGCATCGCCGCGATGAATCCGTCCTCGTCGATCGACCCGTTGAAGAACTGCTGTATCGCCTGGTGCAGCGAGGTGGCCGCCGACTGCGGATAGGCCTGGTCCCACGAGAGCTGGAACGCGGGAGCCTTCTTCACCAGGTCGTACTGGTACTTGGCGTACTTCGGGCTGGCCGCCTCATCGAGGAAGTCGGGGGTGTTCGTGGTCGTGGGCAGGTTGCCGATGCCCAGCTGCGCCTTCACGAACTTGTCCGAGTACTGGAGTTTGAGGAACTCCGCGACCGCTTCGGGGTGCTCGGTCTTCTTCAGCACGGAGTAGAAGTTGTTGGTGTTGCCCGCGAGGTTGGCCGGGTCGCCCTTGCCGCCCTCGATGGACGGGAAGGCGCTGTAGCCGAGGTCCTTTTTGGCGAAGGCCGGGTGGGCTTCCTGGTGGGTCGAGTACACCCAGGAACCCATCAGCTCGAACCCTGCCTTGCCGGTCGCGACCAGGGTGGACGAGCCCTGGTCGGTGAACTTCACGGAGTCGTAGTTGGTGCCGAACGCGCCCGTGTCGACCAACTCCTTGATCATCCCGAGGGCCTTCTTGCTGTCGGCGCTCTCCCAGGCGCTCTTGTCGCCGTCGAGGGCCTTCTGGAACAGCTCGGGTCCGGCCACGCGGTCGTAGATGTACTGGAACCACATCTGGGTGGGCCACTGGTCGCCGCCGCCGAGCGCGATCGGCGTGACACCCTTCGCCTTCAGGGCCTTGACCGCGTCGAGGAGGTCGTCCCAGGTCTTGGGCGGCTTGACGCCCGCCTCCTTCAGGACCTTCCCGTTGTTGAAGAGCATGACCGGTTGGGTGCCCCGCATGGGGATGCCGTACGACTTCCCGTCGACCGTCGCGCTGTTGAACACCGAGGGCAGGAACTTCGACTTCAGTGCCGGGTCCTTGGCTATGAAGTCGTCGAGCGGCAGGAGAAGGCCCGCGTCGACGAACGGCTTGATGCTGCCGCCGCCCCAGTTGAAGAAGACGTCGGGCGCCTGCTTGCTGCTGATGATGGTCTGCAGTTTCGCCTGGTAGTCCGCGCCAGGGATCGTGTCCAGGACCGCCTTGACCTCGGACGTCTTGTTGAAGGTCGCGACGAGCTCCTTCTCGACCTTGTTCGCCGCGTCGCCGTACACCAGTACGTGGATCTTGCCGTCGTCCCCGCCGGCCGAGCCGGAGCCACCACCTCCGCACCCCGACAACGTGAGCAGCAGCGCGAGAGCCGCGCCCCCTGCGGCGGTTCGAGGGAACCGTGCGCTTAGCTTCATCGTCTCGCCTCTCGAAACACTTTCAGTAAAATCACCGAAACTTTGTGAGTCGGGACGCTAGGCGCGGACCTTAAGGGGGTCAACCCTCACTCCTCGAGTTACCAAAGCGTTACGCCCGCCCACCGAGGGGCGGTGCTCTATGCTCCTCACCATGCGCGATGACGAAGGGACGGCCCGGATCACCCTGGCTCAGGTGGCACAGCAGGCCGGTGTCTCCATTTCGACAGTTTCGAAAGTTCTCAACGGCCGACAGGACGTGGCCCTGCCGACCAGGGCCAAGGTGGAGCGCCTCCTGGAGACGCACTCCTACCGGCGGACCACACGGTCGGCCCGCGAGGCCCCGCTCATCGAGCTCGTCTTCCATGAACTGGACAGCATCTGGGCGATGGAGCTGATCCGGGGCGTGGAGAACATCGCCAAGGCCAACCAGGCCAGCGTGGTCCTGACGGAGAGCGGCACGCGGCACGCGCCGGGGCCCGACTGGATCGAAGGTGTGCTGCAGCGCCAGCCGCTCGGCGTGGTCCTCGTCTTCTCCGCCCTCCCGGCGGAGGTCAAGGAGCAACTGCGGTCCCGCTCCATCCCGTTCGTCATCATCGATCCGGCCGGCGACCCCGACCCCGACGTGCCCTCGGTGGGCTCGGCCAACTGGAACGGCGGCCTGGCCGCCACCCGGCACCTCATCGAGTGCGGCCACCGGCGCATCGGCATCATCACGGGCCCCGAGGACATGCTCTGCTCACGGGCCCGCCTCGACGGCTACCGCTCGGCGATGAGCATGGCGGGCCTGAGCGCGGACGCCGACCTCGTCTCGTTCGGCGACTTCCACGTCCAGGGCGGTTACGACCGGGCGATGGAGCTGCTCTCCCTCGACGAGCCGCCCACCGCGATCTTCGCGGGCAGCGATCTGCAGGCGCTCGGCGTCCTCGAGGCGGCCCGCGTGAGCGGCCTGCGTGTCCCGCACGACCTGTCCGTGGTCGGCTACGACGACGTACCTCTCGCCCGCTGGTCGAGCCCGGCGCTTACGACCGTGCACCAGCCGCTGCGGCAGATGGCCGAGGAAGCGGTGCAGATGCTGCTGCGGATCCGCGCGGAGGAGACGGTGACGACGACCAGGCTGGAGCTCGCCACCAGCCTGGTCATCAGGAACAGCACGGCTCCGCTGGAGGCCTGAAGCCCGCCCTACCTGCGCCGCGGTCCGGCTGCCCGGCTGCCCGGCTGCCCGCCACATCAAGCCCCCCCGGGGGGCACCCGCGGTGACGAGGCGCCGGGGGTGATCTGGTCAGATGGTCGGGACGCAATGCGTCGGCGCCGGGCCCGAACCGCACGAGTGGGCCCGCGTGACCCGCGCCGTCCCGTTCAGCACCCCCGATCCGACTGGAGCCCCCGGTGGCCATTCCCCTCGTACCCGGTCAGCGCGTACCCGACTTCACCCTTCCCGGCGGGCGGCTCGCCGACGGGCACTTTCTGCGGCGCGACTACACGCTGGGCGCACAGCGGGGCCGCCCGCTGGTCCTGGCCTTCTACCCGGGCGACAACACCCCTGTCTGCACACGCCAGTTGTGCTCCTACTCCAGCGGCCTTGACGCCTTCCAGGACCTGGGCGCCGACGTCTGGGGCGTCAGCCCGCAGGGTCTGGACAGTCACGAGGACTTCGCCCGGGAGCACTCGCTGCGGATGCCCCTGCTCGCCGACACCGACCGCTCGGTGGCCCGGATGTTCGGTGTGGCCGCGCCGCTGCTCGGGGTGCGGCGATCGGTGTTCGTGATCGACTCCGACTCCACCCTCGACTGGAAGCACGTGGGCCTTGTCGGCGCCACGTTCCAGGCGACGGACAAACTGACCAGCCGTATCGCAGCCCTCCGGGCGGCCTGATCACCGCCGCCCGAGCCTGGCACCAGCGCTTCTACCGGGCGGCGAGCTTCTTCCACTGGGCGCGCGCCACGTCGACGGGGAAAGGCATATTCGTCTGCGACGCGTCCGTGGCGTAACCCGGATACGTCCGGCTGAAGAAGCCGAGCGTGTGGCCCGAGCGCACGACGAGCACCCTGCGTGTGAGGGCCTTGATACCGGGTGGGCCGGTGAGCGTGAACCACGTGTACTCGTCGGCGAAGTCGAGGCCCTGCGGATTCGCCTCCTGCGCGGGGGAGAGCACCGGGGTCTCCTTGCCGCGGACGGTCAGGGTGAAGCCCTGTCGGCACGCCGTACTGGCCAGCCCCAGGTCGTACAGGACCTTCTCCTCGCCCTTGCTCTTCCCCTTGCCCTTGTACGACGCCAGGGTCACCGTCGTCTTGATCAGGTCCGTCCCGGCGGCCTGCGCTCCGGGCGGCCTGCCCATCGCGGTGCGCTGCTCGACGGACGCGGGGTCGCCGACCGTCATACCGAGGGCGACCTTGGCCTGCACCACGCACTCCGGCTGGCCCGCGCCCACCTCGGAGTCCTTGTAGCGGTCGGCCGCCGCCCTGGCGCCCACTTGGTGGTCCGGTACGTCGCTGCCGTCGACCACGGCGGTGGCGAGCTGCCCTGCGGTGAGCGTCCCGGACGGAACGCCGGCGCTCGCTTCCGGTTTGTCCCCGTCCGATCCCGAACCGCCGCACGCCGTCAGCAGTGAGAAGGCGGCGGCGACGGCCAGGATCCGCGCCGGCCGGCGCATGACGGTCGTAGTCGTGCTCATGTGCGTTTCACTCCCCCGTAGTTCTTTCCTGCACGGCACGCTAGACGATCAGGACGCGGGGGCCGCTCCACGGGTCGGCGGGAAGCGGGCGAACTGTCCACGTTATGGGCGGCCGGGTGGCGGATCTTCGTCCGTGTTCGTCGAATCAGCAGGTCAGAGTGGTGTGTCCGGAGCCGTCAGGTGGCGCAATGCTGCCGCAACACCACCGGAGCCACCGCGCCGGTACTTTCCTGCCATGGCAGCCGAACGCATCCCCGCCTCGCTTCCCGTCGCCGCCGCGCGGCGTCGGCGGCTGCGTGCGGACCAGGCCCGGCAACTCGCCGATCTGCTGCGCCACCAGATTCTGTCGGGCGGATTCCCTCGTGGCGTCCTCCCCCTGGAGGACGTCATCGCCGCCGACTACCGGGCGAGCCGCAACACCGTACGCCAGGCCCTCGACCTGCTGCGCGGCGAGCAGCTCGTGGACCGCAAGGCGGGCGTCGGCACCGTCGTGGTCGGCCAGAAGTACAGCCACGGCCTGGACCGGCTGCAGGGCCTGGCCGAGACCCTGCACGAGCACGGCCGGGTCACCAACGAGGTACGCACCGTCGGACCTGTCAGCGCCCCCGGCCCGGTGGCGCACCGGCTCGGTCTGGCCGACCACACCGACGTGCTCTGTATCGAGAGGCTGCGCCGCCTTGGCGGACTGCCTCTCTCCCTGGACCTGTCGTATCTGCCCATGGACGTGGGCGGTGAACTGCTCGGCTGCGATCTGGAGAACACCGATGTGTTCCGGCTACTGGAGACGCTGACCGGCGCCCCGCTGGGCCATGCCGAGATCACTCTCGAAGCCGTGAACGCCGACGCGCACTCCGCCGCGGTCCTCGAGGCTCCTCGTGGGAGTGCCGTTCTGATGCTGGAGCGGCTCACGCATCTGCCCGACGGGCGGCCCGTGGACCTGGAGTTCATCCGTTTCCGCGGCGACCGCATCACCATGAGCGGCCTCCTGCACCGCTCCGTCTGACCCCGGCCCGGCCGGGGGCCATCTCGCTCACCCCCTCCCTGGAGACAGCCATGCCTCTTGTCCCGCAGCGCGCCGACGTACCCGTGACCATCGACGAGTCCCGGTGTATCGACGGCTGCACGCTCTGCGTCGACATGTGTCCGCTCGACTCTCTCGCGATCCGCCAGGACAACGGCAAGGCGTACATGCACGTCGACGAGTGCTGGTACTGCGGCCCCTGCGCGGCCCGGTGTCCCACCGGTGCGGTCACCGTCAACATGCCCTACCTGCTCCGGTGAAAGGCACGACTCCCATGCCAGCCAAGCCCCAAGCCCGAAAACAGTTCCTCGCCCGGCACCTCCCCCTCGCCCTGCTGCTGCCCCTGGCCACGGCGTGCGGTGGAGAGGCGGGGGCCGAGGACTCCCGGACCGTCACGGTGACCGTCGGATACCAGTCCAAGACCATCAACACCGTCACCGCCGGAACCCTGCTGCGCTCCCTCGGCTACTTCGAGGAGGAGCTCGCGGCCCGCGGCAAGAAGGACGGCAAGACCTACAAGGTGAAGTGGCAGGACTACGCCACGGGCGCCCCGATCACCGCCCAGATGACCACGGGAAAGATCGACATCGGGTCGATGGGTGACTTTCCGCTGCTGATCAACGCGGCCCGGGGAAAGCAGCTGAAGCAGCCGACGCGGCTCGTCTCGGTCACCGGCTACAACCTGCGCGGCGGTCTCAACACCGTGGTCACCGCGCCTGATTCGTCCCTGCGGTCGCTGGCGGATCTGCGCGGCAAGAAGGTGTCCACCAGCGTCGGCTCGGCCGCCGACGGCACTTTGATCCGGGCCCTGAAGAAGGCCGGGATCGACCCGGACACGGGAGTCAGCAAGCTCAACCAGCAGCCGAGCGTGGGCGCCTCCGCCCTGGCCGGGGGCAGTGTCGACGCGCTGTCCCAATTCGTGGCCTGGCCAGGGCAGTTGGCGTACGAGGACAAGGCTAAGGCCTTGTACGACGGGGCGGACCTGAATCTGCCCACCTTCCACGGCGTCACCGTCCGGGAGGAGTTCGCCAAGGAGCGCGCCGGAGTTTTGGACGACTTCCTCAAGGCACAGCGGCGGGCCACCGACCATCTGCGCGAGCAGCCGGTGGCCAGCGCCGAGTCGGTGGCCAAGGAGACGGGCCTGCCCGCCGAGGCGGTCTATCTCTACAACGGCGCCCACGGCATCGCCACCTTCGACCCGGCCCTGCGCCCGGAGTTGATCGCCGCGCTGAAGAAGGACGTACCGATCCTCAAGGCGGCCAAGCTGGTGGGCGACGTCGACGTGGACTCCTTCGTCGACCCCGAGCCACTGAAGCGGGCCGCGCAAGCCCCCGCCTATCCGAAGGCGGGCGCCGCCAAGTCCGAGCTGTGGCTGAAGGGCCGCGACACCACCCGTACCTTCGACAGCCCGAAAGCGCTCCTGAAGGCCGTGAAGGGAGCCGAGGTGCGGGCCGCCTACGTACCGGACTCACTGACCGGCACCCTGTGGTTCGCCGACAAGGCGGTGTGGGTCGCAGACGGCTCCGACCTGCGTGCCTTCGTCACCCCGAGCCACGCCAAGACGTACGTCGGGCGGCACTCCGGCGCCCGCGTCATCAGCTACGCGGACGCCGTGGAGCGCGCCGCATGAGCGCGGGCCGCTGGCTGGTCCGTGCGGCTTCGCTCGCCGCGGCCCTCGGCCTGTGGCAGCTGCTGACGTCCCTGGACGTCGAACTATGGCTGCGCTTCGGGCAGTTCCCCACGGTCGGCGAGGTGGCGTCCGCTTTCGGCGACCGAGTCGGCACCACCCCCTACTGGCAGGACCTCGTGCACAGCCTGCGCCGCATCGTGATCGGGTTCCTGCTCGCCGCGGTCATCGGCGTGGCGGCGGGCACGGCGATCGCCCGGTCGCGGTGGGCCGCCGATGTGCTCGGGCCGCTGGTGGAGGTGGCGCGGCCGGTACCGGCGATCGCCCTGGTCCCGGTGGCGATCCTGCTACTGCCCACCAATGAGCAGGGCATCGTGTTCATCACCTTCACCGCAGCGTTCTTCCCCGTCCTGGTGTCGACGCGGCACGCGGTGCGCGCCCTCACCCCGGTGTGGGAGGAGGCCGTGCTCACCATGGGCGGCGGCCGGCTGCGGGTGCTGTTCTCGGTGGTGCTGCCGGGCGCGCTGCCCGGCATCTTCGGCGGGCTCTCGGTGGGCATCGGCGTCGGCTGGATCTGTGTGATCTCCGCGGAGATGATCTCCGGTGAGTACGGGGTCGGCTACCGCACTTGGCAGGACTACACGGTCGTCGACTACCCCGGCGTCTTCGTCGGCATGGCCACCATCGGCGCCCTCGGCTGGCTCACCTCCACCGCGGTGGAGTTCCTCGGCCGCCGCGCCACCGCCTGGCTGCCGCGCCCGCCGGAGCGGGCGCCGTCCCGTGCGGTACGCCGCGTCGTCCGCGCCACGCCTCCCCCGGCGGTCCCGTTCCCCGCTCCGGCACCCGAGAAGGAACCCGTCGCATGAGTACTGCCAGCCCTGCCAGCCCCGCGAGTGCGAGCCTCGGCCCCGACCGGCCGGGCGCCGAGCTGACCTTGGACGACGTACGGCTCGGCCACCGCGAGGGCCAGGCCCTGCCCGGCACCGTGCGGCTGCGGATCTCGCCGGGGGAGCTCGTGGCCGTGGTCGGCCCGTCCGGCTGCGGCAAGTCCACGCTGCTGCGCACCCTCGCCGGACTGCTGCCCCCGCTGGGCGGGCGGGTCACCCAGGACGGGGCGCCGATCGTGGGGCCCGGCGCCGACCGGGCGCTGGTCTTCCAGGAGGATGCCCTGCTGCCGTGGCGAAACGTCCGCGCCAACGTCGAACTCCCCCTGGCCATCCGCCGGGTGGCCAGGGCCGAGCGGCGCCGGGCCGCCGACGAGTGGCTGGAGCGGGTCGGTCTCGACGGGCACGCCCGCAAGCTGCCGCGTCAGCTGTCCGGCGGTCAGCGCCAGCGCGTCCAGCTGGCCCGCGCGCTTGCGGGGCGGCCCCGTGCGGTGCTCATGGACGAGCCGTTCGGCGCGCTCGACCCGCACACCCGCGCCGGGATGCAGGACCTGCTCGTGGACATCCTGCGCGGCACCGGCGCGACCGTCGTCTTCGTCACCCATGACGTGGACGAGGCCCTCTACCTCGGCGACCGGATCGCCCTGCTCTCCTCCGGAGAGGTCCTGGACGTCCCGCACCCCCGGCAGCGGGACGCACGCAACGCACCCGCCACCACCACTCTCCGCCGCCGCATCCTCACGTCCCTCTGACGCGCGTCCATCTCCGGCAAGCGTCCAAGTCACAGCCCTCCGAAAGGCCGCCCGTGGACTCTCCCCTGGCCATCCCCGTCCTCTCCGACGCGACCGAACTCTCCTGCGACGTCCTCGTCATCGGCGGCGGCACCGCGGGCACCATGGCCGCCCTGACCGCCGCCGAGAGCGGCGCTGACGTGCTGCTCCTGGAGAAGGCCCACGTGCGGCACTCCGGCGCCCTCGCCATGGGCATGGACGGCGTCAACAACGCGGTCATCCCCGGCCGGGCCGAACCGGACGACTACGTCGCGGAGATCACCCGCGCCAACGACGGCATCGTCGACCAGTCCACCGTCCGGCAGACCGCCACCCGCGGCTACGCCATGGTCAAGCGCCTGGAGTCGTACGGCGTGAAGTTCGAGAAGGACGAGCACGGCGAGTACGCGGTGCGCCAGGTGCACCGCTCCGGCTCGTACGTGCTGCCGATGCCGGAAGGCAAGGACGTCAAGAAGGTCCTCTACCGGCAGCTGCGGCGCCGCGAGATGCGGGAGAAGATCCGCATCGAGAACCGCATCATGCCGGTGCGAGTGCTCACCCATCCCGACGACGGACGGGCCATCGGAGCGGCCGGATTCAACACCCGCACCGGAGAGTTCGTCACCGTACGGGCAGGCGCGGTGATCCTCGCCACCGGCGCCTGCGGCCGCCTCGGCCTGCCCGCATCGGGCTATCTGTACGGGACGTACGAGAACCCCACGAACGCGGGCGACGGATACGCCATGGCGTACCACGCGGGGGCCGCGCTCACCGGGATCGAGTGCTTCCAGATCAACCCGCTCATCAAGGACTACAACGGCCCCGCGTGCGCGTACGTCGCCAATCCCTTCGGCGGCTACCAGGTGAACCGGCACGGCGAGCGGTTCGTGGAGTCGGACTACTGGTCGGGGCAGATGATGGCCGAGTTCGCGGCCGAACTGGCCTCCGACCGGGCTCCGGTGTACCTGAAGCTCAGCCATCTGCCGGAGGAGACCATCAGCGCCGTCGAGTCGATCCTGCACACCACGGAGCGGCCCACGCGCGCCACCTTCCACGAGAACCGGGGCCACGACTACCGCACGCATGACATCGAGATGCACATCTCGGAGATCGGGCTGTGCGGCGGGCACTCGGCGTCCGGGGTGCGGGTCGACGCGCACGCCCGCACCACCGTCCCCCGCCTCTACGCGGCCGGCGACCTGGCCTGCGTACCGCACAACTACATGATCGGCGCGTTCGTCTTCGGAGACCTGGCCGGGGAGGATGCCTCTCAATTCCGCCCGTACGAAGGTGAGTTGCCCGGCGAGCAGCTGGCCGCCGCCCACGAACTCGTCTACCGGCCGCTGCGCCATCCCGACGGGCCGCCGCAGCCTCAGGTCGAGTACAAGCTGCGCCGGTTCGTGAACGACTACGTGGCGCCGCCGAAGGCCGGGGCGAAGCTGTCCCTCGCGGTGGAGGCCTTCGAGCGGATGACGGGAGAGATCGCGGCCATGGGGGCGCGGACCGCCCATGAGCTGATGCGGTGCGCGGAGGTGTCGTTCATCCGTGACTGCGCGGAGATGGCCGCGCGCGCCTCGCTGGCCAGGACCGAGTCCCGCTGGGGCCTCTACCACGAGCGGCTCGACCACCCGGAGCGGGACGACGCGGGCTGGCTGCACCATCTCGACCTGTACAAGTCCCCTTCGGGAGCCATGGAGTTCAGGGCGCGAGCGGTCGAGCCGTACGTCGTTCCGGTGCCGGAGTTCGACCCGCTGGCGGGGCCTGAACGGGACTTGGGCGCGGTGGAGTTGGTGTCGGTGGCGACTGCGGGTCCGGGCGAGACCGCCCACGCGTCCGCATCCCTCGCGTCCAGCGCCGGGGTGACCGCCCCCGCCGCCGAGCCGCCCTCGGCGAGCCCCGCGCTCCTGAGCCTTCTGGCCCTCGCCGAAGAGTCCCCCGACATGGACACCCTGTCCCCCTACCTCGCGGACGCCGACCCCGCGGTGCGGGCCGCCGCCGTCGCTGTCGTCGCCGAGACGGTGCCCGCCGGGACCGGGCCCGCGCTCGCCGCACGGCTGCGGGACACCGCGCCCCAGGTCCGGGAGGCCGCCGCGGGGGCCCTGCGTGAGCTGGTCGAAGTACTGCCCGCCGAACCGGAGTTGGGGTCAGCGCTGCGTGCCGCGATGGGCGTGACGGATGCGGCGGGGCGGGGCGCCGCGCTCGACGTCCTGCGGGCGCTGCGGCTCGGCGACGCCCCGCTGTATGCCGCCGCGCTCTCCGATACCGACATCGACGTACGTATCCATGCCGTGCGGGCTCTGGTCTCGGTGGACGCGGTCGCTCACCTGGCAGCGGCGGCGGGCGATCCGGCCCGCGAGGTCAGGGTGGCGGTGGCCCGTGGTCTCGCGGCGGTGCGCGACCCGACGCCGTGCCCCCTCGGCCCCCTCATCGAAGACACCGATCCCCTGGTCAGGGCCGCCGCCCTGACCGCGCTCGCCGCCACCGGCTGCCCGCTCCCGTACGCCGAACGGGCCGCGACCGCGCTCGGCGATCCCGCCTGGCAGGTCCGGGCCGGTGCCGCGACCGCCCTGCGAACGGCGCCGCCCGGCCCCGCCGTTCCCGCCCTCGCCGAGGCGTCCGCCGACCCCAACGCGGACGTCCGCAAGGCCGCCGTCCTGTCGCTCCTCGCCCATCGCGCCGAACCCGACGCCCGCGTGGCCCTCGCCGCCGCGACCGCCGACTCCGACGCGGACGTCCGCTCCTACGCCGCCCGCGCCACCTCCTGACCCGGTCATCCCCCCGCGAAGAGTGTGGTCCCGTCCGGCCCCTTCGCCTCGACGCGCGCGCCGTGTTCGACGGTGCGGCTGACCGTGCAGTACTTCTCGTGCGTCAGCCGGATGGCGCGCTCGAGCGCCTCCGCGGCGCGGGTGTCGCCCTCGGGCAGGTCGAGTTCGTAGGTGACCCGGGCGACTCCGACGCGGCCGTCGTCCTCAGGCCGGGACACCGACTCCACGACGATGCGCAGCCCGTCGTGGTCGACGGTGCGTGCGGTGCGGTCCACGACGAGCCCGCCGCAGCCGCCGAGCGCGGCGAGGAGCAGTTCGACGGGGGTGAAGGAGGGCTGGGCGTCGGGGTTGTCGGCGGCGGCGACGCGGACCTCGGCGCCCCGGTCGTTGCGGACGGTCCAGTCGCGTTCGCCATTGCGTAGGGTCTCGATGCGGTAGTCGGCCATGGCGGAACGGTATCCATGGGCGGGCCCGTCACCGCGCAGGCCGGACCGGGGTGTGTCAGGGGCTCTCAGGAACCCTGCTGGACATCGCCGCGGGTGGAGGAGGCGACGGTGTCGCGGTGCGCGAAGTCGCCGGGCGGGATGCCGGGGTGGTGGCCGGGCAGGGGTTCGGCGGCGGTCGCGGCGGGGCCGAGGGTGAGCCGGGAGACGATGCGGTAGCGGTCGCCGCGGTAGAGGGAGTGGACGTACTCGACGGGCATCCCGGAGGTGTCCGAGGTGAGCCGCTCGAAGAGCAGCGCGGGGGACAGCTCCGGCACGTCCAGGAGTTCGGCCTCGGCGCGGGTGACGACGGTCGGCTCGATGGCCTGCACCGCTTCGCGTACGTGTACGTCGTGGTGTTCGCGCAGATGCTCGTACAGATCGCCGCTCTCCAGTTCCTGGGCGCTCAGCCCGGGCACCAGTTCGGCGCGGATGTGCAGGTGCTCGATGGCCATCGGTGATCCGTCGACGAGTCGCAGCCGGGCCACGTAGACGATCTCCGCGGCGGGTGAGATGCGCAGCTTGCGGCCGACGCGGGCGCCGGCCTGGATCGTGGTGAACTCCAGGAGCCTGCTGGACCAGGCGCCGGAGGCCGGGGGCACGGCCAGCGCCTGTTCCCGTGCGACGAGTTCCTGGGTGATCTTCTCGGGGGCGACGAACATGCCGCGCCCGTGTTCGCGGACGAGAAGACCCGCGGCGACGAGTTCGTCCACGGCGGCGCGCAGGGTCGGCCGGGACACACCGAGGTCCGCGCAGAGGGCGCGCTCGGACGGGATGGGGTCTCCGGGGCGCTGTGACTCGATGAGTTCGAGGATGTGGTCGCGCACGCGCTCCCGCTTGAGCACCGCTCCGGGTGCCTTCCTGTTCGCGTCGGCGTTCACCGCCCGCCCCCTTGCGCCGTACGACCAGTTACCTGACCAGTTGACCACACGGCCACGTAGATCGACAACTGACCAGCATTCACAAGGGGGTTGACGCCCCCATTGGTCTATGCCACCTTTCTCCATCACCAGAGGTCACCTGACCAGTTACCCAACTGGTCAGGTCCGACTCCCAGAGGTGACGCGTGAAGCTCCGCTTGCTCGCCGGCCTGTCCGCGCTCGTCGCGGCCGCCGGGCTCAGTGCCTGCAGTTCGTCCGGCTCCGGTGACGGGGTGTCCGAGGACGGCGGGCGGACCACGATCGACGTGTGGCTGATGCGCGACAGCGTCTCGGCCGCCTTCCAGAAGGACTTCGAGAAGGGTTTCGAGGCGGCGCACCCGGACATCGACGCCCGGGTGCAGATCCAGGAGTGGGACGGCATCGGCGAGAAGGTCACCGCCGCGCTCGCCAGCAATGACGCCCCGGATGTCATCGAGACCGGCAACACCCAGGTCGCCCAGTTCGCGCAGAGCGGCGGCCTGCTGGACCTCAGCGACAAGAAGGACGAACTCGGCGGGAAGAACTGGCTGAAGGGCCTCGCCGAGCCGGGCGCGTACGAAGGCAAGCAGTACGGCATCCCGTACTACGCGGCGAACCGCGTGGTCATCTACCGCACGGACCTCTTCAAGAAGGCGGGCATCGACGCCTCCTCGATCAAGACGCGGGAGCAGTGGATCGCGGCGACGAAGAAGCTCGACAAGGGGGCACAGCAGGGGATCTATCTGCCCGGCCAGAACTGGTACACCCTCTCGGGCTTCATCTGGGACGAGGGCGGCGACCTGGCCACCGAGTCGGGCGGAACCTGGAAAGGCTCCCTGGACACCCCCGAGGCCCTGCGCGCCATGGCCTTCTACGAGAAGCTCCAGGCGCTCGGCAAGGGCCCCGAGGACTCCGACGAGGCGCAGCCGCCCCAGGCCGAGGTGATGGCCAAGGGGCAGGTGGCACAGATCGTCAGCGTGCCCGGCGGCGCCAACGTCATCGCGCAGAACAACGCCGACCTCAAGGACAAGCTGGGGTTCTTCCCCATCCCGGGCAAGACCGCCGGCACACCGGGCGCGGTCTTCACCGGCGGCTCCGACCTGGTGATACCGGTCGCCTCGCAGCACCACGACGCCGCGTACACCTTCGTCAAGGAGCTGACCGGCGACGCCTGGCAGAAGAAGCTCGCCGTCGCGATGAGCTACGTACCCAACAAGACGACGCTCGCGAGCGCGGTCGACAAGGACCCCGGGGCCTCGACGATGGCGGTCGGCGCGGCCGTCGGGCATGCCACGCCGAACACTCCGGGCTGGGCCGCCGTCGAGGCGAAGAACCCGGTCAAGGACTACATGACGGCCGTCCTGACGGGCGGGGATCCGGCGCGGGAGGCCGACAAGGCGTCCGACGCGATCACGTCGGCGATGAAGTCCGGTTCCTGAGCCGCACCGCCCCCCCCTTCTACGGTCACGAAAGGAGTGTGCGCCGTGTCGGTCGTCCACGAGCGGACCACGCCCCGCCCTCTCACCCGGCCGCCCCGGCGCCCGCCACGCCCCTCCCGCCGCGCCACCGCGTCCGGTCTCTGGCCCTACCTGCTGGTGGCGCCGGCCGTGCTCGGCATGCTGTATCTGCTGCTCTACCCGCTGGCACGGGCCGTCCTGATCTCCTTCCAGGACTTCGGACTACGTCAACTCATCCTGGGGGACGCCCGGTTCACCGGGCTCGACAACTACGCGACCCTGCTGTCCGATGCCCGCTTCTGGACGGTGGTGCGCCGCACCTTCCTCTTCATGGCGATCAACGTCGTACTGATCATGGTGCTCGCGACGCTGGTGGCCCTGATGGTGGAGCGGCTCGGCAGGTTCGGGCGGGCGGCGGTGCTCAGCGCGCTGGTGCTCGCCTGGGCCATGCCGGTGGTCGCGGCGACGACCGTCTTCCAGTGGCTGTTCCACTCCGAGTTCGGGATCGTCAACCACGCGCTGACCGGCCTCGGGTTCACGTCGTTCGAGGGCTACCCCTGGCTGGCGCATGGCCCGGCCGCCTTCGCGATCCTCATCACCCTGGTGGTGTGGCAGTCGGTGCCGTTCGCCGCGATCACCTTGTACTCGGCGCTCACCACCGTCCCGACCGAGCTGTACGAGGCGGCGCGCATCGACGGCGCTTCGTCGTCCCGCGTCTTCCGGTCGGTGACTCTGCCCATCGTGCGGCCGATCTTCATGCTGGTGCTGTCACTTGAGGTGATCTGGACGTTCAAGGCGTTCGTGCAGATCTGGGTGATGACACGCGGCGGGCCGGGGGACGCGACGACGATCCTGCCGGTGTACGCGGTGCAGACAGCCCTGTCGGGCCAGCACTACGACCTCGGCTCCGCGGCCTCGATGGTGACCGTCCTGCTGATGTCGGGTGTGCTCGTCTTCTACTTCCGGCAGATGTTCCGGCAGGAGGCCGAACTGTGACGCCGCCACGCGCCCTTCGCCATCTGCCCCTGCGCATCGCCGCGACCCTCACGGTGATCGTGTGTCTCTTCCCCGTCTACTGGATGGCCACCACGGCCTTCAAGCCGTCCCGGGACATCCAGTCGGACCATCCCCAACTGCTGCCGCGGAGCTGGACGCTCGACCATTTCCGGCGGGCCATCGACGCGGACGGGTTCGGCCTTTTCTGGCGCAACAGTGTGCTCGTCACGCTCGGCGCCGTGGCACTCGCGCTGCTGGTGGCGCTCGGCGCGTCGTTCGCGGTGGCGCGGATGCGCTGGCGGGGGCGGCGGCAGTTCATGCTGATGGTGTTCGTCGCGCAGATGGCGCCGTGGGAGTCGCTGATCATTCCCGTGTACATCATTTCCCGGGACACCGACATGCTGGACCGGCTGCCGACGCTGACGCTGGTGTACTTCATGATGACGCTGCCGTTCACGATCGTCGTGCTGCGCGGCTTCATCGCGACGATCCCTCCGGAGCTTGAGGAGTCGGCCCAGGTCGACGGCTGTACGCGGTTCGGCGCCTTCCGTCACGTGGCGTTTCCGCTCCTCGCGCCGGGCCTGATGGCGACTTCGCTCTTCGGCTACATCACGGCGTGGAACGAGTTCGCGTACGCCAACTTCCTGATCATCAAGCAGCAGGACCACCGGACGCTGCCGGTGTGGCTGTCCTCGTTCCACAACACGTTCGGCACCGACTGGGGCGCCACGATGGCCGCCTCCACTCTGTTCGCGCTGCCCGCTCTCGCCATTTTCCTGCTGCTTCAGCGGCAGGTGACGTCGGGCTTCGCGGCCGGAGCCGTGAAGGGCTGACCCACCGCGCAGGTCCGACCCGTCCGCCTTCTGGAGGTCCGCAGTGCCCGCACCCCGCCCCTCACTGCTCCCCCGGCCCGCCCAACTCGCCTGGCGTCCGGGCCACTTCACGCTCACCCCCGACACCACGGTCCGTGCGGCCCCGGGCGCCGAGCCCGCCGCCGCCCTGCTGCGTACGCTGCTGGCCCCGGCCACCGGACTGCCTCTGCCGCCCTCGCCCGACGGAGCTCTCGTCCTCGCGCTCGACCCCCAGCTGCGCGGCCTGGGGGATGAGGGGTACGGCCTGACCGTCGCCCCGGACGCGCTGCTCCTGCGGGCGGCGCACCTCACCGGTCTACTCCGGGGCGTCCAGACGCTCCGTCAACTCCTCCCCGTGGAGGCACTGTCGGACCGGCCAAGGTCTGCTACGCCGTGGCAGCTGCCCTGCGTCGAGATCACCGACGTTCCGCGGCACGCCTGGCGCGGCTTCATGCTCGACGTGGCGCGGCACTTCCAACCGGCTTCTTTCCTGCGCCGGTACGTCGATCTGCTCGCCCTGCACAAGCTGAACGTGCTGCATCTCCACCTCACCGACGACCAGGGCTGGCGGATGCCGGTCGCCGCGTTTCCACGGCTCACCGAGGTGGGCGGACGGCGCACCGAGTCGATGGTGGTTCCGAGCGGCAGCGCTGTCTTCGACGGTGCCCCGCATCAAGGGGCGTACACGCGGGGCGAGTTGACCGGACTCGTCACGTACGCCGCCGCGCGTGGCGTCACGGTCGTGCCGGAGATAGAGATGCCGGGGCACGCTCGGGCCGCCCTCGCCGCGTATCCGGAACTCGGCAATGTTCCAGGGCGGCGGCTCGACGTGTGGACCCGCTGGGGGGTGTGCGACACCGTCCTCGGGGTCGGCGATCCGGTGCTCGACTTCTGCCGCACCGTCCTCGACGAGGTCCTCGACGTCTTCCCGTCCCCGCATGTGCACATCGGCGGCGACGAGTGCCCCACCACCGAGTGGGCGGCCAGCCCGGCGGCGCGCGCCAGGGTGGCCGCCGAGGGGTTGCCGGGCACCGACGCGCTGCGCGGCTGGTTCCTCGGCCGCATCGGGGCGCACCTCATCGAGCGCGGGCGCATCCCGACGGCGTGGGCGGAGACCGGCGAGGGGCTGCCGCCCGAGTTCACCGTCATGACGTGGCGCGACCCGGAGCACACCCGCATGGCCCTGAAGCACGGCCATGCGGTCATCAGCTGCCACCATCGGGCCGCCTATCTCGACTACGCCCAGTCCTACGCACCGACCGAACCGCAAGGCCAGCCGGGACCGGTGGTCGACCTGCGCGCGGTGCACGGCCACGAGGCCGAGGACGACACAGAGGCCGGCGGTGAACTTCGCGGCATGCAAGCGCAGTTGTGGACCGAGTTCGCCCCCACGGCCAAGCACGTCGACTACCTGGCCTTCCCCCGGCTCAGCGCCCTCGCCGACCGCGCCTGGCACGGCGCCGCGCCCTGGCCCGACGTCCACAGTCGGCTGCGGGCGCACTCCGCCAGGCTCGCCGCACTGGGCGTGCGACACGGCGCCCTCGACCCGTACACCCCCATCCCCCACCGTTCCGGAAAGGAACAGCCATGAGAAGGACGTCCCTCACCCGATCAGCGAAGCGGTCCCTCACCTGCGCCGTCGCCGCCGCGCTCGGCTGCGCGGGCCTCCTCGCGCTCCCGTCGAACGCCGCGGCGGCCGCGGGCGATCTGGCCGTGCAGTACCACGCGGGCTCCACCGGAAGCGACCAGGCGGAGCCGTGGCTGAAGGTGAAGAACACCGGCAACTCAAGCGTCGCGCTCAGCGGCGTCAAGCTCCGCTACTACTTCAAGTCCGACGCGGGCAGCCCCAGTTACCGCTTCGCCTGCTCCTGGGCGGTCAGGGGCTGCTCCAACGTCACCGGTACGTTCGGGACGCTCACCCACCCGACCGCCACCGCCGACCGGTACCTGGAGATCGGCTTCACCTCCGGCGCCGGATCGCTCCCGGCGGGCGCCGACACCGGTGATCTGCAACTGCGCTTCCACCGCGCCGACTGGCAGTCCCTGAACCAGGCCGACGACTACTCCTTCGGCGCCACGCAGTCCTCGTACGCGAACTGGTCGAAGGTCACCGCGCGGCTCGACGGGGCGACAGTCTGGGGCGCGGCTCCCGAGGGCAACGACCCGACCGACCCCACGGATCCGACCGACCCGACCGACCCGCCCGGCGAAGGCGCCACGCTGTTCGACGACTTCACCTACACCGCGTACAACGACCCGAAGATCTCGGCCCACGGATGGAACGTGCGCTCCAACTCCGGTGGCCCCGGCGTGCCCGGCGCGACCTGGGCACCCGAGAACGTGACGTTCGCGTCGTCGGGCGGCAACACGGTGATGAACCTGGAGACATCGACGGCGGGCACGGGCGCGAGCACCGAGCAGACCGAAGTCCTCACCAAGGCGACGAAGTTCAAGAACGGGACCTACGCGGCCCGCGTGAAGTTCAGCGACGCACCCCGCGGCGGACCCGACGGCGACCACCTGGTGCAGACGTTCTTCACCATCAACGACCTCAAGGCACCGATGGCCGACGACTACGCCGAGTACGACTTCGAGTACCTGCCCAACGGCGGCTGGGGCGAGCCATCGAACATCCTGTACACGACGTCCTGGGAGACCTACAACCCGGACCCGTGGCAGGCCGTCAACCAGCACACGGAGAGCCGGCAGAGCTACGCGGGCTGGCACGACCTGGTGGTGACCATCGACAACAACTCCATCCGCTACTACATCGACGGGCAGCCGTTCGGCACGCACGACGCCGCGTATCTGCCGGAGCGGCCGATGTCGATCAACTTCAACCAGTGGCTGATCGACCTGGCGGGCCAGCCGAGCACCACACCGCGCTCCTACGACCAGCAGGTGGACTACGTCCTGCACGTCAAGGACCAGGTGCTGACCCCGGCGCAGGTAGCGGCGAAGGTGACCGGCTACCGGAGCGCGGGCACCGCGTTCGAGGACACCGTGCCGTCAGCGTGACCGCGACCGGGGAGCCCGCGCGCCCCACACACGCGGGCTCCCCGTGGGCGCCCCTCCCCCAAGCGGCCGTCGCTGCCGCCGACGGCCGCCGTGGCCCAGACTCTGCCGCCAACGGGCCGGGAGCGCATCCCGCACCCCCGATTTTCGGTAACTTTGCGTATTGAATCAGTGGCGAGAAGTTACGGCGGTGGCGGGGCGGGACCGTTGGGGCGAGCAGGTTCCGGCGCGGAGGAGTCATCGCGTGGCGCGTTCCCTGCGCTTCGACGAAGACCGGAACCTGGCGGGTGCACAGCACTCGGGGTCGCCTTCGGCGCGATCCGTCTAAGGTGCGCCTATGAGCACAGGACTGGCCGGTGTCTGGGCCCGCGTCAGAGACTGGGTGATCGCGGTCTCCGTGGCAGGGGTGCTGCTGACCACCGCGCTGGCCAAGGAGCACCCGGCGACGGGCCTGGAGTTGCTGGGCTACGGGCTGGTGGTGGCGAGCGGCCTTGCGCTGGCCTTCGGCCGCCGGGCACCCGTTTCCGTCCTGGCCATCACCGGGGCGTGTGCGGTGGCGTACAACGCGGTGGGCTTCGAAGTACCCGCCGTCGCCTATCTGTTCGCCGTGTACGCCGCCGTACGGTCGGGGCACCGCATCAGCGCCCTGGTGGCCAGCGTCGCCCTGCTGCTCACCCTCCCCTTCGCGGTCATGGCCTCTCCCGTGGACGGGCCCGCGAGCGAGGCCTTCGCGCAGGCCCGGGGCGTTCTCGAACTGGCCTGGCTGATCGCCGCCGCTGCCGCGGGTGAGGCGTTGCGGCAGGCCGAGCGGCGGGCGGACGAGGCGGAGCGGACCCGCGAGGAGACCGCGCTGCTGCGTGCGACCGAGGAACGGCTGCACATCGCCCGGGAGTTGCACGATTCCCTCACCCACCAGATCTCGATCATCAAGGTGCAGTCCGAAGTCGCCGTCCACCTGGCCCGCAAGCGGGGTGAAGAAGTGCCGCAGAACCTGCTGGCGATCCAGCAGGCGGGCCGGGAGGCGACCCGGGAGCTGCGAGCGACCCTGGAAACACTGCGCGACGACAGCGAGCCCCCGCCACACGGACTCGACCATGTCCCGGAACTGGTCGAACGGGCCCTGGGAATAGGCCTCAAGGCCACGCTGACGATCGAAGGACAATCGCGCGACGTGCCGGACGCCGTGGACCGTACGGCATACCGGATCGTCCAGGAATCGCTCACCAATACCGCCCGGCACGCCGCCGCGGCCACCGCGTCGATCCGGATCCACTACCGTCCGGGCACCCTCGCCATACGGGTCGATGACGACGGGACGGCCACACCGGGATCGGCCCTCGTACCCGGGGTGGGACTTGTGGGGATGCGCGAACGAGTCACCGCTCTGGGCGGGCGCCTCCTCGCGGAGCCGCGTACCGAAGGTGGATTCACCGTCCAGGCCGAACTCCCCGTGGCGAGGATTTCATGATCCGTGTCCTGCTGGTCGACGATCAGCCGCTCCTGCGCAGCGGGTTCCGCGCGCTTCTCGACGCCGAGGACGACATCGAGGTGGTGGCCGAGGCCGCCAACGGTCAGGAATGCCTTGTCCTCGCCAGGAAACACCTGCCCGACCTCGCCCTCGTGGACATCCGGATGCCGGTCATGGACGGCATAGAGACGACGCGGCAGATCGCCGATGACCCGGCCCTGGCACGGATGCATGTCGTCATCCTGACCAACTACGGCCTCGACGAGAACGTGTTCAACGCGTTGCGGGCAGGCGCCGCCGGGTTCCTGGTGAAGGACATCGTGCCGGAGGACCTGCTGCACTCCGTACGCGTCGCGGCTCGCGGTGACGCCCTTCTCGCACCGACGATCACGAAGATGCTGATCAGCCGGTACGTGTCACAGCCGCTGAACTCGGAGGTCGGCACCGGGCTGGAGGAGCTGACCAACCGCGAACGCGAGGCCGTCGCTCTGGCCGCGCAGGGCCTGTCCAACGACGAGATCGCCGCCCACATGGTGATCAGCCCGTTCACCGCGAAGACCCACATCAACCGCGCCATGACCAAGCTCCATGCCCGCGACCGCGCTCAACTCGTGGTCCTCGCGTACGAGTCCGGCCTGGTGGCGCCCCGCATCCGGTCATAGCGGCAGGCTCAGACCCTGGCTTCTTCCCCGACCTCGGCAGGGACGGCCGATGTCGTCCTGGAGGCCCGGCGTCCGGGCATCCACCAGTTGGCCTTGCCGCAGAGTTCCATCACGGCGGGAACGAGGATCATCCGGATGATGGTGGCGTCGATGAACACCGCCACGGCCATCCCCAGTCCGATCTGCTTGACCGCGACATCCGGGCCGAGCAGCGAGGTCGTGAAGACCGCGATCATGATCGCGGCCGCGGCGGTGATGACCCTGGCGGTGCGCGCGAGCCCCCGGGTGACGGCCAGCCTCGTGTCGCCGGAGCGCTCGTACTCCTCACGAACCCGCGAGATCAGGAAGACTTCGTAGTCCATCGACAGGCCGAACAGGATCGGGAACATCATCATCGGCACCCAGGTCGTGATCGGCATTTCGGTGGGGAATCCGAGGGCGGAGCCGAGCCAGCCCCACTGCACCACCGCGACGAGCACACCGTAGGCGGCGCCGATCGACAGCAGGTTCATCACGGCGGCCTGCAGCGCGATCGTCACCGACCGCACCAGCGCGATGAGAAGCAGCAGGGACATCACGATGACGACCGCGATCATCAGGGGCAGGCGTGATCCGGTCTCATCGGCGAAGTCGATCGCGCCCGCGTTCGGGCCGCCCACGTAGACCTCCGCACCCCTGGGCGTCCGGGGCAGCGCGTCGCGGAGCTCGTGCACCAGGTCCGCGGTCGCCTCGTCCTGGTATCCGGTCTCGGGGAAGGCCATGAAGGTGGCCGCCTGCCCGTCGTTGCTGACCCGGGCTCGGGTGACGTAGGCGATGCCCTCGCTCTTGCGGACCGCATCGACCGCCGGGCCCAGATCGGCGTCCTTGGAGTCCACTTCGGCGGCGAAGACCAGCGGAGCGCCGTAGCCGGGGCCGAATCCCTCGGAGACGATCCGGTACGAGGTGTAGCTGCTCCTGTCACGGGGCTGGACGCTCGCGTCGGGCAGACTCAGCCGCATCGACAACGCGGGGGCGGCGAGCACCAGAAGGCCCGTGCCGGCCATTGCCGCCGCGATCAGCGGCTTGCTCTGCACCACCCGGGCCCAGCGTTCGGCCGGACTGCGACGCTCCTGGACCTGAGGGCCTGCGGCCTTGCGCCGGCGGGATGTCCGGCGAGGCAGGCGCAGCGAGTTGATCTTGTAGCCGGTGAAGCCGAGGAAGGCCGGCAGCAGGGTCACCGCGGCGGCCATCGTGACCAGCACGGTCACCGACGCGCCGATGGCCACACCGGTCATCAGCCGCTGTCCCATGGCGACCAGGCCCAGCAGCGCGATCACGACGGTCGTGCCGGCGAACAGCACCGCGTGGCCGGCGGTCGTGATGGCCTTGACGGTCGCGCTCTCCGGCTCGTCGCCCTCCTGCAGGCTCTCCTTGTACCGGGTCACGATGAACAGGGCGTAGTCGATGCCCACACCGAGACCGATCAACGCGGCGACGAGCACGGTGAAGTCGGGCGAGGGGACCAGGTGCCCTACTAGCTTGATCAGGGCGATACCACCGAGGATCGCCACCAGCGCGGTCACGATCGGCAGCCCCATGGCCACCAGCGACCCGAACGCGATGAACAGGATGACCGCGGCCGCCAGGACGCCCACACTCTCGGCAGGACCCTGCTCGGGCGTCTCGGCCTTCTCGGCCTTCTCCCCGCCAAGACCCAGCGTCACGCCGTCACCGGAGGCGTCCTTGACCGTGGTCACCAGCGGCTTGACGTCGGTCTTGTCCACGTTCTTGTCGGTGAGCGGAATGGTCGTACGGGCGATGCGACGGTCCTCCGTCACCAGGTTCTTGTCCTCGTACGGCGATGTCACCGGCCCTGTGATGGAGGAGGCGTCCAGCTCCGCGACGACCTTTTCGATCCTCTTCCGGGCAGCGGGGGCGTCGATCCCCTTCTCTGCCTTGACCGCGAGAGTCAAGGTGTCCCCCTGCTGTTCGGGGAAGTGCTTCTCGATCAGGACCTGCGCTCTGGCGGATCCCGAGTCTCCACCGGAGAAGTCGTTGTCGGAGGCGGCACCGAAGCCGAACCCCACGAAAGCCACGGCGATCGCCCCGATGATCCAGGTCAGAAGGACCAGGCGCCGCCGCCGGTAACAGAACCGGGCCAGTCGCGCCAGAACTCCATCCGTACGGGGAGTCTCGGTTGGCATCTGCTTCTCCTTGAGTCGTTGAGCGTTGCGCTCAACCCTCGTCGGCCAACTCCCCTGCGTCGCCGTACAGATGACGTCTCTATGCCTGTCGCGCTACCGCGGGTGTTGTACTCCTGCCGTAGTACGACCTCGATCACCCGCCTGACAGGACACTGGACGACGCCATGTGCCTCACACACCCGAAGGCAGCCGCCGCTGCTGACGCTTCTGTTGCTTCTGCTTCTGCTACTGCTGCCGCGGCCGCTGCCACCACCGCCGTCGCGCCGGGGCACCCCGGGTCAGCGACCGGGGTGGAGAGGGCGCGTGGATGTGCGCGAGCCGTGGTGCGCGCCCCGTTCACCCGGCGGGCGTGGGCCGAAGCCGCGTACTGCCTGGTCGGGTTCCCGCTGGGCCTCGCGGGCGGGGTATTGCTCGCGGTGGTGCTCGCGCTGGGGGCGGGTTTCACGGTGACGGTGGTTCTTGTCGTCGTCGGGGCGCTTCTGCTCATCGCGGGGCTCCAGTTGGCCCGCGCGCTGGGCGGCGTCCACCGGTGGCTCGCCACGCGTCTGCTCGGAGACCGGACGCCCGCGCCGCCCCCGCTGCGGCCCGCCGGGAGGTTCGTCACCCGCCTCGAAGCCCGGCTGTGGGACGGGACCGGCTGGCGGTCGGCGGCCTATGCCCTGGTCAGACTGCCGGTCAGCTGTCAGGGGGCGTACGCCGTCCTGTGGTGGGTCGTCGGGCTGATCAACCTCACCGCGCCGCTGCGGTGGGCGGTGTTCGGGCAGCGCCCCGAGCCCGGCTCCCCCGAGGGCATGCCGGTGCTCACGCCGTTCCCCTTCGGCGGACTGGACGCGGACCGTTTCGCCGGCACGTTCCTCGCGGTGGCCATCGGCGTGGGCACCCTCCTGTGCGCACCCTGGGTGACCCGCCTCACGACCACCGCCGACCGCAGGCTCATCGGCGCTCTGCTCGGTCCGGGCCAACTCGCCGCTCGCGTACGTGACTTGGAGGTGACGCGCGCACTCGCCGTGGACGACGCGGTGGCGCTGCTGCGCCGTGTCGAACGCGACCTGCACGACGGTGCGCAGGTCCGCCTCGTCGCGGTGGCGATGAGCCTCGACATGATCAGACAGCGGCTCATGGCGAGCGAGGGCGGCGGCGCGCTGGATGTCGTGCGGCTTCGTCAACTCGTCGACGGAGCACATGAGAACGCCACCCTGGCCCTCACCGAACTGCGCGATCTGGCACGCGGCATCCACCCCCCGGTCCTCGACGACGGTCTGCCTGACGCGCTCGCCACCCTCACCGCGCGCAGCACCATCCCGGTCGACCTGGTGACGGAGGTGCCCGAGCGGCCGACCCCCGCGATCGAGACCATCGCGTACTTCTGCGCCGCCGAGCTGCTGGCGAACGTCATCAAGCACAGCGGGGCCGATCGGGCCGCCATCACGGTGGCGCATCTGGACGGCCGGCTCTTCCTCCAGGTCAGCGATGACGGGCACGGCGGTGCCGACACCGAGGCGGGGACCGGCCTGACGGGACTCATGCAGCGCATACGTACGGTCGATGGCCGCATCGACGTCAACAGCCCGGAGGGCGGGCCGACGGCGGTCACCGTCGAGCTGCCGCTGCACGCGTGAGAACATGCCGACCATGCGCGTCGTGATCGCTGAGGATGCCGCGGTACTGCGGGAGTTGCTGGGCCAGATGCTCGCGGAGCGAGGGCATGAGATCTGTGCGTCGGTGGGCGACGGGGCCGCACTGCGTGCCGCGATCGCCGAGCACCGACCGGACGTCGCGGTGACCGACATCCGGATGCCGCCGACGCATACGGACGAAGGGCTCCGCGCGGCCATCGACATCCGCCGCGACCACCCCGGCACGGGAGTGCTGCTCTTCTCCCAGTACGTGGAGACGAAGTACGCGACGCGGTTGCTCGCCGCCGGGTCGGCCGGTGTCGGTTATCTGCTCAAGGACCGGGTCGCCAACGTCGCGGAGTTCGCGGACGCCCTGGAGCGGGTGGGCGCGGGCGGTACCGCCCTCGACCCCGAGGTGGTCACGCAGCTGGCCGGGGCCGGGCATCGCACGGAGGAGCTCGCGCCCCTCACCGAGCGCGAACGGCAGGTTCTCACGCTGATGGCCGAGGGCCGGTCCAACGCGGCGATCGCGCAGAGCCTCTTCGTCTCCGCAGGCACCGTCGAGAAGCATGTCGCCGCCGTCTTCGACAAGCTCGGCCTGCCCGTGTCACATGACCACAACCGCCGTGTCCTGGCCGTCATCCGCTACTTGCGGGGGTGAGGAACGATGTTTCCGGACCGAACGGTTCCGAAGGACATAGACATATGCCAGATGCACCACCGCGTCGTGTGTTGCCAAATCCCTTACGGGCCACCCCCGGCTGTGCGAAAGTCGTTAGCGGCTCACCCCGCCCGTTTGGTCGCACCGCATCCTCAACGGAGCACCTCATGCCGTCCCATCTCTTCGCGGACCGCCCTGCCGCTCAGCCTCCCGAGCGTGGCTCGGTCGAAGCGCTGATCACGCAGACGCGTCGGCTCCGCGGCGAGGTCGACGCCGTCCGGCGTGATGCCGTGGCCGACGGAGGCGACCCGCAGGGGCGCTGGCAGCGCGCCCTGTGCGACCTGGCGGTCCATCAGCTCAACGACCTGGACGACCACCTCGCACAGTTGAGGGACGGGCCTGTGCAGCCGGACGCGCCGCCCACCGCTCCGGCCGTGCCCGCACCGCTCGAACCCCGGCGCGGCTCCCTGCTCAGCCGGGTCGGCAGCGCGGAGTGGAACCTCCTGAACGACGAGGCGAGTTGGTCGGGCGAGCTGTATCACATCCTCGGGCGGGCCCCGGAGGCTCCTCCCCTCTCCCTCGACGAGCTGCCCTCCTTGGTGCACGTCGACGATCAGCCGATGCTGACGGCCATGGTCACGGACTGCCTGATCGACGGAAAGCCGATCGACGGCGAGTTCCGTATCGTGCGTGCCGACGGCGGCGTACGACAGGTGCACATGATGGGCGAGCCCGTGCTCGCCGCTGACGGCAGCACCGCCTCGATGTGGGCGGTCCTGCGGGACGTCAGCGAGCTGCGCCGCAGCCAGCGAGTGGTGCGCGAGACCCGTGACTCGCTGCAGCGCCAGCGGCACATCGCGCAGACAGAACACCGGCTCGCGGTCGAACTGCAGGAGGCCGTGCTGCCGCCGTGGCACGGCTCCCTGCGGTTCCCGCACGGCGGACCCGCGGCCCTCGACCTCGCCGCGCACTACCTCCCCTCCTCGTCGAGCGCGCTGATCGGCGGCGACTGGTACGACGCGATGGAGCTGCCCGACGGGCAGTTCCTGCTCAGCGTCGGCGACCTCACCGGGCACGGCGTCAGCGTCACCTCGGGCATGGCGATGCTGCTCGGCGCCGTGCGCGGCATGGCCGTCGCCGGTGTTCGGCCGGGCCAACTCATGGGCTGGCTCAACCAGTTGCTGGACACCACCGCCCAACCGGCACTCGGCAGCGCCATCTGCTGTCAGTACACCCCGGCCTCCCACACCCTCAGCTGGGCACAGGCCGGGCACCCCGCCCCCTTGCTGTTCCGCGACGGGACGGGGCGCGCGCTTTCGCCGCCGGAGGGTGTGATCCTCGGGGCGACGTCCGGAGCCACGTACGAACAGGCGGAGGAACAACTCCGGCCGGGCGACCTGCTGTTGCTGCACACCGATGGACTGGTCCCCCGGCGCGCGCGGGACGCGGCGACGAGCCGGCTGCTCGCACTCGCGCCTCGCTTCACGGACACGCGGGGCGCGCAGGACTGCGTACACAAGGTCGTCGAAGAGTTCGGCGTGGCCCCACGCGAGGACGACGCCTGCCTGTTGATCGCACGGGTGAATTCCTGACTGACCCGCACCCAGCCCCGGGGCCGCTCCGGACCGCCGGGCCCTAGACGCGGACCCGGCTGCCTCCCCCGGTCTTGGTCGCCGCCCTGGGCAGGGCCATCTTGATCTCCTCACGCAGGTCCTGGATCTTCGGATAGCCCGAGTACTGGGCCGTCAGCCGGTACATCTCCCGCAGCCGGTCCCATGTGCGGTGCGAGGAGTTCGAGCCCATCGAGACCAGCGCGAGCCGTGCGTACCGATCGGCCTGTTCCGGGTCGTCGCCGATGAAGCACGCCGACGCCAGCGAGATGTAGTCGAAGATCTGCGACCGGTCCCGGCCCTTGGACCGCAGGTCGATCGCCTCCCTGGCGTGGCGTTGGGCGATGTCGGCGGCGGTCGCGTCGTGGTCGGCGAGGGTGCGGTAGGCCAGGGCCTGCATGCCGTGCATGTCCGCCTCGTCGAACATCTGCATCCAGCTGGGCGGTGGCACATCCCCCTTGTCGGATACGAAGAGGTCCTCCGCGATGCCGAGCGTGCGGCGCATCGCCTGGCCCTTGCCCATCGACGCCTGTGCCCAGGCCTCGATGGTGTAGAGCATGGCCTGCGTGCGCGGCAGCATCTCCTCGCCCGAGCCCGACTGGGCGAGCTTCATCAGGTCGAGGGCGTCGTCGGGCCGCCCCAGATGCACCATCTGGCGTGCCGCCCGGGAGAGGGCCTCACCGGCACGCGGCCGGTCGCCCCCCTCACGGGCCGCGTGCGCGGCGATCACGAAGTACTTCTGTGCCGTGGGCTCCAGGCCGACGTCGTGCGACATCCAGCCGGCGAGGACGGCGAGGTTGGCAGCGACGCCCCACAGGCGGCGCTGGAGATGGTCGGGGTGTCGGTAGGCGAGCATGCCGCCCACTTCGTTGAGCTGTCCCACCACAGCCTTGCGCTGAAGGCCGCCGCCGCGGGCCGCGTCCCAGGCCCGGAACACCTCGACGGAGGTCTCCAGTTCCTCGATCTCCTGCGACCCGATGGGGGCGGCCTCATAGCGGTCGAACCCAGCGGGGTCGGCGTGCAGGGGATGTTCGGTACGGGGAGCGTCGGCAACGAGAGCCGGATCGGTGTGCAGCCAGTCGTGCATGGCGCTGCTGAGTGCGGAGCCTGCGGCAAGCGCAGCGCCCGCGCCCACCAAGCCGCGTCGGTTGAGCATGAGGTCCATTCCCGTGAATTCGGTGAGGACCGCGGCTGTCCGTTCGGGCGCCCACGGCACGCCGTCGGGGTGCTCCACACCACCGTCGCCACGCCGTTTCCCCACGCGCCCGTGCCGGACCAGACCAAGATCCTCAATGGTCACGACACGGCCGAGACGCTCGGTGAACAGAGCCGCCAACACCCGGGGCACGGGATCGCGGGGGATCTCTCCCACGTCGATCCAACGCCGCACCCGCGAGGTGTCGGTGGCCAGCTGCGGGTGGCCCATGGCCGCCGCCTGCCGGTTCACCAGTCTCGCGAGCTCCCCTTTTGACCAGCCTGCCAGGCCGAAAAGGTCTGACAGTCGGGTGTTGGGTTGTCCGTTCACGTCAAGCCCCCAGGTTCTCGGCTGAGTTGACAGTAACCCTCTGTCAGTTGCTGAGCGACTATTCGCCAGGGTTCGCCAGGGTGCGCCACATGGTGTGCCAGGGGACGCCGGGTGTCAGGTAGGAATGCGCCACCCCGACCCGGTCCACCGCGGGACATTCCCCAGGGTGCTCCCAAGGAGACCGGGGCGGGAGGCGCAACAACTCGCAGGCACACGAAGGGATCTGTATCGCCCATGTACACAGCATCGTCCTCCGTGTCCGCCCCGCCCCGGCCACTGCACAGCCGCCAGCCCGGCAGCGGCCCGTATCTGGAGCCCGCGCGTCCCGCGGCCGGGTCGCTCGGCACCGGCCGACCGCGGCGCGTCCCGGGGGCCGGCACGCAACCGCTCAGCGGGAGACTCGACTTGTCCGGCCCCCAGGGGGCGCAACTGCGCACCGCGATCGCCTCGGTGCACCGCATCTGTCCCGAGTTCAATCCGGTACAGGTGCTCCGCCGCAGCGGACGCACCGTACTGCTCGTGGGAACAACAGGACGCAGCACCGCGATCGCCAAGTGTTTACTCGATCACTCCCCCGTGTGGGCCGAGCGGATCCGGCACGAGATAGCGGCCTACCGCTCGTTCGTCCGGCACCGTCCTCCGGTCAGGGCGCCGCGGCTCATCGCCGCGGATCCCGAGGACTGCACGCTGGTGATCGAGCGGATGCAGGGCCGCGTCGCGGCGCTGTCGCGGCATCCCGTGGAGCCGCCACCACGGGCAGATGTGAGGTTGGCGCTCAACGCGATCCGCCACCTCAACCACTGGCGGCCACCGCAGGACCTGTTCGGCAGGCCCATGGACTACGGCAAGCGGATCTCCCGCTTCCATGAGCTGGGCCTGCTCACCGACCGGGACATGGGTGACCTGCAGAAGCTTCTGCACGGCATCGCGCACTCGGCCGGGCAGCACGGCACGTGGCAGTTCTGCCACGGCGACGCGCTCCTTTCGAACATCCTGCTGTCGCCCGCCGGTCCGGTGTTCGTGGACTGGGAGCACGCGGGCTGGTATCTGCCGGGCTATGACCTGGCGACGCTGTGGACGGTGCTTGGTGACGCACCGGTGGCGCGGCGTGAGATCAGTCAGCTGGCGCAGGAGCAGGGGACGGCGGCGCGCGACGCGTTCCTGGTCAACCTGATGCTCGTACTGACCCGGGAGATCCGGACGTACGAGATGGCCGTGCAACGCTCGATGCACGACTCGACCCCGGCTGCACCGGGCCCGGCCCACCCCGGTGCTGCGCCGTCCGGTGAGGAACAGCGGCTGCTGCTCAGGCGGTTGCACGACGACTGCCAGCTGGCCCGTCGGGCCGTGCGCGCGGCGGTTGGTACTCGCTGACGGGGATGACGGCCCGCAGTGCGTCTGGACAGCGGCGCACTGCGGGCCTTCGTATGCCCCCGGCGACTACCGGATGACTATGACGTGGTGACGCGGTCTCCGCGTAGACCGGACAAGCACCGCGCGACACCGGCCATAGCTCGAACTGCCCTATATCGCAGGGGGACTCACGCCCGTAACTTCAGGCTATGTCCCTCACCGACGCACAGCAGATCGACCGCGCCAACGCCGCGACCGACCGCGTCCCGGTCGTGTTCGTCCACGGTTTATGGATGTTGCCCAGCAGCTGGGACTCCTGGACGGCCCACTTCGAGGCCGCCGGATATGCCCCCGTCGCCCTCTCCTGGCCCGACGACCCGGAGACGGTGGCCGAGGCCAGGGAGCGGCCCGACGTGCTCGCGGGCAAGACCGTCGGGCGGATCGCCGATCACCTGGCCGGCCTGATCGACGGCCTGGACCGCAAGCCGGCCGTCGTCGGGCACTCGGTCGGCGGTCTGCTGACGCAGATCCTCGCGGGGCGCGGTCTCTGCGCCGCGTCGGTGGCGATCGACCCGGTGCCGTTCCGCGGCATCCTGGCGCTGCCCGTGTCGACGCTGCGTACGCTGCGCCCGGTGATCAGCAACCCGGCCAACCGGACTCGTGCGCTGTCGCTGACCTTCGAGCAGTGGCGCTACGCCTACGCCAACGCCGTCAGCGAGCGGGAGTCCAGGGAACTCTACGAGAGGTACGCGGTCCCGGCCCCCTGCGCCCCGCTCTTCCAGGCGGCGGCGGCCAACCTCAACCCCCGCACGGAGATGAAGGCGGACTGCCGCAACCCGTCGCGCGGCCCCCTCCTGATCATTTCCGGCGAGAAGGACCACGCCATCCCCTGGGCGCTGGCCAACGGCGCGTACAAGAAGCAGAAGCGCAACTCCGGGGTCACCGAGATCAAGGAGATGGCCGGCCGCGACCACGCCCTGACGATCGACGGCCGCTGGCAGGAGGTCGCGGACACGGCACTGACCTTCGTACGCCGGTTCGCCTGAGTGCTCGTGCTGCTCATTGGTCCATTCCAGTGACGCGTCGCAGGCCGTGCGGCCTCTCGGGGCGAAACCCGCCGGAACCCGCGCTGACATGGGAAATTCCTGCTCCTGGGCATTCTCCTGGGCATGATTGACGGATCGTCGGCCAGCCGGTACCACTGACGCACCGCCCGGCCCCGCACGCCCCATCACGCATCACCGTCCCAGGAGGCTGCATTGCGAGGATCCGTCACCGCCCGCACCCCTGCCGCGCGCAGACGCGCCGTCAGAACCGCGGGCGCCCTTGTCTCCGCCGGTCTGCTGCTTCCGCTGCTCGGCGCCGCGCCGTCTTCCTCCCCTTCCTCGTCGTCGTCCGACGATCCCTCGCGGTTGCAGGGCGCGTTCGCCGCTGCCGCCGCCGAGTACGAGGTCCCGCAGAGCGTGCTGCTCGGGGTCTCGTATCTGCAGTCCCGCTGGGACGCGCACGGCGGCGCGCCGAGCGTGACCGGCGGCTACGGCCCGATGCACCTCACCGACGCGCGCACCGCCATCGCCGGCGCCCCGCACCACAGCGAGGGCAAGGAGGACCCGCGCGGCGACGACTCCCGTGGTGTCCTCCTGCCGAAGGCCCCGGCCGAGGCGAAGCTGCCGGAGAGCTCCCAAATCCCGGCCCGTTTCAAGACGTTGCCCCGCGCGGCCGAACTCAGCGGGCAGTCCGCCGAGCGTCTGCGCTCCGACCCGGCCGCCAACGTGCGCGGCGGCGCCGCCCTGCTCGCCGCCGCGCAGAAGAAGCTCGGCAAGCCGCTGAGCGACGACCCGGCCGACTGGTACGGCGCGGTCGCCCGCTTCTCCGGCGCCGATGACCAGGCCACCGCCGCGACCTACGCCAACGATGTCTTCGCCGTGATCCATGACGGGCAGTCGCGCACCACGGACTCCGGGCAGCATGTGGCGCTCGCCGCGGACAGCGGCCTCGAGCCGGACGCCGCGCAGGTGCGGAGCATGGGACTGCGGAAGGCTCCGACGGGCGAGACCGAGTGCCCGGCGACCGTGTCGTGCGAGTGGATTCCGGCGCCGTACGAGGAGTTCAAGGACCCGCAGGGCAACGACGACTACGGCAACCACGACCTGTCGGACCGGCCCAAGAGCCAGAGCATCGACACCATCGTCATCCACGACACCGAGGGCACCTGGGAGGGTGTCCTCAACTTGGTGCAGGACCCGACGTACGTGTCCTGGCAGTACACCCTGCGCTCCACCGACGGTCACATCGCCCAGCACGTGAAGGCCAAGGACGTCGCCTGGCACGCGGGTAACTGGTACGTGAACTCCAAGTCGATCGGCCTGGAGCACGAGGGCTTCCTGACGGCGCCCGACACCTGGTACACGGAGGCGATGTACCGCTCGTCGGCGCGTCTGGTGAAGTATCTCGCCAAGAAGTACGTCATCCCGCTGGACCGCCAGCACATCATCGGCCACGACAACGTCCCGGGCACGCTGCCGTCGACGATCCCGGGCATGCACACCGACCCCGGCCCCTACTGGGACTGGCAGCACTACTTCACGCTGATGGGCAAGCCGTTCAAGCGCACGGCGGGCCCGAACGGCGGCCTGGTGACGGTGGCTCCCGAGTACTCCAAGAATCGCCCGGAGTACACGGGCTGCGTCAAGGCCGGCGAGACGTGCGCGACGCACGGTTCGGCCGCGGTGCGGGTGCACACCGAACCGCGTGACGACGCGCCGCTGATCAAGGACATCGGCCTGCGTCCCGGCGGCGGCGCCTCGACGACCGGCGTGAACGACATCGGCGCGCGGCTCTCCACCGGCCAGAAGTACGCGGTCGCCGGCCGCGAGGGTGACTGGACGGCCGTCTGGTATCTCGGCCAGAAGGCCTGGTTCAAGAACCCGAAGAAGCAGCCGACCGCCGTCGACGCGACCGGGCCCGTGGTGACACCGAAGGGCGACGCGGCGGACGTACCGGTGTACGGACGTGCCTACCCCGAGAAGGCCGCGTACCCGGAGGGTGTCCCCGTACAGCCGGTCACGCCGCTGCCGTACAAGCTTCTGGCCGGTCAGAAGTACGCGATCGGCGACAAGGTGCCGGGCGAGTACTTCTACGCGCCGACGTTCGACACGGCACCGCACAAGGTGGTGCGCGGCAAGGACATGTACTACGAGATCCAGTTCGGGCACCGCGTGGCGTATGTGCGGGCGGCCGACGTACAGGTGGTGTCGTCGGGCTCCTAGAGCTGCCGATGGCGGTCGGGGCCGGGTCTGCGTGGAGGCAGGCCCGGCCCCGACGTGTGCGCGGCCCTTGCGAGCCGGGCTCAGTCGAAGACGTAGCGCTGTCCCGCGCGCACCTTGATGGTCTTCTCGCCGCCCTTCAACAGGCCGCTGCGTACGGTGAGTTCACGTGTCCGGGTCGCCGTGAGCACGATGCGTGTGGCGCGCCCGCCGGACCAGTCGATGTCGAGCCGCGCCCCGCCGCGCGCCCGCAGGCCGCGCACGGACCCCTCGGGCCAGCTCGCGGGCAACGCGGGCAGCACCTCGATGACGTCGTACTGGCTCTGCAGGAGCATCTCCACGATGCCCGCGGTGGCGCCGAAGTTGCCGTCGATCTGGAACGGCGGGTGGGTGTCCCAGAGGTTGGGCAGCGTCGAGGACTTGAGCTGCTCGCTCAGCATCTTGTGCGCGTGGTCGCCGTCGCGCAGGCGCGCCCAGAAGTTGACCTTCCACGCCTTGGACCAGCCGGTGCCGCCGTCGCCGCGCGCGGTGAGGGAGACCTTCGCGGCGTCGGCCCACTTACTGCCGGGCTTGATCTGGCGCCCCGGGTGCAGGCCGTAGAGGTGGGAGACGTGCCGGTGGTCGTCTGTCTTTGAGTCCAAATCGGCTTTCCACTCCTGGAGTTGACCCCAGGAGCCGACGCGCAGGCCTGGGTCGAGCTTGCCGAGCGCGCTCTCCACTTCGGCGCGGAAGGCGGCCGAGTCGCCGAGTACGCGGGCCGCTTCCAGGGTGTTGGTGAGCAGGTCGTGGACGATCTGCTGGGCCATGGAGTCACCGGCGGTGAAGTCGCCGTGCTCGGGCGAGTAGCTGGGGGTGACGACGAGGGCGCCGTCGCGCGGGTCCGTGCGGAGGTTGTCGAGCCAGAACTCGGCGGCCTCCTTCATCACCGGATAGGCGGTGGAGCGCAGATAGTCCGTGGAGCCGCCGAAGCGGTAGTGCTCGTAGAGCTGCGCGGTGAGCCAGGCGGCGGCTTCCGGGAACCAGAACGCGGTCGCCCAGTCGTGGACACCCGTGAAGCCGTAGGGGTTGGTCTCGTTGTGCACCACCCAGCCGCGCGAGCCGAACATCTCCTTCGCCGTACGCCGTCCGGGCGCGCGCAGCGCCTCGACGAAGCGGTCGTAGGGGGCGGTGGTCTCGGCGAGGTTGGCGGCCTCGGCGGGCCAGTAGTTCATCTGGAGGTTGATGTTGGTGTGGTAATCGGCCGACCAGGGCGGACTGGTGCTGTTGTTCCACACGCCCTGGAGGTTCGCGGGCAGCGATCCCGCGCGGGAAGAGGCGATGAGGAGATAGCGGCCGTACTGGAAGTAGAGGGCTTCCAGGGCCCGGTCGGCGGCGCTCGCTCCTGTCCCGTAGCCCTTGAGGAGCTGGTCGGTCGGGACGTCGGCGGTGGCGCTCTGGCCGATGTCGAGACCGACCCGGCCGAACAGATCGCCATGGTCGCGCAGGTGGCGGGCGCGCAGCGCGCCGTGGCCCTTGGCGATGGCCTGGTCGACGGTGCGGGTGACGGTGGCGTGCGGGTCGTCGCCGCGGTAGTCGGGGTAGGTGTCGGCGTAGTCGGTGCCTGCGGCGAGCGCGAACCAGAGGTGGTCGGCGCCACTCACGGTGATGCTGCCGTCCGCGTTCTCCGTGCGTGTGCCGCCCTGGTGCACGACACGCAGCTGCGCCTCGAACTTCAGGCCGTTGTCGGCGAGTTCACCGCGTACGACGATGCGGCCGCCGTCGGCCTTCGCGGTGAAGTCCGCGCGAGGTGAGGTGTACCGCAGGGTGCAGGTGACGCTCGCGGGGCGGGAGGCGGTGAGGCGTCCGACGATCACGCCGTCCGGGTACGAGGCGAAGAACTCCCGCTCGTGACGGACCTCTCCATGGGTGTACGTGACGGTCGCGAGGCCCCGGCGGAGGTCGAGGGCGCGGCGGTACGTGGCGCCGGGCGCGTCGGGGGTGTCGGCCAGGTCGAGACGCAGATCGCCGAAGGTCTGGTGGGCGCCGTAGCCACGGCGCGACTGGCCCAGCTTCGCCGTG
Source organism: Streptomyces sp. NPDC048436 (assembly GCF_043200355.1). NCBI lineage: Bacteria > Bacillati > Actinomycetota > Actinomycetes > Kitasatosporales > Streptomycetaceae > Streptomyces > Streptomyces sp. NPDC048436. Next base: position 809,655 of record NZ_JBICXP010000002.1, read on the forward strand.
ACCGCGTCGGGGTCGAGGGCGCCCTTCTCGTCGAGCTCGTCGCGCACCGCGTCGAGGGCGCCGGGCCTCGCCTCGCGCCAGTTGCCGAAGTCGTAGCCCTCGCGGGAGCCGGGGCCGCCGGTCCACAGGGTCTTCTCGTTGAACTGGAGGCGCTCGGAGGCGAGGGTGCCGAAGACCATGGCGCCGAGTGCGCCATTGCCGATGGGGAGCGCCTCACGCTCCCAGTCGGCGGCGGGCGCCGCATACCAGAGCCGTGATTCATCGGAGGTATCTCGGCTTTCCGTATCCCCGCCCTTGCTCTCAGCTGCGGACGCGGTGTCGGCGAATACGCCTCCACCCGCCGCCAGCACGGCCGCTCCGCCGACGGCGGACTTCATCGTGGTTCTTCGCGAGATCCCGGGAGTCATGACCGCTCACGTTAAAAGTCCGATGACTGGCCTGGCAAGGCGCATGACAAAACCCACCCCTCGGGCATCAGGGGTGGGTCGGCGGACCGCGGTGGTCCCGGGTGGTTCAGCCCTGCTGGAAGAGCTCCGCGGGCAGCGGCTTCAGGAGGGCGTACAGATCGTCGGTGATCGGCCGGTCCCAGGCGGCGATGGTGACCAGGACGCCGTCGCTGCGGTCGAACTGCACGCAGGAGACGCGGCTTTCGGAGAGCTTGAGGCGGCGCACGATGAGGAGGTTGTCGCCCTGCATCACCGGCATGTCCTCGGTGGTGACGATGGTGACCTCCTCGTCGTTCTCCAGCGCGAGCAGCAGCTGGGCCACTTCGAAGGGCACCTCGTCGTCGGCCGTCTCGCGCGCCGGGGAGCCCTCGGGCAGATTGCCGATGATCATCGCGGGGCCGCGGCCGCCGAAGAGGTCGTAGCGCAGGAAGACGCCCTGGCAGCTGCCGTCGGGCGCGGGCAGCAGGCCCGCGCCGAGGTTGCCGGGCCAGTCTCCCGGGTCCATGGCGAGGACATCGAAGTCCGGGCCGGCGGGAGTGGCGGAGCTGCGGCGGCGGAGGAAGGACATGCGCCAATGGTACGTGGCCCGCGGTGCTTGTCGGCGCGGGGGCGGCGCCGGTCAGTGGCGGGCGTTCCGCGGGGTGGACAGCTGTTCAGCGGGAGGTCAGTGGGGCCGCGGAGTGCCGAGTGCGGCGGCGAGACCTGACTGATCCGTTCCCACTTTCCGGTACACGGCGGACAGCAGCCGTACGACGGTCGGCTCGTCGGTGTGCAGTTCCTCGGCGACGCGTGCGGCGGACTCGCCGCGGACGGTGAGCGCGGCGGCGCTGCGTTCACGGGCGGTGAGCGCGTCCGTCTCGGTGCTGTGCAGCAGACGGGGGCGGAGTCCTGCCGCCGCCAGCTCGTCGCGGGCCCGCTCGACCAGGCCGTCGGCTCCGCACTGGACGGCTCCGTCGAGCCCGCGGTAGAGGGGGTCGGCGGCGTCCTTGGGGCGGCCCGCGCGGCGCAGCTCGGTGCCCAGGGCGACCAGGGCGCAGGCGAGTTCGTACGCGGCGGGCGATCGCTCCAGGTGGCTGACGGACTCCTCCAGGAGCTTGACGCGCGCCGAGCCCGACGCGACCTCGGCGGTGATGCGCAGGGCTTGGCCTACCGCCGACGCGGTGGCGAACCTGCGGGCGCGCCTGACCGCTTCGTACGCGGTGGCGAGCGCGCGCTCCGGGGCGTCTTCGGCCTCGGCGAGCGCGAGGTGGAGCTGCCAGGGGCACCAGGCGGGGTTGCGCATGCCGCGCGGGTCGAGGCGGCGGCCGGCGGCGGCGAGTTCGGCCTCGGCGTCCTTGGTGAGGCCGCGGGCGAGCAGCAGTTCTCCGTACACGGCCTGTGCGTCGGGGAAGACGACGGCCGCGGGGAACGGCGGCCCGAAGCCGTACTCCTCGGCGGTGCGGGTGGCCTCGGCGACGCGGCCTCGGGCGAGCAGGATCTCGATGAGGATGCCGACGGCGTACCAGTGCGCGGGCGTTCCCGGGCCCACGCGCTCGGCGATCCGCAGCCCGGCGCGCACGAAGTCCTCGGCTTCGGCGAGGCGGCCACGCCTGAAGCGTATGTACGCGAGGAGTGTGTATCCGAACGACAGGTGGGCGCCGCGCCAGCCCTGGCGTTCGAAGTCGGCGATCCCCGCGGCGAACAGTTCCTCGGCCCGGCCCGGCCGGTCGGCGTAGAGGAAGGTGAGCGCGACGAGGACGGGCACTTCGAAGCCCCTGTCCTCCTCGGCCCAGCCGAGCCCGCCGACCAGGGCGCGCTCGGCGTGCCGGACGGCGGTCTGGGCGGGTTCGGCGCGCAGCGTGGCGTCCCAGGCGCGGAGCCCGATGATGTACCGCTCGGTGAGGTCGCCGCCCGGCAGCCGGTCGGCGAGGCGGGTCAGACGCCGGGAGCGGGCGGGCGAGTCCGGCTCGTCGGCACGGAAGGCGTCCCACATGAACTGCTCGGCGTGCATCCGGATCCGTACCCGCGGATCACTGGTGAGGCGGATCTGGCGGGCGAGCACGTCGGAGGCTTCTTCGAGCCGGTCGGCGTGGGCGAGGACCTGGGAGAGGCGGTAGACGATGCCGTGGCGCAGGCGCGGGTCGGTGATGGGCTCTTCCAGGGCGGCACGCAGATGGTTGACGGTCGTCGCCGGTTCGGTGAGGAGGGAGGAGCAGCCGAGTTCGTAGAGGACGGCCGCGCGGTCCTCCCAGGGCGGGGGTTCGCGCAGGGCGCGGGCGAGATAGCGGCGGGCCGCGTCGGGGGCGCCCGCGCGGACGGTCTCGCGGGCGGCGGCGCGTAGTTGCTGCACCACCCAGGTGTCGCCGTCGGGGTGGACTTCGAGGAGATGGCGGGCTGCGGCGGACGCGCCGAGCCCCGCGTTGACGACGGCCCAGGCGGCCTGGCCGTGCAGGGCGACGCGCACGCCGCCGGGGATGGCGCGGTAGACGGCGGTGGCGATGAGCGGGTGCACGAACTCCAGGGTGTCGGCGCCTGTCAGGACGCGGGCGCGGCGCAGCCGGTCGGCGCAGTCGGCGGACTCCCGCTCGCCTATTCCGGCGACGGCGGCGGCGAGCGACGCGGAGATCGAGGTGCCGAGGACGGCGCAGGCCCAGGCGAACCGGACCGTGGAGGTGCCGAGCCGCTCCAGGCGGGCGACGAGGCCGTTGCCCTTCACGGCGGCGGCGAGATCGCGCAGCAGATGCGCGCCGGCTTCGTCGGGGGTGAGCCCGCGGTCACGGACCTTGGCGGTCAGCTCGACGGCCTCGAAGGGGTTGCCCGCGGTGACCGCCCAGCATTCGCGGCAGAACGCGTCGTCGGCGCGGGCGCCGAGCGTGTCGCGTACGAGGCGGGCCACGGCGGTGGCGCTGAGCGGTTCGAGCCCGATGGGCCGCTGCCCCGCACGCCCGGGAAGGCCCCTGAACTCGTCGGCGTGGGCGGGCAGTTCCTCGGGACGGTAGGCGACGACGAGCAGCAGCGGCAGGGCTTCGGCACGTGGCGCGAAGGCGGAGAGCCAGCTCAGCGACTCGGCGTCCGCCCAGTGTGCGTCATCGACGACGACCACCAACGGGGCGCGCTGCACGGCGAGATGGGTGAGCATCCAGTCGAGTCCGTCGCGCAGTCCCTGCGGGTCGGGCGGCGCGCCGTCCGATGGCGCGCACAGGCCGAGGGCCGGGCCCACGATGTCATACCAACTCCCCAGCACGGAGCGTAGTTCCGCGTCCGGCACCGAGGCGAGCAGCGGCTGCACCAGCTGCCGTGCCACATGGAAGGCGACGCTCTGCTCCAGGTCGCCGCCGCGTGCCAGGGCCACGGTGCAGCCCTTGGCCGCGGCGAGCCGTCGCGTCTCGGCGAGGAGGGAGGTCTTGCCGATGCCCGCGCGCCCGGCGAAGGCGATGAGGGCGCCGCGGGGCCTGACAGGGGGCTCGTAACCGTCCCGCGAGAGACCGCACAGCTCGCTCAACGCCTCTTCCACTGCCGCGAGTTCATTCTCACGCTCGAAGAGGGTCCGCCTGCCGTGGGTGATGTGCTGAACCATGGGTCGCCCCCCGCCACGGTGGTGCGCCGGGCGCTTTAGCGACGCACGCCTTGGCCTTCAGACACTTTGACCTTCAGGCGCTTTGGCCTTCAGGCACTTCAGATTACGCCCGTGTGGCCGGTCGGGAGCCGATTCGGCGACAGAGGCTCCGTCGGCCGCGCCCGGCTTCCGCGGTGGTTAAGGTCAACTGCTCCGGACGAAGGGAATCTCACGTGACGGTCGGCGTCAGCAACGTACTCACCTACTGGCACGGCGAGCTGAGTGAGATCCCGGACGAGGTGTGGCAGCACCCGTCCCTTGAGGCTCTGCTGCTGCCCGACAACGCGCTGACGCGGCTCCCCGCACGGATCGGCACTCTGACCCTGCTGCACACGCTGGACCTGGGACACAACCAGCTGGCCGAGCTCCCGCCCGAGCTGGGCGACCTCTCGGCGCTGAGCCGATGCCTCTACGTCCACGACAACCACCTCACGTCGTTGCCGGACTCGTTGGGCAGGCTGGGACGGCTGACGTATCTGAACGTGGGCGAGAACCGGCTGACGTCCTTGCCGGACACTTTTGGCTCGCTCACGGCCTTGGTGGAACTGCGCGCCCAGCACAACCTCCTTGCCTCGCTGCCTTCCTCACTCGGTGACCTCACGGCCCTGCGTGAGCTGTGGCTGCGGGGCAACCGCCTCACTTCGCTCCCTCACTCGGTCCGTCGCCTCCGTCAGCTGCGTGAACTGGAGTTGCGCGAGAACGAGTTCACGTCGGTGCCGGGGGCGCTGCGCGATCTTCCCTTGCTGCGGAGACTCGACCTGCGGTCCAACCGTCTGCGTGAACTCCCGCCGTGGATCGGCGACTTGCCCTCGCTGGAGAAGCTCGACCTGCGCTGGAACGACGTCGACGTACCGGAGGAGCTGCTGCGGCGGCTGGAGGGGCGGGGGTGCGTGGTGCTGAGGTGAGTCGTGCGGTGCGGGGCCGGGGCTCCCCACCTCAAGAGGCCCTTATCGAGAGGCCCCGAACGGCACCACCGCCACCGCACCCTCCGCATGCAACAGCACCGCGTTGGTCACCGATCCCACGAGCCTCCCCAGCGGCATCCTGCGCTGATGCCGCCCCACCACCACGAGACCGGCGTCCCGCGACGCCTCCACCAGCAGCGCCGCCGCGTCCCCCGGCAGGACCTCCTTCACGACGTCCACCTGCGGATACCGCCCCTGGAAGGGCGCGAGCTGCTCCCCCACGAGTTCCGTGTGCTGCGCCGCGGTGGCCGCGTCGGCGACCGCCGAGGTCACGAAGTCACCGGTGGCCGTGTAGACGAGTACCGGTCCGGGGTAGGCGCAGACGACCCGGAGCACCGCGCCCCGCAGCGCCGCCTCCGCGAAGGCGAAGCCGATCGTCTCGTCGTGCGGGGAGAGGGCGTCCACCCCGAGCACCACGGAAGGCCGGGCACCGGCCGCGGGTTCATCGCCGGGCCGCACCACCACCACGGGGCAGGCCGCCTCCCGCGCACACGCGAGGCCGTTCGAACCGAGCAGCAGGCTGGCGAATCCGCCCCGCCCGCGCGACCCGAGGACCAGCAGCTGCGCCCCGTCGCCGAGGCGCGGGATGTCGCGGCCCGGTGTGCCCTCCACGACCTCGATCTCCAGGGGAGGCAGATCCGCACGTCCCACCAGGGACGCGCGCACCCGCTCGACCACCGGATCGGCGTCGGAGCGGTGGTCGATGGTCGGCATGCGCGGCCCGTCGGCCAGCGGCATCGCGTACTGCCGCACATGCGCGATCCGCAAGCGCGCGCCGCGCAGCCGGGCGGCGGTCAGCGCCCAGTCCAGGGCGTGGTCGCTGCCGGCCGAACCGTCGACGGCCACCACGACCGGCGCGGTGGGTGCGTCGACCGGCGCGATGGGGGCATCGCCGTGCACGGCGTCACTCATGGCTTCCTCGTCTCCGGCCCTTGGCCAAGGTCGACCGGTCCCGCGTCCGGAGGCGGCCTCACTCAGGAGGCCGGTCTCGGGCGGAGTCCGAAGTCACCAGGTCAGCACGGCGGAAGCCGCGGGCTGTCGCGACAGCCGGAGACGAGGGCCACAACACCCCGCACGGCCTACGTCAGATCGAACTCCCCCGCCCGCGCGCCGTGCACGAACGCTCCCCACTCGGCCGGAGTGAAGATCAGGGACGGGCTTTCAGGGCGGCCCGCGTTGCGCATCGCGATGAAACCCTCCACAAAGGCGATCTCCACGTCACCCCGGCCCTCACTGCTGGATTGCCAGTCCGCGGTGCTGAGGTCGAGCTCCGGCTTGTCCCAGCCCGCGAGCGGGCGCTGCTGACCTGCGAGCGGATGCTGCTGAATGGTGCCTTCGGCCACGTCCGTGCTCCTCCCGATGCGTCGTCCGCCCGCCAGCCTAGCTTTCGGTTCCGGTGCCGGACAGGCCGCGGAAGGAGGACGGCCGTCTGTCCGGCACCACGGACCCGTCAGGTCGTGGGCGGCTCTGCCCCGACCAGCCACATGGAGAAGAACTGCGAGCCGCCGCCGTAGGCGTGCCCGAGCGCCCTGCGGGCCCCGTCGATCTGGTGCTCGCCCGCCTGGCCGCGCACCTGAAGTGCCGCTTCGGCGAAGCGGATCATGCCAGAGGCGCCGATGGGATTGGTGGACAGGACGCCGCCCGACATGTTGACGGGCAGGTCTCCGTCGAGCTCGGTGACGCCCGACTCGGTCAGTTTCCAGCCCTCGCCCTCCGCGGCGAAGCCCAGGTTCTCCAGCCACATCGGCTCGTACCAGGAGAACGGCACATACATCTCCACAGCGTCGATCTCGCGCCTCGGGTCGGTGATGCCCGCCTGCCGGTAGACGTCGGCCGCGCAGTCCTTGCCCGCCTGCGGCGACACGAAGTCCTTGCCCGCGAAGAGAGTCGGCTCGCTGCGCATCGCGCCGCCGTGCATCCAGGCGGCCGGCCGCGGCGAACGGGCCGCGCCCGCGCGGTCGGTGAGGATCATGGCGCAGGCGCCGTCGGATGAGGGGCAGGTCTCGGAGTAGCGGATCGGGTCCCAGAGCATCGGCGAGGCCTGGACCTTCTCCAGGGTGATGTCCTGCTCGTGCAGGTGCGCGTAGGGGTTCTTGAGGGCGTTGCGGCGGTCCTTGTACGCGACGAGCGAGCCGACCGTGTCGGGTGCGCCGGTGCGCCGCATGTACGCGCGTACGTGCGGGGCGAAGAAGCCACCGGCGCCCGCGAGGAGCGGCTGCTGGAAGGGGATGGGCAGGGAAAGCCCCCACATCGCGTTGGATTCCGACTGCTTTTCGAAGGCGAGGGTCAGTACGGTGCCGTGGACGCGGCCCGCGACGAGGTTGGCGGCGACCAGCGCCGTGGAGCCGCCGACGGAGCCCGCCGTGTGGACGCGCAGCATGGGTTTGCCCACCGCGCCGAGCGCGTCGGCGAGATACAGCTCCGGCATCATGACGCCCTCGAAGAAGTCCGGCGCCTTGCCGATGACGACGGCATCGATGTCGGACCATGTCAACGCGGCGTCCGCCAGGGCCTGTTGGGCGGCCTCACGGACGAGGCCCGCGATGGAGACGTCCCGCCGGGCGGCGACGTGCTTGGTCTGGCCGATTCCCACGACGGCCACGGGCTCCTTGCCCACCCCACTCATGACGCATCTCCTTCGAGGACGGCGACCAGGTTCTGCTGGAGGCAGGGACCGGATGTGGCGTGCGCGAGGGCGCGGTCGGACTCGCCCCGGTGGATGCGGGCGGCGGCCTCGCCGAGCCGGATCAGACCGGCGGCCATGACGGGGTTCGCTGCGAGCGCACCCCCGGACGGGTTCACCGACACGTCATCGCCCAGCTTCAGCGCCTTCCTCAGGACGACCTCCTGGGAAGTGAACGGTGCGTGCAACTCGGCGGTGTCCACGGGGCGTTCGAAAGCTCCGGCCCGCTCGGCGGCCAGACGGCTGGACGGCGAGTCGGTGAGGTCGCGCACGCCGAGGCTGTGCGCTTCGATGCGGTGGTCGATGCCACGGATCCACGCGGGCCGCTCGCACAGCTCACGGGCCCGGTCCCCCGCCGCGAGGATCACGGCGGCCGCCCCGTCACCGATGGGCGGGCAGTCACCGGTCCGCAGGGGACGCACGACGTACTCACCTTGCGGCACCGAACCGCTCAGCTGAGCATGGGAGTTGGCGGACGCGTCCCCGCGGCTGCGCGCGGCGACCCCGGCGAGCGCGGGTTCGTCGGTGTCCCCCGCGTCGATCAGGGCTTGGGCCTGGAGCGCGGCGAGCGCCACCGAGTCGGGCCACAGGGGCGCCACGTAGTACGGGTCGAGCTGCCGGGTCAGGACGTCTCGTACCGATCCGGGGGACGACTTGCCGTAGGCGTAGACGAGCGCGGTGTCGGCCTCACCCGTGAGCAGCTTCGTCCACGCCTCGTACAGCGCCCAGGCCCCGTCCATCTCGACGTGCGACTCGGAGATCGGCGGCCAGGCCCCCACCCCGTCGAGCGCCATCGTGAAGGAGAAGGCGCGCCCGGCGAGGTAGTCCGAGGACCCGGAGCAGGTGAAGCCGATGTCGCTGGTCTTGAGGCCGGTGGCGTCGAGGACCTGGTGCAGGACCGGCATGAGCATCTCCACCTCGGAGTGCTCGTCGCTGGAGCGCCGGTGATCGGTCTGACCGAAGGCCACGATGGCGATGTCCCTGACGGGCCGCATCACGGACGGCTTGGCGGTCGGCATCTACACCAGCTCCTTGTACACGTCGTAGTCGGCGTCCGGCTCGCCCGTGGGCCGGTAGTGGTCGGGGAAGCGAGCGCCCTCGGTCCACACCGGCTCGACGCGCAGGCCCATCCGCACCTGGTCGTAGGGGATGCCCGCGATGCGTGCGTGCAGGGCGAGGTCGGCGCCGTCGAGGGCGATGTGGGCGTAGACGTAGGGCACTTCGATGTCGAGGTTCTTCGCCTTGATGTTGACGATGCAGTACGTGGTGACGGTGCCGCGCGGCCCGACCTCCACCGCATCGGTCGTGCTGACGCCGCAGGTGGGGCAGGCGCCGCGGGGCGGTACGTAGACCTTGTGGCAGGAGGGGCAGCGTTCGCCGACGGTCCTGCGGTCGGAGAGGGCGTTGATGTACTTGGTCTGGGCGCGGCCTGGGGAGTAGGTGTAGTCGAGGCGCGCGGGCGCGACGATGCCGGTGACGGGCTCACCGAACACCCCGTCGTGCGGCCCGACTTCACCTCCCGCCTCCTGCCCCTCGTACGCTTCAAAGCAGGCGATGTCGGTGATGGCGCCGGTGCGTTCGGCGGCCCAGCGGATCCGGACGCGCATGCCGCTCCTGACCGCGTCGGGGCCGGGCGCGTCCAGGGCGTGCAGCAGAGCGGTGTCGGCGCCGTCGAGCTTCACCAGAACCCAGGCGAAGGGCCCGGAAAGGGGCTGTCCCCTGCGGGGTTCGTGGTTCCAGGCCCAGGTGGTGACGGTGCCGGTGGCGTGGACCTCGACGAGGTCGCGTATCTCCTCGGCGGTCACGGGGTCGTACTCGACGGGCGGCACGAGGGTGCGCCCGTCGCTGGTCTTGACCCCGAGCACGGTGCGCTCACGCAGCCCGGTGAGAAAGGCGCTCTGCACGGGCCCGAGGGACCGGGTAAAGGGAAACTCGACGACGAGAGGCGCACGCAGCACCTCCGGTGAGGGAACGGTTGCCATCAGCGGAACTCCGTTTCTGGTCGAGGGGAGCGAAGGGGCACCCCGAAGGGGAGCGGGGGGGCGCCCCTTAAGGGGCGCGGGGAACTGCGCGACCAGCCCCCACCGGTCCGCAGGTGGAAGCGGACCTAGGCCCGCCGAAACACCGGGTCCCGTTTCTCCGCAAAGGCTCTGGAGCCCTCCTTCGCATCGGCGGTGTCAAAGATCGGCCACCCCCGTTTCAACTCCGCCGCGAGGCCATCCGCCTCGGACATCTCGGCGGCCTCGTACACGGACGCCTTGACCGCCTCGACGGCGAGCGGCCCGCACGCGTTGATCTGCTCGGCGATGGCGAGGGCCTTCTGCAGGGCGGTGCCGTCCGGCACGACGTGGCCGATGAGCCCCACGCCCGCGGCCTCGGCCGCCGAGTAGGGGCGCCCGGTGAGCAGCATCTCCAGCGCGTGCGTACGGGGAATCTGCCGAGGCAGCCGCACCGTCGACCCGCCGATCGGGAACAGCCCGCGCTTGACCTCGAAGAGGCCGAACGTCGCGGACTCGCCCGCGACGCGGATGTCCGTGCCCTGGAGGATCTCCGTGCCGCCCGCGACGCAGTACCCCTCGACCGCGGCGATGACGGGTTTGCGGGGGCGGTGGTGGCGCAGCATCGCCTTCCAGTGCAGATCGGGGTCGGCCTTCATCCGGTCCCGGTACCGCTCACCGTCCATCCCCTTGCCCGCGAGGGCCTTGAGGTCCATGCCGGCGCAGAAGGCGCCGCCGGCGCCGGTGAGCACGACGGAGCGGATCGCGTCGTCCTCGTCGGCGGCCACCCACCCGTCGTAGAGGCCCACCAGCATCGGCAGCGAGAGCGCGTTCTTGGCCTCCGGCCGGTTGAGCGTGAGTATCAGTGTGGCGCCTTCGCGCCGCACAGCGAGATGTTCCGTCCCACCCATAGCCGTACTCCCTCACCTGCTGTCGGCTTCGGACCTGGAACAGGTTGCAGTAGGCGGGGTGGCAGTTCAATAGTTTTCTGACAGTCAGTCAGATTACTTGACCGAGCACCCTTCCCACTTGTGGGTGCCTCTGCTCTGATGACGGCCACAAGAGATGACGCCGGGGTCAGGAGGAGCGGTGGAGTACAACCTTGCCGACCTGTTCGAGTCGGTCGTCGACGTGGTCCCCGACCGCGAGGCGCTCGTGTACATCGATCACCCCGGCACGGGGGCGGAACGCAGGCTGACGTACGCCGAGCTCGACCGGGCCGCCAACCGCATAGCGCACCATCTGATCGACAGCGGCCTGAAGCCCGGCGAGCACCTGGGGCTGCACCTCTACAACGGCGTCGAGTACCTCCAGACCGTCCTCGCCTGCCTCAAGGCGCGCCTCGTTCCGGTCAACGTCAACTACCGCTACGTGGAAGAGGAGTTGGTCTACCTCTACCGCGACGCTGACCTCGCCGCGCTCGTCTTCGACGCGGAGTTCACCGAGCGGGTCGCGGCCTCGCTGCCGCGCACCGAGAAGCTGCGGCATCTGGTGCGGACGGGGACTCCGCCCGGCGACGCACCCGCGCTCGACGTGGTGGCCTTCACGGAGGCGGAGGCGGCCGGTTCGCCGGAGCGCGGGTTCGGTCCGCGCTCGGCCGACGACCTGTTCATCATCTACACCGGCGGCACCACCGGCATGCCCAAGGGTGTCATGTGGCGTCAGGAGGACCTGTTCTTCGCCGGGCTCTTCGGCGGCGAGCCCACGGGTGAGCCGGTGAAGCGGCCCGAGGAGCTTGCGGAGCGCGTCGCGGCGGGCGGAGCCGGTCTCACGTTCTTCCCCGCTCCCCCGCTGATGCACGGCACGTCCACGCTGACGTCGTTCATCGCCTTCAACTACGGCCAGCGGGTGGCCATTCACCGTAAGTACGTTCCCGAGGAGATGCTCCGCACGATCGAGCGGGAGAAGGTCTCCAGCGTGTCCCTGGTGGGCGACGCGATGCTCAGGCCCCTCATCGACGCCCTGCGCGGCCCGCTCAAGGGCACCGACCTGTCGTCGTTGTTCAGCGTCTCCTCGTCCGGGGCGATCATGTCGGAGACGGTGCGTGCCCAGTTCCAGGAGCTGGCGCCGAACGTGCTCCTCCTGAACAACTTCGGCTCATCCGAGTCCGGCTCCAACGGCAAGGCGACGGACGACTCGGGCCCGGAGAAGGGCTTCCGCCTGGAGGTCAACGAACGTACGCAGGTGGTGGATCCGGTCACGCACGAACCGGTGCCCGTGGGCGAGCCCGGACGTCTGGCCCAGCGCGGCCATGTGCCGCTCGGCTACTACAACGACCCGGCGAAGACCGCCGAGACCTTCTTCCAGAAGGGCGACGAGCGGTGGGTGCTGCTCGGCGACATGGCCACCGTCGACAAGGAGGGCATCGTCACCGTCCTCGGCCGGGGCTCGCAGTGCATCAACACCGGTGGCGAGAAGGTGTATCCGGAGGAGGTCGAGCAGGCGCTGAAGTCACATCCGGATGTGTACGACGCCTTGGTCGCCGGAGTGCCCGACGAGCGCTGGGGCAATCGCGTCGCCGCGGTCGTCCAACTCCGCGACGGCGCCCACGCGTTGGACCTGGAAGCCGTCCAGACCCACTGCCGCACCCGCCTGGCCGGTTACAAGGTCCCCCGCGCCGTGGTCTTCACCGACCGCATACAGCGCTCACCGAGCGGCAAGGCGGACTACCGGTGGGCGAAGGCCGTGGCGGCGAAGGGCTGAGGGAACGGCTCGGCACTTATCACCCGGCGCAGACGGACCCGACGGCCCGCCCCAGGGCCACGGTGTGCAGGGCGTCGAGCCGGTCCTCGTACCGGACTCGCACGGCCGCCGCTGCCAGGACGCCTCCGCAGGAGGGGGCCGTGCGCGCCCCCTCCGACGCGGCGATGGCCGACACCAGCTGTCCGTTGATCCGGTTGATCTCCTTGCGTACCTCCGCGAGATCGGGCCGCTCGGTCGGCGCCTGGGAAGGATCGGCGTCCCAGCGCCGGAAGAGTCCCCGCTGGACGACCTTGTTCGCTTCGATCTGGTCGCGGAAGATACGCACGGTCGCCTCGGGGTCGGCGCCGAGCTCCCGCGCCTGCCGGGCGACGTCATCGAGGACCTGCTGCTCACGGGCCGGATCGTCGATGGGCCCGCCGGTGCCGTACTTGGCCGCGGCGACGAGGTCGGCGGTGGCCAGGCGCTGGGCCGACAGCTCGGCCAGGGGACGGATCTTGGCGTACGGCGCGGCGGCCGCGACCGGTGTGGCGGGCGGCGCGGCCACCGCGACACCGGCGCCCGCCCCTCCCAGCAGCACGGCCGCCAGCGCGCCGGCGGTCAGGAAGCGGCCTGCGGATGAGGTGAGCGGCACGGGATTCCCCCTGGAGATGGCCGTGTTGATCGTTCCGGTTCGGCGGCCATCGTACGACCCCGTCCGACCATCGTCCCCACAGCTCACGCCACCATGGAGACCATCGGGCAACCCGTCCTGCGTGATCTCTTGACGGCCGCCCCCACGGCTGGATTACTGACCTCGACAGAAGATCCACGACCGAATGATCGGTCGCCCGTTTGGGACGGGAGTACCCCCATATGACGGCCATGCTGGACGCGGCGGAGCGCCTCGGGCGCGAGGAGCTCGAGGCGCTGCAGCTGGAGCGGCTTCAGGACACCTTGCTGCACGCGTACGAGAACGTGCCCTTCTACCGGGCGGCGTTCGACAAGGCGGGCCTGCGCCCCGACGACTGCCACACCCTCGCCGACCTGGCCCGCTTCCCGTTCACGGCCAAGAGCGACCTGCGCGACAACTACCCCTTCGGGATGTTCGCGGTGGAGCAGTCCGAGGTGCGGCGCCTGCACGCGTCCAGCGGCACCACGGGGCGGCCCACGGTCGTCGGCTACACCGAGCAGGACCTGTCGATGTGGGCGGACGTCGTCGCCCGCTCGATCCGCGCGGCAGGTGGCCGTCCCGGGGACAAGGTCCATGTGGCGTACGGATACGGCCTGTTCACCGGCGGCCTCGGCGCGCACTACGGAGCCGAGCGGCTCGGCTGTACGGTGATTCCCGCGTCCGGTGGCATGACGGCGCGCCAGGTCCAGCTGATCCAGGACTTCCGGCCCGAGATCATCATGGTGACCCCTTCCTACATGCTCACGCTCCTGGAGGAGTTCGAGCGCCAGGGCATCGACCCGCTCACGACATCACTCAAGGTCGGCATCTTCGGTGCCGAGCCGTGGACGGAGGAGATGCGCCGCGAGATCGAGGAACGGTTCGGGATCGACGCGGTCGACATATACGGCCTCTCCGAGGTGATCGGCCCGGGTGCCGCCCAGGAGTGCGTGGAGACCAAGGACGGCCTGCACATCTGGGAGGACCACTTCTATCCGGAGGTGGTGGATCCGATCACCGGCGAAGTCCTTCCGGACGGTGAGCGCGGCGAGTTGGTCTTCACGTCCCTGACGAAGGAGGCCATGCCCGTCGTCCGCTACCGCACCCGCGACCTGACCCGCCTCCTGCCCGGCACGGCACGGACGTTCCGCCGGATGGAGAAGGTCACGGGCCGCACGGACGACATGGTGATCCTGCGCGGCGTGAACCTCTTCCCCACCCAGATCGAGGAGATCGTCCTGCGCACACCGGGCGTCGCCCCGCACTTCCAGCTGCGCCTGACCCGCGAGGGCCGCATGGACGCCCTGACGGTCCGGGCCGAGTCCCGCGCGGACACGACCCCCGAGCGGCGCGCGGAGGCGGCCCGGGAGATCGCGACGGCGGTGAAGGACGGCATCGGCGTCTCGGTGTCGGTCGAGATCGTCGATCCGGAGACCATCGAGCGTTCGGTGGGTAAATTCAAACGGATCGTGGACCTGCGGGGGAAGTAGGGGAATGCATGTCGCTCATGGACCAATTACCCGCGATGATCGGCGTTGTTGTGGGTTCGGTCGGTTCTTATGCGGCCCAGAGTCTGACGGAGCGGCGGAAGTGGAAGAGGCAGCGACTGGAGCGGTGGGACGAGAAGCGGTTTGAGACATACATCCGTTACGGCAATGCCCTCAAAGCGCAGCTTCGCATCGCTCAGCGCATTGGCGCGTCCCTCGGGTACTCGGGCGTCGTCGACTCCTTGCAACCAGACCAAGGGTTCGCACAGCTGGCTGAAGCCGAGTCTCGTCGCGCGGCCGAGTGGGAAGCCATGTTGCTGGTCGGTGACTCGCCCACGATTGCGGCTGCCCGTAAGTGGCATGAATCCGTGTGGACCATCGAGCTGCTCGTACGCGAGGGGTGCAACACCCCGAGCGAGTGGAGCAGGGCGCACCAGATAGCCAGTGCCGCGCGGGATGCCTTCTACCAACATGCGCGCGGTGATCTGGGTATCGGCGGAGCGCCCCCGCCGTCAGGGCAGTGGCCGCGGGAATGGCGCGCGGAACTGTCGGCGTAAGGCTTATCCGCTGAAGCGGTCCCGCAGCTCGCGCTTGAGGATCTTCCCGCTCGCGTTGCGCGGCAGCTCGTCCACGAAGAGGATCCGCTTGGGTGCCTTGAAGTGGGCGAGCTTCTCGCGTGCGTGGGCCAGGAGTTCGGCTTCGGTGACCTCTCCCTTGCGTACGACGACGGCGGTGACCGCCTCGATCCAGCGCTCGTCCGGCAGTCCGATCACCGCGGCCTCCGCGACCCGCTCATGGGTGTAGAGGGCGTCCTCGACCTGGCGTGAGGCCACCAGGACTCCCCCGGAGTTGATGACGTCCTTCACCCGGTCGACGACGGTGAAGTAGCCCTCTTCGTCCCGCACGGCGAGGTCCCCCGAGTGGAACCAGCCGTCACGGAACGCCTCCTTGGTCTCCTCGGGCTTGTCCCAGTAGCCGTCGCACAACTGCGGTGAGCGGTAGACGACTTCACCCTGAGTGCCGTCGGGCACCTCCTGGCCGCGCTCGTCCACGACCCGCGCCTCGACGAAGAGGACGGGCCGCCCGCAGGAGTCCATCCGCCCCTCGTGCTCGCCCGGCCCGAGGACTGTGGCGAGGGGGCCGATCTCGCTCTGCCCGAAGCAGTTGTAGAAGCCGAGCCCCGGCAGCCGTTCGCGCAGCCGCTCCAGGACAGGGACGGGCATGATCGACGCCCCGTAGTAGGCCTTGCGCAGGGCGCCGAGGTCGCGCGTCGCGAAGCCGGGGTGGTTCGACAGGCCGATCCACACGGTGGGCGGCGCGAAGAGGCTGTCGGCGCGGCCCGCCTCGACGAGGTCGAAGATCCGCTCGGCGTCGGGCGCGTCGATGATGGTGTTCTCGGCGCCCACCGCCAGGTACGGCAGGAGGAAGACGTGCATCTGCGCCGAGTGATAGAGGGGCAGGGAATGGACGGGCTTGTCCGTCTCCTTGAGGTCCAGGGCGGTGATGGCGCTGACGTACTCGTGCACGAGGGCGCGGTGCGTCATCATCGCGCCCTTGGGGAGGGCGGTTGTGCCGGAGGTGTAGAGCAGCTGGGCGAGGCCGTCGGCGCCGGGTTCTTCACCCTCGTACGCCGGCGCACCCGCGAGCCGCGCAAGCAGCGAGTCGTCCGCGTCCCGCAGGGCCAGGACGCGCACGCCATCGGGGAGCCTGCCCGCGAGGTCCGGGTCGGCCAGGACCAGCGTGCTGCCCGACTGGCCCACGATGTACGCGAGGTCGTCGCCGACGAGGTTCTGGTTGACCGGCACATGGACCAGGCCCGCGCGCGAGCAGGCGAGGAAGCCGATGAGATACGCGTCCGAGTTGTGGGCGTAGGCGCCGACCCGGTCGCCGTGCACCAGGCCCTCGGCGCGCAGCACCGAGGCCGCACGCGTGACGGCGCCGTCCAGCTCCGCGTACGTCCAGACCCGCTCGCCGTAGCGCAGAGCCACTCGCCCCGGCACGCGCCGCGCACTGCGCCGCAGGACCCCGTCGACCGTATTGCCGCGTACACCCGTCATGGCGTGATCCTGTGCCGCGCGCGCCACGGCGGTCAAGGCTCCGAACGGGGACGGAGGAGGTCGAACGGGGCGTGAACAAGGGCTGTTCCACCACTCGATCAACTGACATACCGGTTGGTACGCTCAACCGCCCCTTCCGTCAATGCAGTTGGGAGGCACCACGCCCATGCGCACCCGCATCAGACGTCTCACGGCCCTCGGCATCAGTCTGCTGACCGCCGCGGCTTTCCTGCCGTCGTCCGCCGCCACCGCCGGCGCGGCGGAGGCTCACGACGCCCGCCCGTCCAACGGCGGCCTGTCCGCGACCGTCCGCTACACCCAGTACGGCATTCCGCACATCCTGGCCAAGGACTACGAGAACCTCGGCTTCGGCACCGGCTGGGCGCAGGCCGCCGACCAGGTGTGCACACTCGCCGAGGGGTACGTGACCGTGCGCGGGGAACGGTCACGCTACTTCGGGCCCGACGGCAAGCCGGACGGCTCGCTGTCGTCGGCGACCACGAACCTCTCCAGTGACCTGTACTTCGGCGGCGTACGCGACACGCACACGGTCGAGAAGCTCCTCGATCAGCCCGCCCCGGCGGGCCCGAGTGCCACTTCGAAGAAGCTGATGCACGGCTTCGCGGCGGGGTACAACGCCTGGCTGAAGCAGAACCGCGTCACCGACCCCGCCTGCAAGGGTTCCAAGTGGCTGCGCCCGATCACGTCCCTTGATGTGGCCCGGCAGGGCTTCGCCGTGCAGGTTCTGGGCGGCCAGGGACGCGGCATCGACGGCATAACCGCCGCGCAGCCGCCGGGCGCGACGGCCCCGGACCGCACGGCCGACCCCGAGCGCACCGCGAAGGCCGCACGGGAGCTCTTCTCGCCCGAGGAAGCCGACATGGGCTCCAACGCCGTCGCGTTCAGCGGGAAGACCACCGCCAACGGCAAGGGCCTGCTGCTCGGCAACCCGCACTATCCCTGGCAGGGTGGCCGGCGCTTCTGGCAGTCGCAGCAGACCATCCCCGGCGAGCTGAACGTATCGGGCGGCTCGCTGCTCGGCACGGGCGTCGTCAACATCGGCTTCAACGGCGATGTGGCGTGGAGCCACACGGTGGCGACCGGCGTGACCCTCAATCTGCATCAGCTCACGCTGGACCCGGCCGACCCGACCACCTATCTCGTGGACGGCAAGCCGGAGAAGATGACCAAGCGGACGGTCCAGGTGCCGGTCAAGGACGGCGCTCCGGTGACCCGCACCCAGTGGTGGACCCGCTACGGCCCGGTCACCACCGGGCTCGGCGCACAGCTTCCGCTGCCCTGGTCGGCGAAGACGGCGTACGCCCTGAACGACCCCAACGCCACGAACATGCGCGGCAGCGACACCGACCTCGGCTTCGGCAAGGCCCGTTCCACCGACGACGTCCTCAAGGCGCTGCGCAAGACCCAGGGCCTTCCCTGGGTCAACACCGTCGCCGCCGACCGCAAGGGCCACTCACTGCTCACCCAGTCGCAGGTGCTGCCCCGCATCACCGACGACCTGGCCGAGCGCTGCTCCACCGGCCTGGGCAAGGTGACGTATCCGGCGTCGGGCGTGGCCGTGCTGGACGGGTCGCGCGGTGACTGCGCGCTCGGCTCGGACAAGGACGCCGTGCAGCCCGGTGTCTTCGGACCGTCCGAGATGCCGACGCTGAAGGACGCCCCGTACGCCGAGAACTCCAACGACAGCGCCTGGCTCACCAACGCCGACCGGCCCATCACCGGCTACGAGCGGGTCTTCGGCACGATCGGCACGCAGCGCTCCATGCGGACGCGCGGCGCCGTCGAGGATGTCGCGGCGATGGCGGACAAGGGCGGTCTGACCGTCAAGGACCTGCAGAAGCAGCAGTTCGCGAACCGGGCGCCCGCGGGCGACCTGATCGCCGACGACGCGGCACGCGCCTGTGGCGCGCTGCCCGGTGGCACCGCGACGGGCAGTGACGGGCAGGTGATCGACGTACGCACGGCCTGCGCCGCGCTCAAGGGCTGGGACCACAGCATGAACACGGACAGCAGGGGTGCGCTGCTCTTCGACCGGTTCTGGCGGAAGCTCGTCGCCACCGTGCCGGGCGCCCAGCTGTGGAAGGTGCCGTTCTCCGCCGCCGACCCGGTGCGCACCCCGAACACCCTGAACACCGGCGCGCCGGGCTTCGCGACCGCGCTCGCCGACGCGGTGGCCGAGCTGGACGGGGCGGGCATCGCGCTCGACGCGCCGCTGGGCAAGAACCAGTTCGTCGTACGCGGCTCACAGCGCATCCCGGTGCACGGCGGCACGGAGTCGATCGGCGTGTGGAACAAGGTCGAGCCGGTCTGGGACGCCAAGGGCGGCGGCTACACGGAGGTGGCGCACGGATCGAGCCACATCCAGGCGGTCGGCTGGGACAAGGGCCACTGCCCGGTGGCGCGCACGCTGCTCACCTACTCGCAGTCGTCGAACCCCAACTCGCCGCACTACAGCGACCAGACGCGGCTGTACTCCGATGAGCGCTGGGTGACGTCGCGATTCTGCGAGAAGGATATTTCGCGCGATCCGCACCTGAAGGTGGTGAAGGTGCGCGAACGCCGCTAAGGCTGCGCGCCACGTCAACCGGAACTGGGCCACCCCACGTCGGGCTCGACGAGGAGGTGGCCCGGTTCCGTGCTCTCGGTTGCTGGACATCCGC
Organism: Streptomyces sp. NPDC048436; assembly: GCF_043200355.1. Lineage (NCBI taxonomy): Bacteria > Bacillati > Actinomycetota > Actinomycetes > Kitasatosporales > Streptomycetaceae > Streptomyces > Streptomyces sp. NPDC048436. The sequence goes on from NZ_JBICXP010000002.1 coordinate 828,918, forward strand.
GGGCCCGGTGGGGGCTGGTCGCGCAGTTCCCCGCGCCCCTTACGGGGCGCCCGATGAGCGCCTAAAGTACCCGCTCCCTGCCCTCCCAGTACGGCTCGCGCAGCCGTCGCTTGTAGAGCTTGCCGTTGGGGTCGCGCGGCATCACCTCGATGAAGTCGACGCTTTTCGGCCGCTTGTAGCCCGCGAGCTGCCGCTCGCAGTGGCCGAGGATCTCGGCGGCGAGCGCGTCGCCCGCCGTGTGACCCTCCGCCACCTCCACGACCGCCTTGACCTGCTCGCCCCACTCGTCGTGCGGGATGCCGAACGCGGCGGCGTCCGCGACGGCGGGGTGGGTGAGCAGCGCGGACTCGATCTCGGCGGGGTAGATGTTGACCCCGCCCGAGATGATCATGTCGATCTTGCGGTCACGGAGATAGAGGTAGCCGTCCTCGTCCAGGACACCCAGATCGCCGACCGTGAAGAAGTCGCCGATGCGGTTCTTCTTCGTCTTGGACTCGTCCTTGTGGTACGAGAATCCGCCGGTGCTCATCTTCATGTACACGGTGCCGAGTTCACCCGGCGGCAGCGGGTTCCCGTCGTCGTCGAAGACGGCCAGTTCGCTGATGGGCCAGGCCTTGCCGACGGTGCCGGGCCGCTTCAGCCAGTCCTGCGCGGTGGCGAAGGCGCCACCTCCTTCGCTGGCGGCGTAGTACTCCTCGACGCACTCGCCCCACCACTCGATCATCGCCCGTTTGACGTGGTCGGGGCAGGGCGCGGCGCCGTGGATGGCGTGCCTCATCGACGAGACGTCGTACGCCGCCTTCGTCTCATCCGGCAGGGCGAGCAGGCGGTGGAACTGGGTCGGGACCATGTGCGTGTGGGTGCACTTGTACGTGTCGATGAGGCGGAGCATCTCCTCGGGCGTCCACTTGTCCATCAGGACCAGCGGATGGCCGATGTGCAGGGCGGCGCCCGCGAACTGGAGGACGGCCGTGTGGTAGAGCGGCGAGCAGACGAGGTGGACGTTGCCGTCGAAGGGCTTGACGCCGAAGATGCCGAGGAACCCTCCGAGATACGACTCCTCGGGGAGCTTTCCCGACAGCGGGCGCCGGATGCCGCGCGGGCGGCCGGTCGTGCCCGAGGTGTAGTTCATGACCCAGCCGAGGGTGCGGTCGGCGGGCACGGATTCCTGCTGTCCTGCGAGGAGTTCGGCGTAGGGGCGAAAGCCGGTGACCTCGCCCACGGAGTACCGGTGCGTGGCCGGGAGTTTCGCCTCGTCGGCGGCGTCGGTCGCGGCCCGCGCGAACCGCTCGTGCGCGATGAGCACCTTGGCTCCGGAGTCGGCGACGATCCAGGCGATCTCGGGGCCGACCAGGTGGTGGTTGACCGGCACGAGATAGAGGCCGGCCTGGGAGGCCGCGAGGTACGCGGTGAGGAACTCGACGCCGTTGGGCAGCACGACGGCGAAGGCGTCGCCGCGCTCCAGTCCCGCGGCGCGCAGCCCGTGGACGAGTTGATTGGTCGCCGCGTGCAGGCGCCGCGCGGTCCACTCCTCGCCGTCGGGCGCGGTCAGGACCACGCGGTCCGGGTCGGCTCCGGCCTGCGCCCAGAAGCCGTTGGGGGGCGTGCTGCTCATAAGGACCTCTCCTCCGTCTGGTCAGTCGCGTCCGGCGACCGTGTCGTCAGTCGCGTCCGGCGACGCGGTTCACGCGGTCGATGGCACGCTCGAAGCCGCTGGTCAGCTCGTCGAAGACGGCCTGGACGCTGCGTTCGCTGTTCATCCGGCCGACGATCTGCCCGACGGGCGTGCCGAGCAGCGCCTGGACCTCGTACTTCTGGATGCGCGAGACCGCGTCGGCGACGAGGAGACCTTGCAGCGGCATGGGCAGCGTGCCGGGTCCGTCCTGGTCGTCCCAGGCGTCGGTCCATTCGGTGCGCAGCTGACGCGCGGGTTTGCCGGTCAGGGCGCGCGAGCGGACCGTGTCGCCCGAGCCCGCCGCCAGGAGCTTCGCGGTGAGCGCCCGCGAGTGGAGGTCCGCCTCCGTCGTGGTGAGCCAGAGGGAGCCGAGCCACACGCCCTGCGCGCCGAGCGCGAACGCGGCGGCGATCTGCTGCCCGCTGCCGATGCCGCCCGCGGCGAGCACCGGCAGCGGTGCGACGGCTTCGACGGCCTCGGGTGTGAGCACCATCGAGGCGATCTCGCCGGTGTGGCCGCCCGCCTCGTAGCCCTGCGCCACGACGACGTCGATCCCCGCCTCGGCGTGCTTGCGGGCGTGCCGGGCGCTGCCCGCCAGCGCGGCGACCAGCACGTCCTGGTCGTGGGCGCGTTTGATGACGTCGGCGGGCGGTGAGCCGAGCGCGTTGGCGAGCAGCTTGATCGGGTAGTCGAAGGCGACGTCGAGCTGATTGCGGGCGACCTGCTCCATCCAGCCGGTGATGCGCCAGCCGGAGGCCTCCCCTTCGGCGAGTTCGGGTACGCCGTACTTGCCGAGGGTCTCCTTGACGAACTCCCGGTGGCCTTCGGGGATCATCGCCTCGACGTCGGCCTCGGTGACCCCTTCGACCTTCTTCGCGGGCATCACGACATCAAGGCCGTAGGGCCTGTCGCCGACATGCTCCTGCATCCAGTCGAGGTCCCGGGCGAGCTCGTCGGGCGCCGTGTAGCGGACCGCGCCGAGCACACCGAATCCGCCCGCCCTGCTGATGGCGGCCGCCACCGCCGGGAAGGGCGTGAAGCCGAAGATGGCGTGCTCGATCCCCAGTTTCCTGCTCAGGTCTGTCTGCATGGGCGCAGGATGCCGCAGCCGTCCGGACGACGGAAGAGGTTTCCTGATGCAGTGTCAGATCTTTGCTGGGCGCCCGTGGTTGACAGCGCCCGGTCGTGACATGAAAGTTTCAGCAGTCTCTGGTGATCCGAAAGATAATTTCAGATCCGAAGGGTTTCAGGAGGGGGAAGGGAACATGGCCGAGGACAGCGGGGCGCAGGACAGAGCGGGGCGAGCGGACGGCGGGCTGACGCGCCGCCAACTGGGGGCGGGAGCGGTTGCGTTGGGAGGGGCGCTCGCCCTGGTTCCGTTCCCCGCGGGACCGGCCGCGGCCGCGGTGGAGTCCGCGACCGGTGGCGGCCATCCGACCCATCCGACTCTCGAGCCCGGCAGCCCCGAGCGCGCCGGTCTGCTCGCCGGGCATCTGCGGCAACTGGTCGCCGACGCCGAGCAGTTCCTCGGCCCCTCCCCCAAGCACCCCTGGTACGCGGGCGCCGTCCTGCTCGCGGGCCGCGGCGGCACGGTCGCGCTGCATCAGCCCATCGGCAAGGCGGTGCGGTATTCGGCGTACGACGAGAAGACCGACACCGGCGTCGAGTTGCCGGCCGACCGGCAGATCGCGATGGCCAAGGACACGGTCTTCGATCTCGCCTCCGTGTCCAAGCTCTTCACCTCGCTGCTGGCGGTGCAGCAGATCGAGCGGGGCGCGCTGGAGCTGGAGGCGAAGGTCGCCTCCTACCTCCCCGACTTCGGCGGCGCGGGCAAGCAGGACATCACCGTGCGCCAACTCCTCACCCACACCTCGGGGTTCCGTGCCTGGATCCCTCTCTACAAGGAGCCCACGCGCGAAGGTCAGCTGCGCCTGATCTGGAACGAGGCACCGCTCAACCCGCCGGGCACCAAGTACCTCTACTCGGACCTGAACCTGATCTCGCTCCAGCTGGTCCTTGAGGAGATCACGGGTCGTCAGCTGGACGCACTGCTCCACGACGAGATCACCGCTCCGCTCGGGATGCACCGCACTCGCTACAACCCGCCCGCCTCCTGGCAGCCGAAGATCGCCGCCACCGAGGACGCCCGCCTGCCCTGGTCGGGCCTCGACCGCGGCCTGGTCTGGGGCGAGGTGCACGACGAGAACGCCTTCGGCCTGGGCGGGGTCGCCGGCCACGCGGGTGTGTTCTCCTGCGCCTGGGACCTCGCGATCCTCGGCCGTACGCTCCTCAACGGCGGGGCGTACGGCAGCGCCCGCATCCTCTCCGCCGACTCCGTGAAGCTGATGTTCACCGACTTCAACACCGCCTTCCCCGGCGACGAGCACGGCCTAGGCTTCGAGCTCTACCAGCACTGGTACATGGGCGCGATGGCGACGCCGCGCACCGCGGGCCACACCGGCTTCACCGGCACCTCCCTCGTCCTCGATCCGACGACCGACTCCTTCCTCGTCGTCCTCGGCAACTCCGTCCATCCGGTACGCAGTTGGCGCTCCGGCTCCGCGCCCCGGGTCGCGACGGCGAACCGCATGGCACGCGCCGTCCCCGTGCGCCCCGCACACGGGCGCACCGCATGGTTCTCCGGCATGGCGAACGCGACCTCGGCAACCCTGACCCTGCCGCCGCTCACCCTCACCACGGACCGGGGAAAGCTTCGGTGCTCCCTGTGGTGGGACACCGAACCCGGCTCGGACCTCCTGCGCCTGGAGGCGTCGCGCGACGACGGCACGACGTGGCAGCCGGTGCCGTTCACGACGGAGCGCAAGGGAACAGAACCTCGCGAGCACCCCGAGGGCACGGCCACCGGCTGGTCGGGCCGCGCCTGGCACCGGCTTACCGCGGACCTCGCGCCGTGGCGGGGCGAACAGGTGCGGCTTCGCTGGCGGTACACGACGGACCAGCTCTACGTGGGGCGCGGTGCGTACGCCGACGGACTGCGGGTCGAGGACGGGCGCCGTACGGCCTTCGACGAGGCGCGGCCCGCGGACGCGGCGCGGATCGAGGCGGTGGGCTGGGCGCCGTCGGCCGACTGAAGGAGGCCTTGAGTGAGGCCTGACCCCCTCCCCGGCACGCTGTTCCCTACTCCCCCAGCGCCGCCATGGCCGCGTTGTGCCCGGGGATGCCGCTGACCCCGCCGCCGCGCACCGCGCCCGCGCCGCACAGCAGGACGTTCGCGTGCCGCGTCTCCACGCCCCAGCGGCCGGTGTCATCGCCCGCGTAGGGGAAGGCGAGGTCGCGGTGGAAGATGTTGCCGCCGGGCAGGCGCAGGTCGCGTTCCAGGTCGAGAGGGGTTCTGGCCTCGATACAGGGCGCGCCCTCGGCGTCCGTGGCCAGACAGTCGGCCAGCGGCTCCGCCAGATGGGCGTCCAGCTGCGCAAGGGTCGACTTCAGCAGCTCGGCCCGTACGGCGTCGTTGTCGTCGGCGAAGAGACGGGCGGGCGTGTGCAACCCGAAGAGGGTGAGGGTCTGGCAGCCGCGCTCCACGAGGCCGGGGCCGAGGATGCTGGGGTCGGTGAGGGAGTGGCAGTAGATCTCGGAGGGCGGCGCGGCGGGCAGCTCGCCGGACGCGGCCTGGGCGTACGCCGTCGCCAACTCCCCGTATCCCTCCCCGATGTGGAAGGTCCCGGCGAAGGCCTCGTGCGGGTCCACCGAGGTGTCGCGCAGCCTCGGCAGCCGGTCGAGCAGCATGTTGACCTTGAACTGGGCGCCTTCGGCCGGGGCGGGCTGCGCGTCGCCGACGAGGGCGGCTAGCTCCTGCGGCGAGGCGTTGACCAGGACGTGCCGGGCCGCCACGGTGGCTTCGCGCTCGGGCGTCCGGTAGGTGACCTCGGCGCTCTGTCCGTCCGTGTCGATCCGGATGGCCTCGTGGCCAGTGGCGAGTTCGGCTCCCGCCGCGCGGGCCGCGGTCGCGAGGGCGCCGGTGAGCGCGCCCATGCCGCCGACCGGGACGTTCCAGTCGCCGGTGCCGCCGCCGATGACGTGGTAGAGGAAGCAGCGGTTCTGGCGCAGGGACGGGTCGTGGGCGTCGGCGAACGTCCCGATGAGGCCGTCGGTGAGCACCACGCCGCGCACCAGGTCGTCGACGAACCGCTCCTCGATGGCAGCGCCGATGGGCTCCTCGAACAGCGCGCGCCAGGCCGCTTCGTCACCGATCCGCTCGCGCAGGGCGTCGCGGGTTGGCAGCGGCTCGGTGAGGGTGGGGAACACCTCCTTGGCGACGCGCCCCGTCATGGCGTAGAACTCCCGCCACGCCTCGTACTCCCGCTGACCGCCGGTGAGCCGCGCGAAGGCGTCCCGGGTGCGCGCGTCGCCCCCGCCGACGAGCAGTCCGGTCGGCTGTCCTTCGCGCTCGGTCGGGGTGTAGGAGGAGATGGTGCGGGTGCGCACCCGGAAGTCCAGGTCGAGATCCCGCACGATCTTCCGCGGCAACAAGCTGACCAGGTACGAGTAGCGCGAGAGCCGGGCGTCCACCCCGGCGAAGGGCCTGCTGGACACGGCCGCGCCGCCGGTGCCGGAGAGCCGCTCCAGGAGCAGGACGGAGCGTCCGGCGCGGGCGAGGTAGGCGGCGGCGACAAGTCCGTTGTGACCACCGCCGACGATGACGGCGTCGTATCGATCGCGAGGAGACATAGCCCTTGGTAACACGTGGGGGGCGAGGACGGGCTGCAGGAGCGCCCCGAAAGGGGCGCGGGGAACGGCGCGGCCAGCCACGACGATCCGCAGGCGACCTACTCACCGAAGTTGCCCCGTACGACCACCCCGCGAGCAAACGCAGCCCGGCAGCACCACGCTCACCGCTCCCCCGCGCCCCCGCGAGTCAATGCCCCCCGGTCGCCCGCCGCTGCCGCAGCGCCGCCACCCGCCGATAGAGCTCGACCGCCTCCGTGCCACGGCCCAGCTGCTCCAGGCAGTGCGCCTCGTCGTTGCGGCTGGCCAGGGCGTCGGGGTGGTCGGCGCCGAGTACCTGTTCGCGGGCGGCGGCGACCCGGCGGTACTCCGTCAGGGCATCGGCCCAGCGGCCCAGCCAGCCGAGGCCCACGGCTACCTCGCGGCGGCTGACCAGGGTGTCCGGATGGTCACCGCCGAGGACACGCTCGCGGATCGCGCAGACGTCGCGGGCCTCGGCAAGGGCTTCCTCCCAGCGGCCCTGGCGGCCGAGGTTGACGCCGAGGCCGTGCCGGGCGCGCAGGGTCTCGGGGTGGGAGGGGCCGTTCACGCGGGTGCGGTCGTCGATCAGGTCGCGGTACAGCTCAAGGGCCTCACCGCCGCGGCCGAGGCGGCCGAGGCTGATGCCGACTTCATAGCGGGCGGCGAGGGTGTCGGGGTGGTCGGTACCGAGCGCCCCCACGCGGGCGTCGGCGACCTCACGGTACGTCTGGAGCGCCTCGGGCCAGCGACCCAACTGGCCCAGCGCGTAAGCGACTTCATAGCGCGTGACGAGGGTGTCGGGGTGTGTGACGCCGAGGACGCGTGCGCGGGCCGTCGCGACCTCGCGGGCCAGCTGGTAGGAGTCCTCCAGACGGCCGAGTCTGCTGAGGTTGTACGCCAGGTTGTGCCGGCAGCGGAGGGTGTCGGGATGATCGGCGCCCGCGGTCCGCTCCCGCACGGCAAGCACCGACGTATACATCTGGTGCGCCTCGAAATGCCGCCCCAACTGCCCCATGACGTACGCCATTTCCTGCCGGGCGGCGAGCGTGTCCGGGTGGTCGGGCCCCAGGGAGCGCTCCCTTCCCTGGGCCACGCGTCCGTACTCCCGCAGGGCGTCGGCGGCCCGGCCGGTGCGGCTGAGCGTGAAGCCGACTTCGTAGCGGCTCGCCAGGGTGTCCGGGTGGTCGGGGCCCAGCGCGTGCTCCCGCTCCGCCGCCACCGCGCGGTGCACCTCGCCCGCCTCCGCCCAGCGGCCGAGACGCCCCAGGCTCAGGCCCGCGTTGTGCCGGCTGAGCAGGGTGGCGACCACCTCCGGCGAGGGCGTGGGCCGCTCGGGCTGCCGTGGAGTGGCGGCCCGGCGGGCGTCGGCGCGCGGGATCCACTCGCCGGTCAGGCCCGCCGCGGCGTCGGGCGGCGTCGTGCGCAGCTCGGCGGCGCCGTTCGCCTTGTGTCCCGTCGTCATGCCGCGGGTCCACGAGGGCAGCCGCGGCTCACGCGAGGGCGGCTGCTCCGGGCGGCGCAGCGGCGGGGTGACGACGGTCGGGACGTACGCGGGGACCGTGCGGCCGATGACGATGCGGCGCCCCAGCTCACGCGCGTCGCCGGGCCGCTCGTCCGGCTCCTTCGCGAGCAGGTCGAGGACGATCTTCTCGAAGTACTCGGGCAGCTCCTCACGGTGTCTGCGCGGCGGCTCGGGCACGGTGTCGCGGTGGCCGACGAGCACCGCCCAGGCGTCCTCCAGGTCGAACGGCGGCGCCCCGGTGGCGATCTCGTACAGCACACATCCGAAGGAGTAGAGGTCGCTGCGCTGGTCGACCTGGCCGCCGCTGATCTGCTCGGGCGACATGTAGTGCGGTGTGCCCATCGCGATACCGGTGCCGGTCAGGCGCGAGGTGAAGCCGATGTCGTGGCCGAGCCTGGCGATCCCGAAGTCGCAGATCTTCACCGTGCCGTCCGTCAGCCGCATGATGTTCGCGGGCTTCAAGTCCCGGTGCACGATGCCCTGTTCGTGGGTGTACGCGAGCGCGGCGGCGACCTGGTCGGCGATCTCCACCACGTCGGCGACGGGCAGCGGATGCTGCTTGTTGTCCTCGAGGAGCTGGCTGAGGTTGCGGCCCTCGAGCAGTTCCATGACCAGATACAGCACGCCGTCGTTCTCGCCGAAGTCATGGACGACGGTGACGCCGCGGTGCTGCAGCGCCGCCGCGACGCGCGCCTCGCGCCGGAACCGCTCGCGCAGGACGCGGGTGAAGGACTGGTCATGCTGGGGCCCCAGTGGTTTGAGGCACTTCACGGCGACTTGGCGCCCCAGAGATTCGTCGCGCGCCCGCCACACCTCGCCCATGCCACCGCGCCCGATGAGATCGAGCAGTCGGTAGCGGCCTTGGATCAGCCTGGTGTCCGCCATCTCCCGCCGTCGCCCCCGTTGCCTCGCTTCGCCCTCCCCGGCCCGTCCAGTATGGCTGCCCGCCTGTCGAGTTTGTACGGGGCGGGCCGCGTGCCCGGGCCGAGCCTGGCCATGGCGCGCAGAATGTGCTTCGGGGGAAGTTGCCAGCGTAGACGCGCGGGGACGGTGCGCAGGATGGTGCCGGTGGTGACGAGCCGCCGGGTCACGGTGACGGGCGGCGGCGCCGTCCTGCCGTACAACTCATGGGCGTACGAGGGCAGTGAGCCGTAGGCCAGATTCGCCACGCGCCGCCACAGCAGGGCGCGCGCCGGGACCAACAGGGGGTGGGTCGGCGGCCGTTGGAGGAAGTCGTCCACATCGCGCGCTTCGGGGCCCGCGGCCAGTTCGGGGCGCACCCGCTCGAAGTACGCGGCGAGTTCGGCGGTCGACGCCGGTACGTCGGCGGTGTCGAGGCCGACCAGACGGGCGCTCTGTCGGTGCTCGGCGACGTACCGGTCGGCCAGCTCGGCGGTCAGGCGGAACCCTGACCGGCGTGCGACGTGGAGATAGGAGTCGATCTCAGCGCAGTGCACCCAGAGCAGCAGCTCAGGCTCGTCGACGCCGTACCGCTCCCCCGTGTCCGGGTCGGTGACCTTGATCATCGTATGGATCTTGCGCACACGCGCGCCCGCCTGCTCGGCCACCTCGGTGGTGCCGTACGTGGTGGTGCCGACGAAGTTCGCGGTGCGCATGAGACGGCCCCATGCGTCCTTGCGGAAGTCTGAGTTCTGCATGACGCCGCGGACCGCGCGGGGGTGGAGAGCCTGGAGATACAGGGCGCGGACTCCGGCGACCCACATCATCGGGTCGCCGTGCATCTGCCAGGTCACGGACAAGGGCCCGAAGAGCCCCGGGTCGCCCGCCATCGGGGGCCTCGATGAGGATGCCTCGCGCATACAACCACCTCCTGAGCGCAGGCTACGCACAGTTCGGCCGCTCGTCGTGCGGCAGGGAGGGATCAACTCCCCGCTGTGTCAGGGAGGTCCGAGGTCAGGTAGGAGATGACCATGTCCCCCAGCATCGTCCGGTAGTGCTCTCGGCGGGAGGCCTCGGTGAGGTCCCGGTCGAAGAGCGCGCGGAAGGTCTGCCGGTTGGAGACCCGGAAGAAGCAGAACGAGCTGATCATCGCGTGCAGGTCGACGGCGTCGACGTCGGCCGTGAACACGCCCTGCTCGCGCCCGGCCTCGAGAATGGAGGCGATGACGTCGATCGCCGGGGAGCTGAGGGAGGCGAGGGCGGGCGAGGCGGCGATGTGCTGCGCCTCGTGGATGTTCTCGATGCTGACGAGGCGGATGAAGGCCGGGTGTGCCTCGTGGTGGTCGAACGTGAGCTCGGCAAGGCGGCGGATGGCGGACACCGGGTCGAGATGTCCGACGTCCAGCTGCTGCTCCTCGTACCGGATGACCTTGTACGCCCGCTCAAGGACCGCGGTGAACAGCTGGTCCTTGCTGCCGAAGTAGTAGTAGATCATCCGCTTCGTGGTGCGCATGCGGGCGGCGATCTCGTCCACTCGGGCCCCCGCGAAGCCCATGCGGGCGAACTCCTCGGTGGCCACGTCGAGGATCTCCCCCTGGGTACGGGCCGCGTCCCGGGTTCGCTTGGCGGGCGGGGACGACGGGGGGACGGCGGCGGCCATGCGGCTCCTCAGGGCGGACTCTCGGGCGCCGGTCAGTCTAACCTCGGGCCGCCTTGGGGCCTTTGTGGCTGTTCGGAGGCGTTTTTTGACAGGTCACACCCCCTGCTGGTGAAGGTGCTGGGCGGCGAGCCGTACGGCCGCGTTCTGGGCCCCGTAGCCCCGGTAGCCGTCCGTCCGCTGCACCAGCTCGAAGAAGACCCGCCCGATAGTGGCGGTGTAGCAGTGCAGGAACTCCCCGTTCTCGTCCCGGTCGTAGAGGATGCCGAGGTCCGCCAGCGTGGCCAGGTGCCGCGGGTCGAGCTCGTAGCGGGCGTCGAGGTCGTCGTAGTAGTTGGCGGGGATCGGAAGCAGGCCCGTGCCCTGTTCCCGGACGCGCCGGGCGGCGCCGACGATGTCGTCCGTGGCGAGCGCTATGTGCTGGAGGCGGGGGCCCTCGGCGTCCGGTGAGGGCGCGATGTTGAGGACGATGCGTACGCCGCCGTCGGGCGAGGCGACGGCCCGGCTGCGCACAAGCCCGTAGGGGTCGGCCAGGTCGAGGCTGTCGTCGGCCTTCAGGCCCAGCACGCCCCGGTGGAACAGCGATGCCTCGTCGAACTGGTGCCAGGGCTGGGTGAGGGCGATGTGGTCGATGCGGTGGACGGTCGCGGCGGGTTCGCGCGGCTCCTGCGGCTCTCGCGGCAGCGCGTGCGACGGTACTTCGGTGAAGTCACCGATCCAGCCGCCGTGGTCGGGCCGCTCCGTGCGGCAGAAGAAGACCTCCGTGCCGTCGGGTGCGGCGACCGCGTCCAGCTGTGCGTCCCGCGGGCCCCGGCGGCGCGGCACCACAGGCGCGAGCACTGCCTCGGCGCGCCGTACGGCACGGCCCGGGTCGGAGGTCTCCACGCCGATGGCGGTCAGCGCCGGGCCCTGCCGACGGCCGCTGACCCCGGTGTTGAGCAGGATCCGGGCCTCTCCCTGCTCCCACAGCTCGACCGGCTTCCAGTTGTGCCGCGCGGTGTGGGCGAAGCCGAGCGCACCGAGCACTCCACGCAGCGGTTCGGTGTCGGCCGCGGTCAGCTCGGCGAAGGCGAAGCCGGAGGGCACGGCCGGGGCGGGCAGCGCGGACAGGCCTGCCGACTCCTCCAGGAGGAGCAGCGAGCGCAGCGCGTCGACGGCGGTGGAGGCCGCCCCTGCCTGCCGGAAGACGTCGTTGAACACTTCGAGCGACAGGGGCCCTTCGTATCCGGCCCCTATCGTGGCGGCCACCAGCGCGGCGACGTCGAGGCCGCCCTGGCCGGGGAAGCAGCGGTAGTGCCTGCTCCACTGGAGGACGTCAAGGGCCATCAGCGGCGCGTCCGCCAGCTGGAGGAAGAAGATCTTCTCGCCGGGGATGTCCGCGATGCCCTTGGGATCGGAGCCGCGGGAGAGGATGTGGAAGCTGTCGAGGCAGGTGCCGAGCGCCGGATGGTCCGCCTGCTCGACGATCTTCCAGGCGTGGTCGTACGTACTGACGTGCTTGCCCCAGGCCAGCGCCTCATAGGCGATACGGATGCCGTGCTCCGCCGCCCGGTCGGCGAGGAGACGCAGTTGCTCGGCGGCGAGCGCGTCGTCGTCGACCGACTCGGGGGCGACGCTTGAGCAGACGAGGAGCAGGTCGGCGCCGAGGCGCTCCATCACGGCGAACTTGCGTTCGGCGCGCCGCAGATTGCGGGCGAGGACGTCGGCGGGCACGGCCTCGAAGTCGCGGAACGGCTGGTAGAGGTCGATGCCGAGGCCCAGGTCCGCACAGCGCAGCCGTACTTCCTCGGGGCTGAGCGGGCCGCCGAGCAGATCGTTCTCGAAGATCTCCACACCGTCGAATCCGGCGGTGGCGATGGCGGTGAGCTTCTCGGACAGCGGGCCGCTGAGCGAGACGGTGGCGATCGACTTGCGCATGGTGTGGTCCTCCTGTCAGACGGGGAAGGCGGCGAGATCGCCGAGGTCGGCGAGCATCGGTCCGGTGTGCGGTTCGAGTCCGGTGAAGAGCCGGAAGGCGTCGGCCGCCTGGAAGACGGCCATGCCGCCGCCGTCGAGGGTGCGGCAGCCGATGGCACGGGCCTCGCGCAGCAGTTCGGTCTCCAGCGGCCGGTAGACGACCTCGGCGACCCAGAGTCCGGGCCTGAGCAGCGCGGCCTCCAGCGGCAGGCCCGGGTGGGCGACCATGCCGGTCGGTGTGGCGTGGACGAGGCCGTCCGCGGCGGCGAGGCGTTCGGCCGCCGCACCGGGCGGCGCGGACACCGCACGGCCGGGCCCGAAGCGCGCGGTCAGCGCGGTGGCGAGGGCGGCGGCGCGGGCCGGGTCGGTGTCGATCAGGGTGACCCGGTCGACACCGAGGTTCAGCAGTGCGTGCGCCACCGCGGCACCCGCCCCGCCCGCGCCGAGCTGCACGACGTCACCGGTCGGGGCGTCGGCGAGGCCGCGGGCGAAGGACTGGGCGAAGCCGGTGGCATCGGTGTTGTGCCCGATGGCGCGTCCGTCCTTGAAGACGACGGTGTTCACGGCGCCGAGTTCGGCGGCCTCGGGGGCGAGTTCGTCCAGGTGCTCGATGACCAGCTGTTTGCAGGGGTGGGTGATGTTCAGGCCGTCGAAGCCGAGGCGTTGGGCGGCGCGGACCAGCTCGCCCACTGCTTCGGGGGCGACGCCGAGGACGTCGATGTCGAGGGTGCGGTAGAGCAGGCGCACACCGTGCCGGTCCGCCTCGCGTTCGTGCAGGGCGGGGCTCAGGGAGGGGCCGATACCGGAGCCGATCAGGCCGGTGAGATACGAGGTCATCAAGTGTTCCTGTGGGTCAGCTGGGCAGGGTGGATCACGGCCGGGGTCCGGGGGGCGCGGCAGCGCTCCCCCGGCACGTCCGGTTCACAGGGCGGCGGCCTCGCGGGCCGTCGCCGGTTCCTTCGGCTCGCCGGAGCGCAGGCCGAGATCGGCCGTGGGTACGCGGTGCGTCTCGCGCCCCGTGGCCACGGCGATCGCGCAGACCGCGCAGAAGGCGGCGGTGAAGATCGCGACGCCGAGCCAGTTGTCGCCTTCGGGGCCCGCGATCTCTGCCGCGAAGGTCACCGCGAAGCCGGAGACGGCGAAGCCGATCTGGGTGCCGATGGCCATGCCGGAGAGGCGGACCCTTGCGGGGAACATCTCGCCGTAGAACGAGGGCCAGATGCCGTTGGCGGCGCTGTATACGACACCGAACAGCAGCACTCCTGTCAGGAAGACGAGCGGGTAGCTGCCGGTCGAGATCGCCCAGAGATAGACGAAGATCATCACCCCGCTGCCGAGCGCCCCGACGAGGAAGACGGGCTTGCGGCCGATCCGGTCCGAGAGCCTGGCCCAGAGCGGGATGGCGAGCAGAGCCACGGCGTTGGCGCTGCCGGCGACCCAGAGCATGGCCGTCTTGTCGAGGCCGGCCGCGTCGCTCGTGGCGTACGAGAGGGCCCAGACGGAGAAGATCGTGCTGACCGTCGCGATCAGTGCCGCGGCGACCACCCGCAGCACGTCGGCCCAGTAATTCTTGAGCAGGTCCGCCAGCGGCATCTTGGCCACCTCCTGGTCGGCGGAGACCTGCTTGAAGACCGGGGTCTCCTCAAGGGTGCGGCGGATGACGTATCCGGCGACCGCGACGAGGGCGCTCAGCAGGAAGGGGACGCGCCATCCCCAGCTGTACAGCTGCTCGTCCGGCAGTGCGGCGACCGGCAGGAACACCAGGGTCGCCAGGAGCTGGCCGGCCTGGGTCCCGTTCAGGGTGAAGCTCGTGTAGTAACCGCGCCGGTGTTCGGGCGCGTGCTCCAGCGTCATCGCGTTCGCGCTTGCCTGCTCGCCGGCCGCGGACAGGCCCTGGAAGACCCGCATCAGCACGAGCAGCACCGGAGCGACGGTGCCGACCTGCGCGTACGTGGGGAGACAGCCGATGAGGAAGGTGGAGAGCCCCATCAGGATCAGCGTCCAGACCATGACCTTCCGGCGGCCGAGCCGGTCGCCGAAGTGGCCGAGTACGAGGGCGCCGAGCGGGCGGGCCGCGTACGCGACGCCGAAGGTCGCCAGGGAGATCAGGGTGGCGGTGGCCGGGTCGTCCGGGTCGAAGAAGACCTTGGGGAAGACGAGAGCCGCGGCGCTGCCGTAGATGAAGAAGTCGTAGTACTCCAGCGCGCTGCCGATCCAGGCGGCGAAAGCGGCCTTGCGCGGCCTGCCCTGAGGCGGCGGCCCGGCCGACGCGTCGGCGGCCTTTGGGTGAGCGGACACGTGAACTCCTCGGGGAGAGCAGCCGGGCCACGAGCTGGGGGCGGGCGGGCTGCGAGGGGACGTAGTTAACGCACTAGGTAGTTAATTAACTTGGATGTGATGCTCGCCCCGCCCCTCGGACCGTGTCAATACATCTGGCCGTAACAGAACGGCCGGATCTCTCCAGCCTCCGGGGCTGAAAAGATCCGGCCGGACAAAAAACAGGAACAGGCGGCGTCAGCGCCGCACGCGCGGCATTCCGAGGCCGATCCAGGAGATGATCTCGCGCTGGATCTCGTTGTTGCCGCCGCCGAAGGTGAAGATGACGGCGCTGCGGTAGCCCCGTTCCAGTTCGCCGTGGAGGACCGCGCCCGCCGAGCCCTCCTTCAGGGCGCCGGCCGAGCCGACGATCTCCATGAGCCAGGCGTACGCGTCCCTGCGCGCCTCGGAGCCGTAGACCTTCACGGCGGAGGCGTCCTGGGGGGTGAGGGTGCCCTCCTGGACGGCGTTCACCATCTGCCAGTTGAGGAGCTTCATCGCGTCCAGTTTGGTGTGCGTCCTGGCCAGGCGCTGACGGACCCAGCCGAGGTCGATGACGCGGCGGCCGTCGGCGAGCTTGGTGTCGGCGGCCCAGCGCTGCACGTTGTGGAAGGCGCGGATGGCCATGGTGCCGTGGGCGGCGAGCGTGACGCGCTCGTGGTTGAGCTGGTTGGTGATCAGGCGCCAGCCCTTGTTCTCCTCGCCCACGCGCCGCGAGACGGGGACCCGGATGTTCTCGTAGTAGCTCGCCGTGGTGTCGTGCGAGGCCAGGGTGTTGATGATGGTGCAGGAGTAGCCGGGGTCGCTCGTCGGTACGAGGAGCATGGTGATGCCCTTGTGGGACGGCGCGTCCGGGTCGGTGCGGACGGCGAGCCAGACCCAGTCGGCGGTGTCGCCGTTGGTCGTCCAGATCTTCTGCCCGTTGACGACATACTCGTCGCCGTCGCGGACCGCCTTGGTCTTCAGGGCGGCCAGGTCGGTGCCCGCGTCCGGTTCGCTGTAGCCGATCGCGAAGTCGAGTTCGCCGGAGAGGATCTTCGGCAGGAAGTAGGCCTTCTGCTCGTCGGTGCCGAACTGCATCAGCGTCGGCCCGACAGTGTTCAGGGCCATCAGCGGCAGCGGGACCCCGGCCTGCGCCGCCTCGTCGAAGAAGATGAACTGCTCCATCGGCGAGAGCCCGCGCCCGCCGTACTCCGCGGGCCAGCCGACGCCGAGCCAGCCGTCGCCGCCGAGGCGGCGGATGGTCTCCCGGTAGAACCGCTTCTGCGCGGCCGGATCGGCGTACCGGGCATAAGCGTTGTCAGGCACGAGCTCGGCGAAGTACGCGCGCAGCTCGGTGCGCAACTCCCGCTGCTCAGGCGTGTATTCGAGGTGCACGGCCCCTCCTGGCTTTCGCTGACCCACTGGGCTTGGACTCGACGGCGCACACAGTAGAACGCGTTTCAGTAATAGGGAATGGCCGTGACAGACGCGCAGAAGCCGGGCAGACGGGCAGACGCAGACAGCTCCGCCCCGGCGGGCGAGAACGCCGGCCGGGGCGGAGCTGTGTCAGCGGGAAAGGCTCAGCCGAGGAGGCCGAGGGCCTTGTTCAGCGTGGCCGACGGGCGCATGACGGCCGCGGCCTTGGCGACGTCGGGCTGGTAGTAGCCGCCGATGTCGGCCGGCGAGCCCTGGACACCGTTCAGCTCGTCGACGATCGTCTGCTCCTGCTCGGCCAGGGTCTTGGCCAGCGGGGCGAACTCCTTGGCGAGCTCGGTGTCCGCGGTCTGCTTGGCCAGCTCCTGGGCCCAGTACAGGGCGAGGTAGAAGTGGCTGCCGCGGTTGTCGATGCCGCCGACGCGACGGGTCGGCGACTTGTCGTTCTCGAGGAAGGTCGCCGTCGCGCGGTCCAGGGTGTCGGCGAGCACCTGGGCGCTCGCGTTGTCCGTGGTCTGCGCGAGGTGCTCGAAGCTGGACGCGAGGGCGAGGAACTCACCCAGGCTGTCCCAGCGCAGGTAGTTCTCCCGGACCAGCTGCTGGACGTGCTTGGGGGCGGAGCCGCCCGCGCCCGTCTCGAAGAGGCCGCCGCCGTTCATGAGCGGGACGATCGAGAGCATCTTGGCGCTGGTGCCGAGCTCGAGGATCGGGAACAGGTCCGTGAGGTAGTCACGGAGCACGTTGCCGGTCACCGAGATGGTGTCCTCGCCGCGGCGGATGCGCTCCAGGGAGAACGCGGTCGCGTCCACCGGCGACATGATCTCGATCTGCAGGCCCTCGGTGTCGTGCTCGGGCAGGTACGCCTTGACCTTCTCGATGAGCTGCGCGTCGTGCGCGCGGGTCTCGTCGAGCCAGAACACGGCCGGCGAGCCGGTCGCGCGGGCGCGGTTGACGGCCAGCTTGACCCAGTCGCGGATCGGGGCGTCCTTGGCCTGGCACATCCGGAAGATGTCGCCGGTGGCGACGGTCTGCTCCAGGACGGCGTTGCCGGCCTTGTCGAGCACGCGCACCGTGCCGGGCGCGGCGATCTCGAAGGTCTTGTCGTGGCTGCCGTACTCCTCGGCCTTCTGCGCCATGAGGCCGACGTTGGGCACCGAGCCCATCGTGGCCGGGTCGAAGGCGCCGTTGGCGCGGCAGTCGTCGATGACGACCTGGTAGACGCCGGAGTAGCTGGAGTCCGGCAGGACCGCGAGGGTGTCGTGCTCGCCGCCGTCCGGGCCCCACATGTGGCCGGACGTGCGGATCATCGCGGGCATGGAGGCGTCGACGATGACGTCGGACGGGACGTGCAGGTTGGTGATGCCCTTGTCGGAGTCGACCATCGCGAGCTCGGGGCCCTCGGCGAGCTCCGCCTCGAAGGACTCCTTGATCTTCGCGCCGTCGGGCAGGGCGCCGAGGCCGTTGAGGATGCCGCCGAGGCCGTCGTTCGGGCTCAGACCGGCCGCGGCGAGCGTCTCGCCGTACGCGGCGAACGTCTTCGGGAAGAAGGCGCGCACGACGTGACCGAAGATGATCGGGTCGGAGACCTTCATCATCGTGGCCTTCAGGTGCACGGAGAACAGCACGCCATCGGCCTTGGCCTTGGCGATCTGCGCGGTGAGGAACTCACGCAGCGGACCCACGCGCAGGACGGAGGTGTCGACGACCTCGCCCGCCAGGACCGGTACGGACTCGCGCAGGACGGTGGTGCTGCCGTCCTCGCCCGTGAACTCGATGCG
This sequence comes from Streptomyces sp. NPDC048436, assembly GCF_043200355.1. NCBI lineage: Bacteria > Bacillati > Actinomycetota > Actinomycetes > Kitasatosporales > Streptomycetaceae > Streptomyces > Streptomyces sp. NPDC048436. The sequence continues at coordinate 846,845 of NZ_JBICXP010000002.1, forward strand.
CAGCGTGTCCGCAGCGGCGATGACCGTGGACTTCTCCGTGGAGCGGAAGTCGTCGACGCCCATGGTGGCGACGTTCGTCTTCGAGTCGGCCGTCCAGGCGCCCATGCGGTGCGGGTGCGCCTTGGCGTAGTTCTTGACCGACGCGGGGGCGCGGCGGTCGGAGTTGCCCTCGCGCAGGACCGGGTTGACGGCGCTGCCCTTGACCTTGTCGTAACGGGCGCGGATGTCCTTCTCCGCGTCGGTCTTCGGGTCCTCCGGGTAGTCCGGCAGCGCGTAGCCCTGCGACTGGAGCTCGGCGACGGCCGCCTTCAGCTGCGGGGTCGAGGCCGAGATGTTCGGCAGCTTGATGATGTTCGCGCCGGGCGTCTTGGCCAGCTCGCCCAGCTCGGCCAGGGCGTCATCGATGCGCTGGCTCTCCTCGAGGAACTCGGGGAAGAGAGCGATGATGCGCCCCGCCAGGGAGATGTCACGGCTCTCCACGGCGACTCCGGCCGTCGAGGCATAGGCCCTGACCACCGGCAAGAAGGAATATGTCGCGAGGGCAGGGGCCTCGTCGGTCTGGGTGTAGATGATGGTCGAGTCAGTCACCGGGTGCTCCGCTCCACGTCTGCAACATTGCTCGACATCAAGATATCTCGTGAACGCCCTCCTCCACGAAGCGGGCCCGGTTCTCGGCCGTCACAGTCCGTGACGCTCGCCCCCTCGCTGGGGGTGGCGCGCACGGTGCCTGCGTACCGCGTCGCGGTTGGCGCACCTCTGGGAGCAGTACCGCTGCCGTCCGGTGCGGGAGGTGTCGGCGAAGATCGTGGCGCACTCGGTCACGGCGCACCGCCTCAGCCGGTGCATGCCCCGGCCCGCCAAGTGCAGCGCCGTACCGACGGAGATCAGCTGGAACAGCAGGGCACCGAGCGGCTGCCGGTCGTCGCGGTAGTGGAGGTGCCAGCCAGAACCCGCGTGGTCCGTAAGGCGGGGATACGCGGCCGACGCCGCCAGCATCCGATTGAGCAGCTCGGCGCGCTCGTCCTCCTCGGTGGCGTCGACGACCTTCTCCCACGCGTCCAGCGCGTCCTGGGTGCGCTCCAGGTCCTCGGGCGTGACCGGGCGCTCCACCACGAGCCCGGCGGCGCGGCAGCGGTCCGCGAGTTCCGCGGCGGTCGCCGGGCGCCGGTTGGCGAGGTCCGCGGCCAGGCTCACGACCTCCTCGCCGTAAGGGTTGAGGTGCACAAGACCATTACAGCAGGCTGATCGGCATGTCACCAAGCACTGGAATCCATACCCGCGTACGCCAGGCGGACGAGGACGACATCGCGGAGCTCGTACGTCTGCGGGCGCTGCTCTTCGAGAACCTCGGCGGCGACTACTTCGACCCCGCGGGCGGCGACGGCGGCTGGATGGGCGCCCTTGCCGTGCTGCTCAAGGACCGGATGACCGCGGACTCCCTGCGGATTCTCGTCGTGGACGGCGACAGCGGTCTCGCCGCCTGCGGCATCGGCTCCGTCGAGCAGCGCCTGCCGGGTCCGCATCTGCAGAACGGCCGGGTCGGGCTCGTGATCGGCGTGGTCACGGACCCGGCGTACCGGCGGCGCGGGCACAGCCGCTCGGTCATGCGGGGGCTGCTCGACTGGTTCGCGGAACGCGAGGTGGCCCGCGTGGACTTGTACGCCTCCCCCGAGGGCGAACCGCTCTACCGCGACCTCGGCTTCGTCGACCACCCCGACCCCGCGCTGTACCGGCGCCCATGACGCAGGTCCGGGAGGGCCGCCAACCGGCCCCGCCCCTGTGGCCGATACCTCCTCGCCGGTCCACCGTGATCCCGTACGAGGTGTCACCGCGGCCACGACGGGTAGCCGCGCACCGCACCGGAAAACGACTGGAGGCAAGACCGTGAGCGAGGAGCAGCCCGGGACCCGGGACGAGGACGACACACCCGTACCGAGGGATCTGCCCGACCAGCAGGCGTCGGACGAAGAGGACCGCTGGGAGCCGGACGACGACGCGGCGACCACCGGCAACGCCCCGGACGCCGATGACGACGTACCCGACACGGACGAGGCGGGCACCGGCAGGCGCGGCGCCCCGCACGCGGCAGGTGTGCGCCCCGACCAGCCGGTACCGGACGAACCGTCCGGCTGAGCCGACCGGCGGGCACACAACACTCCGAAAAGGCGAAGAGCCGGGGAAGCGCCGCTGAGCGGAGAGCGGACTAGGGCCGGGTGTGGGCGAGTTCGGCCCTGCGCTTTCTCCTCTTCGCCCGGCTCTCGGCCCGGTGGAGCGGGGCACGTTCGTCTTCTCCTGCACCTCCCCACACTCCGTTGGTCTGCTCCGACCTGAGCGCGTAATCCAGGCACTGGCTCGTGACGGAACAGCGGCCGCAGATCTCCTTGGCCACGGCCTGGTCCCTGAGCGCGGGGCCCGTGTGCCCGACGGGGAAGAACAGCTCGGGGTCCTCGTCGACGCAGGCGGCCCTGCGCATCCACTCCTGATTCAATCGATGGGACTGCATGGGCGCCGGGTCCCCGCACTCCTGCCGCTCAAACAGGGGCCCCACACGTTCCTTTCGGTACCGTGCGCGACCGCTCATCCGGACGCGGCAAGGGAGAACGAGTGACCGGCCGGATCGGTGTACGTCCGGGTGTCATGCGGGCCGGTGTTGTCCTTGGTGTCGACGGGCCTCGCGCCAAGGCCGATGGCCTCGCGTTCCGCTTCGTCCATGTCGCCGCGGGCCACCAGAATCCTCAAGTGCGCCTGCTGCGCGTCCTCAGGCCGCGGCCAGCTCGGAGGCGCGTATCCGTGGTCCCGGTGGATGGCCAGGCGGACGCCCCGTCCGTCGGTCACCTCGATGTAGTCGGGGTCCTTGCCCGGCCGGACCGTGCCCCCGAGCAACCCCGCGTAGAACTCCGCGAGGTCCTCGGGCTTCGCGGAGTCCAGGACGAGAACGCTGACTTTCTCCACAGCCATGAGGGCCCCTCTGCTTCCGACTTCGTCCGGCTTCTTCCGGCTTCTTCCGACGGCACGGAGGCGGGCGACCGGTCCCCCGCCACTCGACCACTGATGCGTCTGCCCCGCCCCGCCCGGATCAACCGACGCGCGGCCCGAACGGAATCCCGGCGAACGCCACTATCACGGAGCCGTGTTCGAGGGACGAGATCACGACGAAGTCCTCGCGGGGGTCGGACTGTTCCACCTCTCCGTCATGCGCGCCCCACGGGGTGGCTAGCATGGCGCGATACGTGGTCCGGAAGATCGCCGTCCTCTTGGGTGTTCCCTCCGGGCCCGCGACCGATGCGTGTCGGTCGGCTCGTTGCTCACCTGCGCTCAAGGACCGAGGGACCGCTGAATGCCCGTGCCTGCTCCTCCCAGCCCGCACCGAATAGCGAAGGCGCGGCGCCCCGCCCTTGCCGTGCCTCTCGTCGTGCTGGTGGTGACCGGCGCGGCCGGCGCCATCGCGGGTCTCGCGGCGCCGGACGACGCCCGGGTCTGGACCGTGGCCGCGGTCCTGGCCGGCTGGCTCTGTCTGGCCGTGGCCCTGGTGACCGGTGCGCTGCTCGTCCAGCGGGTCCGCAGGGCCGCGGCGGCCGACCATGCCGAGGCCGCCTCCCTCAAGGCCCAGTTGGCTCGCCAGGGCGCCGAGTCCGCGCACCTGGTGACTGTCACGCTCCCCACCGTCGTGAAGCGACTGCGCGAGGGGGCGGGCGCGAGCGAGACCCTGGCGAACACGGCACCACCATCGGACCCCCAACTGCGCCAGGTCATCCAGGTGTTCGCGTCCGTGGTGGAGGAGACGGTGCGCCGCGCCGCCACGGTCGAGGCCGGGCGTGATCAGGCGCAGGCCCAACTCACCCAGGCCACCGAGGAGTTCGACCAGCTCACCGCGGTGACACTGCCCGCCGCGATCGAGCGGCTGCGCGAGGGCGCCTCCGCGGACACCGTTCTTGCCGGACTCGACTGGCCGCAGAACCCGCTGCTGCGGCTGCCCGCCGAGTCGTTCGTACGGGAACTCGCCTACAGCGAGCGCCGCGCCGCGGCCGCCCAGGCCGCGTCCGCCAAGGCGCTGAGCCGGGTACAGGCCAAGTCCGTGAGCATGCTCGCCGATCTTCGGGACATGCAGGAGCGGCACGGCGTCGAGGTCTTCGGCGACCTGCTCCGCCTTGACCACGGCACGTCCCAACTGGGCCTGATGACCGACCGTCTCGCCCTCTTGATGGGCGGCCGTTCCAGCCGCGCGTGGAACAAGCCGATCGTCATGGAGAGCATCCTGCGGGGCGCCGTCGGCCGGATCTCCGCGTATCAGCGGGTGCGGCTGCACTGTTCTACGACGGTGGCGATCGCGGGGTTCGCCGCGGAAGGCGTCATGCATCTGCTCGCCGAGCTCATGGACAACGCGGCGAACTTCTCGCCGCCCATCGACGAGGTGCACGTCTACGTGGAGGAGCGCAGCGCCGGCATCGTCGTGACGATCGAGGACAGCGGCCTGAAGATGGCCGACGCGGCGATGCGCCGGGCGGAGGAGTCGGTCTCCGGTCAGGTGACGGACCTCGCCTCGCTCCAGGGCACCCGCCTCGGCCTCGCCGTGGTCGGACGCCTGGCCGCGAAGTACGGCATGAGCGTCAACTTCCGCCCCTCCTCACGCGGCGGCACCGGCGTGGTGGTACTCCTGCCCCCGCAGCTCCTGGCCCAGCAGCGCGATCCCGCTCCGCAGCAGCCCGCACTCCGCGGTGCTGAACCGACGCCCGTGCCAGCGCCTGCGCCCGTGCCGGCCCCGGACCCGATCCCGGCAGCGCCCGCACCTGCCGCCACGGAGATCGCCGCCGTCCCCGAGGCCCCCGCCCTGCCCGCGGTTGCCGCGGAACCCCGCCCCGCCGCCGCCACCCCGAACGGCCTCCCCGTGCGCGCCCCCGGGCGCACCATGGCCGAGGCGGAGCGTGAGCGGCAGCAGCGCAGGGCGGCCTCCGACGCCGCTTCGGCGCCGGGCGCGGGGACGGTCTCCCAGGAGGCGGGGCAGCCGCCGCGTGACGCCGGTTCCCGCTTCGGTGCCTTCCACCGTGCGCGGCGGGCCTGGAGCGACGTACCCGGGCCTCCCACCGAGCCCGGGCCGCCGCCCGCCGAGTAGATCGAAGCCTCCCGCACGGCGCCCGGGCTCTGGCGCCCCCTCTTCCCCGCTCAAGATCGTGAGATTGGAGGGACGGGCAGGTGACCGGTGACCCGGCCATCTCGCCCCGCCTACCATGCAGACCACTGACAACAGCCTGACCTGGCTCCTGCAGAGCCTCCTGAAGCGCACCCCCGGTACCCGGCACGCCTTGGTGCTCTCCCGTGACGGCCTGAAGCTGTGCTGGAGCGAGCATCTGACGCTCGACCAGGCGGACCAGCTGGCGGCGATCTGCTCCGGCATCCAGGCGCTGGCCCAGGGCGCCTCCATGGAGTTCGGCGACGGAACCGGTGGCGTCCGGCACTCCATGACCGAGTTCCACGGCGGGCTGCTCTTCATCGTCGAAGCCGGTGAGGGTGCGCATCTGGCGGTCGTGGCGGAGGAGAACGCCGATCCCGGAGTGGTGGGCCATCAGATGACGGAACTGGTCGAGCAGATCGGGGAGCACCTGCGCGCCGAACCGCGCGCACAGACCGAGGGCAGCGGCTCCTCGTGACGCCCCGCAGGCCCGTGGACATCGGTGACCCTGACCGGCTCTACACGGTCACCGGCGGCCGCAGCCGCGCCGACGACGACTCCTTCGACCTGGTCACGCTGGTGGTGAGCGAGTGCGAGCCCACGGCGGGGATGCAGTCGGAGCACGTCCGGATCCTCGACCTGTGCCGGCATCCGACGGCCGTGGTGGAGATCGCCGCGGAGATGAAGCTGCCGATCACCGTGGTGCGGATCCTGCTGGGTGACCTGCTCGCGATGGGCCGGATCACCGCCCGCCATCCCCGCCCGGCCGGTTCGGCCGCCTCGATCCCCGATTCCGCCCTTCTCCAGGAGGTGCTCCATGGGCTCCGCAACATCTGAGCTGCCCTCCCGTACGCCCTTGTCCGACACGGCCGAGACCGGCCTGAAGATCGTCGTCGTGGGCGGATTCGGGGTCGGCAAGACCACGCTGGTCCGGTCGGTCAGCGAGATCCGTCCGCTGAACACCGAAGAAGTGATGACCCAGGCCGGTGTCGGCGTCGACGAGACGTCCGACGTGGCCGCCAAGACCACCACGACGGTGGCGTTCGACTTCGGCCGGATCAGCCTCAACGAACGTGTGGTGCTGTATCTGTTCGGCGCGCCGGGCCAGGAGCGCTTCTGGTTCCTGTGGGACCGGCTCTTCGCCGGGACGCTCGGCGCCGTCGTCCTGGTCGACACCCGGCGGATGGACGACTCCTGGTACGCGATCGACCGTCTTGAGCACCACAGGACGCCGTTCGTGGTGGCGGTGAACCGGTTCGACGACGACACCTCCACGCACACGCTTGAGGAGATCCGTCAGGCGCTCGCGCTGCCCGGCCATGTGCCGCTGATCGACTGCGACGCGCGCGTGCGCTCGTCCGGCAAGGACGTCCTGATCACCCTCGTGGACCACCTCTACGAACTCGCCATGGCCCAGGAGATGACACCGTGACGGAGCCGACCGCAGCCTCTTTCGAACAGACCGCTCCGCCGGGATGTCCGGCGCACGCGGGCGGGGTGCGTCTGGGCGGTCTGGAGTATCAGCAGACGCCTTCGCAGCTCTACCGCAGCCTGCGCAGGGAGCACGGCGCGGTCGCGCCGGTCCTGCTGGACGGGGACGTGCCCGCGTGGCTGGTCCTCGGCTACTCCGAGGTCAGCTATGTGACCAGCCACGACGAGCTGTTCGCCCGCGACTCGCGCCGCTGGAACCAGTGGGAGAACATTCCCGCCGACTGGCCGCTGATGCCGTTCGTCGGTTATCAGCCGTCGGTCCTGTTCACCGAGGGCGAGGAGCACCGGCGGCGGGCGGGTGTGATCACGGAAGCCCTTGAGGGTGTCGACCAGTTCGAACTCGCCCGGGACAGCGGCCGGATCGCCGACCGGCTGATCGCCTCGTTCGCCGGCAGCGGCCAGGCGGAGCTGATGAGCGCGTACGCGCACGCGCTGCCCATGGTGGCGGCGGTGCAGATGTGCGGCATGCCGCACACGGGCACGGACACGCAGCAGCTGGTGGACGACCTGCGGATCTCGCTGGACGCGCATGAGGGCGACGACCCCGTGGCGGCGTACACGCGCGTCGGGGAGCGGATCCAGCTCCTGGTGAAGGAGAAGCGGGAGAAGCCGGGTGCGGACGTCACCTCGCGGATGCTGCTGCACCCGGCGGGGCTCACCGACGAGGAGATCGTCCAGGACCTGATCTCCATCATCGCGGCGGCCCAGCAGCCGACCGCCAACTGGATCTGCAACACGCTGCGGCTGATGCTGACCGACGAGCGGTTCGCCCTGAACGTGTCCGGCGGGCGGCTGAGTGTGGGCGAGGCGCTCAACGAAGTGCTGTGGCTCGACACCCCGACGCAGAACTTCATCGGCCGCTGGGCGGTGCGCGACACCCAGCTCGGCGGTCGGCAGATCCGGGCGGGCGACTGCCTGGTGCTCGGCCTCGCGGCGGCCAACACCGACCCGCAGATCTGGCCCGAGTCGCACGTCGGCCCGGAGAACTCCGCGCACCTGTCCTTCAGCCACGGCGAGCACCGCTGCCCCTACCCGGCTCCGCTGCTCGCCGACGTCATCGCGAGGACCGCGGTCGAGACGCTCCTGGAGCGGCTGCCCGACCTCGTACTCGCGGTGGAGCCGCACGAGTTGAGCTGGCGCCCGTCCATCTGGATGCGCGGTCTGACCTCGCTGCCGGTGCAGTTCACACCCGCGGCGCACTGAAGTCCCCGCGGTGCGCCGCCCGTTCGCGTGGGCGGCGCACCGGCGGGGTCAGGCGGTGGCGGGGGTGAAGACCACCGGAAGCGACTGCGGGCCGCGGGTGAACACTCCCTGCTCCACGGGGTCGAAGCCCTCGGCGAGCCGCACATCCGGCATGGCGTCGAGGAGTTGGCCCACGCCTATCTCCACCTCGGCCTTGGCCAGCAGGGCGCCCACGCAGAAGTGCCTGCCGAGCGCGAACGAGAGATGGTCGGCGGCGGCGGAGAACGCGGTCGTCGTGGTCAGGTCGTCCCGGAAGATGTCAAAGCGGTCCGGGTCGCTGTAGCGCTTCTCGTCACGGTTGGCCGAGCCGATCAGGCAGGTGACGGTGGCCCCTGCCGGGATGGTGCCGCCGGTGACCTCCACGTCGGTGGCCGACTGCCGCATGATCATGTGGACGGGCGGGGTGTAGCGCAGGGTCTCGGCGAAGGCCCGGGCGATCAGGGAGCGGTCCTGCCGGACGGCTTCGAGCTGCTCGGGATGCATCAGGAGGTTGGCGAAGATGCTGGCGATGGCCTTGTCGGTGGTCTCGCCGCCCGCTGCGAGCAGCAGGCTGCAGAAGGCCTTGATGTCCTCGTCACTCATCCGTACGCCGTCGACCTCGGCGGCGCACAGCGTGGAGAGCAGGTCCTCGCCGAGGTTGTCGCGGCGCTCCCGGATGATCGGGATCATGTACTCGGCGAACTCCACCCGGGTCCGTTCGCCGGCCGCCGCGACCTCGGCGTCGCCCGCCAGGTTGCCGAGGAAGGCGATGACGGTGGTGTACCAGCCGTGGAAGCGCGCGTGGTCGGACTTGTCGAGGCCCAGCATGTCGGCGATGACGTTGACGGGGAAGCGGGTGGCGTAGCCCTCGACGAGGTCCACGGACCCGGTGCGGCGGAAGGTGTCGATGAGTTCGCGGGAGTTGCGCTCGATGACCGGCAGGAACTTCTCCTGGAGGTCGCTGCCACGGAAGGCAGGTGCGACGAGCGCGCGCCGCACGGCGTGCTCACGGCCGCTGAGCTGGAGGATCGTCTTGCCGTGGACGGGCTCGATCTGCCAGTCGTAGTTGTCGGTGGTGAACTGCGAGCTCTTGTCCTTGAACACGCGCTCGACATCCTCGTACCGCGAGATGATCCAGCTCTGTGTGGCCTCGTGCCAGAAGAGCGGGGCGTTCTCCCGCATCACCTGATAGGCCGGGTAGGGATCCCTGGCGAACTCGGGCGAAAGGATGTCGGGGACCTGCTGCGCGGTGGACATGTGACTCCTCGGTCGATAACAGGCAACGCGTTCCAGGCTATTGATCACCGCCTGACCCAGCCAGCCCCCTCCTGGCCGACTGTTGAGCGTTGCACTAACGTTGGCCGAAAATCGCCCCTCAGCAGCCGAGCTCGGCTGCGCACCTGCTCGGGGCTCTTCCCGTACAGGAGATCGCCGGGCACGTTCGACACGTCCGGGATGAGCCCGCGCGGACGTACACTGAAGCGGTGTCGGGCAGGTCCCTGCTCCGCCCGGCCACTTGTGATCAGCCCTCCACGACCCGGATCCGGTCCTCTGCGACCAGTCGTGCGGCGCACAGGTAGCGTCCTCGGCCGTCTTGGCCCTTCGGCCCGCACGCAGATATCCCCCCTGTGGGGCCTGCTCGTCTTACGCGTATCACCGCGGATTCCGGCTCACCGTCACCCCCCTGCCGTTCAGGCCAGGTGTGCGCGGTGTGCCGTGAGCCGCCTTCGAGGGGACTGTTGTGAAGCTCAGCGCACTGCTCGACGGGCACGACCACCACATTCTGTACGGCGACCCTGCAGTGCCGGTCACCGCGGGAATGACCTTCGATGCCGGGCAAGTGACGTCCGGTTCGCTGTACATCGCCGTCCCCGGCCACGAGGAGGGCGGGCCCGGGGGCATCAGCCGGGCACTGGAACGGGGAGCGGTGGCGGTCCTCACCGAGGACGAAGCGCCGCCGACCGCGGGACCGGCCGGGCAGGCGTGCGTGGTGCGCGTCGCCGACGCGCGAGCTGCCGCCTCGCTCATCGCCTCCCGGTACCACGGTGAGCCCGGCCGGGCCATGGACATCGTGGCGATCACGGGTACGAACGGCAAGACCTCCGTCTCGTACATGATCGAGTCGGCGCTCAGGCTTGCCGAAGGCGCGAAGGTGGGGGTGATCGGGACCTCGGGCAGCCGCATCGGCACCGAGCGGATCCCGATGCCGCGCTCGGTGCTGAGCACCCCCGAGTCGCCCGACCTGCACTACCTCCTCGGCCATATGCGCGACCGGGGCACGAGCAGCGTGGTGCTCGAGGCCACGTCCATGGGTCTGCTCCAGCAGCGCCTCGACCACGTGCCTGTCGGCGTCGGCGTCTTCACCAATCTCACCCAGGACCACCTGGACGACCACGGGACCATGGAGCGCTACAAGAACGCCAAACTGCGACTGTTCTCAGGGCTGTGCGAGCGCGCGGTGGTCAACGCCGACGACCCCGTCAGCGCCGAGATCCTGGCCCTGATGCCGGGCGCGGTGACCACGTACGGCCTGGACGCACCGGCCGACTACCGGGCGAGCGACCTGGTCGTGGACGCGGCGGGCAGTCGCTTCACGCTCCACCACGACGGCCGCAAGTACCCCGCCGCCATTCCCGTTCCCGGCCGCTTCTCGGTGTCCAACGCGCTGGCCACCCTCGCCGCCTGCCATCTGCTCGGGCATGAACTCCCTGCCCTCGTCGAGGCCTTGGACCGGATGCCGCCGACTCCCGGCCGCCTTGAGCGCTACACCACCGCGCGCGGTGTCTGCGTGATCGTCGACTACGCGCACTCGCCGGACTCGCTGGAGAAGGTCCTCGGCACGATCCGCGGTTTCGCGACCGGTTCGGTGATCACCGTCTTCGGCTGCGGCGGCGACCGTGACACCACCAAGCGCGCGCTGATGGGCGAGATCGCGGGCCGCAACTCCGATCTGTGCGTCCTCACGTCGGACAACCCGCGCGACGAGGACCCCGAGATCATCCTGGACCACGTCGTCCCCGGTCTGACCTCCACCGGAACCCCCTTCCACCGGGTGGCCGACCGCCGCGAGGCGATATCGCGCGCGCTGTCCCATGCGGGCGAGGGCGACATCGTGCTGGTCGCCGGGAAGGGCAGCGAGCCGCACCAGATCGTCGGCACACGCCTCCTGCCCTTCGACGACATGACGGTCGTCCGTGAGCTTGCCGCGCTCCAGGGAGACCATTCCGGCGCGTGACATGCGCCGGAGTTGCGGCGCCGTAGATGCCGTATTCGCGCGCGGCGGGTGTGCGATTCGTCCATCGCCTCGCCGCCGACAGTGCGAATCGGGCACTGGCGCGGTGCGGCGATCGGCGTTTACGTTCCCTGCATTTGTACGACAGCACCGCCCGCGTCCTCGTACGTCGCGGTGCTGCCACCCAGGGAGTTGTCTGTGCCCAAGGAGTCATCGCCGTCCGTCACCGAGGTCGAGACGCACGGGGTCGAACGCATCCCGGACGCGGACCGGACGGCCGGGCCGCTCGATCTGTTCCGGCTCGCGTTCGGCGGCGCCAACACCTTCGCCACCTGCGTGCTCGGCGCGTTCCCGATCCTGTTCGGCCTGTCCTTCTGGCAGGGGCTCGCCGCGATGCTCCTCGGGCTGCTGACCGGCGCGCTGCTCCTCGCCCCCATGGCGGTGTTCGGGCCGCGCAACGGCACGAACAACGCCGTCTCGTCCTCCGCGCACCTGGGAGTGCACGGCAGGATCGTCGGCTCGTTCCTGTCCCTGCTCACCGCCGTGGCGTTCTTCTCCCTTTCGGTGTGGAGCTCGGGTGACGCGCTCATCGGCGGGGCCCACCGGCTGCTCGGCGTCCCGGAGAGCGACATCGCCTACGCGTGCGCGTACGGCGTCTTCGCCGCTCTGGTGCTCGCCGTGTGCGTCTACGGGTTCCGCTTCATGCTGCTCGTCAACAAGGTCGCCGTGGTGGCGGCGACGCTGCTGTTCGTCCTTGGACTCGTCGCGTTCGCGGGCGACTTCGACGCTTCGTACGCGGGGATCTTCACCCCGGACGCCGACCGGGCCACGCAGGACCTGTTCTGGCCCTCGTTCATCGGCTCGGCGCTGATCGTGCTGTCCAACCCGGTCTCCTTCGGCGCCTTCCTTGGCGACTGGGCCCGCTACATCCCGGCCGACACGCCCCGCCGCAGGGTGATGGGGGCGGCCTTCCTCTCACAGCTCGCGACGGTGCTGCCGTTCGGCTTCGGCCTGGCCACCGCGGCGATCATCGCCGAGCGGGCGCCCACGTACATGAACCCGGACGCCCCGAACTTCGTCGGCGGCCTGCTCGCGATCGCGCCCGCCTGGTATTTCCTGCCGGTCTGTCTGATCGCGCTGATCGGCGGCATGTCGACCGGGACCACCGCGCTCTACGGCACCGGCCTCGACTTCTCCTCGGTCTTCCCCCGGCTCAGCCGCGTCCGCGCCACGGTCCTGATCGGCGTACTGTCCATCGCGTTCATCTTCGTGGGCCGCTTCGGCTTCAACCTGGTCCAGGCGATCTCCACCTTCGCCACGATGATCATCACCTGCACGGTGCCGTGGATGATCGTCATGATGCTCGGATACGTCACCCGGCGCGGCTGGTACGACCCCGACGCCCTACAGGTCTTCACCCGCCGGCAGCGCGGGGGCCGCTACTGGTTCGCACACGGCTGGAACTGGCGCGGCATGTCGGCCTGGTGGGCCGGGGCGGTGACCGGTGTGCTGTTCACCAATATCCCCGGCCAGTTCGTGGGGCCGCTCGGCGACCTCGCGGACGGCGCCGACATCAGCCTCCCGCTGGGCGCGGCCGTGGCGGCGGTCGTCCATCTCGCGCTGCTCGCGGCCTTTCCGGAGCCGCGTGCGGTGTTCGGCCCCGAGGGGCCGCGCTGGGTGCGGGCGGCGGATACCCCGATCGCTCCGATCACCGTCAGGGAGCCGTCTCCGGCTTCCGCTTGAGCCAGGGGGACCCGGCCGCCCGGTTGCTCAGACGGGGCTCAGACGGGGCTCAGACGAGGCCGGTCACCGTGACCGTGATGCCGGGCTCGGCCGGTCCCCCGGCCTCCCGCCGCACGGCCTCCGTCGCGGCCGAGCGCACCTCACGGGTCACGTCGAGGGCCCGCCGTCCTCGGTGCAGGACCACGTACACCTCCACGCTCCAGTCCTGGGCGCCGTCGCGTCGCGTGACGCGCACGCCGGCGGAGTTCGACGGAGTGCTGGGGGCGCCGCTCGCTCCTCGGCCCCATTTCGACAGGGCCGAGGAGCGCAGGAGTTCCACGAGGCCCGGGCGCAGGAAGGCCACGCCCGGGGTGCCCAGGACAGCCTCCGCGACGGCGTCGGCCAGCACACGGGACGCGTCTTGATCTCTCACCGCTGCCGTCCTTCCACACTGTCCCCGCTGTCTTCGTCGATGACATCGGCGATCGTCACGTCGACCGCCGCGATCCGCATGCCCAGTTCGCCGTCCACCGCTTCCCGGACCTTGCTCCGTACGTGGTCCGCGACCTCGGGCAGGTTCCAGGTGAGCGCCACCTGCACCTCGACCCGGATCCGCACCGGGCCCCGCGGCGGATCGATGTCGATGCGGCAGCTGCCCGCGCGCACTCCGGGCAGGGACTCGGCCGCCGCCCGGACCGTCCTCGCGGCGGCTGCCTCCACCATCCACGCGTCCTCGTCCACCTCGCCCAGCGGCAGGGTGCGGCCCGGCCGCAGCTCCAGACGCACCACGTCCATGACGCGGCCGGTCAGCGCGGACGTGTCCGGTTCACGCGGCGCCGTGTCGCGCGCCTGGGTGACGACGCCCTCAAGGGACCGCAACGCGTCCAGGGCGCGTGTGCAGTGCGGGCAGGCGTCGGCGTGGGGGTCGGGCAGGCCCGCCTCCCACTGTTCCCAGACGTGCGACAACTCTCGCCCGCAGGGCAGCAGTTCGTCCTCGGGCAGCACTTCGAAGCCCGCCTCCCGCTCGTCGTCCGTACCGGATTCCCCGTTCATCGCCATGCGGCCATCGCCTCCGTCAGATAGCGCCGCGCCCTGAAGACACGGCCGCGGACCGCCTCCGTACTGATGCCGACGGTCTCGGCGATGGACTCGTAGGGAGCGCCGTCCAGCTCACGCAGCACCCAGCACACCCGCTGTTCCGGCGAGAGCCCCTCCATCGCCTTGGCCAGATCCGCCACGGCGGCGTGCGCCTCGGCGGCCCGCGCGGGCGAGACCTCGTGCTCCGGCGCGGAGGGTTCGGGCACGCCGTCAAGACCCACGACCGGCCGCCGTGAACGCAGGACGTTCAGACAGCGGTTGGTGACGATCCGGTAGATCCACGTGCCGAACTGGGCGTCTCCGCGGAACTCCGGCAGCTTGCGCCAGGCGCTGACGAAGGAGTCCTGTACGGCGTCCTCGGCTTCCGGACGGCTGCCGAGCAGCCGCGTGGCCAGGCGCAGGGCCATGGGCGCGTGGCGGTGCACGAGCGCTTCGAAGGCTTCCTCGTCACCCTCCGCGGCCCGCACCGCGAGCAGTCCGTCCTCCCGCCTCAAGGACGCGTCCGCGTCCGCGTCAGCTTCCTCAGGCGTTCCGCCCCGGTCACCCGGCACACGCGGCTCCTCTCATTCCGGTCGTGCTCGTACGACACACGAAAGGCCGCCGCGTTACGCGGCCCCGGCACGCTACACGCCGGGGAAAGAAAATCCCGTCAGGCGCGTAACAGACCCGCGGAGCGCGGGTCTGACAGGAGAAGACAGCACAGCGGAACAGTCGCACAGCCACCGAGCAATCCCCGACGACGACGAGGAGACGCCACCATGGCGACCCAGGAGTTCACTTCGAAGGCGGCCCAGAGCGGCAGCGCCGAGTTCCCCGGGGGCGAGCGGCAGGGGGTCGCCGCGGGGGCCACCACCGTCGCGGGCGGTACGGGCCCGGGCGAGCCGGCGTCGACGCGCGGCAAGACGTCCATCGCCGATGTCGTGGTCGTGAAGATCGCCGGCATGGCGGCCCGCGAGATCCCCGGCGTGTTCGACATGGGCGGCGGCCTGTCCCGCACCATCGGCGCCGTACGCGACCGTGTCCCCGGCGGGCGCCCCAACGTGGGCCGCGGGGTGAAGGTCGAGGTCGGCGAGCGGCAGACGGCGATCGACCTCGACATCGTCGTCGAGTACGGCGTGCCGATCACGGATGTCGCCCACGACGTACGCGAGAACGTCATCTCGGCGGTCGAGCGCATCACCGGCCTTGAGGTGGTCGAGGTCAACGTCGCCGTCAATGACGTACGCCTGCCGGAGGACGACACCGCGGACTCCGCGGGCGAGACGCGCGTCGAATAGGCCTCAGGTGACGTCCCCTTCTGTGGTGCGAGGTGAGTGGTGAGCACAGCTCTGGTCGGCCTGGTGGCGGGCATGGCCCTGGGATTCGCCGGATGGTTCGGCGGCTTCGGCGCGTTCCTTGTGGTCGCCGCGCTCGGCGCGGTCGGCTTCGTCCTGGGACGCCTCGTGGACGACGGCACGGACATCCGTGGATTCCTCGGCGGGCGTGACCGGGACCGCCGATGACCTCGCCCGCGGCCGAGCGCGGTTCGACGACCGTCTCGGACCGCGCGGTGCGCCGCATCGCGGAACGCGCCGCGACGGAGGCGCTGGCGCCCGGCGCGGTCGAGGCCGGCCGGGGCTGGGCGGCCGTGCGCGGCCGCAGGGCCCAGGTCGGCGTCACCGTGACGCTGCCCTATCCCGCCATCCTCGACGAGGCGGGCGAGAGGGTCAGGGCGCACGTGGCCGCACGCACGGCCCGGCTCACCGGCCTCACCGTGCCGTCGGCCCGCGTCCGCGTGCGAGGTCTGTCCCGCTACGAGGAATCCGCCGAGCGGCTCGCGTCCCCGGCGGAGGCGGCGGCACCGGCGGCCGGGCATCGCACGCGTCGGCCGTGGTCCCAACGGCGCCTGCCGGTCGCGGTGTTCGCGCTCGTCGCCGCCGCGGTCTGCGCCGTGTTCCTGTACGACGTGGTGTCCGTGCACGCGGCCGGACGCGCTCCGGCCCGCTGGCGCGTGCGGCTGCTGGAGTGGCTGTCCACGCACGGCCCGGACACCGCCACGAACCCGGGCCTGCTCACAGCCCTCGCCGTGTTCGCCCTCGGTGTGCTCCTGCTGGTCCTCGCCGTCACACCGGGCCGCCGCAGCGGTCTGCCGCTGAACGCACCGCTGCCGGGGGTGCGCGCCGTCCTGGAGCGGCGGGCGGTCGCGGTCATCCTGCGGGACGCCGTGACCGAGGTGAGCGGCGTCGGCCGGGTCCGGGTCGGTGTGGGCCGCCGTACGGCGCGGGTGCGGGCCGGGCTTGAGTTCGGTGAGCTGGAGGGAGCACGGCGAGCGGTGACGGAGGCAGCGGAGGCTGCGACCGCCGGGCTCGGCCTTGCGAGGCCGCTGCGACTGCGCGTACGGCTCAGCGCGGGGTCCGCTTGGGACGGGCCGGAGCCTGCGCCCGGGGCCGAAGCCGCGCCTGACACGCCTGACGCGACCGTGAGGAGCACCCCCTCGTGAGCCGGCTCCGCGGCGGTACGAACCGCTCAACTCTGCTCTGCGCGGCGGTAGTTCTCCTGGCGGTGGGCGCCGCCCTCGCGTCCGCGACCGCTCCCGTGCGCGACCGGCTGCCTTCGGGCCGGCCCCACCTCGGTGCCGAACGGGTCTGGCTCGACCAGGAGGCGCTCGGCCGCTGGCGTGATCACGGCTGGTGGTCGCCCGTCGTGATCGCCGCGCTGGCCTTCGGCGCCGTCCTGTTCCTCTGGTGGGCCTACGCGCAGCTACGCACCGGGCGGCTGCGCGAGCTCCCCCTCGGGAACCCCGGTGTCACCCTGTCCGCCACGGCCCTGTCCTCCGCCATGGCCGAGCGCGCCCGGGGCATCGACGGCGTGGCCCGCGCCCACGTACGGCTGCTCGGCCGCCCCCGGCGGCTGCGGGCCCGTATCACTGTGGTCCTCGACCCCGACGCCTCCCCGGAAACCGTGCTGCGGCTGCTCGCCCGGGACGTCGTCGCCGAGGCACGCGCGGCCACCGCGCCCCGCGTCCTGGAGGCGGACGTACGGATCACGGCCCGGCCGCACAGAGCGCGCCGCATTCACTGAAGCTACGGCTGCAGGGCTTCCAGCGTGGTGCGCAGGTCGGCGTCCCGGGGCCGGTTGTGGGGAAGCCGGCCAAGGACGGCGGCCATGCCGCAGGTGTCCGACACGGCGGAGTAGACGAGACCGGCGCCGATACCGGCGGCCAGCCACCGCGCGGGACGGAAACGGGTCCCCGCGGCCAGCCCGAGGACGACGAGGGACCCGGCGGCGAGGCGGACCTGGCGTTCCATCGCCCAGGCCCCCGACGCGGCTTCGGAAGCCTGCATGGGGTGGCCCTGCTCGGCCCAGGCGGTGGTGCCGCCGACGAGGGTGGAGGCGGGGATGTCGGCGTCGGCCAGCTCGGCGCAGGCGGTGGCGGAGCGGTTCCCGGAGGCGCAGACCATCAGAAGCTCGCCGCGGGTGGCGGTCGCCTTCAGTTCGGGCAGCGCCCTGTGCAGGTGATCTAGGGGGATGTTGTGCGCTCCGGGGAGGTGGCCAGAGGCGTACTCACCGGGAGTGCGGACGTCGATCACGGTGTAGCGGTTCAGGCGGGCGGCCGCCTGGGCGGGGACCAGATCGGTGGGAGTGGTGGGGGTGGTCATACGGGGTTGTCCTTTCGACGGTCCAAGACTGCCAAGAATCCAAGACTCTCCCCAAGCAGCGTACAAAATCGCCCTGGGTGTCCGGAGCCTCAGGCTCCGCGGGCCCGTTCGAAGCGCGCGCGGCCCTCGGCCAGGTCCACGATCGGGTCGGGGTAGTCGATGCCACCCCGGTCCGGGCCCTGGAGTCTCCACGGTTCGTGGATGTACCGGTCCTCGACCCCGGCGAGTTCGGGCACCCAGCGCCGGACGTAGCGGCCGCCCGGGTCGAAGCGCTTGCCCTGGACCACGGGGTTGAGGACCCGGTTGGGCCGGGTGTCGGTTCCGGTGCCCGCGGCCCACTGCCAGTTGAGCTGGTTGTTGGCGATGTCCCCGTCCACGAGCAGGCTCAGGAAGTGCCGGGCGCCCACCCGCCAGTCCGTGTAGAGGGTCTTGGTGAGGAAGCTCGCCACGACCATCCGTCCCCGGTTGTGCATCCAGCCCTCGTGCCGCAGCTGCCGCATCGCCGCGTCCACGAAGGGGTAGCCGGTGCGCCCCTCCCGCCAGGCCGCGACTTCCTCGCCGTCCGTGCGCCACCGGTCACCGCGCGGGCGGTAGTCCTGGTCGGCCGTCTCCGGGCGGGCCGCGAGGACCTGGTGGTGGAAGTCACGCCAGGCCAGCTGCCGGATGAACGCCCGCGCCCCCGACGATCCCTCGCGGTTCGCCCCGTGGATGATCTCGGCCGCCGACAAGGTGCCGAAGTGGAGGTGGGGCGAGAGACGCGAGGTGACGTCAGCCGCGAGGTCGTCGTGGCCGTCCTCGTACCCGTCGACGCCGCCGGCCAGCCAGGCCCGCAGCCGCTCGCGCCCGGCGCTCTCGCCGCCGGCGTCCACTCCTGGCGAGACCCCGCTGATCTCCGTACGCGGCAGCAGCGGTTCCGACGCCACCTCGGCGACCGGGACCTTGCGCGGGGCGGCAAGGAAATCGCGTACGCCCGCCGCGGTCCAGCGCCGGAAGTAGGGGGTGAACACGGCGTAGTGGTCGACCCGGGAGCCACCGGACGGGAGCAGTTCCCCGGGGGTGACGGCCGTGATGACCGCGTCGTGCGTGACCAGCTCGCAGCCGGTGGCCGCCAGCGCGCCTCGCAGCCGTTCCTCGCGCCGCAGCGCGTACCGGCTGACCCCGCCCGCGACGTGCACCCGCGCCGCCCCGGTCGCCGCCACCACCTCGCGGACCTGGTCGGCGACGTCGCCGCTGCGGACCACGAGACGGCCGCCGCGCTTGCGCAGCCCCGCGTCCAGGTCCGCGAGGCAGTCGGCGAGGAAGGCACGCCGGTTCGGTACGGCGAAGCCGGTCCCCCGTACGCCGTCGTCGTGGACGAAGAGCGGGACGACGCTCTCGGCGTCGTGCAGCGCCGCCCGGAGCACCGGGTTGTCGTGCAGACGCAGATCGGAGGTGAACAGGACGACGGAAACGGTCACTTGCTGCGGCTCCTCATGCTGTGGGGAAGTGTGGGACGTCGGTTCGTCGGAGCCGCGGCCGCCGTCGAACCACAGTGGGCAGACCTTGCCGATCGGCGGTGGGTCACGAATTCCGTGCGGTTGTCTCGGGGCTCTGTTCGGCCGCTCGGGTGATGTTGCGGGCCATTCCGTTGAAGACGATCCCGTGGAACGGCGAGACGCTCCACCAGTAGGCGTGCCCCAGCAGGCCGTGCGGGTGGAAGAGCGCGCGCTGGCGGTAGCGGGTGCGGCCCGCGTCGTCCTGCTCGACGTACATCTCCAGCCAGGCGAGGCCCGGCAGCCGCATCTCGGCCCGCAGCCGCAGCAGCCGCCCCGGTTCGACCTCCTCGACCCGCCAGAAGTCCAGCGAGTCCCCCACCCGCAGCCGCTGGGCGTCGCGGCGGCCCCGCCTGAGCCCCACCCCGCCGACGAGCCGGTCGAGCCATCCGCGCACCGCCCAGGCGAGCGGAAAGGAGTACCAGCCGTTCTCGCCCCCCACGCCTTCCACGATGCGCCACAGCGCCTGCGGCGATGCGTTCACGGTCCGTTCGCGGCGGTCGGTGTAGAGGCTGCCGCCGGCCCAGTCGGGGTCGGTGGGCAGTGGGTCGCTGGGGGCGCCGGGGACCGCGGCCGATGACCAGCGGGTGGTGACCTGCGCGTCCTTCACCCGCTTGAGGGCAAGGGTGAGTGCCTCGTCGAAGCCGATGGGGGTGCCGGGTGCGTCGGGAACGTACCGGGAGATGTCGTGCTCGTCGCAGACGACCTCGTACCGCAGTGATTCCGCGAGCGGCCTTGCGATCGAGGCCGGTACGGGCGTGACCAGGCCCACCCAGTGGCTGGAGAGCCCCGGAGTCAGCATGGGCACCGGCACGATGAGGCGGTGGGGCAGCTTCGCCACGGTCGCGTAGCGGCGCATCATCTCGCGGTAGGTGACGACGTCGGGGCCGCCGATGTCGAAGGCGCGGCTGACCTCGTCGGGCATGGTGGCGCTGCCGACGAGGTAGCGCAGCACGTCGCGCACGGCGATCGGCTGGATCCGGGTGCGCACCCAGCTCGGTGTGACCATGACCGGCAGACGTTCGGTGAGGTAGCGCAGCATCTCGAAGGAGGCGGAGCCGGAGCCGATGATGACGGCGGCGCGGAGCACGGTGGCCGGTACGTCCGATTCGAGGAAGATCCGTCCCACTTCGGCGCGTGAGCGCAGATGCGGCGAGAGGTCCTCTTCCGGTACGTGCGCGGGGGTGAGGCCGCCGAGGTACACGATGCGCCGTACGCCCGCGGCGCGGGCCCGCTCGGCGAAGATCCGGGCGGCTTCGCGGTCCTTCTCCTCGAAGCCGGATCCGGTACCGAGGGCGTGGACGAGGTAGTACGCGACGTCGATGCCCTCCATGGCGGAGCCGACGGACGCGGCGTCGGACGCGTCACCCCGCACCACCTCGGCCCGCCCCGCCCAGGGGTGGTCGCGCAGCTTGCCCGGCGTGCGGGCGAGGCAGCGGACGCTGTGACCCGCGTCGAGCAGTTCGGGAACCAGCCGTCCTCCGATGTAACCGCTCGCCCCGGTCACCAGACAGCGCAGTCCCGCTGAGCCCTCGCCGCTCGCCATGGGCACCTCCGGCTTCGAGTGGATGTCCTGTGGCCCACTCTCTCCCGGTCGTGGCCTTGGCGCGGATCTTTCTCCGGCCCCGCACGCATCACGGCACCCGTCCGGGGGCACCCTGTGGTGCACGTCGGGGCCCGCGGCACGAGTGGCGGGCGACTTCTCGCGGGCGGACGCTGGAGCGGAGAGGACCCCATGGATGACTTCGACGCCTTCACCGCTCTGGTGGACTCCCCCGTATACGTGGTCACCGCCGCGGCCCGCGGCCGACGCGCGGGCTGCCTCGTCGGCTTCGCCGGGCAGTGCTCCCTCGAACCGGCGCGCTTCGTGGTGTGGCTCTCCAAGGCCAATCACACCTACCTCGTGGCCCGGTCGGCGCGGACCCTCGTGGTGCATCTGCTGCCGCGTGGGCGGCACGACCTCGCGGCGCGCTTCGGCTCCCTCTGCGGCGCGCGGGACGACAAGTTCGCCGGGGTCGCGTGGGCCGAAGGCCCGGACGGGGCGCCCGTCCTTGACGATGCCGTCGCCTGGTTCACCGGGCGGGTCCACGACCGGTTCGACGGAGGCGACCACGTCGGCTTCGTCCTCGACCCGGTCGCCACCCGTACGACGGCCGACACCACCCCTGGCGCCGTACTCGGCCTGGGGGACTCGCTGGACATCGACGCCGGACACCCCGGATGACCGCCGCTCCCCCACGCCCCCTGAAGTGATGGCAGCGCAGCATGAGCAGAACCGCCCTCATCGTCATCGACATGATCAACACCTACGATCACGACGACGCCCAGCTGCTCAGGCCCACGGCGCGAAAGGCCCTGCCCGCCGTGGTCCGGCTCATCGAGAACGCCCGGGAGCGAGGCGCCCCCGTGATCTACGCCAACGACAACTTCGGCGAGTGGCGCTCCCACCACGGCGAGATCCTCGATACGGCGCTCGCGGGGCCGTACGCCGATCTCGTCGAGCCGATCCGGCCCGACGAGGAGTCGCTCTTCATCGTGAAGGCCCGGCACTCGATCTTCTTCGAGACCCCGCTCAGCTATCTGCTCTCCCAACTGGACGTCGACCATGTCGTCCTGTGCGGGCAGGTCACCGAACAGTGCGTTCTGTACTCGGCGTTGGACGCGCACATCCGGCATCTTCGCGTGACCGTCGCCGATGACGCCGTCGCGCACATCCACGCCGACCTGGCGGATGCGGCGCTGCGCATGATGGAGCGCAATATGTCGGCGGACATCCGCGAGACGGACGACATCGCGTTCTGACGCGCCGCGAGGCGCGGCCGGTCAGTGTCCCGGGTCGGCGACCACTCGTACGGTGTCCAGGCTGGTGTCGGCCGCGTCGGGAAGGTTCATCCCGGCGTCCACACCGCTGCGCAGGTAGGTGAGAACGGGCCTGGTCAGCCGCTCGCCCGGCAGGACCGCCGGGATCCCCGGCGGATACGGGGTGATCATCTCCGCCGCCACGCGGCCTTCCGCCTCCTGCCAGGGAACGTCCTGCGTGGCGGCGAAGTAGGCGTCCCTCGGCAGGCTCGCCTGGTCCATCCGCAGCTCGGCCGGGTCCGGGACGGCGACGACGGGGGCGGGGCGGAGCTCGTCTGCGTGGCGGGCGAGGTCGCGCAGGCCTTCGAGCAGGCGCGTCGTGGTCTCCGTGTCGTCGGCGTGGGTGAGTTGCGCGCTGATCCTGCGGTGGTCGATGAGGTGCATGTCGATGTGATGGTGGCTGCGCAGCCAGTCCGCGGCCCGGTAGCCGGTGGTCTCCAGTTGCTCGATGTCGATGACGACGGGAAGCGGATCGAACTCGGCCGCACGCCCGGGTCCGCAGAAGTCCTTCTCGTCGTTGACGTGCATCCCGTCGATGGCCTCGATGCTCTCGCGGACGGAGGCCGCCAGGTCGAGCGCGGCGGACATCAGCTCGTGGCCGCGCAGAGCCATCTGCCGACGCCATCCGTCGATGCCCCCATAGATCAGCACCGAAGGGCTGGTGGTGCCGAGGAGGTCGGCCCGCGAGGAGAGCGTGGCGGGATCGATCAGGTCCCCCCGCAGATGAAAGACGGAGCCCTGTTCGATCCCGCTGCCCATCTTGTGGATGCTGGTGACGCAGATGTCCGCCCCGGCGTCCATCGCCCACGACGGCAGGTCCCGGTGGAAGGGGAGATGCGCGCCCCACGCCTCGTCGACGATGAGCGGGCGCGAACGGCGATGGCACACCTCGGCGATGGCCTTCAGATCGGCGGCCGAACCGTAGGGCGTTGGGCTGGTGACCAGGGCGCCCCGGGCGTCGGGGTGCCCCCTGAAGGCCTCCTCGTAGGCCTCGGGGGAAGGGGCGTGGGCGAGGTGTCGCTCGGCGTCCCACTGCGGCTCGACCCAGACCGGTTCGATGCCGGAGAGGATGAGACCGGCGATCACCGACTTGTGGGCGTCCCGCCCCACCAGGAGCTTCTGGCCGTGGGCGGCCACGGTCAGCATGGCCGCCTTGACCGAGAGCGAGCTGCCGCAGGTGGAGAAGAAGGTGTGGTCGGCGTGGACGGCGTCGGCCATCAGCGCTTCGGCCCGCGTAAGCACCTCGCCCTTGGTCCGGTGATCGTCGAGCCCTCCGCTTGCCAGTACGTCCCCCAGGAACACCGCGTCACCGAGCACCGCACGGACAGCGGGATCGGCGCCGCGGGCCTGCTTGTGGCCCGGCGGGGAGAAACCGACTTGGGCTGATTCCCGGTAGCGGGCGAGAGCGTCGAGCACCGGTGCCTTGCTGTGATCGATGAGCATGCAGCCACGGTTTCCCCACCTCGGCCCTCACCAATCACGACGGCCGGGAGCTGGCTCTCACAGCAGGTCGCGGGGCACGTTCTCGTTCCACGTACGGGAGAAGACGCGGCGCTCCCCTTCGTAGCCGTCGAGCGTCGCGTCGATGCGGAACTCGTCCTCGGTGCAGGTCAGGAACGTGCGGGTCTCCACCCGTACGTCCCAGTCACCGCGGCTGAACCGCATGGTCCAGGCCGACTCGCCGCCCGCGGACGTGAAGTCGTCGGCGGTCGACGTGTAGCGCTCGAAGGCCCGGCAGGACACATCGGTGCCGGTGTCCTCGATACGCATCGTGCCCCGGTCCTTCACGATCTCCATGGCGGAGTGGTAGTCGACCAGATCACGCTTGACCTCCCAGCGCTGCTCCGGCGCGACCAGCTGTGTCATCGCGACCGGGCGGGCCGCCTCCGCCTCACCGAACGCCGGCACCGGCGCGTCCCCGGCCGCGTCCCGGGAGCGCACCGGCAGCCTCAGCGAGCTGGTGCCCTCGTACACGCTCAGCAGGACGGGCTCGGGCGGTGGCCAGGCCAGCGGCCAGTACGAGGTGGACAGCGAGAGCCGGATGCGGTGGCCCGGCGGGAAGGACTGGGCCACTCCGTTGAGCTCCACCGTCGCGCGGTAGCGGCGCCCCGGCTCCAGGCGGACGGGTTCGCCGACGCCGTCCCGGTGCGTGAGGTTGAGGAGGCCGTAGCAGACGCGGGTCGCCTTGCCGTCAGGGGCCACGTCCGAGAGACGGGCCACCACCATCGCCACCGGCCGGTCGGCCGAGAGCTCCACGTCGACGAAGGGCGAGCCGAGGATCTCCAGGGGCTCGGTCAGCACCGGAGAGTCGAACACCAGCGAACCGCCGTCCTCCTCGCGCTGGTCGTACGGCAGGTCCGGCGGGGCGTTGTACGAGGCCCACTTGCCGGCGAACTGCCCGACGGACAGCGGCGACTGGACCCGCATGGGCTGACCGCGCCCTTCACTCCCGGAGCTCCCGGAGGCCGCGGCGGTGTCGTCCATGACGATGCGGTGCCGGTACAGCGGCAGGGTGGCCTGTTCGATCCGCGGGGATGGCCAGTACGGCTCATCCACCCACCGGCCGGGCCGCTCCTCGTACGAAGTGGAGGGCGGCACGCTGTCCTGCATCCAGGCACGCAGCATCGGCCCGTCCATCGCGCCGTTGTCCGCGCCCTTGAGCCAGTGGTCCCACCAGCGCACGAGTTCCTGGAGGTAGCCGATGGCGGGGCCGGGCTCGCCCAGGTGGGGGAACTTGTGCGACCAGGGGCCGATGAGGCCCTTGCGGGGCGTGTCCAGGTGGGCGAGGAGCCGCGTCACGGCGTTGGAGTAGCCGTCGGCCCAGCCGCTGGAGGCGAGCACCGGGCAGCGTACGTCCCGGTAGTTCTCGGACACCGAGGCATGGCGCCAGTAGTCGTCGCGCCGCTGGTGCCGCAGCCATTCCAGGGCCCAGGGACGGGTGTTCTCCATCCGCTCCCGCCACATGTCACGCCAGCGCTCACCGACCGTGGCCGGGTCCGGCGGACAGGTGGCGTAGGCGAACATGGTGCCCGCTTCGGCGAGGTTGTCCGAGAGCAGGGCGCCGCCCATGTAGTGCATGTCGTCGGCGTACCGGTCGTCGGTGAAGGACGAGAT
This sequence comes from Streptomyces sp. NPDC048436, assembly GCF_043200355.1. Taxonomy (NCBI): domain Bacteria; kingdom Bacillati; phylum Actinomycetota; class Actinomycetes; order Kitasatosporales; family Streptomycetaceae; genus Streptomyces; species Streptomyces sp. NPDC048436. The sequence goes on from NZ_JBICXP010000002.1 coordinate 871,919, forward strand.
GGCGATGGCGCGCAGGCTCGCCGGCTGTCGCGCCGCGACCTGCAGCGCGGCGAAGGCGCCCCAGGAGAGCCCCATCATGCCGGTGGATCCGTCGCACCAGGGCCGGGCGGCCAGCCAGGCGAGGATCTCCTCGGCATCGCGCTGCTCCCCCTCCAGGTACTCGTCCCGCAGAACCCCTTCGGAGTCACCGGTGCCGCGCAGGTCCACGCGGACGCAGACATAGCCGTGGCCCGCGATGTAGGGGTGGTGCATCGAGTCGCGGACGGCGGTCAGATCGCGTTTGCGGTACGGGATGTACTCGAGGATCGCGGGCAGCGGCTCGGAGTCCGAGGACACGGGCCGCCAGATCCGCGCCGAAAGACGGACGCCGTCGGACATCGGGATGAGGACGTGATCCTCTTCCTTGACGGAATGGGGCAGGTCGTCCAGGAAGCGCATGGTGCGAGGTCGCTCCTTCGGTACGGGGGCGTGCTGGGGTGTTCCTTTGGTCAGTCGTTCTTTGCTCAGGTGTTCTTGCGGTCAGGCGTTCTTCTGGTCGCGGCCGCCGGGGGACGTCTTGTCGAAGGCGAGTCGCAGCGCGGCCACGCACCGGTCGTACTTCTCCTGCAACTCCGCCTCACTGTCGCCGCCGGTGAAGATATGGGCGAGTTCATAGCTGTAGCTGTCCTGCTGGTCGACGTCGGAGAGCCGCTGGGCCTCTTCCGGTACGACGTCGACGCGCACGCCCGGTATCTCCTCCTCGATCGCGTCGAGCTGCTCGCGGTCCGGGACGTGGTGCACCACGCCGTCGGCGAACCACCGGTAGTACCACTTGGCCGCGGCCCGGTAGGTGCCCTGCCGGTTGGGGAGGGCCGGATCCTGGCCGAGCGCGAGCGCCACCATGCAGTGGTGGTTGGGCACACCGTCGACGTACTCGAAGAGTTCGGCGTGCGACTGCGAGTGCCGGGGGTTGATCTCCAGGAGGTTGATGTCGTCCGTGCCGGGGTCGTAGAAGTACTCGATGCTGAACGTGGCCGTGTCCATGCCGATCTGACGCATCACACGCTCGGACACGTCATGCAGCCTCTGGCGCACCGGTTCGGGCAGCATCGAGGGGTACTGGTGGCGCAGGAAGCTGGAGGAGTCCGGGTAGTTGATGGAGTCGAGCACGCCGTACACCGTCACCTCACCCTGGTGGACGTAGCCCTCCACGGCGACCTGGATACCGGAGAGCGACTCCTCGGCCAGACACACCTCGCCGCCGACGCCCGCCATCTCCGGGGGCAGGTCGAGCTGGTCGAGGATCCAGGTGAAGGGCCGGCCCACCCGCGCGATGCCTTCCCGGATCTCGGCGACGGCCTCGCGGAACTCCGCGTCGTTCTTGACGCCGAAGGCCAGCTCGGAGGAGTAGGAGAGGGCCGGCTTGAGCCACATGGGGTAGCGCACGCCCTCCGGCGGCCGGGGCGGGTCCGCCTCCAGGTCGACCCGGCCGAAGCGCGGCACCGCGTCGGTGACCTTCTCCTGTTCCAGGCGGCTCCAGTACTTGTGCTCGCACTTCACCACGGATTCCAGGCTCGTGCTGCGGGTGCCGTAGCGCTCGGCGAGGATCGGGATCAGGGTGCTGACCGGGAAGTCCCAGTAACCGACGATGGCGTCGATGCGTCCCTCGAAGGCGTCAAGCGCGCGCTCGGCCTTGGCGAGCAGGTCCTCGACCGAGACCTCGCCCTGCTGCAGCTCCTCGACGGTGAGCAAGGGGTGGAAGCGATATCCCTCGGCCCCCGGGACGGCCCGCAGAGTGGGCAGGTTGGCCTCATCGAGGCCGAGGACGAAAATGTTGGCGCGACTGTCTTCCACAGAGGCTCCCCACAGGTCGGTGAACGGGCTGGGAGGACCCGAGTACCCCTCGACCAGCGGGCAACTCCCGCCCCGCGCCGGGAACCGCCGTGCTGATCATCACCGTATCCGGGGCCTGTTGAGGGTCTTGCGCAAGGACATACAGGGCAGGCGGACCCACTCAAATCCCAGTCGGGCTCGCGGTCGCCGCTACCCGTGCGCGTACTCGTACGTGCGGGCGCGCGCGGTTCCCTCTGCGTGATCAATCGGACATACATCTGAACGCTGGTGACGCGCGCGACCCCATGGCGCTACCGTCACCTCGGGGCCGTCCGGATCCAGGGGCGGGCCCCGCGTGCGTCCACGACCAGCACGGACGCGTCAGATGTAGTCGGCAGTGGGGAGTATCCATGGCGGAGGAACGGGTGGTGCCGCTCCATGGCGGGAGACGGCGCGGAGCCCGGCAGGCAGCGGACGCCGAGGCGCCTTCGGTTGCGACGGAGGAGCTGCGGGCCGAAGTCGACGAGCTGCGCCAGACCGTCACAGGACTGGACACGCGAGCCCGTACGCGCACCCGGATCGCTCTGGCGCAGGGCGTACTGATCGAGCGTTACCGCCTGCCCGACACCGATGCGGCGTTCGCACTGATGCGGCAGGCCTCGCAGGGCGCGAACATCAAGATGCATCAACTGGCGTCCGCCGTGGCGCGGGTGCCCGGCCCCGACGCCGGTTCCGCCGCGTGGTTCCCCGGCCGGGTACGGCGCGATCCGCCCTCGCTCAAGGCACTCGGCATGGCGGAGGACCACCCCAACCAGGGTGCGGTGCTGACGGCGGCGCTCAAGCAGATCCTCACGGTGGCCGGAGCGGGGATGGGGGACGTCCAACTGGCCGAGGAGGACGGCCTGCGCATGCACCGGCATGTGGGCCTTTCGGACCAGTTCGCGCAGTACTTCGCCTTCGTCGAGCAGGGCACGGCGTGCGCGCGGGCCGCGGAGGCGGGCGTGCAGGTCACGGTCAGCGACGTGTCCACCGCCGAGGTCCTCGACGACGAGGCGCGGCAGGTGATCCTCAGGGCCGGCAGCCGCGCCTGCCACAGCGTGCCGCTCGTGGACCAGGAGGGCACCGCGCGCGGCGTGGTCTCCTCGCACCACCCCCTGCCCCTGATGGGCTTCACCCGGGCGCAGTTGCAGGCGTTGGACGGGATAAGCCGCACGGCGGGAACGTGGTTGTCCTGGCACGAGGAGACCGTGATCCTGGACGCCCTGGAGGACCTCCACCGACAGGCACGTACGACCGCTCGCTGAAGGAACGCGCCCTGTGCGCCGCGCCACACCGTGAAGACGATCCGTGTATGGCGCGGCGACGGGGGAAGGCGGAGGGGAGCGTTCCCCGCCGACGTCAAAGGAGTGTCTTCATGCTGATGGCCCACCCCACGGTTCTGTCCTCGCTGGTCTCCGAGTACGAGATGCTGGCCGCGCTCAACGTCGAGGACAGCAACGGGGGCGCACGTCGGCGCATGGAGGACATCGGCTACACCCTGTGCGTGTCCACCGGCACCCAGGACGTCGACGCCGCCCTGGTCGCGGCCCGTTTCCGGCTGCCCGGCGCCCGGGTCCACGACGATTCCCTCATCTCCGCCCCCATGGGCCGGGCGAACGCGGAGCGCGCCGCCGGCTGAGACAAACCGATTGCCCCACGCGTGGCCGGGCGTCACGATGCCTGCATGCGCTTCTCGGTGAACATTCCGAACTTTGGTGACTTCGCGGACCCCAGGACGGTGGCACAGGTCGCCACGGCGGCGGAGGAAGCCGGCTGGGACGGCCTCTTCGTCTGGGACCACGTGCTGCACAGGCGCCACCCCCGGCCGTTCGGGGACCCCTGGATGCTGCTCACCGCGGCGGCGCTCGCGACCTCGCGCATCCGTCTTGGCACGCTGGTCACTCCGGTGGCCCGGCGGCGACCGCATCAGCTGGCCCGCCAGGTGGCCACCCTGGACCAGCTCAGCGGCGGACGGGTGATCTTCGGGGCGGGCCTTGGCGGTCCGATCGAGGACGAGTACGGCAGCTTCGGTGACCTCACCGATCCGGTCGTACTCGCCGAGCGCCTGGACGAAGGCCTCGGGCTGCTGGAGCGCTACTGGTCAGGCGAGGCGGTCGACCACGACGGACGGCACTACCAGGCCAGGGACGTCACGCTGCTGCCCGCCACCGTGCAGCGCCCCAGGCCCCCGGTCTGGATCGCCGGGTTCTGGCCGAACCGTCCCCCGATGCGGCGAGCCGCCCGCTGGGACGGTGCCGTGCCGCTCTTCGCCTCCGCCAAGCACGGCCACGCCCCGCCCGTCGAGGAGGTCCGCGAGCTGGTGGCCTACGTCAACCGGCATCGCGAGGGCGGGTCCGGTGGCCCCTTCGAGATCGTCCTCGGCGGCGCAAGCCCCGCCGACGCCGCCGGGGCGCGCGACCTGATCGGGCCGTTGGCCGACGCCGGCGCGACCTGGTGGGACGAACGGCAGCTCCAGGACACCGAGGATCTGGACCGTCTGGCGCCCGTGCTGCGCCGCATCGAGCAGGGGCCACCCCGGTGGTGAGCGTCATTCGCCGACCGGTGTGAGGGAGAGGCTCCAGTAGGTGGCGTAGCGGCCCTGTCGGCGCGGGAGTTCGTCGTGGGCGGCCCCTGAGCGGCGCGCACGGTGTCCAGGTCGTGCTTCCCGGCGCCGCTCCCTCGATACTGGCCTGAGGTTCACGGACCTCAGTACCGCTCAGCTGCTCCCACCAGGAGGTACCCATGAAGATGTTGATCAACGTGCCGGAGACGGTCGTCGCGGACGCGCTGCGGGGCATGGCCGCCGCGCATCCTGAGCTGACGATCGACGTGGAGAACCGCGTGATCGTACGCAGGGACGCCCCCGTCGACGGGAAGGTCGCCCTCGTCTCCGGCGGGGGTTCGGGGCACGAGCCGCTGCACGGCGGGTTCGTCGGCCCCGGCATGCTGTCGGCCGCATGTCCCGGGGAGGTGTTCACCTCGCCCGTCCCGGATCAGATGGTGCGGGCCGCGGCGGCCGTGGACAGCGGGGCGGGGGTGCTGTTCGTCGTGAAGAACTACACGGGCGACGTCCTCAACTTCGACATGGCCGCCGAGCTCGCCGAGGACGAGGGCATCCAGGTGGCCAAGGTGCTCGTCAACGACGACGTGGCCGTCACCGACAGCCTGTACACGGCGGGGCGGCGCGGCACCGGCGCGACCCTCTACGTGGAGAAGATCGCGGGGGCCGCGGCCGACGAGGGCATGCCGTTGGAGCGGGTCGAGGCGATCGCGCGGCAGGTGAACGAGAACGCGCGGAGCTTCGGCGTCGCCCTGAGCGCCTGCTCCACACCGGCCAAGGGCAGCCCCACCTTTGATCTGCCGTCGGGGGAGCTGGAGTTGGGCGTCGGGATCCATGGTGAGCCCGGGCGTGAGCGGCGCTCGATGATGACGTCCAGCGAGATCGCGGAGTACGCCGTGGACGTGGTGCTGGAAGATCTCCGGCCGCGCGACCCCGTGCTCGTGCTCGTCAACGGCATGGGGGCCACACCCCTGCTCGAGCTGTACGGCTTCAATGCCGAGGTCCAGCGCGTCCTCGCCGAGCGCGACATCATCGTGGCGCACACGCTGGTCGGCAACTACGTGACGTCGCTCGACATGGCGGGGGCCTCCGTGACCCTGTGTCAGGTCGACGAGGAGCTGCTGCGGCTCTGGAACGCTCCCGTGCGCACGGCAGGCCTGCGCTGGGGCATTTGATCTTCCCCGCCCCCGACGACGTACGTTTCATGTGCCGAACCGTTCTACCGCGCAAGGAGTTTCCGTGCTCGACGCCGCATTCTTCCGTCACTGGCTGACCTCGGCCGCCGCACTCGTCGACCGGGAGGCGCAGCGGCTCACCGAGCTCGACTCGCCGATCGGCGACGCCGACCACGGCAGCAATCTGCAGCGCGGGTTCGCCGCCGTGGTCACTGTTCTGGAGAAGGAAGCACCTGCCACTCCGGGGGCCGTACTCACCCTGGCGGGGCGGCAGTTGATCTCGACGGTGGGAGGCGCGTCGGGGCCGCTGTACGGGACGCTGCTCCGGCGGACCGGCAAGGCTCTCGGTGACGCCGCCGAGGTCAGCGAGCAGGAGTTCGCCGACGCGCTGCGCACCGGCGTCGACGCGGTGAGCGCGCTCGGCGGGGCCGCGCCCGGCGACAAGACCATGCTGGACGCCCTGGCTCCGGCGGTCGACGCGCTCGCGGAGTCGTTCGGCGCGGCGCGCGACGCCGCCAACGAGGGCGCCCTGGCGACGACACCTCTGCAGGCGCGCAAGGGCCGGGCCAGTTATTTGGGTGAGCGCAGCATCGGGCACCAGGATCCCGGAGCGACCTCGTCGGCGCTCCTCTTCGATGCCCTGGCGCAGACCGCGGAGGCCGGCCGGTGAGTGACGACAAGCAGGTCGGCATCGTCCTCGTCTCGCACAGCGGTCCCGTCGCCGAAGCCGTCGCCGCACTGGCCACGGGGCTCGCGGGCGGCACGTCGACCGCGCCCGTGGCCGCCGCGGGCGGCACCGAGGACGGCGGCATCGGCACCAGCTCGGAGCTCATCGCGGCTGCCGCCGCGAAGGTGGACCGCGGCGCGGGCATCGCGATCCTGATGGATCTGGGCAGCGCGGTGCTCACCGTGAAGGCGCTGCTCGCCGAGGGCGACGAGCTCCCGGAGGGCTCCCGGCTGGTGGACGCCCCGTTCGTGGAGGGCGCGATCGCGGCGGTGGTGACCGCTTCGGCCGGCGGCGACCTCGACGCGGTGGAGGCCGCGGCGGCGGAGGCGTACACCTATCGGAAGGTCTGAACCGAAAGGTCTGAACCGGGGCCGCCCCCATCGTCAGTTCTGCTGGACGAACTGCCGGGCCAGTGCGTCGCCTTGGGCGACCGCGGCCTGGTGGCTTTCGATGGGGGTCGCCTTGGGGCCCGTGAAGACGATGTAGGTGACGCCCGCGTCGGTGCCCCCGGTCTTGGGGTCGGGGCGGATACCCAGGGCCTTCGCCGACGCGTACGACGCCTCGCCGATGAGGTCGGTGGGGCCGGTGTCGCCGACGACGGCGTACAGGACCTTGTCCTGGTAGATCACGGCGGCCACCGAGCCTCCCGTGATGCCGTGCGCCGTGTGGTTCCAGCGTTGGCTCGGTCCGGGCACGACGATGTACGGGAGGTGCTCCGCGCTCAGTTGGCGGCCCTGGGAGTCCTGGAACGCGGTGGTGGGGAGGAACAGCGGGTCCGTGCGGCGGTTGCAGGCCGTGCCCGGCAGGCCGTCGCAGTCGATGTCCATGTCGGCCTGCCAGAACACGGCGCCGTTTCCTCCGCAGACAGGGATGTCCTCGCGCGCTCCGTCGTCGATTCGGTACTTGCCCCGGGACACCTGTTTACAGGGTTCGCGGGCCTTGGCGAGGAGCGCCGCGGCCGTGACGGAGCCTTCGTGGATGCCTGAACTCCCGCTGATCTGAACCGACTTGCGGTGCGGGTCGACGAGTTGAGGGTGGGCATCGGCGGGCAGCGAGGCGGGGGCGAGCAGGCCGGCTCCGGCAGCGACGGCGAGCGCCGCCTTTCTGGTACGCACTGTGGAATACCTTCCCTGGGTGGAACTGGCGCCTTGTCGGGTGTGCGGAGGCGGGGTGGGCCGATCGCACGGGACCAGACATCCCAATCTGTCCCGGGTCGTACACCCCCGGCCGCCACTCGGGGTCCGGACGGCGCACGCGTGCCTCTTGATGTGCACCCGACACCATTGTCAAATAGGTCCGGACCAATGCCGCCCGAGTGGAAGGCACGACCGTGCGACGGACCCCCCACCTGTCCACCCCTCCCCCCTTCCGCCTCACCGCCCTCCTTGCCGCCACCGCCTGCGCCCTCACCGCCTGCGCCTGGGGCGGCGATCAGAACGCGAAGGACGTCCGGCCGCCGACCGCCCCCAGAGGCGTCACCGTCCAGGCGGGCAGCGCCACCACCGCCCACGTGATGTGGAACCAGGCCACGGACGACACCGAAGTCACCGGCTACGACGTGTACCGCGGCGCCACCAGGGTCAAGCGCGTGCCGGGCGGCAAGCACATGGTGGACGTCGTCGGCTTGAAGCCGTCCACGGAGTACACCTTCACCGTGCGCGCCCGCGACGCCGCGGGGAACGTCGGCCCGGCAGGCAAGAAACTGACGGTGACCACGCCCGCCGCTGCCGCCGCGGACCGCGAGCCGCCGTCCCGCCCCGGTGCGGCGCGGGGCACGGCCGAGGGGGCCCGGGCGGTGACGTTGTCCTGGGGTGCTTCTACGGATGACCAGGGCGTCGCCTCGTACGAGATCTACCAGGGCACCTCGAAGATCCACAGTGTCGGCCGGGGTGAGCGGACGACGCTGATCACGGGATTGCGGCCGGGCACCAGCTACTCGTTCACCGTCAAGGCGCGTGACGCGGCCGACAACTTCTCCCCCGCGAGCCGCGCTGTCCGCCTCACCACCAAGGCGGACAGCGGCGGCAAGGACGGCGCGAGCGGCGCTGCGGGCACGGCACCGGCGGGCTTTCACGCGGCGACGCACCGCGCCGACGGGGCGTACTACATCGACCTGTCGTGGACGCCGCCGCACACCGGGGGCGCCGTCTCGGAGTACCAGATCCACCTCGACGGCAGGACCGCCACCTCGCTGGTCTTCGGCGGTACGGCGCCTCGCGGGAAGGCCACGCACAGCTTCTACGTGGGCAAGGAGCCGGGCGCCGCGCACCGGGTCAAGCTGCGGGCCAAGCTGCCGGACGGGACGTGGGGCGCCTACTCCCCCGAACGGGCGGTCACCACCGGCCGGTCCTCATGACGCGCGGTCAGCTGTGGGGCCGTCCGAAGGATTCCGTCACCTGCCCGGTCGCAGTCCGCATGCGGTCCGGGCCGATGCCACGTTGGCTCGTCGTCAGGTAGCACGGGCGCTCCCCGACCCCCTGGCGGCGCATGGGATGTACCGCCTCCCGTGTCACCGGAGGGCACCTTCATGCGCACTACTCAGATATTCGTCCGCTCCGGCCTCACCATCGCTGCCGCCGCCGCGCTTCCGCTGGCACTGACCGCTCCCTCGGCGTACGCCGGCTCAGGGATCTCGGTCACCGCCAGGGGATCGACCGTCACGGTCACCACGATGGCCTGCCCCGACGGGGGCGACGCCGCGCTGATGAGCAACGGCAACGCCAGCTTCGCCCAGGGGCGGCAGATGCCCCTGACGAACGGCAGCGCCTCCTGGCAGAACGTCAGCCCCGGCACCCATACGGTGGCGGTGGTCTGCGATGACGGTACGGCGGCCGGTTCCCAGACGGTCACCGTCGGCGCCACGCCGACCACCTCATCGACGGCCGCCCCGCGCGGCGTCCGGGGCGGTCTCGGCGGCGGAACCGAGGAATGGGGCACCGTCACCCTCGTCGCGGGCGGGGCCCTCGTGGCTCTGGCCGCGGCCGGCGGCGGCGCCTGGTACCTGCGCCGCCGCAACGCACCGCACCGGCTCTGATCTCATCCAGGGCCACGAACGACGGCGGCTGCCGCCGGACCGACGCGCGTCGGTCCGGCGGGCGCCCCCGGGGGCCCAGGGCCCCCGCCCCCCGCCGGGGGGAGGGCCACGGGGGCGGCCCCCCCCACCCCACCGTCCGCCCGACCCCCCCCCCGCCCGGGGCGGCCGCGCCCCCCCCCCGGGCCCCCCCCCCCCCCCCCCCCCCCCGTTCACAGAGTCCGCAGGCCGTCGGCGGGGATCAGTCCTTCGGGGGCGCCCCCAGCTCCTCCAGTGTCCGCTCGAGCCACTGCGTCCAGAACGTCTCCAGGTCGATCCCGGCCCGCAGCACCACATGCCGCAGCCGGTCCTGAACCGCGTCCTTGCCCGGCGGGAAGTCCCGCTCCTCGATCTCCTCGTACTCGGCCAACTGCCGCCGGTGGAGGGTGAGATGGCGGCGCAGGTCCGCCTCGATGCCGTCCGTGCCGACGACCGCCGCCGCCCGCAGGCGCAGCAGCATCGTGTCCCGCATGGGCTTGGGGTCCTGGCTTGCGGCCGTCCAGCGGGCCAGCTCGGCCCGGCCCGCCGGCAGCACCTCGTACTCCTTCTTCTGCCCTCGGGTCGCCTGCTGCTGCTCCAGCGCGCGAATGGCCCCGTCCCGCTCCAGTTTCCCCAGCTCGCGGTAGATCTGCTGGTGCGTGGCCGACCAGAAGTAGCCGATCGACTTGTCGAACCTGCGGGTCAGCTCGAGCCCTGACGAAGGCTTCTCCAGGAGGGCGGTGAGGATCGCGTGCGGCAGTGACATGGCGGCCATCCTAGGTACGGCGCCCGGAGCGGGCGCCCGGGGTCACAGCGCCGCGGCCAGCTCCGTGCCCTGCTTGATGGCACGCTTGGCGTCCAGCTCGGCCGCCACGTCCGCGCCCCCGATGAGGTGCGCGTTGTGCCCGCCTGCAAGGAGCTCCTCGTACAGGTCGCGGCGCGGGTCCTGTCCTGAGCAGAGGACGACCGTGTCGACGGGGATGACCGTGGACTGTCCGTCGACCGTGATGTGCAGGCCCGCGTCGTCGATCAGGTCGTAGCTCGCGCCCGCGACCATCGTGACGCCGCGGTGGCGCAGTTCGGTGCGGTGGATCCAGCCGGTGGTCTTGCCGAGGCCCTGGCCGACCTTGGACGTCTTGCGCTGCAGGAGGTGCACGGTGCGCGGCGGGGTGGGGCGGTCGGGTGCGGTGAGGCCGCCGCGGTCCTTGTACTCCATGTCGACGCCCCACTGGCGGAAGTACGTCGCCGGGTCGAGGCTCGCCTTGTCGCCGCTGTCGGTGAGGTACTCGGCGACGTCGAAGCCGATGCCGCCCGCGCCGATGATGGCGACGCGCTCCCCCACGGGCGCACTGTCGCGCAGCACGTCGAGGTAGCCGACCACGCTGGGGTGGTCGATGCCGGGGATCTCGGGGGTGCGGGGGGTCACTCCGGTGGCGACGACCACTTCGTCGTACGCGGCTGCGGCGAGGTCCTTGGCGGTGGCGCGGGTGTTCAACTTGACGTCCACGCCGTGGAGTTCGAGCTGGGTGCGGAAGTAGCGCAGCGTCTCGTCGAACTCCTCCTTGCCGGGCACCTTGCGGGCGACGTTGAGCTGGCCGCCGATCTCGGAGGCCGCGTCGATGAGCGTGACGTCGTGGCCGCGCTCGGCCGCCGAGACCGCGAAGGCGAGTCCGGCCGGGCCCGCGCCGACGACGGCGACGCGCTTCTTGGTGCGGGTCGGCGCGAGGACGAGCTCGGTCTCGTGGCAGGCGCGCGGGTTCACCAGGCAGGAGGTGATCTGCAGGTTGAAGGTGTGGTCGAGGCAGGCCTGGTTGCAGCCGATGCAGGTGTTGATGGCGTCGGACTGCTCGGCCTTCGCCTTGGCGACGAAGTCCGGGTCGGCGAGGAGCGGGCGGGCCAGGGACACCATGTCGGCGGCGCCCTCGGCGAGCAACTGCTCGGCGATCTCCGGGGTGTTGATGCGGTTGGTGGTGACGAGCGGTACGGAGACCTCGCCCATGACCTTCTTCGTGACGAAGGTGTAGGCGCCGCGCGGCACCGACGTCGCGATGGTGGGGATGCGCGCCTCGTGCCAGCCGATGCCGGTGTTGATGATGGTGGCGCCCGCGGCCTCGATCTCCTTGGCGAGGTGGACGACCTCTTCGAGGGTCGAGCCGCCGGGGACGAGGTCCAGCATGGAGAGGCGGTAGATGATGATGAACTCTGCGCCGACCCGCTCGCGTATGCGCCGGACGATCTCGACGGGGAAGCGGATGCGGTTCTCGTAGGCGCCGCCCCAGCGGTCCTCGCGCTGGTTGGTGGGGGCCGCGATGAACTCGTTGATCAAGTAGCCCTCGGAGCCCATGACTTCGACGCCGTCGTAGCCCGCGAGCTTGGCGAGCTCGGCGGCGCGCACGAAGTCCTCGACGGTCTGCTCGACCTCGTCGTCCGTCAGGGCGCGGGGCACGAAGGGGCTGATCGGCGCCTTGATGGCGCTGGGCGCGACGAGGCCCTCGTGGTAGGCGTACCTGCCGAAGTGGAGGATCTGCATGGCGATCTTGCCGCCCTCGGCGTGCACGGCCGCCGTGATGCCCGCGTGCTCCTTGGCCTCCGCCTCGGTGGTCAGCTTGGCGCCGCCGCCCCAGGGCCTGCCGAGCTCGTTCGGGGCGATACCGCCGGTCACGATGAGGCCGACACCGCCGCGGGCACGGGTCGCGTAGAACTCCGCCATCCGCTCGAAACCGTTCGGCGCCTCTTCCAGGCCGACGTGCATGGACCCCATCAGGACCCGGTTGGGCAGGGTGGTGAAGCCCAGGTCGAGCGGGTTCAGCAGGTTCGGGTAGCGGGACATGCGGGCCCTCCGTACGCGGTGTGTCGTCAGGACAGTTCTAGACGACGCGCCACCCGTTGTGCAACTAGTTGCATAAAGCGCGAGGCAGGGACGCCGACCCGGGACCCCACCAGGCGGATACCCTGGCCTCGCCCGTCCCCGGCCCGGCATGAGCGCCACGTCCGAAACCCGCCAGCCGCGTGCCCCGCGGCCCCGCAGACTGGTCCCAGTCACCGGGGAGAACGGGGCGGCGAGGAAGCGAAGACCGGCCGCCCGTCAGCCACCCGGGACGGAGGAAAGGGAGCATCTGATGACCAAGGCCACGCCTGACACCATGCCCGACACCATGACCAAGGCCCTCTACACGACCGTCGACAGCCCGCTGGGTGAGCTGTTGCTGGTCGGCGAGGCCTCGGCCACCGCGAACGGCGGCACCGCGCTGGCCTCGCTGTCCACACCGGGGCAGAAGGGCGGCGTCGTCCTCCAGGAGGGGAGCGGCTGGGTGCGCGACGACGAGGCGTTCGCCGTGATCGCGGGCCAGCTGCGCGCCTACTTCGACGGGACGCTCACGCACTTCGACATCGAGTACGTGAGCGGCGTCGGCACCGACTTCCAGCAGCGCGTCTGGCAGGCGGTGGACACCGTCCCGTACGGCACGACGACCACGTACGGGAAGCTCGCCGAACAGCTCGGCCTCTCGCGCGCCGCGGTGCGCGCCCTGGGCACGGCGATCGGACGGAACCCGCTGCTCGTCGTCCGCCCCTGCCACCGGATCATCGGCGCCGACGGCTCGCTGACCGGGTACGCGGGCGGCCTGGAGCGCAAGCAGCGGCTCCTCGACCTGGAGTCGGTGTGAGCGTGCGCGTGTGAGGCCGCGCGTCAGCGGACCCGGTCGTAGACGAGAGCCAACGTGCCGTGCTCTCCCGCGCTCTGACTGACGAGCGTCCACTTCCCCGCGGGCAGGCCGTCGTCGAAGAGGCGCGGTCCGTCACCGAGGAAGACCGGGAAGACGGTGATGGCCAGCCGGTCGACCTGGTCGGCGGCGAGCAGCGCCTTGATGACGCTCGCGCTGGAGAGCACGAGAATGTCGCCGCCTTCGGTCGCCTTGAGGTCCGCGACCACCTCGGCGGTCGGCTTGTCGACGATCGTCGTCCGCTCCCACGGCGCGGGCGCCGGTGCCTCGCCGAGAGTGGAGGAGAGCACCACCTTCTCGGCGCCGACGAGCCACTTCGCGAACTCCTCGTCGCGCGGGTCGACGCCTTCCATGCCGATGACGGTGGGCCAGAAACCGAGGAACCCCTCGGCATTGACCCGCCCGAGCAGGGCCGTCGTAGCCGCCTCCAGGAGGCCGGCCATGTGGTCGCGGGCCACGTCGGTGTGGGCGTACGGCATCACCCAGCTCATGTCGAGGGGGTCGCGCCCCGCGTAGTGGCCGTCGAGGGAAAGACTCATGTTGGTGACGACCCTGCGGCCGCCGCTCTGCTCAGTCATTTCGTGCTCCTCGTGTCGGTGTCTTCGGAAAGTGCGTCAGTGCCGGGTGCTTCCGCTGCCAGGGCCGCCGCGAGCTTGTCGAGGCTCTGGCCGAAGCCGATCTCGATCCCCGCGACGAAGTCCGCGGAGTCGACGGTGCTGTCGGTGATCCGCCAGTGGACATCGAGTTCGGTGCCTGTACCGGTGGCCCGGAGGTCGAAGCCGACATGGGCGGTGAAAGCCGCGCCGCCGTCGGGGAGCAGCGGCGAGAGCCGGTAGGCGAGGCGTTCACCGGGGCGTACGTCGTCGACGACGCCCTCCGCGCGGCCGACCGCCGGCTCGGAGCCTTCGGCGTCCTCGGCGTCGCGGTACTCCTGGACGATCCGCCCGCCCTCGCGCGCCTCGAAGACGAGCTCGGAGACGCGGAGATCGTCGGGCGTCCACCAGTGGCCGAGCAGGGAGGTCTCGGTCAGGTGGCGCCACACCAGCTCGGGGCTCCCCGCCAGTGACCGGTGGAAGCTGAACGAACGGCTGTCGGCCCACCCCGGCCCCTCCGCGGCGAGCCGCTCCTTCTGGAGGTTCTGCCCGTACCGGTCATAGGTGGCGTGCGATCCGTCGGCCTGCTCGGCGGTGTCGGCGAGCCCGTTGAGCGCGCCCGCCAGGCCTCTCAGGGGCGCGGCCTTCAGCGCGTAGACGCGGCGCTGCCCCGTGCGCCGGGAGGTGACGATGCCTGCGCGCTCAAGGGTCTGCAGGTGCTTCGTCGTCTGCGGCTGGCGGGCCTCGGCGAGCTGGGCGAGGACCCCGACCGAGCGGGGCCGCTCGGCCAGCAGGCATACGAGCCGCCAGCGGGCCGGGTCGGCCAGGGCGGTGAGGAGTGCGTCCATGCACCCCAGTATTCTCGACAACGAATATTCGTGTCAAAGAATAGTTCGCCCTCCTTCCCGGCCACGGTGGAGTACGTCGCCGATCTGGTGAAGGTCCCGGCCGCCGACTTCGCGGGGGACTGCCGAGTACCACCGCAAGCAGATCCGTGAGGCTCTGGGGTTCCGGCCGTCGACGGCCGCGGACGAGAAGGCGCCGGCCGCGCGGCTGGCCGTGGAGGTCTGTCCGGTCGAGCTGGTCGAGGACCGGCAGCGCGAGGCCACCACCCGCAAGGGCGAGCCGTGGATCACCGTGCCGAGGCTGGAGCCGCTGACCGAGCTCACCAGCCTGGCGGTCCTCAAGGAGGAGGTCGCGCGCCGCTGGGGCGTCCTGGACCTCCTGGACGTGCTGAAGAACGCCGACTTCCTGACCAGTCCCGGCCTGCGCCGCGAGATCCACGGCGGGCTCCAGGTTGTGGAGAACTGGAACAGCGCGAACACCGTGCTCCACTACGGCAAGGACGGCGCCCTGACGGGCCCCGTGGACAAGCGCCTCGACCTGGCGTCAGCCGCCGCAGCCGTGCCCCGCCCCCGCACAGCGGCGGATACGGCCGATCGGTC
This sequence comes from Streptomyces sp. NPDC048436, assembly GCF_043200355.1. Lineage (NCBI taxonomy): Bacteria > Bacillati > Actinomycetota > Actinomycetes > Kitasatosporales > Streptomycetaceae > Streptomyces > Streptomyces sp. NPDC048436. Next base: position 887,041 of record NZ_JBICXP010000002.1, read on the forward strand.
GGCCGCGCAGACGCGATAGCGGAAAACAGTCCGCCGCGAACCGGGCACCTCCCGGTGACATCATCCGGTGGAAGTGCCGACGACCAGGGCCTGCGGGCCGTGGTCGCCAGATATGTGCTGTCTGACGCGTCGCTAGATTGCGGTGAAACCGCCGTCAGCGGCGACCACGGCTCCCGTGACGAAACTGGAGCGGGGCGAGACGAGGAAGCACAGGACCTCGGCGATCTCCTCGGGCTGCGCCACACGTCCCAGGGGCTGCGCGGCGGCGAAGGACGCCAGGTAGGCGCGGCTGTCGGGGCGGATCGTGTCGAGGAAGTCCGTCTCGATGACGCCCGCGGCCACGAGGTTGGCGCGGATGCCCAGCGGGCCGCCCTCGACGGCGATCACCTTGGTCAGTTGGGCCAGAGCGCCCTTCGACGCACTGTAGGCGACGCCTTCGGGCAGGGCGACGGTGGAGGCGTACGAGCCGGTGCTGACGATGGCGCCGCCGCCGCGGTTCTTCATGGCCCGGAAGGCTTCGCGGGTGCAGAAGAAGGAGCCGCGGGCGTTGACCGCCATCACGGTGTCCCAGTCCTCGGCCGTGGTTTCGGTGACGGGTTTGTTCTGGGTGCGCCCGGCATTGTTCACGAGGATGTCCAGTCCGCCGAAGGCGTCCAGGGCCGTTGCCACCGCGCGTTGGGCGGTCTCCTCATGGGTGATGTCGCCTGTTGTCGTGACGACGCCGGGAAACTCCTCCGCCAGGTTCGTGACGTCGGGGCGGAGATCGAGGGCGACGACCCGGGCGCCGCGGGCGTGGAGGAGCGCCACGGTCTCCCGGCCCACCCCTCGCGCGGCTCCAGTGACGAGGGCGGTCTTCCCAGCGAACTCGGTGGATTCGGATGTTGCGGCGGATGCGGTTGCAGGTGTCATGGTGCGGTCCCTGTGACGTCGTACGGCTGGGTTTGTTCAGTGCGCGGTGAGCCCGCCGTCGACCACCAGCTCCGAGCCGGTGACGAACGAGGAGTCGTCGCAGGCCAGGAAGAGGATCGCGGGTGCGATCTCCTCGGCACGGCCGGCTCGGCGCATGGGGGTGCGTTGGATGTCCGGCTGCTGGTCGCCCTGGTCGTCCAGGAGTTCCTGGATCATCGGTGTGGCGATCACCCCGGGATGCACCGAGTTGATCCGTACTCCCTGCCGGGCGTACTCGACCGCGGCGGTCTTGCTCAACAGGCGCACGGCCCCCTTGGACGCCTGGTAGGCCGCAGCCGCGCCGCTTCCCACCAGGCCGAGTACTGACGACGTATTGATCACCGACGCGTTGCCGCTCGCACGCAGGAGCGGCATCGCCGCCTTCATGCCGAGCCAGGTGCCTTTCTGGTTCACGTCGATGACGCGGTCCCAGGCCTCTTCCCGCGTGTCCTCGATACCCGGCCAGTCCACGATGCCGGCGAGGTTCACGAGGACGTCCAGCGTTCCGAACCGGTCACGTACGACGGTGATCACTTCGTCCCACTCCTGTGCGGAGGAGACATCGAGTCGGGCAGCGACGACCTCCGCGCCAGATGCCCCGATCCGGTGGGACAGGTCCCGCAGGGGGCCTTCGGCGATATCGGTGATCACCAGCCGGGCGCCTTCGCGGGCGAAGAGTTCGGCGGTCGCTGTGCCGAGGCCGCCGGTCGCGCCCGTGATCAGCGCGACCTTGCCGTCAAGTCGTTGTCCTGTCATGGAAATAGTCCTTGATTCTCGTTGCTGCTGGCTGGCTGACTGGCTGCTGTGTCGGGACTTCTTGGTCCGCCGACGGCGAATTCGCCCCCGGTGCCCAGGGCGGCCGTGGCCCGGCCTCCGCTACGACGCCTTCTGCTCCCGGTAGAGCACGAGGTGCTCGTGATGGAGCACTCCGTCCCGGATGTCGCCCGTGGCGGTGAACCCGGTGTCGTCGACGTAGTCCAGGTGGCTGCCGGTCACCGTGTACCGGCCGGTGTAGGCGCTGCGCCGCTCACCGCGGGCTTCGTCGTAGCGGCCATCCGGCAGCAGCTCCTGACGGATGTGACCATCCGCGGTCACCCACATCCCGACCACGTCGACGTGGTCGCCCTCAACGGTCCCGGCCATGGCGGACTCCTCTCCTCCAACGGTGTGGTCCTTCCTGCTCCACCGAGTCTGGGCAGGTCAGCGGCGATCAACCAGGACGCGTGCTGCCTGGGTGCGGCACACCCAGGCAGCACACCGGGCAGCCGCCTAGCCTGAACACATGGACGACAACCACCTGGGAGATTTCCTGCGCACACGCCGCGCCGGTCTGCGGCCGGAGGACGTCGGCATGGCGAGCTACGGGACCCGCAGAGTCGCCGGACTGCGCCGCGAGGAGGTCGCCGTCCTGGCCGGAGTGAACGCCGACTACTACACCCGCCTGGAACAAGGCCGCGAGCGCAACCCCTCACCCCAGGTGGTCGACGCGCTCAGCCACGCGCTGCACCTCGACGCGGACGCCCGCACGCACTTGTACCGGCTGGCCGGGGCCACGCCGAGCGTGCAGTCCTCCGCCCGCGCCGCTGAGCGGGTCAGCCCGGCGCTGCGACAGCTGATGGACGGCTACCCGAACACTCCAGCGTTCGTCATGAGCCGGACCCTGGACCTCCTCGCCGTCAACGCCCTGGCCGATGCCCTCTACGCCCCGTTCGAGCCGGCGGACAACTTGGCCCGCATGACCTTCCTCGACCCCGCGGGCCGCACCTTCTACACGGACTGGGACCGGGCAGCGCAGGCCACCGTCGCCAACCTTCGCGAGGCAACCGGATTCGACCCGGACAACCCACGGCTGCGCGAACTCGTCCACACCCTCACCGAACACAGCCCGGACTTCACCCGCCTCTGGAACGCCCACACCGTGCGCGGCAAGACCCAGGACGCCAAACACCTCCTCCACCCGGACGTCGGCCCCCTCACTCTCACCTACCAGGCGTTCGACGTACGCGAAGCGCCCGGCCAGCAGCTCGTCATCTACCACGCCGAACCAGGCAGCCCCAGCGCGCAGTCCCTCAACCTGCTCGGTTCCCTCCACGCCACCCGGCGCCGGCCCGCCCCCGGCACCACCGCTGATCAGCCGACGCGGCACGGAGATCGGCGGCAGTAGTGGCCCGGTCGGCGGCCGGGGCAGCTCGGTCCAGTCGGATACGCCCGCGCCTCGACCGCCCGGCAGTCCCTCGACGCACAGCTCGAGTCCCTCGCCGAGGCCGGGGTGACGCGGGTCTTCTCGGAGAAGATCTCCACTCGCGCCACGATGCGCCCTGAGCTGAAGGCGAGCGACGTCGGCCTGGAGTTCCTCACCGGGGAGCTCAAGGGCTCGCACGACCCCTCCGGGATCGTGTTCACGGTGCTCGCCGCGATGTCCGGCATGGAGCGCGAGTCGCGACCGCACCCTCGAAGGCCACGAATCCGCCCGCAAGCGTGGCAAGACCATCGGCGGGGCCGGCACCCCTCGGCCGCCACCGTCATGCGGATGCTGCGGGAACACGACGAACAGGCCGCCACGGCGGCGGGCGCGTGATCACCCGGCTGGTTTGCGGCTGGTGTCCGAGTTAGGACACCGGGGCCTTACCGCCCGCCCCGGTGACCAAGGCGCTCCGAAAGGTCACCCGCGCCCTTGGCGGCCAGACCGGCGAGTTCCTGTTCGCGCTGCTCGCTCCAGCGGATCATCGGTACGGAGATGGAGAGCGCCGCGACGACGCGGCCCGCGCTGTCGCGGACCGGGGCCGCCACACAGCTCACGTCCGGGTTGGACTCCCGGTGTTCGGCGGCGACTCCCCGCTCCCGGATATCGGCGAGCGCCGCGAGCAGCTCCTTCGGCTCCGTGATGCTGTTCTGCGTCATCGCCACCAACTCCCGCCCCGCCAGGCGGGTTTCGAGCTCGGACGGCGCCAGCGACGCGAGCAGCATCTTGCCGACCGACGTGCAGTGGGCGGGGAGTTTGCGACCCGCGGCGGAGACCATGCGGACGGCGTGCGTGGAGTCCACCTTGGCGATGTAGATGACGTCCGTGTCCTCAAGGACGGCGACATGGACCGTCTCGTCGCAGGTCTCGGCGACCTCGCGGGCCACCTGCTGACCCTCGGCGGCCAGGTCGAGCTGCTCCGCGTACCGGCTGCCGAGCTGGTAGGCGCGTACACCCAGGCGGTAGCGGCCGCTCTGGTCCGGGATCTGGACAAGGTAGGACCGGGCGGCGAGTGTGGTGAGCAGTTCGTGCACGGTGGTGCGCGGCAGCTGGAGCCTGCGGGTCACCTCGGGGGCGGACAGCGTCCCGTCGCCCTCCAGGAAAAGCTCCAGTATGTCCAGCGCCCTGGTCACCGCAGGCACCAGTCGTCCCATGGTCGGCCTCCCACCCCGTGCGTCCGAAATCGCACCCCTGGATGCGTCCGAAACTTCGGTCAACGATCGATATGACGAACACAGGCTAGACACAGCGACGTTCGCCGCGCAACGGCCTGGAGGTTTCAGTGGGCCCAAGACCGTTTCGCCAGACCCATTGACACCCTGCCGCCTGCCTGAATACGGTCACGCCAACATTTCGAACGTGTGACGAAATACCGAACAACCAAGGGGCAATTGCCTTGCGTATTACGGGAATCAGCACGCATGTGGTGGGAACGCCCTGGCGCAATCTCACCTATGTCCAGGTCCACACCGACGAAGGTCTCACCGGCGTCGGCGAGACCCGCATGCTCGGCCACACCGACGCGCTGCTCGGCTATCTCAGCGAGGCGGCGGCCAACCACATCGTCGGGTCCGATCCGTTCGCGGTCGAGGATCTCGTACGGCGGATGAAGTACGGCGACTACGGCCGGGCCGGCGAGATCGTCATGTCGGGCATCGCCTGCGTGGAGATGGCCTGCTGGGACATCAAGGGCAAGGCGCTCGGTGTGCCGGTCTGGCAGCTGCTCGGCGGGAAGGTCACCGACAAGGTCAAGGCGTACGCGAACGGCTGGTACACCACCGAGCGCACTCCGGAGGCGTACCACAAGGCGGCTCAGGCCGTGGTCGAGCGGGGCTACCGCGCCCTGAAGATCGACCCGTTCGGCACCGGGCACTACGAGCTCGACCAGGCGGGGACCTCGTACGCGGTCTCGCTGATCGAGGCGGTGCGGGACGCGATCGGTCCGGACGCCGAGCTGATGCTGGAGATGCACGGGCGCTTCAGCCCGTCCACGGCGGTGCGCCTGGCCAAGGACCTCGCGCCGTTCAGGCCCGCCTGGCTCGAGGAGCCGGTGCCGCCGGAGAACCTCAAGGCGCTGGAGAAGGTCGCAGCCAAGGTGGACATGCCGATCGCCACCGGCGAGCGCATCCACGACCGGATCGAGTTCCGTGAGCTCTTCGAGTCGCAGGCCGCCGACATCATCCAGCCGGACGTCGGCCACATCGGCGGCATCCTGGAGACGCGGAAGCTGGCCGCGACCGCGGAAACGCACTACATGCTGGTCGCGCCGCACAACGTCGGCGGCTCGGTGCTAACCGCGGCCTCGCTCCAAGTCGCCGCGTGCACGCCCAACTTCAAGATCCTGGAGCACTTCAACGACTTCGCGGACGCGGAGATCAAGAAGGTCGTCAAGGGCGCCCCGCAGGTGGTCGACGGCTACTTCGAGGTGTCCCACGAGCCGGGCCTCGGCGTCGAGCTGGACACGGACGCGGCGGCCGAGTTCCCGCAGCAGCAGGCGCGGTTCGACCTGTGGGCCGAGGGCTGGGAGAAGCGGGCCCCCAAGGCGGCCGGGAAGTGACCACCGACTCGCGCGCGATCGTCGTCGACCGGCCGGGCTCGCACCGGCTCACGGTCGGCGCGCGGCCCGAGCCGGGGCCCGGCGAGGTCCTGGTGCGGGTCGCCGCGGCCGGGATCTGCATGAGCGACCGCGAGGTGTACGACGGTCACCGGGACGCCGCCTATGTGCGCTACCCCGTGATCCCCGGACACGAGTGGTCGGGCACCGTCGAGGCCACCGGCGAGGGCGTCGACCCGGCGCTCACCGGGCAGAAGGTCGTCGCCGAGGGGTTCCGCGCCTGCGGCACCTGCGAGCGCTGCCGTGAGGGCGAGACAAGCCTGTGCGGCGGCGGTTACGCGGAGACCGGGTTCACCGAGCCCGGTGCCTTCGCCGACCATGTGGCCGTCCCCGCACGGCTGTTGCACTTGCTGGCCCCGGACGCGGATCTGGCCGCCGCCGCTCTGCTCGAACCCGCCGCGGTGATCGCGGGCGCGGTGCGGACGGGGCGGCCACGGCCCGGCGAGCGGATCGCGGTGGTCGGCGCGGGCACCCTCGGGATGCTCGCGGTGCAGTTGCTCGCCGCCTCCTCGCCCGGCGAGCTCGTGGTGATCGACCCGCGGGCCGAGCGGGGCCGCCAGGCCCTGGAGTTCGGCGCGAGCGAGAGCCTGACACCGGCCGAGGCGGAGGCGTACCACGGCCGCTTCGACCTGGTGGTGGAGACGGCGGGCGCGCCGGGCACGGCAGCCTCCTCCTGTCTCCTTGCGCGCAGGGGCGGCCGGGTGATCCTCACCGGCATGTTCACGCCCGGCGCGACCGGCATCGACCCGGTGCATCTGTCGCTGAGCCAGCTGGAGGTGCGCAGCGTCTTCGGCGCCCCGTCCTCCGCCTGGTCGGACGCGGTGCGTGCCTTCGGGCTCGGGCTGCTCGACCCGGCACCGCTGATCACGCACGAGTTCCCCCTTGAGCGCTTCGGCGAGGCCGTCGCGCTGGTCGGCGGCGGCGACCCGAAGACCGGGAAGGTGCTGCTGCGCCCCTGACCCACCGGGTGGGCGCGGCCCGTGCCGACGCCCACCCACCGAACCGACCGACGTACGAAATATCGAACACAGCAGAATTCACAGCGTATGGGAGTCCCGTGACCAGCCCGTCAGTACCCCGCCGCCCCGGCGTCGACGCCCTCGCCCGTATCGGGCACCCCGTACCCGCCGTCGACCCGGCCGACGCGTCGCCGCACGCGTTTCCCGACGGCGGCACCTGGCGCACCGAGATCCCCTCCGTGGAAGGTCCCGAAGCGCTCGGCGTCGTCCTCAAGGAGAGCTCGCGGCTCGATGTGCCGATCCACCGGATCAGCCAGGGCAGCGGCATCTGGATGCTCACCGACGACGAGATCACCGAGATGGTGGAGGCCTGCGCCGAACGGGACATCGAGCTCTGCCTGTTCACCGGGCCGCGCGGCACCTGGGACATCGGGGCCGCGACCCGCAGCGACTCGGGCGGCGCCGGACTGCGCTCGCGCGGTCATGACGCGCTCGCCGGATGCGTCGAAGACGCCGTACGCGCCACGGAGTTGGGGGTGCGCTGCCTGCTCGTCGCCGACGAGGGGGTGCTGTGGACGCTGCACCGGCTGCGGGTGGCCGGGGTGCTCCCCGCCGACACCACGTTCAAGTTGTCGGCCCTGATCGGCCCGGTCAACCCGGCCTCGTACGCGGTCTTCGAGCGGCTCGGCGGGGACTCGCTCAACATCCCATCCGACCTCACCCTGGACCACCTCACCGAGATCCGCCGGGCCAGCCGCGCCCCCATGGACCTGTACGTCGAGGCGCCCGACGACCTCGGCGGCTACGTCCGGATGTACGAGGCGGCCGAGCTGATCCGGCGCGGCGCCCCGCTCTACCTCAAGTTCGGCCTGAGCAAGTCCCCCGGCATCTACCCCTACGGCGCCCAGCTGCGCGAGCACACGCTGGCCACCGCCCGGGAGCGGGTCCGACGCGGCCGGCTCGTCCTCGACCTGCTCGCCCGGCACGGAGCGGACGGCGGCATGTCGCCGCTCGGCTCCCGCCTGCCGGGTGAGCTCCAGCGCTTCCCCGTCCCGGAAGGGGACTGACCCATGAGTACCCGCACAGCCAGAAAAGTACGTCTCACCGCCGCCGTTGCCACGGCCGTCCTGCTCGGCTCGCTGACCGCCTGCGGCCAGGAGGCCAAGGGCGGCAGCCGCTACCAGCCTGACGAGGGCAAGGGCAGCACCATCGGCCTCGCGATGCCCACCAAGGCCTCCGAGCGGTGGATAGCCGACGGCAACAACATGGCCAAGCAGTTCAAGAAGGCCGGATACAAGACCGATCTGCAGTACGGCGACAACAAGGTCGAGAACCAGATCGCCCAGCTGGAGAACATGATCACCAAGGGGCGCAGCCTCCTCGTGGTAGCCGCCATCGACGGCTCCGCGCTCAGCGAGGTCCTGCAGCGCGCGCACGACGCGGGCATCCCCGTGATCTCGTACGACCGCCTCATCCTCGGCACGGACAACGTCGATTACTACGCGTCGTTCGACAACGAGCGCGTCGGCCGCCTGCAAGCCCAGTACATCGTCGACAAGCTGAAGCTGGGCAAGCCGGAGAAGGGCGGCGACACGCACAACATAGAGCTGTTCGCGGGTTCGCCGAACGACAACAACACGAAGTACTTCTGGAACGGCGCCATGAAGGTGCTCGAGCCGTACTTCAAGAGCGGCCAGCTCACCGTCCGCAGCAAGCAGACGAAGATGAACCAGGCCACCACTCTGGACTGGGACGGCGGCACCGCGCAGAAGCGCATGGACGACCTGATCAGCAAGAACTACGGCTCGGCGAAGGTCGACGCGGTCCTCTCGCCGTACGACGGGATCTCGATGGGCATCATCTCCGCGCTCAAGAGCGCGGGGTACGGCTCCAAGAGCGAGCCGCTGCCGGTGATCACGGGGCAGGACGCGGAGCTCGCGTCGGTGAAGTCCATCATCCGTGGCGAGCAGACGCAGACGGTGTTCAAGGACACCCGAAAGCTGGCCGCGCGGACGGTGTCCATGGGCGACGCGGTCCTGAACGACAAGAAGCCGAAGGTCAACAACACCAAGGACTACAACAACGGCAAGAAGACCGTGCCGTCCTTCCTCCTCGACCCGGTCAGCGTCGACAAGTCCAACACCCAGCTCCTCATCGACGAGGGCTACTTCAAAGCTGGGCAGCTCAAGTGAGCGGCCCCGTACTGGAGATGCGCGGCATCACCAAGACGTTCCCCGGCGTCAAGGCGCTCTCCGAGGTGAATCTGACCGTCAGAGCCGGGGAGATCCACGCGATCTGCGGCGAGAACGGCGCCGGCAAGTCGACCCTGATGAAGGTCCTCAGCGGCGTTCACGAGCACGGCAGTTACGACGGCGAGATCCACTTCGAGGGCAAGAAGATGGCCTTCAAGGACATCCGCGCCAGCGAGAAACACGGCATCGTGATCATCCATCAGGAGCTGGCGCTCGTCCCGTATCTGTCCATCGCCGAGAACATCTTCCTCGGCAACGAACAGAGCACCCGGGGCTTCATCGACTGGAACGACACGCTGCGCAGGGCGAGCGCGCTGCTCAAGCGGGTCGGTCTGAGCGAGAAGCCGCAGACTCCGGTGGCCGACATCGGCGTGGGCAAGCAGCAGTTGGTGGAGATCGCCAAGGCCCTGTCGAAGGAGGTGAAGCTGCTCATCCTGGACGAGCCGACGGCCTCGCTCAACGACGACGACAGCGCCAAGCTGCTCGACCTCATCCTGGAGCTGCGCGAGCAGGGCATCGCCTGCATCATCATCTCGCACAAGCTGAACGAGATCCGGGCCATCACCGACTCGGTGACGATCCTGCGCGACGGGCAGACCATCGAGACCCTGACGGTCCGTGAGACTCCCACGTCCGAACCGCAGGTGGCCGAGGACCGCATCATTCGCGGCATGGTCGGCCGCGACCTCGACCACCGCTTCCCCGACCGCACTCCCTATGAAGGTCAGGACGCCGGATCCCTCGCCCTGTCCGTTCAGGGCTGGACGGTGCGGCATCCGGTCGACCATCAGCGCAAGGTCGTCGACGACGTGTCGCTGACCGTGCGTCGCGGCGAGATCGTCGGCATCGCGGGCCTGATGGGCGCGGGCCGCACGGAGCTGGCGATGTCCGTCTTCGGGCGTTCGTACGGCTCGTACGTGGCCGGCACGGTGGCCGTCGGCGGGCAAGAGGTCGTGACGAAGACCGTGCCCGCCGCGGTCGACGCCGGAATCGCGTACGTCACCGAGGACCGCAAGCAGTACGGCCTGAACCTCATCGACAACATCAACCGCAACATCTCCCTGGCCTCTCTGCCGGGCATGCGGCGCAAGGACGGCTTCGTCGACGAGCACCATGAACGCTCCGTCGCCGAGCGCTACCGCAAGTCGATGAACATCAAGGCCCCCACCGTCTTCGAGCAGGTGGGGCGGCTCTCCGGCGGCAATCAGCAGAAGGTCGTCCTGAGCAAGTGGATCCACGCCGACCCCGAGGTGCTGATCCTCGACGAGCCGACGCGCGGCATCGACGTCGGTGCCAAGTACGAGATCTACACCGTCATCGACAAGCTGGCGGCCTCGGGCAAGGCGGTGCTCTTCATCTCCTCCGAACTGCCCGAACTGCTCGGGATGTGCGACCGGATCTACACGATGGCCGAGGGCCGGCTGACCGGTGAGGTCGACCGCGCGGACGCCACCCAGGAACTCCTGATGCGCCACATGACCAAGAACAGAAGCTGAGGCATCCGCCATGACCACCACGACCACACCACCACGTGACGCGTCGTCCACGCCGTCCGCCAAGGAATCCGCCCGTGATCTGCTGCTGCAGAGCGTGCGCTCCAACATGCGCCAGTACGGCATGCTCGTCGCCCTGGCCTTCATCGTCATCCTGTTCCAGATCTGGACCGACGGCACGCTGCTCCTGCCGAACAACGTCTCCAACCTGATCCAGCAGAACGGCTACATCCTCATCCTGGCCATCGGCATGATGATCGTCATCATCGCCGGCCACATCGACCTGTCCGTCGGCTCGTTGGTCGCCTTCGTGGGTGCCATGTCGGCGGTGATGATGGTCAAACACGACATGCCGTGGGTGCTGGCCCTCGTCCTTTCGCTGCTGATCGGGGCGGTCGCGGGCGCGTGGCAGGGCTTCTTCATCGCGTACGTCGGCATCCCGTCGTTCATCGTGACGCTGGCCGGGATGCTGCTCTTCCGCGGTCTCACGCAGATCGTCCTCGAGGGCCAGTCGCTCTCGCCGTTCCCCGAGGGCTTCCAGAACATCGCCAAGGGGTTCATCCCCGAGATGGGCCCGTACACGCAGTACCACAACCCGACCCTTGTGCTCGGGTTCGTGACGGTCGCGTTCCTGCTCTTCCGTGAATGGCGCAGCCGCAAGCAGCAGTTGGCCTACGAGCTCGACGTGACGCCGACGGGCCTGTGGGTGGCCAAGCTGGTGGCGGTCTCCGCCGCCGTCATCGCCTTCACGCTGACCCTGGCGAGCTTCCACGGCGTACCCGTCGTGCTGCTCATCATGTGCGGCCTGCTCATCACCCTCGGTTATGTGATGCGCAACGCGGTCGTCGGGCGCCACATCTACGCGCTCGGCGGCAACAAGGCGGCGGCGAAGCTGTCCGGCGTCAAGGACAAGCGCGTCACCTTCCTGATCTTCGTCAACATGGGTGTGCTGGCCGCGCTCGCGGGCTGTGTGTACGCGGCACGTCTGAACGCCGGTACTCCGCAGGCGGGTCTGAACTTCGAACTCGAGGCGATCGCGGCCTCGTTCATCGGCGGCGCGTCGATGAGCGGCGGTGTCGGCACGGTGATGGGCGCCGTGATCGGTGGCCTGGTGCTCGGTGTCCTCAACAACGGCATGTCCCTGGTCAACATCGGCACCGACTACCAGCAGGTCATCAAGGGCCTCGTACTGCTGGCCGCGGTCGGCTTCGACGTCTGGAACAAGCGCAAGGTCGGTCGCTAGGCGACCGCAGGAAACACAGTGCTGAACCCGCGGGCCGGTGGGGGCTGATCGCGCAGTTCCCCGCGCCCCTGACGGGGCCCGGCACCGCACCAAGCCTCAACAAGGCCGCTCGTCCCTACACCCACCTTCCCTGTCTGGAGCCGCACATGGAAACGAGCAGACGCACCGTCCTGGCCACGGCTGCCGCCGCCGGCCTCACCGCCGCCGTCACCGGCACCTCGTACGCCACCTCGGCGGGCCGCAAGCCCACCAAGGAGCTCTTCGGGAAGCTCGCCGACGGCACCAAGGTGTACCGCTGGTCCCTTGCCAACGGCGGCACCCGTATGAAGGTGCTTTCGTACGGCGGCATCGTGCAGTCCCTCGAACTCCCGGACCGGCACGGCCGGTACACCAACGTCTCCCTCGGCTACGACACCATCGAGGCGTACACCGCCGGAACCACCTTCTTCGGCGCGCTCATCGGCCGCTACGGCAACCGCATCGCCAAGGGCCGCTTCACCCTCGACGGCAAGACCCACCAGCTCTCCGTCAACGACGGCGAGAACAGCCTGCACGGCGGGGCCAAGGGCTTCAACACGCGGGTGTGGGACGTGGATCCGTTCGCGGACTCCTCCGGTGTCGGTCTGCGCCTGCACTACACGAGCGTCGACGGCGAGATGGGCTACCCCGGCACGCTTCGGGTGACCGTGACGTACACGCTCACCTCCCGCGGTGACTGGCGCATCGACTACGCGGCGACCACGGACAAGGCCACCGTGGTGAACCTGACAAACCACACGTACTACAACCTCGCGGGCGAGGGCAGCGGCGACATCCTGGGCCATGAACTGGCCCTGGCCGCAGCCCGGTTCACGCCCACCGACGCCGGGCTCATCCCGACGGGCGAGCTGGCGAAGGTCGCGGGCACCCCCTTCGACTTCCGGCGGGCGAAGACCGTAGGCAAGGACATCCGCACCTCGCACGAGCAGCTGGTGACCGCCAAGGGCTTCGACCACAACTGGGTCCTGGACAAGGGCATCACGAAGCGCCCCGAGCCCTTCGCCACGCTGCGGGACCCGGAGTCGGGCCGCACCATGAAGATCGCCACCACCGAGCCGGGCGTGCAGTTCTACTCGGGGAACTTCCTGGACGGCACCCTCACCGGGCCCTCGGGACACACCTATCGCCAGAGCGACGGGCTGTGCCTGGAGACGCAGCACTTCCCGGACTCCCCGAACCAGCCGAAGTTCCCCTCCACGGTGCTGCGGCCCGGTGAGACCTACCGGTCAAGCACGGTGCACACCTTCTCGGCGCGCTGAGCGTCGCCGCGGCCCAGAGAGGAGACATCTTGCGCCCGAGAATCCTGATCCCGCTGCTTGCCCTGATGGCCGGTCTGCTCGCCGCCCCCGCCGCCGCACACCCGGGCCCCGCCCCGGCGAAGGCGAAGGCGAAGTACGCGGGTTACCTCTTCAGCTACTTCACCGGTGAGGGCACCGCGGACGGCGAGCAGATCCGCATGGCGCTCAGCCGCGGCAACGATCCCACGCGCTACCGCGAGCTGAACGGCGGCAAACCGGTGCTCACCTCGCAGCTCGGCACCAAGGGGCTGCGCGACCCGTTCATCATCCGCTCCCCGAAGGGCGACAAGTTCTATCAGATAGCCACTGACCTGCGGATGTACGGGGGAAGTGGCGGCAGTTGGGACCAGGTGCAGCGCACCGGGAGCAAGTCGGTCATGGTGTGGGAGTCGACCGACCTGGTCCACTGGACCGACCAGCGCCTGGTGAAGGTGGCTCCGGACACGGCGGGCAACACCTGGGCCCCGGAGGCGTATTACGACGAGAAGCTGAAGGCGTACGTCGTCTTCTGGGCGTCCAAGGTCTACGGCGCCGATGATCCGGACCACACCGGGTCGACGTACAACAAGATGCTGTACGCGACGACGAAGGACTTCCGTACCTTCGGCAAGCCCAAGGTCTGGAACGACCCGGGCTACTCGGTGATCGACTCCACGGTGGTGAAGGACGGCGGCGACTACTACCGCTTCACCAAGGACGAGCGGGACCCGGCCTCCGGGACCCCCTGTTCGAAGTTCATCACCGCGGAGAAGTCGAAGAGCCTGACGGACACGTCGTACGACTTCGTGGCCGACTGCATCGGGAAGGGCGTGGTCGACCGGGGCGAGGGGCCCGCGGTGTTCAGGTCCAACACCGAGAACAAGTGGTACATGCTCATCGACGAGTTCGGCGGGCGCGGCTATGTCCTCTTCGAGACGGCCGATCTCGCCTCGGGCACGTGGACCGAGACGAAGAACGCCGCTCTCCCGGCGGGCGCACGGCATGGCACGGTCCTCCCGGTGACGCAGGCCGAGTACGACAGGCTGGCGGGCACCTGACGCAGCACTGACACCGCACACCACTGCGGCGCGGCCATACCCCCCGGTATGGCCGTGCCACAGTGGCGTGTCCGCTACTGGCCCGGCGGGATCGTGCGCACCGTGAAGGGGCGCTCTGTCCCCTCCGCGACGACCCGGACCCCGTCACCGTCGCCGTCCCGCACCGCGCGGAAGCGGGCCGCGGGCCTGCCCTCCAGGTCGGGGACGGTGATCTCGGTGCCTTCGGCGCCCGGGGTGAGAAGGAGGGTGAGGTCCTTCAGCCAGTCGCCGTCGGGGCGCTGGTCGTCGGCGCCCAGCGGGAGCAGCGCCCCGGGCCTGACGTACAGCGGAAGGCTGTCGAAGCCGTGCTGCTCGCGCCGCCACGCGGGGCCCTGGACCGTCTCGCCGGTCAGCAGGTGGGTCCAGGTGCCTTCGGGGACGTAGAACTCGACGTCCCCATCGGCGGTGAACACGGGGGCGACCAGGAGGTCCGGGCCGAGCATGTACTGCCGGTCCAGGGTGCGGCAGGCGGGGTCGTCCGGGTACTCCAGGAGCATGGGGCGCATCGCGGGTACGCCGGTGCGGTGCGCCTCGGCCGCGACGCCGTACAGGTACGGCATGAGGCGGTGCTTGAGCAGCGTGAACTTCCGGGCCACCTCGACCGCTTCCTCACCGAACTCCCACGGCACCCGGTAGGAGACGTTGCCGTGCAGCCGGCTGTGTGAGGAGAGCAGGCCGAAGGCGAGCCAGCGCTTGAAGACCGCGGGGTCGGGGGTGCCCTCGAAGCCGCCGATGTCGTGGCTCCAGAAGCCGAAGCCGGAGAGGGAGAGCGAGAGGCCGCCGCGCAGTGACTCGGCCATGGCGCCGAGCGAGGCGAAGCAGTCTCCGCCCCAGTGCACGGGGAACTGCTGGCCGCCGGCCGTCGCCGAGCGGGCGAAGAGGATGGCCTGGCCGGGGCCCTTCTCCTTCTCCAGGAGTTCGAAGACCGTGCTGTTGTAGAGCTGCGCGTAGTAGTTGTGCATGCGCTGCGGGTCCGAGCCGTCGTACCAGACGACGTCGGTGGGCACGCGTTCGCCGAAGTCCGTCTTGAAGCAGTCGACGCCCTGGTCGAGCAGGCCGCGCAGTTTGTCCGCGTACCACTCGCGGGCCGAGGGGTTGGTGAAGTCGACAAGGGCCATGCCGGGCTGCCAGAGGTCCCACTGCCAGATGTCGCCGTTGGTGCGGCGGACGAGATATCCCGCGTCGGCGGCCTCGGCGAACAGTTCGGACTTCTGGGCGATGTAGGGGTTGATCCACATGCTGACCTTCAGCCCGCGCTCGCGGAGTCTTTGCAGCATGCCCTCCGGGTCGGGGAAGACGTCGGGGTCCCAGCGGAAGTCCGTCCACTGGTACTCGCGCATCCAGAAGCAGTCGAAGTGGAAGACGCTCAGCGGGATGTCGCGTTCGGCCATGCCGTCGACGAAGGCGGTGACCGTCCGCTCGTCGTAGGGCGTACAGAACGACGTCGTCAGCCACAGGCCGAACGACCAGGCGGGCGGCAGCGCGGGTCGGCCGGTCAGCGCGGTGTAGCGGCGCAGGACGTCCTTGGGGGTGGGGCCGGCGATGACGTAGTACTCGATCGACTGGTCCTCGACGCTGAACTGGACCTGGCCGACCGACTCGGAGCCGATCTCGTAGGAGACCTTGCCGGGGTGGTTGACGAAGACGCCGTAGCCACGCGAGGAGAGGTGGAAGGGGATGTTCTTGTAGGCCTGCTCGCTGCTGGTGCCGCCGTCGGCCTGCCAGATGTCGACGCTCTGGCCGTTCTTGATGTACGGGGTGAATCGCTCACCCAGGCCGTAGATGTATTCGCCTACGCCCAGGGCGAGTTGGGCGACCATGTGGTGGGTTCCGTCTGGGTCGGTGGCGAAGGCGGTGCCTCTGCGCTCCACGGCTGTCAGCCGCTGCCCTTCGGCGTCGAGGAATTCAAGGCCCCAGGGCTTGTCGGCGTCCAGGCGCAGGGTGAGCGGGCCGCTGGTGAGTTCGGTGACGGAGCCTTCGCGCTTGAGCAGCCCGGCTCCCTCGGTGGCGTTCAGGTCGAACTCCGGTCCGTGCGCGGCCTTTCCGGCGTGGTGCGTCGCCCGGACGCCGATCACTCCCTCGGCGGGCGAGAAGCATTCCACGGTGATGAGGGAGGTGTTGAGGGTGTCGCCGCGGTCGCGGACCTGCTGCACGGCGGCGTACGCGGTGAACCGCCCCTCGCCCTGTCGCACGTCGCGCACCTCGGTCGCGTACGAGGCGCGCACGCCCTCGCGCATCAGCCAGAAGCCGTCGGTGAACTTCATGCGGGGTCCTTCCGGTGTGCGGGAGCCGTTGCGGCAGCGGTGAAGGTGAGTCCTGCGAGCCGCAGCGGGCCGCGCAGCCGCACGCGCAGGTCACGCACTCCCGAGGCGATGAACCCGGAGGTGTGCTGGGCGTAGTCGTACACGCCCCCGGTGGCCGGGACGGTGAGGGTGGTGGCGGTGCTGCCCGAGATGAGGTCGATGGCCCCCTCCCCCGCGGCGTCGACCGAGACGCCGCTGACTCCGTCGCCGAAGTCGCAGTCACGGAAGCGCAGTTCACCCGTGGCGCCGTCCACCGCCCGTACGGCGTCGCCCGTCGCCCGGGAGCGGTCGACGATCTCGGTGCCGTGCTGTTCGTCGTAACTGGTGGCCGCCAGGCCGGCCGTCGGTACCGGCCTGGCGGCGATCGGGGCGCCGCCGAGATCGGCGGACGCGGTGAGCCGGATG
Organism: Streptomyces sp. NPDC048436; assembly: GCF_043200355.1. Lineage (NCBI taxonomy): Bacteria > Bacillati > Actinomycetota > Actinomycetes > Kitasatosporales > Streptomycetaceae > Streptomyces > Streptomyces sp. NPDC048436. The sequence continues at coordinate 903,913 of NZ_JBICXP010000002.1, forward strand.
TCCTGGCTGGAGGCTCCGGTGAGGATGTCGTGCGCACCCGGCGCGAGGGCCCAGCGGTCGTGCCGTACGTCCCAGAACTCCAGCTCGGCGATCGGCAGTTGGAACTCCAGGCGCTCCGCGGCCCCGGCTGCGAGGTGGACGCGGCGGTGCGCGGCGAGCTGGCGGTGCGGCAGGGCGTGGCGGGCGGCGGCCTCCCGAGGGGCCCGGGTGTAGAGCTGCGCCACCTCGTCGGCGGCGACGCTCCCGGTGTTGGTGACGGTGAACGCGACGTGGAGCAGTTCTCCTTCGCGTGTGGCCGTCAGGTCGGCGTAGGCGAAGGAGGAGTAGCCGAGGCCGTGCCCGAACGGGTAGAGCGGGGTGCCGTCGAAGTACAGGTAGGTCTGCCGGGAGCCGATGACGTCGTAGTCGAACAGGTCCGGCAGGTCGGTGTCGGCGGCGTACCAGGTCTGCGGGAGGCGTCCGGCGGGGGACACGTCCCCCGCCAGGATGCGGGCGAGCGCGGCGCCCGCGGACTGCCCGCCGTGCGCGGTCCACAGGAGCGCGGGCAGCCGGTCGTGGGCGTCGGCGACGGCGTACGGATAGGAGGAGACCAGGGCGAGCGCGGTGCGGGGGTTGGCGTCCCGAGCGGCGCGCCAGAGCCGGTCCTGGTGGGGCGGCAGGGCGAGTGTCGTGCGGTCCTCGGTCTCGCGGCCGTTGATGTGGGGGTCGTTCCCGGCGACGACGAGCACGGCGTCGGCATCGGCGGCGGCGCGGGCCACGGCGTCCTCGCCGCGCTCCAGATACTCGACGGTGAAGACCTGCGGTTCCTCGGCAACCTTTACGCCGTCGGCGGCGACAGAGACGTACCCACCCGTCCCCTTGTGCTCGATGAGGTGTCCGCCGTCGTGGCCGATCAGCGCGAATGTCTCCCGCACGACCCAGCCTCCCGGCTGCTCTGCCGAGGCGCGCACGAAGCCGTCCTCGGCGGCCGAGAGGTAGCGCCCGTCGGGGGCGCGCAGCGTCCACGTGCCGCCGCCCCAGTCGACGAGGGCGAACTCGGTCGGTTCGGGCCCCGCGGTCAGCGGGGGCAGGTCGGTGCGGCCCGCGAGCAGGGCCGGGTCCAGGGCAGCCTCGGCGCCCTGCGGGACGGCGTCCGCCTGCGGCGCGTCGGGCACCTGGAGCCAGCCGTCCTCGCACTTCAGCCGCACCCGGTCCACGCCTTCGGCGAAGGTGACGTGCTCGGTGCCGAACCGCTCGCGGATGCCGTCGAGGGGGGTGCTGCGGTGGATGAGGGTGCCGCTGTACCAGTCGGTCTTGCACTCGTCGGCGAGGAGTCCGACGACCGCGATCCGGGTGCCTTCGGGCAGGGGAAGCAGGTCGTCGTTCTTCAGCAGGACGACGGCCTGTTCGGCGGATTCCTGGGCAAGGGCCCGGTGTTCGGGGGTGTCGAAGGCGTGCGCGGCGGCGGTCGCGTACGGGCCGGAGTCAGGGTCGAACTCGCCGAGCCGGAAGCGCACGGAGAGGTGGCGCCGGACCGCCGCGTCGATGTCGCGCTCGGTCACCAGGCCCTGTTCCAGGGCCCGTTGGACGCGCCCGGTGATGATGCTCGCATCCGTGCCGTGGTCGGTGAAACTGTCCACTCCCGCGATGAGCGCGGCGGCGGTGGCCTCTTCGTGGGTGTCGAAGTACTTCTCGGAGTCGACGAGGTTGCTGGGCGCTCCCGCGTCGGAGCAGACGAGCAGCTCCTGGCCGGTCCAGGTGCGCAGGTGATCGCGCAGATACGGCGAGACGTGGTTGGGCCGGCCGTTGACCAGGTTGTACGCGGGCATCACCCCGGCCACGTTCCCCGCTTCGACGGTGGCGCGGAAGGCCCGCAGGTCGTACTCGTGCAGGACGCGTGGGCGCACGGAGGCCGAGGAGGTGTCGCGGTGCGTCTCGTTGTTGTGGGCCAGCCAGTGCTTGAGCACGGGGGCGGTGCGCCAGTGCACGGGGTCGTCGCCGCGCAGGCCGCGGGTGTACGCGACGGCGATGGCGGAGGTGAGCCGCGGGTCCTCGGCGTAGCCCTCCTCGTTCCTGCCCCACAGCGGGTGGCGGAGCAGATTGACGGTCGGCGCCCAGACGTTGAGGCCTACGCGGTCGTCGAGGGCTCGCATGGCCCGCGCCTCGGCGGCGACGGTCTCGCCGATGCGTCGGACGAGGTCGTCGTTCCAGGTGGCGCCGAGCCCGACGGCCTGCGGGAAGACGGTGGCGGGACCCATCCAGGCGACGCCGTGCAGGGCTTCCTGTCCGGTGCGGAACGCGTCGATGCCCAGGCGCTCGACGCCGGGCGTGAACTGGTGCAGGAGCGCGATGCGTTCGTCGGCCGTCAGGCGGGTCAGCAGGTCGTCCACGCGCTGGTGCAGGGGCAGTTGAGGGTCGAGGAAAGGCAGCGGTTCCGGGTCGCGGTGCGGCGGCGGGCTTGTCACGTACGGGTCCCCTTGGCGAGCGGCGGGCACAAAGGCAGTGGCTTTCTTCGAAGCGCTTCGATGCTGTGTGTCGACAAGGCTCCATGTCAAGAAGGCAGACATACGCCCTGTGACAGGACCGTCCACCGTCGCTGCACCTGAACCTCCGGAGACCGCAGAGGAATTCGGCGCCAACGTCTTGTTACACCCCGTGCCTTCACTTAACCTCGCTGCAACATCGAAGCGCTTCGACACCCGACCCGGCGGGGACCGCCGTGTGTCCGGACGCGCGCCACGAAGGGTTGACGCCATGACGCCGAACTCCCCCTCCCCCAGACCCGGTTCGAGCCGCAGAACGTTCCTCGCCTCCTCCGGCCTCGCCGCCATCGCCGTGGCGGGCGGGACCCCGCTCCTGACGGCGTGTGGAGGCAGCGGGTCGAAGAACGAGGGCACCACGACGGGGAAGAAGCTGAAGGACCTGCTCCCCGCGTACGTCGCCCAGGAGTTCGGCAGCCCGGACATCCCCGCCAAGAACGGCTCGGCCGCCGGATACACCAAGGCCCTGCCCGCGGACGAGCTCAAGACGTCGGTGCCGCACAAGCTCGGCAAGGGCAGCGAGTTCACCGTCATGGCGCCGATCTGGGGCAACGTCCCCAAGCAGGGCAACCCCTACTGGACCGCGATGGACAAGGCAGCCGGCGTCCGCGTCAAGTGGCAGAACCAGCAGGGCGACACGTACGGGCAGAAGCTGGGCGCGGTCCTGGCCTCAAGCGGTGTCCCGGACGCCGTGGTCGTGCCCGGGTGGGAGCTGACCGGCAAGATACCGAGCGCCATCGCCAACAAGTTCGCCGACCTCGGCCCCTACTTGAGCGGCGACAAGGTCAAGGAGTACCCGAACCTCGCGGCGATCCCCGCCGGCGCCTGGCAGCGCTCCGTCTTCGGCGGCAAGCTGCGCGGGCTGCCGATGCCCTCGGCCACCACACTCAACATCGCACCGTTCTACCGCACCGACCTCTTCGAGAAGGAGGGACTCCAAGCGCCCACCAGCGCCCAGGAGTTCTTCGACCTGTGCAAGCAGCTCAACGCCCCCAAGAGCAAGGTGTGGGCGTGCGGCGACATGACCTGGGCGGCCTGGGCCATCTTCGGCGTGCTGCCCGAGAAGCCGTACTACTGGAAGCTCGTCGACGGCAAGCTGGTCAACCGCTACGAGACCGACGAGTACCTCGAAGCACTGGCGTGGTCACGAAAGCTCTACTCGGCGGGCTTCGTCCACCCCGACGCCAAGGCCGAGACCGGCAGCATCGGTGACCTGTGCGCCGCCGGCAAGGTCTGGATGTACGACGGGGATCTGTCCGACTGGTACGGCAAGGCCGCGGTGCAGCGCGTGGACAACAAGAAGTTCCGCATGGAGGCCTTCGACTACTTCGCCCACGACGGCGGCGCGCCGACCCTGTACGCGCGTCCGCCCGCCGACATCTGGACGTTCATCAGCGAGAAGGCCGACGAGAAGACCGTTCGCGACATCCTCGCCCTCGCCAACTTCACGGCCGCTCCCTACGGTTCCAAGGAGCAGCGCCTTCGCATGTACGGCGTCGAGGGCGTGCACCACACCCAGAAGGACGGGGTCCTGACGAAGAACGGCAAGGGCAACAACGAGGTCTTCGCGACGTACGAGTACGTGGCGTCGCCCGCGCCGTTCATCGCCTACGCCGATCTGCCGGACGTCACCAAGGGCATGGTCGAGTGGCAGCAGCGGCAGGGCGAGCACACGAAGAAGCCGCTCTTCCACGGCATGACGATCATCGAGCCCAGCCGCTACACAGAGCTGAACGCCGAGTTCGAGGACCTGGAGAAGGACATCGTGCGGGGTCGCAAGAAGGTCTCCGACATGCAACAGGCGGTCTCCGACTGGAAGTCGGGCGGCGGCGACAAGCTGCGCGACTGGTACAAGAAGCTGCTCGACGAGTCCGGCGACGCGGCGTCCTGACATGGCTCAGAGCACGACTCCCGCGCGCGCCGCCTCCGCCGAGCGGACGCCCACCCCCGCCGAGGCCGCGCCCCCGGCGAAGAAGACCGTGGCCCGCGTGCCGCTGCGCCACCGGTTGCGCCGTGACCGCGTACTGCTGTTGATGGTGCTGCCCTCGCTGCTGCTCCTCCTCGTCTTCAACTACGTACCGCTGATCGGCAATATCGTTGCCTTCCAGGACTACGACCCCTACGTCGCGGACAACGCGTTCCAGGCGATGGCGCAGAGTCCCTGGATCGGCTTCGAGCACTTCAGTCACATGGCAGAGGACCGGCTGTTCTGGCAGGCGGTGCGCAACACCCTGGCCATCTTCGCGATCCAGCTGACGCTGTTCTTTCCGCTGCCGATCGCGCTCGCGCTGTTCATCAACAGCTTCGTGCGGCCCCGGGTGCGGGCGGTCGCCCAGGCGATCCTCTATCTGCCGCACTTCTTCTCCTGGGTCCTGGTCATCACGGTCTTCCAGCAGATGTTCGGCGGGGCCGGCCTGGTGGCGCAGATCCTGCGGGACAACGGCCACGAGGGCTTCGACCTGATGACCGACCCGGGTCTGTTCAAGTTCCTCGTCACCTTCGAGATGGTCTGGAAGGACGCGGGCTGGGGCGTCATCGTCTTCCTCGCCGCACTCGCCGCGGTCAGCCCCGATCTGTACGAGGCGTCCGCGATGGACGGCGCGAACCGCTGGCGTCGGATATGGCACATCCAGCTGCCCGCGCTGCGCCCGGTCGTGGCCCTGCTGCTCGTGCTCCAGGTCGGCAACGCGCTCACGGTCGGCTTCGAACAGATCCTGCTCCAGCGCGCCGCGGTGGGGCCCTCGGCCTCCGAGGTCCTTGACACCTATGTGTGGAACACCGGCCTGGACAACGGCAACTTCGGCTACGGCGCCGCCATCGGCATCGTCAAGGGCGTCTTCGGCCTCCTGATGGTGCTCGCGGCCAACAAGGCGGCCCACCTCATGGGCGAGCAGGGGGTGTACAAGCGATGAGCTTGCTCAGCTTCGGCATCAAGCCGGGCAGCCGCACGGGTCTGCGTCCGGTGTGGGAGGAGCCGCCGACCCGGGCCGGGCTCGCCACCAAGGGCGTGACGCTGACCCTGGTCTGTCTGGCCGTGCTCTTCCCGGTGTGGGTGGTGATCGTCACGAGTCTCTCCTCGGTGAAGACGATCACCGAGACGGGCGGCCTGGTGGTGATCCCCCGGGGTGTCACCTTCATCCACTACCAGGAACTGCTCGGCGGCGGCCAGGTGTCGCGGGCCACGCTGGTCAGCGTGGGCGTCACCGTCGTCGGCACGCTGGTCAGCATGGTGGTGTCCATCCTGTGCGCGTACGGCCTCTCGCGCCCGGGGTCGGTCCTGCACCGCCCGATCCTCCTGGTGATCGTCGCCACGATGTTCTTCGGGGCCGGGCTCATCCCCACCTATCTGGTGGTCCAGGGCCTCGGCCTCACGGACACCTATCTGTCGCTGATCCTGCCGAGCGCCCTGAACGTCTTCAACATCCTCGTCCTGCGGGCGTTCTTCATGGGCACGGCCCAGGAGCTGATCGAGAGCGCCCGCATCGACGGGGCGGGCGACCTGCGCATCCTGTGGCGGATCGTCATGCCTCTCTCCCGGGCGGTGATCGCGGTGATCACCCTCTTCTACGCGGTGGGCTACTGGAGCGCGTGGTTCAACGCGTCGATCTATCTCAGTGACCCGGACATGATGCCGCTGCAGAACGTCATGCAGCAGCTGGTGATCAAGCAGCAGCGGCCGACAGGACTGAGCCAGGCGATCAACACGGGCCATCTGTCGCCGCTCGCCATCCAGATGGCCGTGATGGTGCTCGCGCTGCTCCCGGTCGCGGTTCTCTCGCCGTTCGTGCAGCGGCATTTCAAGCAGGGCATGCTCACCGGCGCGGTGAAGGGCTGACCCACGATGCCTTCCTCTCCCGCATCAGCCGGGCGTACGGAACTTCGGCCGGCTCGAGGACACGGTCGCCCTCGGCCGCTACGGCGTGGCCCTCCTTGGCCGCGCCGCCCCAGATCACCGCGGGCCCGCCCCGGGCACGCGGCGCTCCTCCCCCCACCCTGGAGACGACACATGACACGACACCCCCGCCACACGTTGGCCCGCCTGCTGCTCGCCCCGGCCGCCGCACTGGGCCTGGCGCTCGGCCTCGCTTCCGCCCCCGCCCAGGCCGCCGTCTGGAACTCCTGCGACCAGTGGGGCAACACCAGCCTGAACGGCTACACCCTCTACAACAACATCTGGGGCTCGGGCGCGGGCAGCCAGTGCATCAGCGCGGACTCCGGCACGAAGTGGAAGGTGCACGCCGACCACCCCAACACCAGCGGCATCAAGTCCTACCCCAACTCCAAGAAGGTCATCGGCAAGCCGATCGACTCGCTGACCTCGCTGAAGAGCTCGTACAACGTCACGGTCCCGTCGGCTGGCGACTACAACTCCTCGTACGACATCTGGGACTCCGACCACGACTACGAGATCATGCTCTGGGTGAACTACAACGGGAACGTCGGGCCGCTCGGCACCTCGCAGGGCACCGTCTCCCTCGGCGGACACACCTGGACGGTCTACAAGGGAAGCAACGGCGCCAACGAGGTCTTCTCCTTCCTGCGGACCTCCGACTCCTCGTCCGGCACCGTCGACGTCCTCCCCATCCTGAAGTGGATCAAGAACACCAAGGGCTGGATGGGCAACGAGACCATAGGTGACGTGCAGTTCGGCTACGAGATCAGCGGATCGGCCGGAGGCCTGGACTTCACCACCAACTCCCTGACGGTCTCGGGCGGTTAGGTTTCAGGCGGCTAGCCGGGGAGCTCGTCGCCGACCAGGGCGAGGTTCTGGATGGCGGCGAGACCGAAGAGGGCGGTCTCGTTGGTGTTGATCCGCAGGTTCTCGTAACCGGGCTCAAGCACCGCGGGACCCTCCAGTTCGGTCTTCCCCCAGCTCATGGTCTTCGTATAGCCGTCGCTCTCGTGGAACTTCTGCCAGGCGCGTGCCGCGAGCTTCCCGTCCTTCGACTGGGCTGCCGCGTACGCGTCCTGGCGGGAGTGCCCCTGGAAGAGCAGCAGGCTGCCGAAGTCCTTGCCGTAGCGCTCCTTCTGCTCGGCCTTGGTGGCGTTGAAGTAGCGGCAGTAGTCCAGCCATGCCTCCTTGAACTTCGGCTGGTCGACGAGGCCGATGAGTTCGGCGCACATCTCGACCAGGCCGAACATCGCGGAGAGGTGGGAGACGCTGACGGCGGGCTCGGCGGCCACCGCGAACTTCCCGGTGTCCAGGTCGTAGAGGCCGCTGCCCTGGACGAAGCCGTTGGGCTGGGCGGCGATGGTCTCCATGGTGGAGCGCAGGCGCGCCTCGGCCTTGGCCGCCTTGGGGCCGCCGCGTTCCCACTCGGTGAGCCAGGCCGCGGCGAGTCCGCTCCAGTCGGTGCCGAAGCCGATGGACAGGGCGTTGCGGTCGGGTTCGTACGGCTCGGTGCGGACCTTGCGCTGGGGGTCGAGGACCAGGAACGTCTCGTCGGAGTCGACCAGGGCATGCATCAGGTCGCCCACGCGTTCGTCGGCGGTGAGGAAGTAGTAGGGGCGGCGGTAGGCGGCCGTGGAGATGCGCTGCTGCTTCGCACTGTCCGCGAAGTGCTGCACGCCGTGGCGGGTTCCGAGGCCCGCCCACTTGCCCAAGTGGTAGGCGTCGACCTCGCCGGTGTGGCGGGTCATGGCCTCGGCGAAGCGGAAGATATCGGCGCGGCCCGAGCGCAGGTAGGCGTACCAGAGCCAGAGGTCGGGTGAGAGCTCGGAGTTGTCCCAGGCGTAGCCGCCGACGTCGTAGCGCCACTGGTGGCGGTCCTCGTCGTAGGTGTGCATGATGTCGCCGTAGTCCCAGAAGCCGTACCAGCGGCGCTGTTCGGCCTGGTCCTTGTAGTAGGTGAAGAGGAAGTCGAGGTGGTCCTCGATCTTCGCCTTGGCGGGCGTGGAGCGGTCGACGGGAGAGAAGAGCCCGCCGAAGACCCCGGCCTTCGCCAAGTGCTCCGGTTCCGCGGCCAGTTGGGGCGGGGTGCGGACGGCGGCTGCCTGGTCGACGAGGGTGGCCGCGGAGGGGGTCGCCTCGTTCGCCCAGAACATCAGCTCGCTGGTACGGGCGATGCCGTACGGGGTGCCGAAGCCGGGTTCGTAGTCCTCGTAGGTGATGTTGAGGCCTTCGAGCTGCTCGGGGTAGGTGTCCTGCCCCATGCCGTCGTGGTACGTGCGCAGGTCCATCGGCTGGGCCTCGGGCGACCAGAGCCAGAGCGTCACCTCGGCCGTGTCGCCGGCCGCGCCCCTGATGTCCAGCTGGGCGGGGTGCTTCTCCCAGAAGTCCCGAAGCCCGAAGGAGAACCCGCCGCCGACCCCGCCGACGTATCCGAAGCCGGTCGCCCGACCGCCGCCTCCCGCGGTGATCCAGGTGTGGCCCGGCTTGGTGCGCTTGCGCAGGGTGAAGCCGTCGGCGGAGAGCTGGGCGAGGGTGTAGTCGCCCCAGGTGGGGATGTACTGGAGGCGGGTGGTGACGCGCTGGTCCCAGGTCGCCGGATCCGGCAGCTTCTCACCCTTGACCTGGGCGGCACGGATCGCGGCGCCGGGGTCGCGACGGAGCCCGGTGATTCCCTTGACCGCCTCGGTCAGGAATCCCTTGCCCTCGCCGGCGATGCGGATGTGCCGGTCGTACGCCACGTCGCGCATCGGCACGCTGAAGCGGACCCCCAGGCCGCGGATGAAGTCCTTCTCCGCGTCTCCGTCGTACGTGATGGTGTGCACCATGCGGAAGGAGTCGGCGCCCGCGTAGAAGTAGAGACGCACGCTGAAGGGCAGCCAACTGCGGCTGCCCTTACGGTGCTTGCCGTCGATGCGGACAACGGAACGCACCGGACCGTCCTGCTCCACCTTCGCCCCGCTGATCTCGCCGTCGAACCGTTCCCACTTGGCGTTGCCGTGGTCGCCGTCGTCGAGGTCGCCCTGGCGAAGGAGCACGAGCCTTCCGTCTGTGGCGATCTTCACGCCGCCGCGGGTGACGGACTGGACGAGCCGCTCGCCGTCCTTGGATATGACGGCCTTGATGACGCCGGTGTCGATGGTGATGGCCCGGCCGGTCTCGGTGACGCTCACCTTCTTGCCCGTGCCCGGGTCGGCGGGGCTACCGGCGCTCAGGCGGAACGTGTCGGCGCCCGCGGCCTGGGGCCCGACCGCGTGTGCCGTCCACTTCACCGAGCCGTCGGGCCAGTGGGCGGTGGTCCAGGTCTGTACGGGGACGTCCTTGCCGTCTGCAGTGGCGAGGGCGAACTTTTGGCCTGCGGGGTGGACGCCCTTGGGCCAGGGCACGCCGAAGGTGGATCCGGGCGCGGCGCCCAGCCCGCCCTTCTCCAGCCAGCCGATGGAGACCGGGCCGTCTTCCGCTGCCGCGCGGGGAGCCGCTTCGGCGCCCTGGCGGCCGAGCGCCCAGCTGAACTGTGCGGCGGCGCCCGCTACGGCGGCGGCCTTGAGCAGGGACCTGCGAGGGATCGGGGACATCTTGGTCCTTTCTCATTTCATGGGCATGACAGAAGGAGATGTGCGGGCAGCTCGGAGCGGGACCGTCCCTGAGGGGCGTCAGACCGCCGCGCCGCGCCGTTCGACCGCGAGCGCCGCCGCCGCGACCATCCCCAAAGTGGGGGCGGCGAGCGGCAGGGAGAACCAGCCGGACGCCGCGACCACGGCGAAGCCGCAGACGATCACCAGCGAACCGGCCGGGTCGCGCAGGGTGCGGCGCACCGCCTGGGTCAGGAGCGCACGCCATGACGCGTCGGGGCGCCAGTTCGCGGACGCCCGCAGCCCGGCGACGACCAGGACGAACAGGGCGATGACCCCGACCGCGCCGACGAACGCGCCACCGGGAAGTCCCGCCCGTACGAACGCGAGGTCGGCGAGGAGCAGGGCGAGCGCCGCCCAGCCGGCGACACCCACCAGCCAGCCGCGCCGCACCGCCGCACGCAGATCGGCGGTGAACTCCCGCCACCCGGAGGCCTCGTGGGCCAGATGCCGGTCAAGGTGGCGGGAGCCCGCGGCTAAGGCCGCGGGGAGCGTGATCAGCGGCAGGGACGCGAGCGCGATCCAGACGCCGGTCAGCAGACACTCGGCGAAGGCGCCGAAGCGGTCCATGAAGACGGATTTGCCGCGCACCCGGCCTCAGCCCTTCAGACCTGAGGTGGCCATACCGTCGATCAAGTACCGCTGAAAGGCCAGGAAGAACGCGAGGACGGGCAGCAGCGCGACGAGCGACATGGCGATCATGCCGCCGTAGTTGGCAAGCCCCTCCTGGTCGACGAACATCTTCAGGCCCAGCGAGACGGTGTACTTCGAGGGGTCGTTGAGATAGATCAGCGGCCCCATGAAGTCGTTCCAGGAGTTGATGAAGGTGAAGATCGCGCTGGTGATCAGCGCGGGCCTGCACAGGGGCAGCACGATCGACCAGTAGATCCGCAGATGCCCGCAGCCGTCGAGCCGCGCCGCCTCGTCCAGTTCCTTGGGCAGGTTCCGCATGAACTGCACCATCAGGAAGACGAAGAAGGCGTCGACCGCCAGATACTTGCCGAGCAGCAGCGGCGTATAGGTGTTGATCAGGCCCATCTTCTGGAACAGCACGTACTGCGGGATCAGGAGCACGTGGTACGGCAGCAGCAGGGTGCCGATCATCAGGGCGAAGAACACGTTGCGTCCGGCGAACTTGATGCGTGCGAAGGCGTAGCCCGCGAGGGAGCAGGAGAAGAGGATTCCGACCACGGAACCGAGGGCCAGGAAGAGGGAGTTGGTGAAGAAGGTGGAGATGGAGATGTCGGCGATGCCGTCGGCCAGGCCCTTGTAGTTCGCGACGACGGGGTCGGTCGGGAACAGATCGAGGCTGCCCACGATCTCGTCGTTCGGCTTGAAGGAGCCGCCGATGGCCCAGATCACCGGGTAGAGGACGACGCCGAGGACGGCGAGGGACCCGATGTGCCAGGCCAGCGAACCGGCCGAGCGGCGCCGACGGGCGGGCTTCGCGGGCCGTGCGGGCTGTACGGGCTGCTGTGCGGGCGACGTGGTCATCGGGAGCTCTCCTCGTAGTGCACCCAGCGCTTCTGGGACCAGAAAAGGACCGCCGTCACCAGCGCCACCGCGAGCAGCAGCATCCAGGCCATGGCCGACGCCAGGCCCATCCGGCTGTTCTCGAAGCCCTGGACGTAGAGGTAACAGGTGTAGACGAGCGAACCGTCCGCCGGGCCACAGGCGTTGCCGCCCGCGCCACCGCCGACGATGTACGCCGAAGCGAAGATCTGGAAGGAGTGGATGGTCTCCAGAAGGACGTTGAAGAACAGGACGGGCGAGATCATCGGCAGCGTGATGTGCCAGAACCGCCCCCAGGTGCCCGCGCCGTCCATCTCCGCCGCCTCGTACAGCTCGCGCGGCACCTGCTTCAGACCGGCCAGGAAGATGACCATCGGCGCGCCGAACTGCCAGACGGTGAGCGCCACCAGGCTGTAGATGATCCACTGCGGGTCGCCGGTCCAGCCGCCCACGTCCACGCCGAACAGGGCCCGCTGCGTACGGTCCACGATGGCGTCGTCCGAGAAGATCGCCTTCCAGACGACGGCGATCGAGACACTGGCGCCGATCAGGGACGGCGCGTAGAACGCGGCCCGGTAGAAGGCCTGTCCGCGGCGCTTCTGGTTGAGCAGCAGCGCCACCCCGAGGGCCGCGGCCAGCTTGAGCGGGGTGCCGACGACGACGTACCAGAGCGTCACCTCCACCGACTTGCGCCAGCGCGGGTCGCCGAACATCTCCGTGAAGTTGTCCAGGCCGATCCACTTCGGGGCGTCGAAGAGGTTGTAGTCGGTGAACGCGAAGTACAGCGAGGCGGCCATGGGGCCCGCCGTCAGCAGGAGGAAGCCCGCGAGCCAGGGCGACATGAACAGGAGCCCCGCGAGGTTCTCGCCGCGCCGCCGCCGCCGGGCGGCCTCCGGGAGGCGGGGGCCGCCCGGCGGCTTCGGTTCCTTGGCCACGGGCGGGGCCACGGAGGTCTGCGGGGACGCCATCGTGCCGCCCATCAGGACCCGAGAGCGGTCTTGCACTCGGTGAAGAACTGCTTCACCGCTTCGTCCACCGACCGCTCCCCCATGGCCAGTTCCTCCGCGATGCGCAGGAACGCCGCCTCACAGACGTCCGCTCCGGCCGGGTGCGGCGTGATGGTCTCAAGGACACCGGCGTCGACCAACTCCTGTTCGTACGCGGCGATCTCCTTGTTGACCCCGGCGATCACCTTGTCCTTCTCCTCGGCGGGCTTGTACGCCTCGTACTGCGCCTTGGTGGTGGGCACTCCGCGGTCGTAGCCCATGATCTTGGCGACCTCGGGATCGTGCACCATGAAGTCGATGAACTGCGCGACCTCCTTGGGGTGCTGGGTGCGCTTGGAGCCGCTGAGCATGAGCGAACCGAGGTACTGGCCGGTCTTCTTGCCGTCGGTCGTCGGCAGCGGCGCCAGGCCGTACTGGCTCTTGCCCTCGGCGGTGTAGCGGACCGTGAAGTTGTCCCAGGTGAACTCGGAGGCGGCGATCTCGGCGGCCACGGCCGACTTGGGCTTGATCTGGGCGACCTTCTTCGGGTCGGCGTAGATCCCCGACTTCACGCCGGCGTACCCCTTGGTCCACCACTCCTTGAGGTCGGCCTCGTCGAAGCCGAGGCCGTCCTTGGTGAAGAAGGCCTTGCCCTGCTGGCGCAGATAGGGGTCGTAGAGGTACATGACTCCGTAGAGTCCGCTGTCGCCCGCCCTGCCCTGCCGCTTACGGATCTTCTCCATCGCGGTGTGGAAGTCGTCCCAGGTCCAGCCCATCTTCGGGGTGACGCCGGCCTTCTCGTAGACCGGCTTGTCGATCACCAGGGCCATGGAGTTGCTGCCGACCGGAACACCGAGCAGCTTGCCGTCGACCTCGCCGAACTTCTCCAGGCCGGCGCGGAAGCCGTCCATGCGCAGGTGGCCCGCCTCGGCCTGCGCGCGCAGGTCGAGCAGGACGTTCCGCTGGTCGTACTTGCGCAGGAAGCCGATCGCGTTCTGGAAGACGTCGGGCGGATTGCCGCCGGATGCCTGGGTGTTGAACTTCTTCCAGAAGTCGAGGTAGGGCTGGAAGTCCGTCTTCACCTTGATCTTCGGGTACTTCTTCTCGAAGAGCTCGATGGTCCGGTTGATCCGCTTGGCACGGTCGTCGGAGCCCCACCACGCGTACCGGATGGTGACGGTCCCGTCCCCCGATCCGCTGCCGCCACAGCCCGCCGCGGTCAGCCCGATGGCCGCCAACGAGCCACCAGCCAGCTTCAACAGGCCGCGCCTGTCAACTTCCCCATATGTGGGCACAGTTCGTCCTTCGTCCGGGCGATTGAATCGTTTTAGGAAAGCGCTTGCCGGGACAAGGTAGGGAGCTGCGGTGGGTACGTCAACGGTCCGGGCGGTAACGGTCGAAGCGCTTCGAGTACGTGCAGTACGAACCGACCGACCGCGGCGGACCAACTCCGCGAAGTCGACCGGGTTTTCCTGCTCGAAACATTGACGCGGGCCAGTCGGACCCTTAGCTTCATCGCGTCGTACTTCGTACGTCATATATGAGACGCGATACGCGATGACTGCACGACGGCTGCACGACGACTGAGAGCATCGATGAACTTTGCGCCCCACCCCATCCCCTCGCGCACGCAGTACGTGCTCGAAGCGGTCAAGCACCGCATCCTCACCGGGCAGCTCGCGCCCGGCCAGCCCCTCGTCGAGACCGAGCTGGCCGCCCAGTTCGGGGTCTCCAAGACGCCCGTACGGGAAGCACTGAAGACGCTCGCCGGGACCGGCCTCGTCGTGATGAGCCAGTACAAGGGGGCCACCGTGCGCACGGTGGACGCGGCCATGGCGCAGGAGGTCTACGACGTACGCCTGCTGCTCGAACCGGAGGCCCTGCGGCGCACCGTCTGCAACGGGGCCCTCCTGGAGGAGGCACGCGACGCCCTGGAGCGGGCGGACACCGCGACCGACGCGGCCGAACGCTCGCTGGCCAACCGGGCCTTCCACCGCGCGCTCTACGTGCCGTGCGGCAATCCGCTGCTCTCGCGCATGCTCGACGACGTGCGCGACCAGGCGGCCCTGGTCTCCGCCGTCGCCTGGGCGACCCTGCCCTCCTGGGAACGGGAAGCGGCCGAGCACCGCGAGATCCTGCGGCTCGCCCTCGCGGGGGAGGCCGACGCGGCGGCGCGCGGACTCCATGACCACATCGCCTCGTTCGTGCGGCGCGCTTTCCCGGAGGGGGATCACCGATGACCGGCAGGACCACCCGCACCACGGACTTCGAAGCGGCGCGTGCCGCGCTCGCCGACGTCGTCGCCATCACGGTGACGCCGTTCGCCGATGACGGCTCCGTGGACCGGGACACCTACCGCGCCCTGGTGCGACGCCTGACCGACGGCGGTGTCCGCACCCTGACCCCCAACGGCAACACCGGCGAGTTCTACGCCCTTGATCCCGAGGAGCGGCGCCTGGTCACGGAGCTGACCATGGAGGAGGTGGCCACGAGCGGCGCCACCGTCCTCGTCGGCGTCGGGCATGACCTGCCGACCGCGGTCGCCGCCGCCCGGCACGCCCGGGACCTCGGGGCCCACATGGTGATGGTCCACCAGCCGGTGCATCCCTACGTGTCCCAGGACGGCTGGGTCGACTACCACCGTGCCATCGCCGACGCCGTGCCCGAGCTCGGCGTCGTCCCGTACATCCGCAATCCCCGCCTTACCGGTCAACGCCTCGCGGAGCTCGGCGAGTTGTGCCCCAATGTGATCGGCGCGAAGTACGCGACGCCGGACGCCGCCGCCTTCGCCGCGTTCGCGCGTGACGCGGGGCTCGGCCGCTTCGTGTGGGTGGCGGGGCTCGCCGAGCTGTACGCACCCGCCTACTGGGCCGTCGGCGCCAGCGGCTTCACCTCGGGTCTGGTCAATGTCGCGCCCGAGGTGTCGCTGAGCATGCTGCACGCGCTGCGGGCGGGCGACTATCCGGCGGCCATGGACGTCTGGGAGCGCATCCGCCGCTTCGAGGAACTGCGCGCCGCCGACCAGTCCGCGGACAACGTCACCGTCGTCAAGGAGGCCCTGGCCGCGCTCGGCCTGTGCCGCCGCGAGGTGCGTCCGCCGAGCCGGGTGCTCCCGGAGGACCGGCGGGCCGAGATCGAGGCCCTGGTGAAGGAGTGGGCGATATGAGGCCCGACGAGCTGCGCAGCCACCAGTGGTACGGCACCGACGGCCTGCGTTCCTTCAGCCACCGGGCACGCACCCGGCAGCTCGGGTATCTGCCCGAGGAGCACATGGGAAAGCCCGTCATCGCGGTCCTCAACACCTGGTCCGACATCAACCCCTGCCACGTCCACCTGCGCGACCGCGCCCAGGCGGTCAAGCGGGGCGTGTGGCAGGCCGGTGGCTTCCCCCTCGAATTCCCCGTCTCCACGCTCTCGGAGACGTTCCAGAAGCCGACCCCGATGCTCTACCGCAACCTCCTCGCCATGGAGACGGAGGAGCTGCTGCGGTCCTACCCGGTGGACGGCGCGGTCCTGCTCGGCGGCTGCGACAAGACGACGCCCGCGCTCCTGATGGGCGCCGCGAGCGTCGACCTGCCGGCCCTCTTCGTGCCGGCGGGGCCCATGCTCCCGGGCCACTGGCGCAACGAGGTGCTCGGTTCGGGCACCGACATGTGGAAGTACTGGGACGACAAGCGCGCCGGGCTCATCGGCGACTGTGAGCTGGCCGAGCTGGAGAACGGCCTCGCCCGCTCCCCCGGCCACTGCATGACCATGGGCACCGCATCCACCCTGACCGCCGCCGCCGAGGCACTCGGTGTGACGATGCCCGGCGCCTCCTCCATCCCCGCGGTCGACTCCGGGCACGACCGGATGGCGGCCGCGTCCGGGATGCGGATCGTCGAACTCGTACGCCAGGACCTGCGGTTGTCGCGGTTCCTGACGCAGGAGGCGTACGAGGACGCGGTCGCCACCGTCCTCGCGCTCGGGGGCTCCACCAACGCCGTCATCCACCTGATCGCGATGGCGGGCCGCAGCGGCGTACGGCTCACGCTTGACGACTTCGACCGGATCGCGCGGACCGTGCCGGTCCTGGCCAATCTGCGGCCCGGCGGGCAGTACCTCATGGAGGACTTCCACTTCGCGGGCGGACTCCCCGCGTTTCTCGCCCAGTTGACCGACGTGCTCCACCTCGACCGGCCGACCGCCGCCCACGACACCCTGCGCGAGCAGCTCGCGGGCGCGACGGTGCACAACCCCGACGTCATCCGACCGAGGGAGAAGCCCCTGGCGGACGAGGGCGGCGTCGCGGTCCTGCGCGGCAACCTCTGCCCGGACGGCGCCGTCATCAAGCACATCGCGGCCGAGCCGCACCTGCTGCGGCACACCGGCCCCGCGGTCGTCTTCGACGACTACAAGGAAATGCAGCGCACCGTCAACGACGAGTCGCTCGGCATCACCGCCGACCACGTCCTCGTGCTGCGGAACTCGGGCCCCAAGGGCGGCCCCGGCATGCCCGAGTACGGCATGCTCCCGATCCCCGATCACCTCCTGAAGCAGGGGGTGCGCGACATGGTGCGGATCTCCGACGCGCGGATGAGCGGCACGTCGTACGGCACCTGTGTGCTGCACATCGCACCCGAGTCGTACGTCGGCGGGCCGCTCGCCCTGGTCCGCACGGGCGACCTGATCACCCTGGACGTCGAGGCGCGCTCGCTCCATCTCGACGTGTCCGACGAGGAGTTGGAGCAGCGCGGGGCCGCGTGGACCGCGCCGCCCGCACGCTACGGACGCGGCTACGGCGCGCTCTACAGCGAGCAGATCACGCAGGCCGACACCGGCTGCGACTTCGCGTTCCTGGCCCGTGACGGCGAGGTCCCCGACCCTTACGCGGGCTGAGCTCCCGCCGCTCCACCTTTTGTACGTGATTTCGAACGACGTCTGCGAAGCGCTTCATCTCGCGGACTGTGAAGCAGACCCTGAGAACGGAGAAGCAGACATGGCCTCAGCTGTGGCGAAAGCGCCACCGCAGCCGCCGCCCCGCCGCCGAGCGACGGGTGCGCACCGGCGCCGCACGGGGGCGACTCCCCGCCGGCTCCCGTATCTGCTGATCGCACCGGCCGGCCTCCTGATGCTGGGCTTCATCGCCTACCCGGTCATCAGCGTCTTCTACTACAGCCTCCAGCACTACAACCCCACCAAGCCCTGGCGGGACGGCTTCGCGGGCTTCGACAACTTCGTCACCGCGTTCACCGACGACCCGCAGTTCTGGCAGACGCTCGGCTTCAGCCTCCAGTGGGTGGCCGTCGAAGTCGTGCTGCAACTGCTCCTCGGCCTCGGGCTCGCGCTGCTCGTCAACCAGACCTTCATCGGCCGTGCGATGGCCCGCGCCCTCGTCTTCTCGCCGTGGGCCGTCTCCGGTGTGCTGACCTCGACGATCTGGCTGCTGATCTTCAACTCGCAGACGGGCATCAGCCGTTACCTCGCGGACATGGGCATCGGTTCGTACGGGACGTCCTGGCTCTCGGACACCAGCACCGTCTTCCCCGCCGTCGTCATCGCCGAACTCTGGCGCGGCGTCCCCTTCTTCGCGATCCTCATCCTCGCCGACCTGCAGTCCGTCTCGAAGGACCTGTACGAGGCGGCCGAGGTGGACGGCGCGAGCCGCTTGCGGCAGTTCTTCCACATCACGCTGCCGCACCTGAAGGACGCGATCATCCTCTCCACGCTGCTGCGCGCGGTCTGGGAGTTCAACAACGTCGACCTGCTCTACACCCTCACCGGCGGCGGACCCGCGGGCGAGACGACGACCCTGCCCCTGCGTATCGCGTCCATCGCCGTCGACTCGCACGACTTCGGCTACGCCTCCGCGCTGACCTCCATCGCGTTCGTGATCCTCCTCTTCTGCTCGATGGTCTATCTGCGGCTGAGCAAGTTCGGGGGTCAGGACAAGTGAGCACCACTCAGCAGGTCGACAGGGACACCGACATGGTGGAAACCATCGCGTCCGCCAAGGCCGTCACCGGCCGCCGCCCGCGCGCGCCGAAGCGGCGCGCCTGGGACGAGGCACCCCGCTGGCAGATCTACCTGCCGCTCGGCCTCTATCTCCTCTTCACGATCATCCCCTTCTACTGGATGCTGCTCTTCGCGATCCGGCCCGCGGGCTCGACCTCGCTGCTGCCGTGGCCGCTGACGTTCGAGCACTTCGACAAGGTGTGGACGGAGCGCAGCTTCGGGCTCTTCTTCCAGAACAGCCTGATCGTGGGCGCCCTGTCGATGCTGATGACGACCCTCGTCGCACTCGCCGGCGGGTACGCCCTGGCCCGCTTCAACTTCAAGATCAAGCGCGGCTTCATGCTGGCGCTGCTGTGCTCGCAGTTCATCCCGGGCGCGCTGATGCTGGTGCCGCTCTTCCAGATCTTCGCCAACCTCCAGATGATCAACTCGCTCGGCAGCGTCATCATCGCCGAGACCGTCTTCCAGCTGCCGCTGTCGATGATCCTGATCAGCGGGTTCATCAAGAACGTGCCGTACTCCCTGGAAGAGGCCGCCTGGGTCGACGGCTGTGGGCGCTTCCGCGCCTTCTGCGCCGTGGTCCTGCCGCTGCTGCGGCCCGGTCTGATCGCCGTCGGCTCCTTCGCCTTCGTGCACAGCTGGAACCACTTCCTGTTCGCCCTGATGTTCCTCTCCAACCAGGACAAGCAGACGATCCCGGTCGGCCTCGCCACCCTGATGGGCGCCGACAGCGTCGACCTCGGCGCGCTCGCCGCGGGAGGCGTCATCGCCGCCCTGCCCGTCGTGATCGTCTTCGCGTTCATCCAGAAGTGGCTGGTCACGGGGTTCAGCGCGGGGGCGGTGAAGGGATGAGTCCCCGACTGCCGTCGCCCGCGCCGCGTGGCGGGGCGTCCACCGCCCCCGGCACCCCGCTGCCGCTGGTCCTGGCCGGGGCGCGCGGGCACGGCCGTTGGCATCTGGCGAACATCCGGCGGCTCCAACAGGCGGGCCTCGTACGGCTCGTGGGGATCTGTGAGCTGGAACCACTGACCGTCGCCGAACTCGACGGGATCGGCGAGCCCGCGCAGTCCGCGGACTTCGCGGGTCTGCTCGACGCGACCGGAGCTGCCGCCGCCGTCATCTGTACGCCCATCCCCACCCACGCCGACCTGGCCGTCGCCGCCGCCTCACGGGGTGTGCACCTGCTCCTGGAGAAGCCCCCGGCCCCTTCGTACGCCGACTTCGAGCGAATCACGGAGGCGGTGGACGCCGCGGGTGTGGCCTGCCAGGTCGGGTTCCAGTCGCTCGGCTCGCACGCCGTGCCCGCCATCCGCGAGCTGGTCGCGGACGGTGTGATCGGTGAGCCGCTCGGCGTGGGCGCTGCGGGTGCCTGGGCACGGGACGAGGCGTACTACCGGCGAGCGCCCTGGGCGGGGCGGCGCCGGCTGGAGGGCGTGGACGTCGTGGACGGCGTCCTGACCAACCCCCTCGCGCACGCCGTCGCCACCGCCCTGGCCGTCGACGGGTCCACACGGGCGGATGACGTCACGCGGGTGGAGACGGAACTGTTCCGCGCCAACGACATCGAGGCCGACGACACCTCGTTCGTCGGGATCACCACCGCGCGCGGCAGGCGCATCGGCGTCGCGGCGACCCTCTGCGCCGAGCGGCCCGACGAGCCGTACGTCCTGGTCCACGGCGCGCAGGGCCGCATCACGTTCTGGTACAAGCAGGACCGGGTGCTCGTGCAGCGCACCGGACACGGACCCGAGGAGGTCCTTCACGGGCGGACGGACCTCCTCGAAAACCTCGTCGACCATCTCGCGGGCCGCGCGGAGCTGCTGGTCCCGCCGGTGTCGACGGGCGCCTTCATGAAGGTCGTAGAGACGATCCGCCGGGCGCCCGACCCGCGCCCTCTGCCCGACGAGGCCTGGCGCACCGTCACCGGGGAGCCCGAAGGCGCCCGGCGACGGGTCGTCCACGGCATCGACGGTCTGGTCTCGGCGAGCGCCGACACCCTGTGCGGCTTCGCCGAGCTCGGCACGTTCTGGGCGCTGCCCGACCAGGTGCCTGCGCCTGTCTCTCGGACCGCCGCTGGGACCTCCACCTCTCGCACCCCCACCTCTCGCACCCCCACCGCCGAGACCCCACCGAGGTGAGAACGCCATGAACAGAACCGCGACCGACACCGCGCTCATGCTGCGCTGCTCGGGCCGCCCCGTCGGCCGCTACGTCATCCACCCCTCGGTCGACCAGCGGCTCGCGCCGCGCCCCTACCTCCACCCCGTCCGCACCTTCGGCGGCATCCCCGTCACCGAGTCCGGCCCGGCCGATCACCCGCACCACCTCGGCGTGGGCGTCGCCGTGCCCGACGCGGCGGGCCGCAACTTCTGGGGCGGACGCACCTACGTACGCGACCAGGGGCCGACCGAGCTCGACAACCACGGCGAACAGCGCCACCTGGAGTTCAAGCTGCGCGACCCCGACGGCTTCGTCGAGGAAGTGGGCTGGCTCGACGGCGAGCGCGAGCTGCTGCGCGAGCGGCGCACCGTCGCCGTCACGCCCCTCACCACGTCCGCCTGGGCCCTGGACTTCACGTTCTCCCTGACCAATCCGGCCGCCGAGGAGATCTCGATCGGCAGCCCCGCCACCAACGGCCGCCCCGGCGCCGCCTACGGAGGCTTCTTCTGGCGCGCCCCCAAGGAGCGGCGTGCCCCTGAGGTGTTCACCGCGGACGCCGAGGGCGAGGCCGCCGTCCATGGCGCGACGGCCGACTGGCTGGCCCTTTCCGGCCACGGCTGGACCCTCGTCTTCGCCGGGGCGACGCCCGATACCCGGCGCGACCCGTGGTTCGTGCGGACCACCGAATATCCGGGCGTCGGCTCCTCGCTCGCCCATGACCGGCGCCTTTCGATCGGCGCCGGCGAGACCGTCGTACGCCGTGTCATCACCGTCATCGCCGACGGCCGCCCGGGCCGGGCCGAGGCCGCGGCGCTCGTCCGCAAGGCGGTGACCGCGTGAACGCACCCCGCGCCCACGGCTTCGATCGGACGGGTGACCTCGGCGACGGGACCTACCGCAATCCCGTTCTCGCCGCCGACTGGTCCGACCCCGACGTCGTCCGGGTCGGCGACGACTTCTACCTCACCGCGTCCAGCTTCGGGCGCGCCCCCGGCCTGCCGCTGCTTCACTCCCGGGACCTGGTGAACTGGACCCTGGTCGGGCACGCCCTTGAGCGCCTTGAACCGGCCGAGGCGTTCGCCGCGCCCCGGCACGACTGCGGGGTGTGGGCGCCGTCGATCCGGCACCACGACGGGCGGTTCTGGATCTTCTGGGGCGACCCCGACCACGGCGTGTTCCAGATCAACTCTCCCAGTATTCGCGGGCCTTGGAGTGCTCCGCATCTCATCAAGCCGGGCAAGGGCTTCATCGACGCCTGCCCACTGTGGGACGAGGAGAGCGGCGAGGCGTATCTCGTGCACGCCTGGGCCAAGTCGCGCTCGGGCGTCAAGAACCGGCTCACCGGCCACCGCATGAGCCTGGACGGCCGTGAACTCCTGGATGAGGGGCGGGTGTTGGTCGACGCCGACCACATCCCCGGCTGGTTCACGCTGGAGGGGCCCAAGCTGTACCGCCACGACGGCTGGTTCTGGATCCTCGCTCCCGCGGGCGGGGTGGACACCGGCTGGCAGGGCGCCTTCCGGTCGCGGACCTTCTTCGGGCCCTACGAGGAGCGGATCGTCCTGGAGCAGGGTGCTACCGCCGTCAACGGCCCCCACCAGGGTGCGTGGGTGAGCACCCCCTCCGGAGAGGACTGGTTCCTGCACTTCCAGCAGCGGGGGGCGTACGGGCGGGTCGTCCATCTGCAGCCGCTGCGGTGGGGGGCGGACGGCTGGCCGGTGATCGGGGAGGGCGGCGCCCCCGTCCTCGTACACGAGAAGCCCGCACTGCCCCAGCAGCCGGTGTCCGCGCCCGCCACCGACGACGACTTCCCCGGCGGACGCCACGGCCGCCAGTGGCAGTGGTCGGCCAACCCCCGTGACGGCTGGGCGACTTCGCACGCGGCGGACGGACTGCGCCTCGCCTGTGTGCGCTCCGCCGACGCCCACGACCTGCGCCGCCTGCCGCACGTCCTGACCCAGCGCCTGCCGCTCGCGCCGTGCACCGTCGAGGTGGGCCTCAGGCTCGACGGCGCGGCGGCCGACGCAAGGGCCGGGCTCGCCGTGCTCGGCGACGCGTTCAGCTGGATCGGCCTCGAACGGGGCGAGGACGGGGCGGTGCGCCTCGTGCACCGGTTCGCCGAGTCCGTCGCCGAGCGGGAACGGGACGCCGCGACGCCGCGCCCCGCCCCCGACGGCACCGCGCGGCTGCGGATCGAGATCACCGGCGGCGCCCGCTGCCGCTTCTCCGCCGACACCGGCGACGGCTTCAAGCCATCGGGCCAGGTCTTCGCCGCGACTCCATGGCGCTGGGTCGGCGCGCTGCTCGGCCTGTTCGCCACGGCCCCCGCCGGCCAGAACGGGGCAGGGAACGCCCTGTTCACCCACTTCCGGATCACCACCGACTGACCCTGCCCGCACGCCTGTTGGGAGCCGCAATGGAGCAGCACCTGCACAGCACAAGACGCCTGAGGGCCCGCGCCCTCGCGGCGGCGGCCTCGCTGGCCGTCGTCCTCGGTCTGACGGCCGTGCACCACCCCGCGCGAGCCGCCGCCGCACCGGCCCCGGCCCACGACCGCCTCTCCGGCACCGCGCACGGCTTCGCCTCGCTGGCCGGAGGCACCACGGGAGGCGCGGGCGGCAAGGTCGTCACCGTCAGCGACCGTGCCTCGCTCGCCCGGTACGCGGGGGCCGAGCAGCCCTACGTCATCCGGGTCAAGGGCACGGTGGCCGTCGAGCCGTTCGGCTCGGACATCGTGGTGGCGTCGGACAAGACGATCGTCGGCGTCGGCACGTCCGGCGAGATCGTCCACGGGGAGCTGCACCTGAACCCCGGCACGAGCAACGTCATCATCCAGAACCTCACCATCCGCGACTCGTACGTGGACGGCGACTGGGACGGCAAGACGCAGGACTTCGACGCGATCCAGCTGGACTCCGTCGACCACGTCTGGATCGACCACAACCGCCTGACGCGCATGGGCGACGGCCTGATCGACCTGCGCAAGGACAGCGAGTACGTCACGGTCTCGTACAACCGCTTCGAGAACCACAACAAGGCGTTCGGCATCGGCTGGACCGACCAGGTCAAGACCCAGGTGACCATCGACCACAACTGGTTCAGCGGCACCAAGCAGCGCAACCCCTCCGCCGACAACTGCGCGTACGCGCATCTCTACAACAACTACGTGTCGGCGCAGGTCCGCGACGGCGACCCCGTGTGGACCTACGGGAACTGGGCGCGCGGCAAGACGAAGATGGTCATCGAGAACAGCTTCTACGAGGACGTGCAGCACCCTTACCAGGCCGATGCCACGGCCGAGTTGGTGCAGCGCGGATCGATCACGAAGAACACGACGGGCCGCCACGACACGTGGGGCGCGGCCTTCGAGCCGCGCGACTTCTACGCCTACCGCCTCGACCCGGCGTCCGCCGTCCCCCGCCTGGTGACGAAGTTCTCGGGCCCGCAGAAGGCCATCGGGACGACCAGGCCCTGAACGTCACCTCCCGACACCCCCCTCAGTGCCCCCAATACCCCGCACCACCCGTACATCTGGAGAAGAGAGCCGACCATGAACAACACCATCCGAAGAAGCAGCCGCCGTCGCGCCCTGGCCGCCGTCGCCCTCACCGCCACGTTCGCGCTGACCGCCACCGCCTGTGGTGACGACGGCAGCGGCGCCGGCGGGGACAAGGGCGACGAGGGTTCCGGGAAGGGCGAGATCACCTTCTGGGACAACAACGGCGGGGTCCGCACCGACGTCTGGAAGGAGATCATCAAGGACTTCGAGGCGAAGAACCCGGACATCAAGGTCAAGTACGTCCCGATCCCCGCCGAGAGCGTCCAGTCCAAGTACGACACCGCCATCCAGGGCGGCGGCCTGCCGGACGTCGGCGGCGTCGGCGCCGCGATGCTCGCCGGGATCTCCGCGCAGAACGCCCTTGAGCCGCTGGACAAGCGGCTGACCGAGAGCTCCCTCGACGGCAAGCTGAACCCCGGCATGGTCGACAGCGTCCGGGCGGCGGGCGGCGGCAACCGGCTCTTCACGGTGCCGACGTCGGCGAGCAACGGCGTGCTGTACTACCGCACCGACCTGTTCAAGGCGGCGGGCCTGGAAGCCCCCACCACCTGGGGCAAGTTCTACAAGGCGGCCGACAAGCTCACCGCCAAGGGCGAGAACAAGTTCGGGTACACCATCCGCGGCGGCGAGGGTTCCATCGCGCAGGCGCTCGACGCGGCTTACGGCCAGTCCGGCATCGGGTCGTTCTGGGACGGCGAGAAGACCACCGTCAACGACCCGAAGAACGTCGAGGCGTTGAAGAAGTACGTCGCCCTGTACAAGAAGAACACCCCGGCGGCCGACGTCAACAACGACTTCAAGAAGATGAACGCCCAGTGGGACACGGGCCAGATCGGCATGCTGAGCCACAACCTCGGCTCCTACACGGACCACGTGAAGGCGCTCGGCGAGGGCAAGTTCCGCGGTCTGCCGAACCCGACGACCGACGCGGGCGTACGCGTCCAGGTGTCCAACCCGGTCGACGGACTCGGTCTGTTCAAGTCCAGCAAGAAGAAGGCCGCGGCCTGGAAGTTCATCGAGTTCGCCGCATCGCACGAGTCCAACAGCAAGTGGAACAAGTCGGCGGGCGCCATCCCCGCCAACACCGCGGCCTCCAAGGACGCCTGGGTGAACGCCGCCGAGCCCACGAAGCTGGCCGCCGCCGCGCTCAACGACGGCTCCCTGAAGGTCGTGCAGCTGCCGTACTACCTGCCTGACTGGAACACCATCAGCAAGGCCGACAACGAGCCGAACTACCAGAAGGTCCTGCTCGGCAAGATGTCCGCCAAGGACTTCCTCGACACCCTCGCCGAGCAGCTCAACAAGGCTCAGGCCGAGTGGAACGACCAGAACAAGTGACAGCGCGCCCACCGCACGGCGTCTCCCGGCGCCGTGCGGCCGCGGCCCTCGCGAGCCTTCCCCTCGCGGCGGCCGCGGCGCCGGCCGCCTTCGCGCGTTCAGCGGGGACCACATCCGTGAGCACCCTCTACATCGCCGGTGACTCCACCGCCGCGCAGAAGTACGCCGACGCGGCGCCCGAGACCGGCTGGGGCATGGCCCTGCCCTTCTTCCTCCACCGTCGGCTGCCGGTCGCCAACCACGCGATGAACGGCCGCAGTTCGAAGAGCTTCTTCGACGAGGGCCGCCTCGCCGTGATCCTTGAGGCGATCAGGCCCGGCGACCGGCTCCTCGTCCAGTTCGCCCACAACGACGAGAAGAGCGCCGACCCGGCGCGCTACACCGAGCCCTGGTCCACCTACCAGGAGTACTTGATGCGGTACGTCGACGGGGCGCGCTCCCGTGGCGCGTCGCCGGTGTTCGCGACCGCCGTCGAGCGCAGGAAGTTCGACGCGGGCGGCAACGCCCTGCCCACCCACGGCGACTACCCGGCGGCGATGCGTGCCCTCGCGAAGGCCGAGGACGTACCGCTGCTCGATGTGCAGGCCCTGTCGCTCGCCCTGTGGCAGAAGCTCGGCGTCGAGGAGACGAAGGCGTACTTCAACTGGACCGCCACCGAGCAGGACAACACGCACTTCAACCCGCCGGGCGCGATCGCCGTGGCACGCCTGGTGGCCGCCGAGCTGCTGCACCGCCGTGTCCTCGCACCGCGTGACGTGCGGCGGCTCGACGACGCGATACCCGAATCCTGGATCACCTGGCCGGAAGGACCGTGACGATGAAGACGAAGCGCATGGCTGTCAGCAGATCACTCGCCGCACTCGCGGGGTGCACCGCCCTAGTCGTGGCCGTCACGGGCACGACGTCCGCCTCCGCTTCGGGGGGCGGTGGCGCGCGTGACGTGCTGCCGCCCCGCGACGGGTGGGCCTCGCTGGACGGCGGGACCACCGGCGGCGCCGGAGCCGACGCCGCGCACACCTACACGGTCACCACTTGGGAGGAGTTGCGCGCCGCGCTCGCCGACGACGGTGGCGCTCCCCGGATCATCAAGGTCAAGGGCACCCTGAACGCCACGGCGGCGGGCTGCGCCGCCTTCGAGGCCGAGGGCTACGACTTCGACCAATACCTCGCCGACTACGACCCCGCCGTGTGGGGCCTCGACACACCGGTCAGCGGCGCGCAGGAGGACCTGCGGGCTGCGTCGGCGAAGCGGCAGGCCGCGGCGATCAAGGCGTACGTCCCCGCCGACACGACCATCGTGGGCGTCGGCAAGGACGCCGGGATCGTGGGCGGCAGCCTGCAGATCCAGGGCGTGGACAACGTCGTGGTCCGCAACCTCACCCTTGAGAGCCCGCTGGACTGCTTCCCGCAGTGGGATCCCACGGACGGCGCCACCGGGGCGTGGAACTCCGAGTACGACGGCATGGTCGTGTACGGCTCGACGCATGTGTGGGTCGACCACAACACGTTCACCGACGGGGAGCATCCGGACAGTTCGCTGCCGTCCTACTACGGAGAGATCTACCAGCAGCACGACGGCGAGCTCGACGTCGTACGCGGCGCCGATCTGGTCACCGCGTCCTGGAACGTCTTCGCCGACCACGACAAGACCCTGATGATCGGCAACAGCGACAGCGCGGGCGCCACGGACCGCGGCAAGCTGCGGGTCACCCTGCACCACAACGTCTTCAGGGACATCGTCGAGCGGGCGCCGCGGGTCCGCTTCGGGCAGGTAGACGCGTACAACAACCACTACGTGGTCCCCGAGGGCGGCTATCAGTACTCGTTCGGCATCGGCCTGGAGTCCCAACTGGTCGCCCAGAAGAACGCGTTCACGCTCCCGGCCGGGGTCAGTGCCGCGAAGATCCTCAAGAAGTGGAAGGAGGCGCCGGTCACCGCCGACGCCAACTACGTCAACGGCAAGCGCGTCGATCTGATCGCCGTCCACAACGCCGAGATGCCGGCGGAGACGCTCCAGCCGGACGCGGGCTGGACGCCGGTCCTGCGGACGCGGGTGGACGACCCTCGCAAGCTGCCGGCGCTCCTGAAACACGGCGCGGGCGCGGGCAAGCGCCGCTGACCGTCTCTTCTGTCCTTCCTCTCCCCTCCCTTTCTCTTTCCTCCCTCCCTCTTTCCTGTCGAGCCGCACAGCGAAGGACCTGTCATGCCCGCATCACTTCCCCAACTACCCGTCAGCCGCCGCGCGTTGCTAGCGGCGGGCGGCGGGGCCGCGCTGGCCATCGGGCTCGCCTCCCCGGCCGGCGCCGCCGCGCGCCGCCCCTTCGGCCCGTACGGGTCCCCGGCCGCCCGCCGCACTCCGAAGACTCTGTACGTGGATGCCGCGGGCCGCGGCGACCACACCACGGTGCGGGCCGCGGTGAACGCCGCGTCCGGCACCGGACACACCCTGGTCATCGCCCCGGGCACGTACCGCGAGACGGTGGCCGTGCCCGAGGCGGGTGCCGGGCTCACGCTCATCGGGGCGAGCGGCGACCCGCACGACACGGTCATCGTGTACGACAACGCGGCGGGCACCCCCAAGCCCGACGGAACCGGCACCTACGGCACCAGCGGCTCCGCCACCACGACCGTGCGGGCCGCTGATTTCACCGCCCACGCGCTCACGTTCGCCAACGACTGGCTGCGTGCCGACCACCCCGACTACACCGGCACCCAGGCCGTCGCCCTGAAGGTCATGGGCGACCGCTCGGCGTTCTTCCGCTGCCGCTTCCTCGGTCATCAGGACACGCTGTACGCCGACACCCTGGACCTGGGTTCCTTCGCTCGCCAGTACTTCCGCGACTGCTACGTGGAAGGGGATGTCGATTTCGTCTTCGGGCGGGCCACCGCGGTCTTCGAGCGCTGCCACTTCCACACGCTGACCCGCGGTGACCTGGCCGCTCCCCCGTACGGCTTCGTCTTCGCACCCTCGACGGCCGTCGCCAACCCCCGTGGCTACCTGGTGACCCGCGGCCGGGTGACGAGCGGCGCCCCGGACGCCTACTACAAGCTGGCCCGCCCCTGGGTGCCCAGCTCGGACACGACGGCCCGCCCGATGCTGACGGTGCGCGACACCCACCTGGGGCGCGGCATCGACGCGGCGGCTCCCTACGCGAACATGCGGGACACCTACCCCTGGCAGGCCCAGCGGTTCGCCGAGTACCACAACACGGGCCCTGGCGCGGCGCTCCCCTTCCCGGAGAACCGGCCTCAACTGACCCGCACCCAGGCCGAGTCGGCGACCCGCTCGGCCTACCTGGCCGACTGGACGCCGTAACAGAAGGGCCACCGGTGACGGTCACGTCACCGGTGGCCCGCTCGTCGGCCAGGTGGCTACTGGTAGCTGATGTCCGACGCGCTGTACTTGCAGTACGTCCCGTCAGGGCCGCTGCCCGTCTCCTTGGGCTCGGCGCCCGTGTTGTTGCCGGTGAAGCGGACGCACGGCTTGATCTTCTTGCTGCTGTCGCCGTGGATGCGGACCTTGGTCAGGGTGGCCGTGTCGCCGTAGTTGGTGTTGATGCCCACCAGGGACTTGCCGGGCGCGGTCACGTCCACGTCGTTGACGGTGATCGTGCGCTTGTACTGCTTGGAGCAGTTGCCGCAGGAGCGCACCAGCTTGCCGAAGTCCGAGACCTGGAATCCGCTGATGTTCAGCTTCCCGGCGCCGTTGAACTGCAGGACCTTGTCGTCGGCCTTCCTCGCGCCGCCGCCCGTCACGTTGTACACCGAGCTCGACGAGGTGCCCTTGAAGGTGGCGGCGTCCTCGCCGACGTCCTCCCACCACACGTTCTGGATGGTGCAGCTGCCGGAGCAGTGCACGCCGTCGGCGGCCGGGGAGCCGAGCACGACGTTCTTCAGGACCGCGCCGTCCTTCAGCTTGAAGATCGGATCCTGGCCCTCCTCCTGGCCGTCGCCGCCGAGGTCTCCACTGCCGTAGAAGCGCTTGAGGCCGCCGTCGTAAGTGCCCGACACCTCGATGGTCTTGGTGACGGGCTTGTTCCCGGTGGGCGTCGGCCAGGCGGCGGCGGTGGTCGCCGCTCCCGCCGGGGAGAGCAGCACGTTGGCGCCGACCGTGGCGCCGGTCAGCAGGAACGCTCCGCTCACCGCGCCCACGACGCGGCGGCGTGTGAGGCGACTCTTGCGGCTCTTGCGCAGTTCGGCTCGTTGTGTGGTCATGGGGACCGTTCTTTCGCTGGGGGGACGACCTTGCGTCTGGTGGTCTCCGCCCGGATGCGGAAGGTTGCCGCCGTACGAAAGATTTCTCCGGCGGCCTAGGACGTGCGGGCGAAGTCGCCGCGCACCGCGGCCTTCTTGCCCGATGCGTCCGCCTGCGCCGCGTACGTGTCGTCCCCGGCGTCCCTGCCGCCCTTGGCGTGGTTGTACTGACCGGCGAAGACGTGCTCACCCGCCGGGACGCTGCGGCCCGCCTTCAGCGTCCAGCGGTAGACAAGGTCGTCGCCTTCTTCGCGTACGGAGACGCTGAAGTCGTCGGCGGGCAGGGAGCGCCAGTTGCCCGTGTCGGCGACGCCGCCGGTCCGGGCGACGCGCAGTTCGACGGTGAGCGCGGTGAGCCGTTTCTCCGTCTTGAAGGTGAGGGTGCTCTGCGCCCAGAAGTCGTTGCTCTGCGGGTCGATGGAGCCGTCACTCCACAGATAGCCGTCCTCGACGTCCGTGGCGCCGGGGGCCACGGGCTGCCGCGAGGACGGGGGGCCCTGCTTCTTGGGCTGCCTGTCCGCGCCTTCGCCGTCGCCCTTGCCCGTCGAGCTCTCGGTGGGCTTGCCCGGCGGGTGCGCGGGCTCGGCCGGTGAGCTGGGCTTGGCCGTGGCGTCGTCCGGCGGGGACACGGAAGGCCGCGGCTCGGAGGGCGTCTCGGGGGCGGCGGGCGAGCCGACGACGCGGGAGGGGCCCTCGTCCTGGACGACGGAGGCGACCGCGTAGCCGCCGAGTGCGAAGACTCCGGCCACGGCGGCCGTAGCTCCCGTGATCCGCAGCCAGGGGGCCGGCCGTGGCGGCCTGGCATGGGAGGAGACCGCCGGGTCGGCGGCGTCGCGCTCCATGCCGCGCTCGACCCGGGCCAGCATCCGCTCCCGGTCGGGCCGGTGCTCGGCGGCGGCGTCGCGCAGCCGCTTGCGTACGTCGTGCATCACTGCCTCCCTCCCACGAGTTGTGACGCGGCCCGCTCACCCAGGAGCCGTTGCAGCTCCGCCATTCCCTTGGACGTCTGGCTCTTCACCGTACCGACCGATATTCCCAGGGTGAGCGCGGTGTCCTTCTCCGACAGATCGAAGGCGTGCCGCAGGACCACGCACGCCCGCTTACGGAACGGCAGCGTACGCAACGCCTCCTGGACGTCGACGACCGCCGGTACGTCAGGGCCGTCCACGCCCTCGGAGCGCAGCTCCCAGAACAGGGCCACTCTGCGGCGCTCCCGGACGGCGCTGCGGATGCGGCTGCGCGCCATGTTGGCGACGACACCTCGGGCGTACGCGGCCGGATGATCGGCGGCGCGCACCCGGTCCCAGCGGTGCCAGAGCGCGACCAGGGCGTCGGCCGCGAGGTCGTCCGCCGCGTCCTTCTCCCCGGTCAGCAGGTGGGCGAGGCGGGCGAGTTCCGCGTAATGCCGCTCGAAGAAGTCATGGAACTCCGCGGCGGCTGCGTCGTCGACGGCTGTCCCCACGGGTGACCTCTTTCTGTGTGTTCACGGCTCTGCGCGCACCGTGCCGGCCCCCGTGCCGCCGGAGCGCGGTGCGCGAGCATAGCAACGTCTGTGCGAGACACCGAACAACGTCCGGGATCTCAGGCAGGTCCGGTCCAACCGGATGATGGCTATCCGGCTCGGTTCAGGTACTGCGGGACCGGCGCCGCGTCCGTTCCCGTGTCCCGTACGTAGCCGTAGCGCACCACCCCGCGTGCGGGGTCCGGGGGCTGGGTGATGTCTTCGGCCACGGCGGCCCAACTGGTGGGCTGCACGAT
Organism: Streptomyces sp. NPDC048436; assembly: GCF_043200355.1. NCBI lineage: Bacteria > Bacillati > Actinomycetota > Actinomycetes > Kitasatosporales > Streptomycetaceae > Streptomyces > Streptomyces sp. NPDC048436. Next base: position 935,514 of record NZ_JBICXP010000002.1, read on the forward strand.
CAGGTTGTAGTCGGCGCCGCGCTCATTCTGGTGACTCCTCCCCCTCGTAAACAAGGGGGCTTCTCGCTATGCCGGGTTGGCTTCGCGACGGACCAGCCCGGCCCGTAGAACGTTGACAGCTCCGACTGTGTCGGCGTGCGCGCTGTGGCCGCACGAGACGCAGTGGAACTTGTCCTGTGTGGGCCGGTTCTCCTTGGTGGTGTGCCCGCATGCGGGACACCGCCGGGAGGTGTTGCGGGGGTCCACGGCGATCACTTCCCGTCCGGCGCTTTCAGCCTTGGCGTGCAGGATCGTCAGGAACACCCCCCATCCGGCGTCAGAGATCGAGCGGTTGAGCCCAGCCTTGGACGTGGCCCCGTTGGGCAGGAAGCTGCCCGGCTTGCCGGGGTCCGGCTTCGGCGCGGGGGCCCGGCTCATGTTGCGGATCTTAAGGTCTTCGTGCGCGATGAAATCATGCTCACGGACCAGGCCGAGGGCGGTCTTGTGGGCGTGGTCGATCCGCTGTCGACGGACCTTGCCGTGCAGCCCTGCGACCTTCTCCACAGCGCGCTGGTGGTTGGCGGTGCGGTCCTTGGCCTTGCGGCGGGGGAACCGGGACAGCGCCTGCTGCGCGGCTTCGAGCTTCGCGGCGGCCCTGCGCCCGTGACGAGGGCTGGGAACGAACTGGCCGCCTGAGTCGGCGAGGAAGTTGGCGATACCGAGGTCGATCCCGACGACGGAGCCGGTCGCGGGCAGCGGCTTGGGCTGGTCCTGCTCAGCGGTCAGGACGACGAACCACTTGCGGCCCTCGCGTTTGACGCTGACGGTCTTGACCTTGCCGGCCACCGGCCGGTGCTGGTTGACCTTGACGTGCCCGACGCCCTGGAAGCGGACGCGGGTGAGCGGGTCGTGTGGGGTGGAGTCCCAGCGGCAGCCGTCTCCGTCCTTGGGGAAGTCCACCGTGTCGAACCAGTTCACACCGCGAAAACGTGGGTAGCCGGGGGCGTCCCCGGCCTTGATCCGGCGGAAGAACGCGGCGAATGCTTTGTCCAGACGCCGCAAGGTGGCCTGCTGCGAGGAGAACGACCAGCGGCCCTGACGCTCAAGGTCGAACGCCCGGATGCCCTTGAGCTGTGCGGACTGGTCGCCGTACTTGATGCTCGTCCTGGAGCTGTGCCGCCAGGCGTCGCGGCGTTCCTGCAAGGCCCCGTTGTACAGGGAGCAGTGATCCCGCAACATCTCGCCGAGCGCGATCGTCTGGCTCACGGTGGGCCGCATGAGGAACTTGTACGCACGGATCACCAGGCCCACCCCCTCCGGTCTGGCCCTACTGATCATACTGCGCTTGGTGTATGTCACCACGCTGGGAACCGAATCCTGATATCCGCACCGGCCGTCATGTCGCCTACGACCTGCACGCGCACTTGGTGTTTGTGACGAAATACCGGCGCGGGGTGCTCGACGACCAGATGCTCAGACGCTGCGAGGAGATCATGCGCGAGGTATGCGCCAGCTTCGAGACCGAGTTGCGCGAGTTCAACGGCGAAGCCGACCACGTACACCTCCTCGTGCACTACCCGCCGAAAGTCGCCCTGTCCAAGCTGATCAACTCTCTCAAGGGTGTCAGCTCCAGATTTCTGCGCGCCGAGTACACCGGCCGGATCAACCGGATCGGCATGGGGACGCTTTTCCCTCCCCGGCTGAAGACCCCCGCCGGGGGCGGGAACTGTACCTGACCAGGCCATGAACGGAGACGCGTGGACGGCACCGCGGATAACAGAAAATTCCCCGCCCCGGAAAATCCCGTGGCCACCGGCAACCTTTCCGCGGCCGGCGGCGACTGGTCCACGGCACTGTCTCTCTCCCCGCAGGAGCACCCCATGCCGCAGCACCCGCACACGGAACGCCACCGAAGAGGACGCAGGGGACGCCGGTCCCGCGCCCGGGTCCTGGTCACCGCCGTGGTCGCGGGCGCCCTCGCCGCCGGCGAGCTCATCGCCCTGTCGTCCACCTCGTCCGCGGCCACCACCCGCCAGGCCGAGGCCCTGGACCGGGGCGTGGTCAGTGTGCACACCGACGCGGGCAACCTGGTCAGCTGGCGCTGGCTCGGCACCGATGACGACGACGTGGCCTTCAACGTCTACCGGGGCGGTACGAAGGTCAACTCCTCGCCGGTCACCGGCTCGACGAACTACTTCCACGCGGGCGCCCCGAACAGCGCCGACTACACCGTGCGCGCCGTGGTGGACGGCACCGAACAGGGCGACTCCGTACACGCGGTGCAGTTCCGCACCGGGTACAAGGACGTGCCGATCACGCCGCCCGCCGGAGGCACCACCCCGGACGGCGTCGCGTACACGTACGAGGCGAACGACGCCTCCGTGGGCGATCTGGACGGGGACGGCGCCCTGGAATTCGTACTGAAGTGGCAGCCCACCAACGCCAAGGACAACTCGCAGTCCGGCTACACCGGCAACACGATCGTCGACGGCATCAAGCTGGACGGCACCCGGCTGTGGCGGATCGACCTGGGCAGGAACATCCGCTCGGGCGCGCACTACACGCAGTTCCAGGTGTACGACTACGACGGTGACGGCGAGGCCGAGGTCGCCATGAAGACCGCGGACGGCACGAAGGACGGGGCGGGCAAGGTGATCGGCAGCTCATCCGCCGACCACCGCAACTCCAGTGGGTATGTCCTTGCCGGGCCCGAGTACCTGACCATGTTCAACGGCCGGTCGGGCGTCGCGATGGGCACCGTCGACTACGTCCCCGCGCGCGGCAGCGTCGCGGGCTGGGGCGACAGCTACGGCAACCGCGTGGACCGTTTCCTGGCGGGGACCGCCTACCTCGACGGCAGCCGCCCCTCGCTGATCATGGCCCGCGGCTACTACACGCGCACCGTCATCGCCGCCTGGGACTGGCGCGGCGGCGCGTTCACCCGGCGCTGGACGTTCGACAGCAGTTCCTCGACGAACTCCGGAAAGGGCTACGACGGCCAGGGCAACCACAGTCTGTCGGTCGCGGACGTGGACAGTGACGGCAAGGACGAGATCGTCTACGGGGCGATGACCGTCGACGACAACGGCAACGGCCTGTGGACGACCAAGCTCGGGCACGGCGACGCCGCTCACGTCGGCGACCTCGATCCCTCGCGCCCGGGCCTGGAGTACTTCAAGGTCTCCGAGGACAGCTCGAAGCCGGGCTCCTGGATGGCGGACGCCCGCACCGGGCAGCGCCTGTGGACCACGGCGTCGGGCTCCGACAACGGCCGGGGCGTGTCCGCCGACATCTACGCCGGTTCGCCGGGCGCCGAGTCCTGGTCCGCGGCCGACAGCACCCTGCGCTCCCCCGCAGGGGCTTCGGTCGGCCGCGAGCCCTCCAGCGTCAACTTCGTGAACTGGTGGGACGGCGACACCACCCGCGAACTCCTCGACGGCACCCGGATCGACAAGTACGGCACGGGCGGGGAGACCCGGCTCCTGACGGGGGCCTCCGTGGCGTCCAACAACGGCACGAAGGCGACCCCCGCGCTCTCCGGCGACATCCTGGGCGACTGGCGCGAGGAGGTCGTCTGGCGCACCTCGGACAACAAGGCGCTGCGGATCTACTCCACCCCGCACGAGACCGGCACGAAGATCACCACGCTGCTCCACGACCTCCAGTACCGCACGGCGCTCGCGTGGCAGAACACGGCGTACAACCAGCCGCCGCACCCGAGCTTCTTCATCGGCTCCGGCATGGCGAAGGCGCCGCGCCCGGTGGTCACCACCCCCTGAGGGGGCTCCTGAACACCCGGTGGCGGGGCTGTCGTCCCGTCCCGCCACCGGTGACCCGCCCCGCTGTACCCGCCCCGCTCCTACTTCGCGTACGCCAGTGTCCCGAAGCCCAGTTGGTCGAAGCCCCCGCTGTTCGGGCCGTAGTCACCGCCGCCGCCCTCCGGACGCGTCTTCTCCGCGAGGGCGGTGATGTACGGCACGGCCAGTCTGCGGCGGCGCGCGTAGTGGAAGTGCAGGAGGTCCCACACCGGGCGGGCCTGGCCCCGGCCTGCTTCGGAGATGACGGTCTGCTCGCGGTAGGCGCAGTTGGTGCCCGTGCCCCAGGTGTACTTGGTGAAGGGGACCGACTGGCCGAGGTTGTACTTGGCGACGTACTGGGCGGCCTTCATGAAGCGGTTGGAGTCGTAGCCGTAGAGGTCGTCGCCCTGGTTCCACGCCATCTCGCAGAGCGCGCCCATCAGGCCCATGCCCATCACGGTGTGGCCCTGGTCGCGGCCCGACTCCTGCCACTGGGCGAGGCCTTCACCGTCGTACACGAAGGGGACGGCCTTCTTGATGGAGCCGTTGCCCGCGCCGTTCTTGAAGTAGTCGACGGCCTGGTCGTACTTGGTCCTGTCGTCGCACAGGATGCCGATCGCCATGACCGAGGCCATGTTGCACAGGTCCCAGTTGGCCCAGTAGTTGGTGACGCAGGCGCCGTTGTGGTGCTTCAGGAAGTCGTCGTTGAGTGGGTAGAAGACCTTGAGCAGCATGTTCTTGAATCGGCCGAGGTCGAACCCGTCGTAGCCGCGCATGAGTTCGGCCGCGTTGGCGAACTGGTAGCCGTAGATCCCGGCGGCGAGGAACCGGTCGGCGTTTCCCGTCACCTCGGTGAGCGTGGCGGACCAGGCGTTGAGGATGTCGCGCGCGGTGTCGCCGTGCGCGGCGGAGCCCTCGATCCGCCAGCGCAGGGCGCTCTGGTAGGCGGCGTGGATGTCGTTGTAGAGGGTGGGGTAGTTCTGGCCCGTACCGCCGCGGATGATGGTGGCCCGGGGGCTCGCCTTCCAGGTGGCCGCCGAGTGCCTGTTGCCGGTCAGCTTCTGCCGGCCGGGGGTCCAGGGCGCGGCCCCGGCGGCGACCTTCACCTTGGCGCGGTTGAGGTCACCGGCGTTGTGCAGCATGCCGGGGTGGGCGAAGGCCGCGGGGGCGGCGTCCGCCTTGTCCTCCGGGAGGGCTGTCGCCACCGCGCCGCCGGCGGCACCCGCGGCGACGAGGCCGCCGGTGAGCTGGAGCATGGAGCGGCGGCTGAGCCGGTGCTTGTTTTCGTGACCCATGAGGGGGGGCTCCTTGAGATGTACGGGGGCCGGACACTCAGGAGACGGACCACGCGGGCTCCGATAACAGAAACCCGTCAGCCCTTGGCGGGTCCAGGGCCCGAGCTGGCCCGCACCGTCAACTCCGGTGCGATCAGGGCGACTTCGAGGGCGCTCTCCCCCTTCAGCTTGGCGACGACGCGCTCCACCGCCTGCCGCCCCATCTCCTGCGCGGGGATCGCGACGGAGGTGAGGCGTACGGACGCCTGGGTCGCCACCTGTTCGGGGCAGATGGCGACGACGGAGACGTCTTCCGGTACGGCGCGGCCCTGCTGGCGCAGGAGGTTCAGGAGGGGTTCCACCGCGGATTCGTTCTGCACGACGAACCCCGTGGTGCCGGGGCGTTCGTCGAAGATCCGGGCCAGGATGGCGGTCAGCGCGTCGTACGTTCCCTCGCAGGGCCGGTGCAGGACGCGCACGCCGAGCTCCCGGGCCCGCACCCGCAGCCCGTCCAGGGTGCGTTCGGCGAACCCGGTGTGCCGCTCGTACACGGCGGGCGCCTCGCCTATGACCGCGATCTCCTGGTGGCCGAGCCCGGAGAGGTGCTCGACGCACTGGGCGCCGGTCGCCTCGAAGTCGAGGTCGACGCAGGTCAGGCCCGTGGGGTCGGCGGGGAGGCCGATGAGGACGGTGGGCCGGTCGGTCTCGCGGATCAGCGGAAGGCGTTCGTCGTGCAGCTCCACGTCCATCAGGATCATGGCGTCGGCGAGCGCGCTGCCCTCGATGCGGCGGACCGCCTCGGGGCCCTCCTCACCGGTCAGGAGCAGGACGTCGTACCCGTGGGTGCGCGCGGTGGTGGCGACGGCGATGGCGATCTCCATCATCACCGGTACGTACATGTCGGTGCGCAGCGGCACCATCAGCGCGATGATGTTGGATCTGCTGCTTGCCAGGGCGCGGGCGCCGGCATTGGGGTGGTAGCCGAGCTCCCGGATGGACCGCTCGACACGGTCCTTGGTGGAGGCGGAGATGGACCGCTTGCCGCTGAGTACGTAGCTCACCGTGCTGGCCGATACTCCGGCGTGGTGGGCTACCTCGGCAAGGGTGACCATTCGGCTCTCCTGGGCAGGTCGTGAAGCGGTGGCGAAGCGCTTCGACTTGGGGCCACCCTGACCCTAGAGGGACACGCAAGCGCTGTCCATACATGTGTCGAAGCGCTTCGACAGGACGTGCTGTCCAACGGAGTTGCGGACCTGCTGGAGGCCGCTATCCCCGCCCGGCGGACCCCGCCGTGTCCCCGTAAACGATGCCACGGCCGTTCGTCGACACGTACACCCGCCCGTAGATCCGGGGGTCACCGGTGATGGCCGCCCCGGTCCAGCCCCACTGGTGGGCGTCGTCGTTGATCCGCAGCCAGCTCTCGCCGCCGTCGGTGGAGCGGTGGATGCCACGCACGCCGTCGATCTTCGCGCTGGTGTAGAGCGTCTGGTGGGCCGAGCCGGGCGCGGCCTTCCCGAAGCCGATCGTGTCGGCCTCCTCGACGCCGTCGACCCGCGTGAAGTGCGCGCCCGAGTCGGTCGAGTGCCACAGCCCGTACGTGCCGCCCGCCTTGCCGCCCGCGAGCCAGATGTCCCCGGCCGCTCCGGGTACGGCCTTGAAGCGGACAGGTCCTTCGGCCGGCAGTCCCCCGGATGCCTTCGCGGTGAAGGTCGCGCCGCCGTCCGTACTGACGTAGAACGTCCCGGACTTGAAGCCGTAGAACGTCTTGGGGTCGGTGCGGTCGGACTCGACGACCGCGCCCTGCGGGATGCCGTCGGCCGCCGTCCACGTCGCGCCGCGGTCGCCGCTGGTGTGTACGCCCGTGCCGTCGGGGCTCCACACGAAGCGGCTGCCGTCAGCGGACGCCGCGACGGTTCCGCCACCCGAGACACCCGAAGGCTCCTTCCCCGGCGACCAGTTGGCGCCGTTGTCCTGGGAGAAGGCGATGCGTGGCCCGCTGTCGAGCTGTCCGACGCGCACCACCGTGGCCGGGTCGGACTCGGCGTGGTCGAGGCTGGTCGTGGTGGTGAAGTTGGGCCCGGTGTACATCAGGGGCGGCACCTTGGTGACGTCCGTGTGGCGGAAGCCGCCGATGTCACCGAGCGCGCTGAGCAGGGGCGCCCCGGAGGCCGGTGCCGCGAGGTCGTTGACGGCGGTCTCCTCCAGGCCCTTGACCGTCGGCGTGATGGTGAACTTGCCGCCGCTGTCCCACTGCTGGAGGTTCCTGGTGCCGTAGACGGTGGCTCCGGTGCCATACATCATCCGGTTGGAGTCGAAGGGGTCGATCTCCAGGGCCTCGGTCATCCAGCCAAGTTTCGGGGTCTGTTCGGGCGGCGTCGGAGAGGCGCCCCAGGACAGCCACGGCACGGACGAGACGTCCATGGTGTAGCGGTTGGCGCGTTGGGGGTAGGCATCGTAGTTCCAGGCCCCCGTCCAGCTCGCGCCGCTGTCGGTGGAGCGGAAGATCTGGGTGTCGGGGTACCAGGAGCTGTAGCCGGTGACCATGACGGTCCCCGGCCGCTGCCGGTCGAGGGTCAGTCCGCTGTAGCCGTAGTACGTGTCGGCGTCGGTGGCGGGGCTGATGTTCTTCCACGTGCCGGTGCGGGTCGCGTACCGCCACACCTGCCCCTTGCCGCCGTCGTAGGGGCCGCCCTTGTCGCTGTACGCGAGGTAGAGGTAGCCGTTCTCCGCGTCCAGTACTCCCTTGTGGGCGAGGTATCCGGTGGGCTGGCCCGCGACGCGGGACCAGGTGGCGCCGGAGTCGGTGGAGCGGTAGACGGCGTTGTCCTTGTCGGCGACGCCCACGTAGACCGTCTTGGTGCGGCCTTTGGACACGCCGGTCGACTCGTCGAAGGTGACCCAGGCGATGCCCTGGTTGTCGGAGGCGTAGCCGCTCGTGTCCGCGGGATCCTGCTGGTAGTTGCCCGGGTTGGGGAACGCCGTCACCTTCGACCAGGTCGCGCCGGAGTCGGTGGAGCGCCACAGGCCGTTGCCGCTGGGCGCGCCGAGGTACAGCACGCGGTTGTCGTGCGGGTCGACGGCGAGGCGTTCGCCCATGCCGCGGCCCGGCATGTTGCCGCCGAGCTTGAACGGAAGATCGGCCCTCTTCCAGGTGCGACCGCGGTCGGCCGAGCGCATGACGGCGCCCTTACCGGGGTCCCAGTCGTTGGTGTAGGTGCCGACGGCGGCGTACACCTTGTCCGGTTCGACGGCGTCGGAGGCCAGGCTGACGACACCGGTGTGCCCCCAGTCGTCCCAGCCCACCGAGTCCAGGAGCGGGGTCCACGACCGGGTGCGCTCCTGCCAGCGGTAGGCGCCGCCGATGTCGGTGCGCGCGTAGGCGAGGTTCTTCTCGGACCGGTTGAAGACGATGCCGGGCACGAAGCCGCCGCCGTCGACGCGGACGTTCTTCCAGGTGTAGCCGGCCGCCGCGGTCCGCTCGGCGTCGTCGGCCCCGGAGGGCGGGGCGGTCGCGAGCAACAGCCCCGGGAGGAGACAGAGCACGCCGAGCAGCGCCCTGTCGCGGGTACGGCGCGTGCGGCGGCCTTTCACGCCGACCCCGGTTCGAGGAGTTCCGCGTACGCCGCCATGGCGAGCGCGATGTCGGCCTGCGCCCAGAACCGGTGGTAGGTGAACCGGGGCGCCGCTCCCCCGGCGAGGTAGGCCTCGACCTTGGGCCAGTCGGGGTCGTCGCGGAAGAAGGAGCGGATGGAGGTGAAGTCCGAGCCGGAGTTGATGGTGTCGCCGTTCGGCATGGTGCCGCTCCAGCCGCTCGGCACGTAGACCGCGCCGTCGAAGCGGCTGTAGTCGGCCCGGGTCTCGGGGACGGCGATGCCGAGCGGGTCCTGGTGGTGTTTCCACATGCCGTCGAGGAGCGCCTTGGCCGTCTTGGCGGCTTCGGTGTGGCCGGTGGCGGCGGCGTAGTACGTCAGGGTCTTGGCGTAAGCGGCGGCGACGCCCACGTCATTGGTCCGGTCGACAACGGTCACGTGAAGTCCCGTGTTGGCTCCGGGACTTGACGGGCTCCAGGTGTCGGGGCTGCCGGACCAGCTGAGGGTCGAGGGGACGGTGTAGGTGCCGTCCGCGGCGATGGTCGTCTCGGACAGCGCCCACTTCACCCACTTGTCCATGACCGTCTTCGCGGCGGGGTCGTCGGTCTCGTGGAGGTACTCGGCGACCCGCTCCATCGACCAGGCCTGGAAGCCGAACCACTGGTTGGACGGCGGGTCGTGGTAGACGGGCTTCTCGTCGTACGCCATGCCGTAGAAGGTGGGCGTGCCGGCCGGCGGCTTTGCGTACCGGCCCTGCCAGCTGTTGGTGGCGCCGCCCGCGATCGCGCCTTCGGCGGACTGCAGCCAGCGGTAGAACTCGATCTGCCGGGCCAGGCTCTTGGTCCAGTCGGCCTTGCCCGAAACCGACTTGGGGGCGAGCGGGGCGTACGCGCTGAGGGCGTAGGCGGCCAGGGGGTTCTGGTAGCCGCCGTGGCTGTGGCTCGAACCGATGCGCCAGGCCCAGCCCGCGGAGGTGTCGGTGGCGCCGCCCCAGGCGTAGTACCAGGACAGCAGGTAGTGCGAGCTGTTCTTGCCGCTGCCCGGCGCGCAGCCGGACGGGTCGGTGCAGTCACCGACGGTCTTGAAGTACTTGTCGAACAGGGCGTAGCGCAGGTAGTCGCCCATCTTGGCCGCCTTGGCGACCGTCGCCGCGACGTCGGCCTGTTTGCCCTGTGCCGAGGCCCAGACGTGCGCCCAGTAGGCGGCCTGCACGGCGCGGGCGTCGGCGTCCGGGGCGTTGGTGTACTTCCACTGCTTGGCGTAGGAGGCGTCGCCGGTGAACAGGTCGAGGTAGCCGTTGGGGCCGCCGTGGGTGAACTCGTCGCGGGTGGGGTGCGGGACGGTCTCCCAGACCGACTCCTGCGGGCCGCGCTGGAAGGTGTTGATGTAGACCGGTCCCGTGGCGTCGCCGCCGTAGCCGTAGACGTTGTCGACGTCCTGCAGCCAGTGCATGCCGTAGATGTCGTCGCTGCCGTACGCGCTCTTCAGCTCGGCCGCGATCGGGTCGGCGCCTGCCTGTATCGCGGGGTCGAGCCGGGCCGGGTACTGGGACGGCTGGTCGTGTTCGGGGGCGTACGTGGCTGGTTTCGCCGCATTGTAGAAACTGTTCGTCGGCTGGTCGGCATGGGTGGGGATCATGAATTTCTCCATGGTTTCCCAGGCCGCGTTGAAACGCGTCCAGTCGCCGCTGACCTTGCCGTACATGGCCTGTAGCCAGAGCAGATAGCTGTATGCCTCGGATGTCGTCTCGTGCCCGTGGTCGGGGGCTTCGACAATGAGGGTTTCGACGGAGTGGTAGGGAATACCGTCCGGCGAGAAATAGCCGTTCGCCGAATCGGTGATCTTCGCGTAGAGGTCGAGGAAGCGCTGCTCGTACTCGGTCGCGGCTTGTGCGGCATGAGCGCTGTGACCTGCGGGGTTGAGCGCCACGATGACGGGGGCCAGCGCGGCGCCCGCGCCTAGGGCCAGCAGGTTGCGGCGGCTTATTTCCGGTCTGGGGTGACCGGGTCGGGGGGCGTCGGGGAATGCGGACATGCGGGGATGTCTCCTGACGGCTCGATGCGGGGGTGGCTCCGCTTGGGGAGCGAGGGAACCAGTGGGAGCGCTCCCAAAATTCAGCTGGATCGCTGCGATGTCAAGAGCCAGGACACGAAAGGGAGTTGTCGAATGAATTCGACAGGGGGAGATACAGGGGGGAGATAGGGGGCGATCCAGAAAATCTGAGAACTCCGCCAACCTTTCTGTTCCCGGCGGCGACTTCCTGCTAGCTTCCACGCTCACCAGTGGGAGCGATTCCGGCTCAAGCCAAGGAGTCGCTCATGCGTCATCCCCCACGCCTGTTCCGCACCCTGGCCGTGCTGGCGGGCGTCCTCCTCATCGCCACCGGTCTCGCGATGCCCTCCTCGCTGTCACCGGCGGGCGCCGCGCAGTCCCAGGCTCCGCAACCCCCCGTGCTGCACGCCGATGGCAACCGGCTCGTCGACGCCGAAGGCGCCGCGCACCGACTGCTCGGCGTCAACCGCTCCGGCGGGGAGTTCGCCTGCGTCCAGGGCTACGGCATCTTCGACGGCCCCGTCGACGACGCCTCCGTCAAGGCCATCGCGGACTGGAAGGCCAACACCGTACGCATCCCCCTCAACGAAGAGTGCTGGCTCGGCACCGACAACATCGACCCGCGCTACGCGGGCGCCAACTACATCACCGCCGTCGAGGGCCTGGTCCAGCGCGTACAGGACCACGGCATGACCCCCGTCGTCGAACTGCACTGGTCCCACGGCCAGTACACAGGGAACTCGGCGGGCTGCGCGGACGTGCACGCGAGCTGCCAGAAGCCGATGCCGAACGCCCGCTACACACCGGCGTTCTGGACCTCGGTCGCCAACACCTTCAAGGACGATCCGGCCGTCGTCCTCGACCTGTTCAACGAGCCCTACCCGGACCGCGCCACCCCCACCACCGACCAGGCCTGGGACTGCTGGCGCGACGGCGGCGACTGCCCCGGCATCGGCTACGAAGTCGCCGGAATGCAGGACCTGCTGGATGCCGTACGGGGGACGGGCGCGACCAATCTCGTCCTGGCCGCAGGCATCGCGTACTCCAACGACCTCAGCGGCTGGCTGGAGCACGCGCCCACCGACCCGGCGGGTAATCTCGCCGCCGCCTGGCACGTCTACAACTTCAACACCTGTGCCGACGCGAGCTGTTGGGACCGCGTTCTGGCGCCGGTCGCCGCCGAGGTGCCGCTCGTCGCGGGCGAGATCGGCGAGAACACCTGCTCGCACGGCTTCATCGACACCGTCATGGAGTGGCTCGACGCCCACCAGGCCTCCTATCTCGGCTGGACCTGGAACACCTGGAACTGCGCGTCGGGCCCGTCCTTGATCAGCTCCTACGACGGCACACCCACCGCGTTCGGCGCCGGGCTCCGCGACCATCTGGGCGCTCTGGCCGCGCTCGGCACCTGACCCGCACCGCCCCGCGTCCACTCCCCCTCAGAGAGGAACCACCCCCACCATGAGCCGCACCTCCCCCAGGCGCACCAGAGACCGCGTCCTCGTGGCCGCCGTCGCCACCCTCCTCGTCACCACCGGCGGCACCGCCCTCGCGGTGAGCGACAGCGGAGCCGGTGCGACCCGGGCCGCCGCTCGCGTCGACAATCCGTACGCCGGTGCCAAGCCCTATGTGAACCCCGAGTGGTCGGCGAAGGCAGCGGCCGAGCCGGGCGGCAAGGCCGTCTCCGGTCAGCCGACCGGTGTCTGGCTCGACCGGATCGCCGCGATCGAGGGCGCCGGTGCCTCGATGGGCCTGCGCGACCATCTCGACGCGGCGCTCCAACAGGGCGCCGGTGTCGTGCAATTGGTCATCTACAACCTGCCGGGCCGGGACTGTGCCGCGCTCGCGTCCAACGGTGAGCTCGGCCCCACCGAGATCGACCGCTACAAGAGCGACTACATCGACCCGATCGCGGAGATCCTCGCCGACACGAAGTACGCGAATCTGCGCATCGTCACGACCGTCGAGATCGACTCGCTGCCCAACCTGGTCACCAACACCGGCAGCCGTCCCACCGCGACGCCCGCGTGCGACGTGATGAAGGCCAACGGAAACTACGTGAAGGGCGTCGGCTACGCCCTGCGCGAGCTCGGCGCCGTCCCCAACGTCTACAACTACGTGGACGCGGGCCACCACGGCTGGATCGGCTGGGACGACAACTTCGCCGCCTCCGCGCAGGTCATGTACCAGGCGGCGACCGCCGAGGGCGGCAGCGTCGACAACGTGCACGGCTTCATCACCAACACGGCCAACTACAGCGCCCTGAAGGAGAACAACTTCAAGATCGGCGACAGCGTCAACGGCCGGTCGGTCCGCGAGTCCAAGTGGGTCGACTGGAACCGCTCAGTCGACGAGCTCTCCTTCGCCCAGTCGTTCCGCGGCCAGCTCGTCTCCACCGGCTTCAGGTCCACCATCGGCATGCTGATCGACACCTCCCGCAACGGCTGGGGCGGCGCGGCACAGCCTGCGGGCCCGGGCCCCACGACGGACGTCAACACCTATGTGGACGGCGGCCGTTACGACCGCCGCATCCACATCGGCAACTGGTGCAACCAGTCGGGCGCGGGTCTCGGCGAGCGGCCGAAGGTGGCGCCGGAGTCCGGCATCGACGCCTACGTCTGGATGAAGCCGCCGGGCGAGTCCGACGGGTCGAGCAAGGAGATCCCGAACGACGAGGGCAAGGGCTTCGACCGCATGTGTGACCCGGCGTACGAGGGCAATCCCCGTAACGGCCACAACCTCTCCGGGGCGCTGCCCGACTCGCCGGTCTCCGGCAAGTGGTTCTCGGCGCAGTTCCAGCAGCTCCTGAAGAACGCGTACCCGGCGCTGTAATCCGCGTCACCGGGGCGGCAACCCCACGGGGGCGGGCGGCGACCATACGTCGTACCGCCCCCGTTCACCTCCCCGCACGGCCAAGGAGACCGGAGTGAGCCGCACCCCGAACACCTTCCGGCGCAGAGCCCTCGTCGCGCTGCCCGCCGCCGCCCTGCTCGCACTGATCCCGAGCAGCGCGACCGCCTACCCCAACCCCGGCCAGGTCACCGGCGACACCGTCGTCCACGACCCGACCATGGCCCGCACCTCTTCGGGCAAGTACCTGCTCTACTCGACCGGCGACGGCCTCCAACTGCGTACCTCCACCGACCGCACCGCCTTCGGCCGCAGCGGCTCCGCCTTCCCCACCCGGCCGAGCTGGTGGAACAACTACAACTCCACCGGTGACGTCTGGGCCCCGGACATCTCGTACCACGGCGGCAAGTACCTCATGTACTACTCCGTCTCGTCGTTCGGCTCCAACAAGTCGGCCATCGGCCTCGCCGCCTCCACCACGGGTGAGCCCGGCTCCTGGACGGACTACGGCGCGGTGTACACCTCGACCACGTCCAGCGACTACAACGCCATCGACCCGAACCTCTTCGTCGACGACGACGGCAAGTGGTGGCTGTCCTTCGGCTCCTGGTGGACGGGGATCAAGATGATCCGCGTCGACCCCTCGACCGGCAAGCAGTACGCGGGCGACACGGCCCGGCGCTCGCTCGCCTCGCGGCCCACCGGCACCAAGGCGGTCGAAGCGCCCTACATCGTGAAGCGGGGCGGCTACTACTACCTGTTCGCCTCGTACGACACGTGCTGCGCCGGCACCAGCTCCACGTACAAGATCAAAGTGGGCCGCTCCTCCAGCGTCACAGGGCCGTACGTCGACAAGAACGGCGTCAGCCTGATGAACAACGGCGGCACCATCGTCCAGGAGAGCCACGGCCGCTACATCGGCCCCGGCGGCCAGTCTGTCATGAAGGACACCGACGGCGACCTGCTCGTCTACCACTACTACGACGGCCAGGACAACGGCACCCCGAAGCTCGGCGTGAACCTCCTGAACTGGAGCTCCGGATGGCCCGTCGCCTACTGACCCCGACGTATCCACCCCTTCCCCGTCAGGAGTGCCCGATGGGCCACAGCACAGAAAGCACAGACAGCACAGAGAACGCAGAGAGCACAGATCCCGCACCGACCACCCGCACCAGCCGAAGACGCTTCCTGGTCGCCGCCGCCGCGCTGGGCGCGGGCGGCGCCGTCCTCGCGGCTCCCGGCGCCGCCGCCGCTGCCGGACGCGACGGCGGGGAGGCACGGGCCGCCACGACCTTGTACATCGCCAGTGACTCCACCGCGCAGACCTACAACGCGGGCTACTACCCCGAGGCCGGCTGGGGGCAGATGCTTCCCCGCTTCTTCACCCAGGACGTCGTGGTCGCCAACCGTGCCATCGGCGGGCGCAGTTCACGCTCCTTCATCGAGCAGGGCCGTCTCGCCGCCATCCACCAGGTGATCCAGCCGGACGACTATCTGTTCGTGCAGTTCGGCCATAACGACGCCACGGTCAGCAATCCGGACCGCTACACCTCGCCGGACGACTACAAGGAATATCTGCGCCACGACTACATCAGGGGCACCCGGGCCCGCGGTGCGGTGCCGGTCGTCGTCACGCCCGTCTCGCGTCGCGACTTCAACGCGAGCACCGGCGAGTTCAAGGTGTCCTTCCCCGCGTACGTGGCCGCGGCGCGGGCCGTCGCCAAGGAGGAGGGCGCCCCGCTGGTCGACCTCTCCGAGGCCAGCCGCCGGTATCTGACGCGGCTCGGCGTGGAGAAGTCCAAGGGGGTGTTCCTGTGGCTGGCTCCGGGTGAGTACCCCAACTTCCCGAACGGGGTGCAGGACAACACCCACTTCCAGGAGCGAGGTGCCCTCCAGATGTCCCGGCTGGTCGCCCAGGCCGTGGCCGGCCTCGGGCTGCCGCTCTCGGACGAGGTGGTGCCGACGGGACGGGGCTCGGTGGCCCCCGTCCCGTAAGCGGGGGCCGGCCTCAGCCCAGCCGGATCACGTTCCACGACAGCGGCTCCAGGACGGCGCTCAGCGTGCCGTCCTGGAGTGCCGTTCCGGTGACGGCGTGCGGGGTGACGCGCTCCGGGTCCTTGAGGGTGTTGCGGGCCTCCGGGTCGGCGTCGGACAGCGCGCTGTGCTCGATCACCGACGTCAACTCAAGGCCGTGCAGAGCGACTTCAAGTGGCAGCGGCTCGCTCTGGCCGCGGTTCACCGCGAAGACGGTGACCGTGCCGTCCTCGGCGCGCACCGCCGTGGCGTGCAGGAGCGGCACCTCGCCGAACTTGGCCGTCTCGTACGCGGGTGAGTCCACGCGTACGTCGAGGACCTGCCCGCGGCCATGCCGCGAGGCCTGCGCGAAGGGGAAGAAGGTGGTCTGCCGCCAGGCCGGTCCTGCCGGCTCGGTCAGGATGGGCGCGATGACGTTGACCAGCTGGGCGAGGCAGGCCACGGACACCCGGTCCGCGTGCCGAAGGAGGGCGATGAGCAGCGAGCCGAAGACGACCGCGTCGGTGACGGTGTAGTTGTCCTCCAGGAGGCGGGGCGCCTCGGGCCAGTCCACCAGGCTCGCCTCGACCTCGGGGTGCGGCCGGGACTGGTACCAGACGTTCCACTCGTCGAAGGACAGATTGATCTTCTTCTTGGACTTCAGCCGGGCGCCCACGTGGTCGCACGTGGCGACGACGTTCTCGATGAAGGACTCCATGTCGACGGCCGAGGCAAGGAACGAGTCCCGGTCGCCGTCGGTCTCCTCGTAGTAGGCGTGCAGGGAGATGTGGTCGACGAGGTCGTAGGTCTCGGCGAGGACCGTCGCCTCCCACGCGGCGAACGTCTCCATGGCCTGGCCGGAGCTGCCGCAGGCGACGAGCTCGACGTCCGGGTCGGCCTGGCGCATCGCGCGTGCGGTCTCGGCGGCGAGCCGCCCGTACTCCTCGGCCGTCTTGTGGCCGGTCTGCCACGGCCCGTCCATCTCATTGCCCAGGCACCACATCCGGATGCCGAAGGGGTCCTTGTCGCCGTGCGCCACGCGCAGGTCCGACCACGTGGTCCCGGCAGGGTGGTTGGCGTACTCCTGGAGGTCGAGGGCCTCGGCGACGCCGCGCGTGCCGAGGTTCAGGGCCATCATCGGTTCGGCCTGCGGGCCGATCTTGCGCAGGAAGGCGATGTACTCGGAGAGCCCGAAGCGGTTGGACTCGGTGGAGTGCCAGGCCAGGTCGAGGCGGCGCGGACGCTCGTCGGCGGGGCCGACGGAGTCCTCCCACTTGTAGCCCGAGACGAAGTTCCCGCCGGGATAGCGGATCGCCGTCACGCCCAGTTCGCGGACCAGTTCGAGCACGTCGGTGCGCAGTCCCGCCTCGTCGGCCGTGGGGTGGCCCGGCTCGTAGATGCCGGTGTAGACGCAGCGGCCGAGGTGCTCGACGAAGGAGCCGAAGAGCCGGGGGTCGACGTCCGAGACGGCGAAGGCGGGGTCGAGCGTGAAGCGGGCGGTGCGGGGGGCCATGCGGGTCCTTTCAACAGGGTGCTTCTGTACGGGAGTTACTGTCCTGCCAGGCCCGTGTGGGCCACGCCGCTGACGATCTGCCGCTGGAAGAAGACGAAAACGACGACGAGGGGCAGGCCCGCCATGAGGCCGCCGGCCATGAGCTGCGCCCACTGGATCCCGTAGGAGTTCATGACGGTCGCGATGCCGTTCGGCATGGTCATCAGGTCGGGGTTGTTGGTCACCATGTACGGCCACAGGAAGTTGTTCCAGGACGAGATGAAGGTGAAGATCCCGACGGCCGAGAGCGAGGGCCTGGACAGCGGCAGGACGATGGTGAAGAAGATCCGCCAGCGTCCGGCGCCGTCGATGAACGCGGCCTCCTCCAGTTCGCGCGGGATGGCCTGGAAGAACTTGTAGAGGATGTAGACCATCGCGGCGGGCGCGCACTGCGGCAGAATCATGCCCCAGTAGGTGTCGACCATCCCCATCGACTGGACCGTCGTGAAGAGGGGCACGCCGAGCACGGCGGGCGACACCATGAGGCCCGCCATCACCAGGCCGAGCAGCGCGTTCTTGCAGCGGAACTCGGTGCGCGCGAAGCCGTAGCCCGCGAGCGCGCTGACGAGGACCACGATGAAGGTGACGCAGACCGAGACGATGGCCGAGTTCACGAACCAGTTGGTGATGTTGCCGCTGTCGAAGAGGGCGCGCCAGGCCTGTCCCGTCCACTCCTTCGGCACCCAGTGGGTGGGGACCTCGACGGCCTCGGTCTCCGACTTCAGGGACGTGAACAGGGCCCACAGCAGGGGTGTCATCCACAGCGCGGAGACGATGACGCCGAGCGAGGTGAGGACGATTTGGCTCGGTGTCCACTTCTTCTTCGGGCTTTTCTTCCGGACTACGACGGCCGTGCTCATCGCACGCCCTCCTCACGCTTGCGCAGAAGCCACATCCGGCCGAGGGCGACGGCCGCGATGAGCACGAAGAAGATGATGGAGATCGCGGAGGCGTAGCCGACGCGGTAGGCGGTGAAGCCCTCTTCGAGGGTGTACTGGACGAAGGTCCGGGTGCTTTCCTCCGGTCCTGGCCCGAAGTCCTGCATCACCACGGCCTGGTCGAAGACCTGGAGCGAGGCCAGGATCTGCAGCGTGATCACCAGTCCTGTGATGTTGCGGAGCATCGGCAGGGTGATGTGCACCAGGCGGTGCCAGGCGTTGGCGCCGTCGAGGGCCGCGGCCTCGTAGAGGTGGCGCGGGATGTTCTGCAGCGCGGCAAGGAAGAGCAGGAAGCTGAAGCCGACCGTCCACCACAGGGTGGTGATCACGACGGCGATCATGGCGGTGGACTTCTGGGTCAGCCAGGGCGTGTCGAGACCGAAGACGTAGTTGATCATTCCGGTGCCGGGGTTGAACAGCCACTGCCACAGGTTCGCGGCGACCGTCGAGGGCAGCAGGAAGGGGGCGAAGAAGCAGAGCCGCCAGAGCCACTTGGCGCGCTCGATGTGGTGGGCGAGCATCGCGAGGAGAAAGGCGAGCAGGACGATGCAGGGCACCACGAGCAGGGTGAAGTACGCGCTGTGCCCGAGGGAGTCCCACAGGAGGGGGCTGTCGAAGGCCTCGCGGTAGTTGTCGAACCCCACGAAGCGCTCGCCCGTGCCGGAGATGTTGGCGTCGGTGAAGCTCAGCCACACGCCGCGGCCGATCGGCAGCAGCACGAACAGCGCGAAGAGGGCGAGGAACGGGGCGACGAACCAGCCGCCGTGCTGGAGCTTGCGGGTCAGTCTGGCGCGGCCCGAATCGGCGTGCGCCGCCTGGACCGTACGTACGCGGGCCGGTGTGACCGCGGTGTCGACGGCGCTCATGCGACCGAGCCCCCTTTGCGTGCCGACTCACCGTTCATCGGGTTCTTCATGGAGACGAGTTTTTCGAGTACGCCCCGCATGGTCCGTGCCGCCGTGGCGGGCTTCGTGGAGCCGACGTTGGAGGCGGCGACGACGGGGCCGATGCGCTGGGCGAGGAGACCGATCGATCCCGCGAACCAGGCCGACGGTTCCACCGCCATGTGGTCCATCGCCGAGACGTACTCGGACTGCGGCTTCATGGACAGGTACTTCTTGTCCTTCAACGTCGGCTGGTAGGCAGGGATATGACCGCCCCGCGCCCACGCCGTGGCGTTCTTCACGACGTAGGCGGCCAGCTGGTGCGCGCCCTCGTCGGTGGCGCCGCCCCGATCCGCCTGGTGCGGCAGGACGAAGCAGTGCGACTCGGTGTGGGTGGCGGCCTTGCCGAAGACGGGCGGCAGCGGGGTCGCGCCGTAGTCGAGCTTGGCCCCGCTGAAGACCGGCACCGACCAGTTGCCCTCCCAGGTGAAGGCGGAGCCGTTGACGAAGGCCTCGCCGTCGGCGACGCCGATGGCGGTGGAGTAGCCGTCGGTCATGTGCCGGCGCAGGAACTCCAGGACCTGGACGGCCTTGTCGGTGTCGAAGGTGACGTCCCGGCCGTCGGCGCTCAGACAGGTGCCGCCGAGCTGGGTGTAGAAGGACAGGAAGAACCACCAGGAGAAGTTCGGCTCGTCGGCCTTGATGCCGATGGTGTGCACGTCTCCCTTGACGGCCTTCTTGGCGGCCTTGAGGGCCTTGAACCACTCCTCGGGCGAGGTGACCTCCGCCAGGTCGCCGCCCTCACCGAGGAGTCCCGCCTTCTCGCACACGTCACGGCGGTAGAAGCAGAGCTGCGCGTGGATGTCGAGAGGGAGCCCGTAGAGCTTGCCGTCGACCACGGCCCGCTTCCACAGCACGGGGTTGAAGTCCGCCTCCCGCACGCCGTACCGGGCGAGCATCCCTGCGTCCCACGCGTCGAGCAGCTGTCCGGGCGCGAAGCCAGGGATGCGGCCCAGGTGCATCACGGCGAGGTCGGGGGCGCGGTTCCCGGAGGCCGCCATGGCGAGCTTGGTGTAGTACGGATTGCCCCACTGCAGGGTCGAGTCCTTCACGTCGACGCGGGGGTTCGCGGCGCGAAAGTCGTCCAGCATCGCGATCATGTTGGCGCCGTCGCCACCGGAGAAGAGATTCCAGTAGCGGACCCGTACGTCCGCGTCCGACGCGAGAGCCGAGGCGCTGCGGTTCGCGGCGGCGAGTCCGAAGCTGCCCGCGACGGCGAGGGCTCCGAATCCGCCGAGCACGCCTCGCCGGCTCGGAAGGGATGGTGGCATTGCGGCTCACTTCTGTTCGATATTTCGAATGCTGCTCGCAACTTCGAACGGGACCGTAAGGTTGATCGAACGGATCGTCAACGGTTCGGACAGAGCGAGAGCCGAAGTCCCAGGAATCAGCCGGAAGTTGTTCGACATCACGAACCCCGGAGCCCACTTCACGCCCTTCCTGCGCGATCCGTTGACGCGCCGCTTCCCGCTACCTAAGTTGCCGTTCGATCCACTGATCACTGTTCGGTATTTCGCACGAGACTGGGGTACGCATGGCACGCAGACGATGGAGACTCGGACTCACCCTGGGAGCCCTGCTCGCGGGCACGCTCGCCGCCGGGCCCACCTCGGCCGCCGAACCCACCGACTACACCCTCACCGTCGACCCGGCCCGCACCGGCGCGAAGATCGACGACTCGATGTACGGCGTCTTCTACGAGGACATCAACCGCGCCGCGGACGGCGGCCTGTACGCCGAGCTCGTCCAGAACCGGTCCTTCGAGTACGAGCGGGCCGACAACGCCTCGTATACGCCGCTGACCTCATGGGACACGAGCGGCACCGCGAAGGTGGTGAACGACGACGGCCGCCTCAACGCGCGCAACCGCAACTACCTCTCCCTGGACGGCGGTTCCTCCGTCACCAACTCCGGATACAACACCGGCATCGCGGTCGCCAAGGGCAAGCGGTACGACTTCTCCGTCTGGGCCCGCACCGGCGAGGCCGGGAGCGCGCCGCTGACGCTCACCCTGCGCGACGCCTCCGGTGAGCTGGCCGCCGCTCGCCGTGTCACCGCGCGCGGCGGCTGGGCCAAGTACACGGCGGCGTTCACCGCGACGCGCACCAGCGCCACGGGCCGCCTCACCGTCGCCACCGGCGCCCCCGCGGCCCTCGACATGGTCTCCCTCTTCCCCCGCGACACCTACAAGGGCCGGGCGAACGGCCTGCGCAAGGACCTCGCGGAGAAGGTCGCCGCCCTCAAGCCGGGCTTCCTGCGCTTCCCCGGCGGCTGCCTGGTCAACACCGGCTCCCACGAGGGGTACGACGAGAAGTCCGGCTTCCAGCGCAAGCGCTCCTACCAGTGGAAGGACACCATCGGACCAGTCGAACAGCGCGCCACGAACTCCAACTTCTGGGGCTACAACCAGAGTTACGGCCTTGGCTACTACGAGTACTTCCAGTTCGCCGAGGACACCGGCGCGATGCCGCTGCCCGTGGTGCCCGCCCTGGTGACCGGCTGCGGCCAGAACAAGGTCACAGACGATCCGGCCCTGCTCAAGCGGCACGTCCAGGACACCCTGGACCTCATCGAGTTCGCCAACGGCCCGGTGACATCCGAGTGGGGCAAGAAGCGAGCGGCGATGGGCCATCCCAAGCCCTTCGGCCTCACCCACCTCGAAGTGGGCAACGAGGAGAATCTGCCCGAGGCGTTCTTCGCCCACTTCAAGGAGTTCCGGGCGGCCATCGAGGCGAAGTACCCGGACATCACCGTCATCTCCAACTCCGGTCCCGACGACAGCGGTTCGGTCTTCGACAAGGCCTGGCAACTCAACCGCGACGCGGACGTCGCCATGGTCGACGAGCACTACTACAACAGCCCGCAGTGGTTCCTGGAGAACAACGACCGCTACGACTCCTACGACCGCAAGGGACCCAAGGTCTTCCTCGGCGAGTACGCGTCGCAGGGCAACAAGTTCTCCAACGCCCTCTCCGAAGCCGCGTTCATGACCGGCCTGGAGCGCAACGCCGATGTCGTGAAGCTCGCCTCGTACGCCCCGCTGCTCGCCAACGAGGACTACGTGCAGTGGAAGCCCGACATGATCTGGTTCGACAACGACCAGTCGTGGGGCTCGGCGAACTACGAGACGCAGAAGCTCTTCATGCGCAACGTGGGCGACGAGGTCGTGCCGTCCACGTCCTCCGGCACCCCCGCCACCTCCGGACCCATCACCGGCGCCGTCGGCCTCTCCACCTGGGCGACCAGCGCCTCGTACGACGACGTCAAGGTCACCGGCGAGGACGGCAAGACCCTCCTGTCCGACGACTTCTCCGCCGGTGACAGCCAGTGGACCAAGACGGACAAGGGCACGTGGGCCGTCAAGGACGGCGCGTACGTCCAGTCCGACGAGGCGGCCGAGAACACCCTGGTCACCGCGGGCGACAAGAGCTGGCAGAACTACGACCTGAACGTGAAGGCCACCAAGAAGTCCGGCAAGGAGGGCTTCATGGTCGCCTTCGGGGTCAAGGACACCGGCAACCACTACTGGTGGAACCTGGGCGGCTGGAACAACAGCCAGTCGGCCGTCGAGAAGACCGTCGACGGTGCCAAGCAGACCATGGTCCAGGACTCGACGACCATCGAGACGGGCCGCACCTATGACGTCCGCGTCGAGGTGCGTGGCCGCCAGGTGACGCTCTACCTCGACGGCAAGAAGTGGGGCGCGTTCACCGACGACAAGCCGGCCGAGCCGTTCCGTCAGGTCGTCACCCGCGACAAGGCCACCGGCGACCTCATCGTCAAGGTCGTCAACGCACAGGGCGCCGATGCCCGCACCAAGGTCGCTCTCGGCTCGGGCACGCGGGCCGGACCGAACGCGAAGGTGACCACCCTGGCCGCCGACCCGGCAGCGGAGAACACCAAGGACGCGTCACCGGTCAAACCGGTTACTTCAACGTTCAAGGGAGTGTCCGACGCCTTCTCCTACACCTTCCCGGCGAACTCGATCACGTTCATGAGGATCAAGACCGAGTGAGGAGCCACGGGGCGGGCTCCGGCCGGGACGCTTGATCGGGGGGGGTTCGGTTGGCGGTCGGGTAAGGGGCAATGACAGGATGTGGAGCATGACAATCAAGGCTTATTTCGACATCACCATCGACGGCAAGCCCGAAGGCCGCATCACGTTCAACCTCTTCGAGGACGTCGTCCCGAAGACCGCGGAGAACTTCCGCGCGCTCGCCACCGGCGAGAAGGGCTTCGGCTTCACCGGTTCGAAGTTCCACCGCGTCATCCCGGGCTTCATGCTCCAGGGCGGCGACTTCACCGCCGGCAACGGCACGGGCGGCAAGAGCATCTACGGCGAGAAGTTCGCCGACGAGAACTTCCAGCTCAAGCACACCAAGCCGGGCCTGCTCTCGATGGCCAACGCCGGTCCCAACACGAACGGCTCGCAGTTCTTCATCACCACGGTCGTCACCAGCTGGCTCGACGGCAAGCACGTGGTCTTCGGCGAGGTCGCCGACGAGGCCAGCATGGACCTCGTCAAGAAGATCGAGAGCTTCGGCTCGCAGTCCGGCGCCACGAAGGCCGAGATCGCGATCGAGGCCTCCGGCGTCCTCTAGCACCTGGCATGAGCCCCCGCCTCCCGAGGCGGGGGCTCACCCATGTGCCTCCCCGAGGCCGGTGACGTACCGCAGCCCGCCCTGGAGGTGGGCGCGGAAGACGGGATCGGCGTAGGCCTCGTCCGCGTGGCCGAGCGCCGTGTAGAACATCGGGCCGCCGCCATGCTCATGGCACCACACCAGAGGGTGATCGGCCCCCATCCCGCCCCCTTCGTACGAGGACTCGTCGGCGGATGCCAGAACGCGCACCGAGCCACGCGGCGAGGCCCGGAAGTCGTACCACTCGTCGGTGAACTCCCAGGTGGGAGGAAGATGCCGGGTCGCCGGATGCCCATGATCCTCGATGATCACCCGGCCGCCCTGATAGGCGGGGTGCCGGTCGAACCGGGCACCGATGAGCTCGCCGTAGTACGGCCAGTCGTACTCGGTGCAGGCAGCCGAGTGAACCCCCATAAATCCACCGCCGCCCCACCGATGCGCACGCAGGGCGGCCCGTCCGGCAGGGGTGAGGACATCGCCGCTGGTGGAGAGGAAGACGATCGCCGCGTAGCCGGAGAGATCCTGCTCGAAGGCGCCGGGATCTTCGGTCGCCGCGACCGGACAGCCGATCCCGGCGGCAAGCTCGCGCAGGGCGGCGACCGCGACGGGGATCGACGCGTGACGGTAGGCGGTCGTCCGGCTGTAGATCAGGAGGCGGGGGGTCATGAGCTTGATCGTAGGAGCTGCCTGAGCGCGTGGACGGCCTCTGAGCCCCATTGAGCACCCGAGGCCCTGCGCCCGTATCTACCCGGAGAACCGCACCGCCCCCTCCGGAGGACCCCATGGCAGACGCGGGCAACGTCACCGCTCTCTTCCGCGCGTCCACCGCGCACAGCCCCTCGTACTTCACGCTGAACCGGGCGGCGGCCGACGACGGGCGTTCGCTTGTCGACTTCTGCATTCCGTGCAATCCGTACTTCCCGACTCCCGAGATGTACGAGGAGCTCGGCGGGCGGCTGCGGGACATCCTCACCTACTATCCGAGCGGTGCGGACACCATCGCCGCCGAGCTCAGTGCCGTGCTCGGGCTCAATCCGCAGACCGTCGTGATGGGCAACGGGTCGACCGAACTCATCACCTGGATCGACCACTTGCTGGTCCGCGACGCACTCGCCGTGCCCGTGCCGACGTTCGGGCGGTGGACGGATCAGTCCATGGAGACGGGCAAGCGGGTCGACATGTTCCTGCTTCCCGAGGCCGACGCGTTCGCGTTGGATCCGGCGGCCTTCGTCGACTTCATACGCGCCAGAGGCTCCCGCACGGCCGTGATCTGCAACCCCAACAACCCCGACGGCGGCCTGCTCCCGCGGCGCTCCGTGCTCGCCCTGCTCGACGCGCTGCAGGATCTCGATCTGGTCGTCGTCGACGAGTCGTTCCTGGAATTCGCCGATGGGGGGCCGGAGTTGAGCGTCGCCGAGGAAGCCGTCCTGCGGCCCAACGTCATCGTCCTGCGCAGCCTCGGCAAGAACTTCGGGCTGCACGGCGTGCGCTTCGGCTACCTCGTCGCCAATCCGGGGCTCGCGGGCAAGGTGCGCGCCGCCCTGCCGAAGTGGAACCTCAACTCCTTCGCGGAGACCGTGGTGTTCATGCTGAAGCAGCACCGTCACGCGTACGAGGTGAGTCTGCGTCAGGTGCGGCGGGACCGCCAGGAGATGATCTGGCATCTCGGGCGGCTGCCCGGCCTCGTCAGTTATCCCTCGCAGGGGAATTTCGTGTACGTACGGCTGCCCGGCGGTGTCGACGGAGCGGCTCTGCGCGACCGGCTTCTTGGGGAACACGGCATCCTGGTCCGCGAATGCGGCAACAAGATCGGCAGCTCAAGCCGCTTCCTCCGCCTGGTGGTCCGGCCGCCGGCCGACGTACAGCGTCTGGTGAGCGCTCTCGAACAGACCCTGTACGCGACCGGCGGGGACTCTGCCGGACTTCTGCCGGTCCCCTACGGCTCGGGACCGGCCCCTTACGGTTCGGGGAACCCCGCGGTGGACCGTCTGGTGATGCGGGCCTGAGTCAGCGGTGCGTGAAGCCGCTCATCGCCTCCGTAGGCACGCCGTCGTAGTCGAAGAGCACCTGGTTCTCCCAGGCGTTGCCCGTCGAGGGGTCCGTCGGGTCCCAGCCGTTGCCCTTGACGGCCGTCCAGGTGGCATCCCACCAGAAGACGCCGAGACCGCGGCCGGACGGCACCGCCTCGACGACGCTCTGGATGTCGCGGAACCACGCCGCCTGGCCCGCCTCGCTCGCGGGGTAGCCGCCGACCAGCTCCGAGGGGAGGTCGATGACGTTCTCCCAGTCGTCATCGCTGTCGAGCCGGAAGGGGTAGGCCGTCTCGGCGACGTAGAGCGGCTTGGCATAGCGCGCCGCGAGGTCGTCCATGTTGGCCTGGAGGTCGGAGAGGGCGCCGTGCCAGTAGCCGTAGAAGGACAGGCCGATGACATCGAAGGGCACGTCGCGGGAGACCGCGTTGTCGAACCACGTGCGGTACAGGGCGTTGTCGCCGCCGTTGGCGAGATGCAACGCGACGAGTGTCTTCGAGGAGACGGCCTTCGCGGCCTGCGCGCCCGCACTCAACAGACCGGCCAGCTGAGCCCAGTTGGAGGTCGACCCGGCCGGCCAGAGCATGCCGCCGTTCAGCTCGTTGCCGATCTGCACCATGTCGGCCGTGGTGCCCTGCGACTTCAGGGCGTTCAGGACGTCGTACGTGTGGGCGTAGACGTCGGTCTTCAGCTGGGCGTACGAGTGATTCGCCCAGGCCGACGGGATGGTCTGGGCGCCCGGGTCGGTCCACGTGTCGGAGTAGTGGAAGTCGACGAGGAGCTTCATGCCCCGCGCCTTGACCCGCTTGGCCACGGCGAGGGTACGGGCCTTGTCGCAGTAGCCGTCCGCCGGGTCGACCCACACGCGCAGGCGGGCGTAGTTCATGCCCGCGGACTTCAGCACGGCGAGGGCGTCGGCCGTGGCGCCCGAGCTGTCGCGGTAGACGCCTCCGAAGTCCTCGTTCTTCTTGAGTGAGGAGACGTCAGCGCCCTTGATGGGCAAGCTGGTTGAGCCTCGTGTGAGCGTGATGTCGTCGAAGTTCGCCCAGTTGCCCGCGTTCGCGTCGGAGTACAGGCGGACGGTGCACGCGCCGTCTGTCACCGTGACGGAGGTGACGAGGCGTAGCCACCGGCCGTTCGGCGTCGGCGGCAGGTCGGTGCGCTGTTCGGCGGAGCCGCTCTTGAGGGCCAGGTACGCGGATTTCTGTCCGCCGCTTGAGCGGACCCAGGCGGTGAGGGTGTACGTGCCGTTGGTGAGGCCGGTGAGGTACTGGTACGTCTCCACCTTGTACGCCGACGCCGACCAGTGCGAAAGGCGGCTGGCGCCGGTGTGGCCGCCCGCCTCCGCGTAGGAGGCAGTGGCGGTGCCGTAGGTGCTCCAGCCGCTCGTGCCGTTCTCGAACGCTCCGTTGGTGAGCGTGGAGGCGGCGCTCGCGGCCTTGGCGGGCAGCGCGGTGACGGCGAGGCCGCCGAGTGCGGCGGTCAGGACGGCTCTGCGGGTCGTGCGCGGGGTTCTGTTTCCGTGCATCGTCGATGTCCCTTCGACTTCGCGGTGCGTGGGGTGGGGCAGGGATAGGGGGGGAGCGTTCAGGTGGGGCGCGGGTCAGCCGTCGAGGCGTACGACCCGTACCGCGCCCGCGGGCACCGCCAAGCGGCCCGCGGCACGCTCGCCGGTGAGGAGCTCGGTGCCATGCGCGTCGAGCGGCACCTTCGCGTCGGACTCGGTGTGGTTGATGGCGAAGACATAGGTGCCGGTGTCCCCGTGCCGGGTCACCACCTCGACGTCACGCGGGAGTTCGGGCCGCTCGGCCACACCCGCGTCGGCGCAGGCGGCGGCGAGCAGGGGGTCGAGGTCGGCCGCGGTCAGCCGCGTGGAGACGTACCAGGCGGTGCCCTCGCCGAGCTGGTGCCGGGTGACGGCGGGAAGCCCCGCCGCCAGGCCGTCGGCGTACGTCCACACGGTCTCGGCGCCGCGCGGCACGACGAACTCCGTCCAGACGTCACCGGTGAGTTCGGCGCCTTCGGGGCCCGTGATGCGCACCGACTGGTCGTCGAGCAGCGGCGAGAACTCCTCGACGGTCAGGCCGAGTACGTCACGCAGGGCGCCGGGGCAGGGGCCGGGGTGCACGGCGTCGTGCTGGTCGACGATGCCGGAGAAGTAGGAGACGAGGAGGGTGCCGCCGTTCTCGACGTACTGCTTGAGGTTGTGCGCCGTAGCCTCGGTCGCCAGATAGAGCGCGGGCACGACGACCAGGGGGTACGCCGACAGGTCGGCCTCGGGGTGGGCGAAGTCGACGGTGAGGTGACGGTCGTAGAGGGCTTCGTAGAACGCGTCGGCGCGCTCCCGCGCGTCGTGGTCCTGACTGGGCCGCCACTGCAGGGACTGCGCCCACCAGGAGTGCCAGTCCCACAGGACCGCCACGTCGGCGACGGTCCGCGTGCCCTTCAGGGGCGCCAACTCGGCTACAGAGGCACCGAGTTCGACGACCTCGCGCCAGACCCGTGAGTCCGTTCCCGCGTGCGGCAGCATCGCCGAGTGGAACTTCTCCGCGCCGCGTCGCGACTGCCGCCACTGGAAGAACAGTGCGCCCTCGGAGCCGCGCGCGACGTGACCCAGGGAGTTGCGGGCCATCTGCCCCGGCGCCTTGGCGGGGTTGCGGGGCTGCCAGTTGACGCCTGACGTGGAGTGTTCGAGGAGCAGCCAGGGGGCGCCGCCCGCGACGGAGCGGGTGAGGTCGGCGGCCATGGCGAGGTTGACGTGGGTGCGGCGGCCGTCGGTGATCAGGTAGTGGTCGTTGGTGACGAGGTCGACCTCGCGGCCCCAGGCCCAGTAGTCCAGGGAGTCGCACTGGCTGAGCGCGGTCATGAAGTTGGTGGTGACGGGGGCGCCGGGAGCGAGGCGGTGCAGGATGTCGCGTTCACGCACGAAGTTCTCGCGCAGGGTCGCGTCGGCGAACCGCCGGTAGTCAAGGGCCTGGGCCGGGTTGCCGACCGTGGGGGTGACACGCGGCGGCTCGATCTCCTCCAAGGAGCCGTAGCGCTGCCCCCAGAAGGCCGTTCCCCAGGCCTCGTTGACCGCCTCCACGCTCGCGTACGTGGCCCGCAGCCACTCCCGGAAGTGGGTTGCGCAGCCCTCGCAGTAGCAGGCGGAGACCGGCACCCCGTATTCGTTGTGGACGTGCCACATCGCGAGCGCCGGGTGGTCCGCGTACCGGCGGGCGAGCTGCTCGGTGATGCCTGCCGCGGCCTCGCGGTAGGCGGCGTTGCTGTGGCAGATGGCGCCGCGTGAGCCGAACGCGTAGCGCACGCCCTCGGCGGTGACGGGCAGGGCGTCGGGGTGCGCGCGGTAGAACCAGGCGGGCGGCGCGACCGTCGGGGTGCCGAGGTCGACGCGGATGCCGTTCTCGTGCAGGAGGTCCAGGATCCGGTCGAGCCAGCCGAACTCGTAGGAGCCGGGGGACGGTTCGAGCAGGGCCCAGGAGAAGATCCCGACGCTCACCATCGTGACGCCGGCCTCGCGCATCAGCGCCACGTCCTCGCGCCAGACGGTTTCCGGCCACTGCTCGGGGTTGTAGTCCCCACCGAAGGCGAGCCCGGTCAGGCCCGTGGGGGTGGTATCCGGCATGGATCTCTCCCGAGTGATCGATCAATTGGGAACGTGCACACACACTTTTTGCGGCTCTGGTTCAACATAACCGCACAGCAACAACCATTGACAAGTGTCCTGGATGTTTCTCTACTGTGAACGCTCACAGACGTGGCCCAGTCGCTCGACACAGTCGGCGAAGCCACCCGGTAAGGGGAGACCATCCATGCCGTTCACGAAGCACCGCCGCTTCTACGCCACTTCGCTCGCCCTCACGCTCGGCGCCGCCGCCCTCACCGCCTGCGGATCCTCGGACGACGAGGGTCAGGCGGAGTCGGGGCCCGCGTCCCTGACGTACTGGGCGTGGACGCCCGGCATGGACAAGGTCGTCGACCTGTGGAACAAGGGTCCGGGCAAGAAGGAACAGATCGACGTCACGGTCAAGAAGCAGGCGTCCGGCGACACCCTGGTCACCAAGATCCTCACCGCCCACAAGGCCAAGAAGGCCCCGGACCTGGTCCAGGCCGAGTACCAGGCCCTGCCGACCCTCGTCAGCAATGACGCGCTCGCGGACATATCCGGTGAAGTGGGCAAGGTGGAGGGCGAGTTCCCCAAGGGCGTCTGGCAGCAGACGACGCTCGGCTCGGACGCGGTGTACGCCGTGCCGCAGGACTCGGGGCCGATGATGTTCTACTACCGCGCCGACCTCTTCAAGAAGTACGACCTCAAGGTCCCCGCCACGTGGGACGAGTTCGCCGAGACGGCCCGCGCGCTGAAGAAGAAGGCGCCTGAGAAGGACCTCACCACGTTCTCCGCGAACGACTCCGGGCTCTTCGCGGGCCTCGCCCAGCAGGCCGGCGCCCAGTGGTGGACCGCCAAGGGCGACAAGTGGAAGGTCGGCATCGACGACGGCGCCACACGCAAGGTCGCCGACTTCTGGGGCGGCCTCGTCAAGGAGGGCGCCATCGACAACCAGCCGATGTACACCCCCTCCTGGAACAAGGCGCTCAACACCGGCAAGCAGATCGCCTGGGTGAGCGCCGTCTGGGCGCCGGGCACCCTCACCACGGCCGCCCCCGACACCAAGGGCAAGTGGGCCATGGCGCCGCTCCCGCAGTGGTCGAAGGGCGAGAACACCACCGGCAACTGGGGCGGCTCCTCGACCGCCGTCACCACCGACAGCGGCCACAAGTCGGCCGCCGCCAAGTTCGCCGCCTGGCTGAACACCGATCCCAAGGCCCTGGACGCCCTCGCGAAGGAAGGCGGCATCTATCCGGCCGCCACCGCCGCCCAGACCAGCGGCGCGTTCACCGAGCCCCCGGCCTTCTTCGCCGGGCAGAAGGACTTCTACCCGCAGGCCGCCAAGATCGCGAAGACCGCGGCGCCCGGCGCCTGGGGACCCAACGTCAACGTCGCCTACACCACCTTCAAGGACGCCTTCGGCTCGGCCGCCAAGAACAGGTCCGACTTCGGCGACGCCCTGAAGACCATGCAGGACTCCACCGTGGCCGACCTGAAGAAGCAGGGCTTCGGAGTCGCACCGTGACCTCCGCACGCCCACGCCGCCGGTTTGCGTACGGGGTCAAGAGCGCCCCGTACGCGTTCCTGCTCCCCGCCACGCTGCTCTTCGCTCTCTTCTTCGCACTGCCCATCGGCTACGCGGTCTGGCTCAGCCTCCACAAGGTCGAGGTGAAGGGCCTCGGCCTTGGCAAGGACGCCCGGCGCGAGGTCTGGGCGGGCATCGGCAACTACACCGACGCGCTCACCGACTCCGAACTCCTGCACGGTGCGCTGCGCGTGCTCGGCTACGGAGCCATCGTCATCCCGGTGATGCTCGGCCTCGCCCTGCTCTTCGCGCTGCTCCTGGACACCGAACGGGTGCGCCTCACGCCCTTCACGCGCCTGGCGATCTTCCTGCCGTACGCCGTGCCCGGGGTCATCGCCGCACTCCTGTGGGGCTTCCTCTACCTCCCGGACGTCAGCCCCTTCTACTTCGTCCTCGACAAGCTGGGCATGCCACAGCCGGATCTGCTCGACGGCGGGCCGCTCTACCTCGCGCTCTCCAACATCGCCGTATGGGGCGGCACCGGCTTCAATATGATCGTCATCTACACCTCGCTGCGGGCCATCCCGGCCGAGGTCCACGAGGCGGCGAAGCTGGACGGCTGCTCGCCGCTCCAGGTGGCGCTGCGGATCAAGATCCCGATGGTGGCGCCCTCGCTGGTGCTCACCTTCTTCTTCTCGATCATCGCGACGCTCCAGGTGTTCAGCGAGCCCACCACGCTCAAGCCGCTCACCAACTCCGTCTCCACCACCTGGAGTCCGCTGATGAAGGTGTACCAGGACGCCTTCGGCAAGGGCGACATCAACTCGGCGGCGGCCACCGCCGTGATCATCGCCGTCGCCACGCTCGTCCTGTCCTTCGGGTTCCTGCGCGCCGCGAACTCCCGTACGAAGAAGGAGGCAACCCCATGAGTTCGCCGAGTTCGCTCGCCGTCCGCAAGACCCGGCCCGCCGCGGGCACCACCCCCGGCACCGCACAGGGCCCGCCCCCGGCCGCGCCCCGCCGGATCGCCGTACTGCCGACCGCGGTGCTGCTGCTCGGCGCCCTGTACTGCCTGCTGCCCGTGCTCTGGGTGGTGATCGCCTCCACCAAGTCGGGCCGCGAGCTGTTCTCGACGTTCACGTTCTGGCCAGGCAGCGGTTTCGCCGACAACGTCACGGACCTGGCCGCCTACCGCGACGGCATCTACTGGCGGTGGATGGGCAACTCCGCCCTCTACGCGGGGCTCGGCGCGATCCTGTCCACGGCCGTCTCCGCGATCAGCGGCTACGCGCTCGCGATCTACCGCTTCCGTGGCCGCGAGACCGTCTTCAACATCCTCCTGGCGGGCGTCCTGATGCCCCCGGTGATCCTGGCCGTGCCGCAGTACCTCCTCCTCGCCAAGGCCGACCTCACCGATTCGTACGCTTCGGTCCTGATGCCGCTGATCCTCTCCCCCTACGGTGTGTACCTCGCCCGGATCTACGCCGCTTCGGCCGTGCCCGGCGACGTCGTCGAGGCGGGGCGGATGGACGGTGCGAGCGAGTGGCGGATCTTCACGCGGATCGCGCTGCCGATGATGGTGCCCGGTCTGGTGACGGTCTTCCTCTTCCAGTTCGTGGCGGTGTGGAACAACTTCCTGCTCCCCTACATCATGCTCAGCGACGACGAGAAGTTCCCCATCACGCTGGGCCTGTTCACGCTCCTGGAACAGGGCTCCAACACCCCGGCGCTCTACACCCTGGTGATCACCGGCGCCCTTCTCGCCGTCGTACCGCTGATCGCCCTCTTCCTGGTCATCCAGCGCTTCTGGAGCCTGGACCTGCTGTCCGGAGCCGTAAAGTCGTGACCATGAACGCAACGGGGGGCAGGCGCAGGCCGCCGACGATCCACGACGTCGCCCGCGAGGCAGGCGTCTCGCGAGGAACGGTGTCCCGTGTCCTCAACGGCGGGCACTACGTGAGCCCTTCGGCCCAGGAGGCCGTCAACGCGGCGATCCGCAAGACCGGTTACGTCGTCAACCGGCACGCCCGCTCACTGATCACCGGGCGCTCCGACTCGGTCGGCTTCCTCCTCACCGAACCGCAGGAGCGCTTCTTCGAGGACCCCAACTTCAATGTGCTGCTGCGGGGTTGCACGCAGGCGCTCGCCGCCCACGACATCCCGCTGCTCCTGATGCTGGCCGGCACCCCCGACGAGCGGCGACGCATCATGCGCTACATCACCGCGGGCCACGTCGACGGGGTGCTCCTGGTCTCCAGCCACTCCGGCGACCCCGTCGCGGACGAGCTGCGGGAGGCCGGGGTCCCGCTGGTGGCGTGCGGGAAGCCCATCGGCCAGGCGTCCAAGGTGAGCTATGTCGCCGCGGACGACCGCGACGGAGCGCGCGACATGGTGCGCCATCTCCTCGCCCTCGGGCGGCGCCGCGTCGGTACGG
Source organism: Streptomyces sp. NPDC048436 (assembly GCF_043200355.1). Taxonomy (NCBI): domain Bacteria; kingdom Bacillati; phylum Actinomycetota; class Actinomycetes; order Kitasatosporales; family Streptomycetaceae; genus Streptomyces; species Streptomyces sp. NPDC048436. The sequence continues at coordinate 968,739 of NZ_JBICXP010000002.1, forward strand.
TGACCGGGCCGCTCGACACCCCCGGCGGTGTGGAACGCCTCGCCGGCTACCGCGAGGTCCTTGCCGAGCAGGGCATCGCGGTCGACGAGCGGCTCATCGCGTCCGGCGACTACAGCCGGGCGGGCGGCGAGGCGGCGGCGACCCGGCTCCTTGCCCAGGCGCCAGACCTGGACGCCGTGTTCGTCGCCTCCGACCTCATGGCGCAGGGCGTGCTCACCGCCCTGCACCGCGCGGACCGCCGCGTCCCCGAGGACATCGCGGTCGGCGGCTTCGACGACTCGCCCGCCGCACTGACCGCCCGCCCCGAGCTGACGACCGTCCGCCAGCCCTGGGACCGCATCAGCGCCGAGATGGTGCGGGTGCTGCTCGCCCAGATCGGGGGCGAGGATCCGGCCGCGGTCATCCTGCCGACGGAGCTGGTGATCCGGGGATCGGCCTGACGTACGTGGACGAGGACGAGGACGAGGACGCGGGGAGTGCTCCTTCCCGCGGCCCTGAGGGAGGGACCTGAACATGACTGACGCCTTGGCCACCGGCCGCGACGGCGCCGTGACCAACTGGGCCGGGAACATCACCTTCTCGGCCGGGACACTGCACCGCCCCACCTCGCCGGACGCCCTGCGCGCGCTTGTCACGGGCAGCGGTCAGGTGCGGGTGCTCGGCAGCGGGCACTCGTTCAACCGGATCGCCGACGTGGACGACGGCCTCGCGGGGGCGTCGCTCCTCTCGCTCGCCGCCCTTGAGCCGTCCATCGACGTGGACACGACGGCCCGCACGGTGCGGGTATCGGGCGGTGTGCGGTACGCCGAACTCGCCGGCCAGGTCCACGCGCACGGGCTCGCGCTGCCCAACATGGCCTCGCTGCCCCATATTTCCGTGGCCGGTTCGGTCGCCACCGGGACGCATGGTTCGGGCAACGGCAACCGTTCGCTGGCGGAGGCCGTGCGCGCGGTGGAGCTGGTGACCGCCGACGGGGAGACGTGCGTACTGAGCCGGGGCGAGGCCGGGTTCGAGGGGGCCGTGGTCTCGCTCGGCGCCCTCGGCGTTGTCCTCTCCCTCACTCTCGATCTGGAGCCGGAATACGCGGTGAGCCAGCACGTCTTCCGTGAACTCCCGCTGACAGGGCTCGACTTCGACGCCGTGTCGTCATCGGCGTACAGCGTGAGTCTGTTCACGGACTGGCGCGGGCCGCGCTTCAACCAGGTGTGGCTCAAGCAACGGGCGGGTGGTGCCGTGGACTTCCCCTGGGCGGTGCCCGCGAGTGAGCCGCAGCATCCCGTGCCGGGCATGCCCGCCGTCAACTGCACCGAGCAGCTGGGCGTTCCTGGGCCCTGGCACGAGCGACTCCCCCATTTCCGGGCGGAGTTCACGCCGAGCAGCGGGGCGGAGCTGCAGTCGGAGTTCCTGCTGCCGCGCGAGCACGCCCTCGCCGCGCTGCACGCCCTGGACGCGATCAGGGACGAGATGGCGCCCGTACTCCAGGTCTGCGAGGTGCGTACGGTCGCCGCCGACACCCAGTGGCTCAGCCCCGCCCACGGCAGGGACACCGTGGCGTTCCACTTCACCTGGGTGCCTCAGACGGCGGCCGTGCTTCCGGTGATCGCGCGCGTCGAGGAGCGTCTCGCGCCGTTCGCTCCCCGGCCGCACTGGGGCAAGGTGTTCACCACCGACCCCGCCGAGCTCGGCGCCCGCTATCCGCACGCCGCCGATTTCGCCGCGCTGGCCCGGCGTCTCGATCCGCAGGGGAAGTTCCGCAATGCCTTCGTGCGCTCTTTCGTAGGCGTAAAATCGTAGCAAACCCGTCAATTCGGCCATCTGTGGCAGGGTGCCCTACCTGGAGCTCGCGGGCCGAAGGAGGGAGAGCGAGATGACCGCGCAGACACATGCCCTTGATCCGGTGCGACAGGAGCGGTTCGCGGAGCGGATGGTCGAGGTACTCAATGACTCCTGCCTGGGATACCTGTGCAGTCTCGGTCACCGAACGGGGCTGTTCGACGTGCTGGCCGGTCTGCCCGCGTCCACCGGCGAGCGGATCGCCCGGGCCGCCGGTCTGGATGAGCGCTACGTCCGGGAGTGGCTGGGCGGAATGACCGTGGGCGGCTTCGTCGAGTACGACCCGGAAGGCGGCACGTACTGGCTGCCGCCCGAGCACGCCGCCTCCCTCGCCCGCGCCGCGGGCCCCGAGAACATGGCGTCCTTCTCGCAGAATCTGGCCCTGTTGGGCATCGTCGAGGACGAGGTCCTGGAGTGCTTCCACAAGGGCGGCGGCGTGCCGTACTCGTCCTATCCGCGCTTCCAGGGGCTCCAGGCCGAGGAGACCGCGAGGGTGTACGACGCCGCCCTGGTGAACGCCATTGTCCCGCTGGCGCCCGGCCTCCCGGAGCGGCTGCGTGAAGGCATCGACGTACTCGACGTGGGCACGGGGCAGGGGCATGCGGTGATCCTCCTGGCCGAGGCGTTCGCGGCCAGCCGCTTCCACGGCGTGGACATTTCCGAGACCGGCGTCGCGGCGGCCCGCGACGAGGCCGCGCGGCTCGGCCTTGGAAACGCCCGGTTCGACGTGTCGGACTCGGCCGGGCTTTCCGGCTCGTACGACCTGATCACGGCCTTCGACGTGATCCACGACCTGGCCCGCCCGGCGCGCACTCTGTCGGCGATCGCCGATGCCCTGCGCGACGACGGGGTCTTCCTGATGGGCGACATCGCCGCATCGAGCAAGCTGGAGGAGAACCTCGACCACCCGATGGGCCCCGCCCTTTACACCTTCTCGGTCTTCTACTGCATGACCGTCTCCCTCGGCGAGGGCGGCGCCGGCCTCGGCACGGTGTGGGGCAGGCAGACCGCCCTGCGCATGCTGGCCGATGCCGGGTTCGGCGAGGTCGACGTCCGCCAGGTGGAGGGCGACATCCTCAACGTCTACTACGTGGCACGGAAGGCGCACTGACCCGGGGTGGGCTCTTTGCGCACGCGGAGCTTGGCCTGCGCGTCGGCGTAGCTCCGTACCGCCCAACCCCACGGACTGGGCGTGGGCGCCACCGAGACAGTGGCGAGCACCGTGCCGGTGAGGCAATGACGCGATGGTAAGGGGCCCCTGGCCGTCGAGCGGTGGGCGAGGGACCGCTCGTTACCGGGCGCCTTGGGTGCGTGGTCTCGGCAGCAGGTGCTGTGCCCGCAGCCCATCTCCCACCAGGCCCGCGTAGAGCGTCGCGCCACGGGTGGAGGTGTGGGTGTTGTCGCGCTTCTCGTCGTAGAGGTACAGCGCCTTGGAGTCCTCGACGCCGAGGGATTCCACGAGTTGCTTCGTCCTGGCCGTCAGGTCGATGAGCGGGACGCCATGGTCGGCGGCGACCGAACGGACGACCTCGGGGTGGTTGACACCCAGGGCGTTCACCAGGAGCGCGGTGTCGTTGTCGAGCGTGCCGTCGGCGTTGAACCAGCGGCGCACCACCGGCGTCACCAGGACCGGTTTTCCCCCGCGAGCGCGGACACCGTCGACCAGGGCTTCGAGGTTCGCCCGGTAGGTGGGGCCGTCGGTCTGTTTGTCGTTGTGGGCGAGCTGGATGAGGACCAGGTCGCCCTTGCCGATCCGTGTGCGTACGGCCGGGAAGAGGCCGGGGTTGGCGAGGTAAGAGACCGTACTCTCCCCGGAATCAGCGTAGTTGGCGACGGACACACCTCTGCCGAGGTACTGCGGCAGTTGCTGGCCCCAGCCGGAGTAGGGCGCCCCTGGCTGATCGCAGACGGTGGAGTCGCCGATCAGGAGGATCTGCCGCGCGTGCCGGGCGGGCCTCACCCGGATTCCGGCGAGAGCGGGCGCCGCGCCACCGACGTACACGTCGAGCCCCGGATTGCCGTCCGGTCCGAGGGGCTCGCCCTCCGGAGTGCGCACGTCGACGGTGAAGCTGCGGCGCAGTCGCTGTCCCGCCTCGGTGGCCGTCTCGGCCAGGACGGTGCGGCGGGTCTCGGCGGTGAGCCGTGTGCTCGCGGCGGCTGCACCGCCGAGGTCGACCGTCACGTCGTACGTTCCCGGCGCGACGTCGAAGTGGCAGGTGACGGGGGCGGTGGTGGTGCAGTCGGCGAGCCCGGGCGCCCCGGCCGCCGGAGCGGCCAGGGCAGGGGGCTGAAGGGCGAGGGAGGTGGCGACGGCCGCGAACGCGGTCAGCAGGGCGGTGGCCGCGCGTCTTCGCACGGTGGCTGCCATCGCGCTCACGCCCCGTCGGCGACGGGAATGCCGAAGTCCGGTGTGCCGTCGGCCTTCCAGCCGAGCCTCTGGATACGGGTGTGGCGGTTGGGGTCGTGCAGGGGGTCGCCGACGATGTCCTTGTACTGGCGGGCGTGGTAGACGAGGACGTCGGTGCGGCCGTCCTCTGCGACGGTGAAGCAGTTGTGGCCGGGGCCGTACTGCTTGGTCGTGGCATTGCTGGTGAAGACGGGGGTCGGCGACTTGTTCCAGGAGGCGGGGTCCATGAGGTCGCTTCGGGTGTCGGCGGTGAGCAGCCCCATGCAGTAGTTGAAGTCGGTCGCGGAGGCCGAGTAGGAGAGGAAGACGCGGCCGTTGCGCTGGATGACCGACGGCCCTTCGTTGACCTTGAATCCGACGCACTCCCAGTCGTACTCGGGTGTGCTCAGGCGTATCTGAGGTCCCGTCAGGGTCCATGGGTTGGCCATGCGGGACAGGAAGAGGCCGGTGTTGTTGTCCATGCCGGGCTCGTACTGTGCCCAGGCGAGGTAGCGACTGCCGCGGTGCGTGAACGTGGTGGCGTCAAGGGAGAAGGTCTCCCAGGCGGTGGTGAGCTGACCCTTCTCCGTCCAACTTCCCTTGAAGGGGTTGGCGTTGGTGTTCTCCAGGACCCAGATGCGGATCTTCCATACGTCGTCGGCGGGGGCCGAGGCGAAGTAGATGTACCACTTGCCGTCGATGTGGTGGAGCTCCGGCGCCCAGATGTGCGAGGCCATGTCGCCGGTCGTGTGCCGGCGCCAGATGACGGACTCGTCCGCCCGGGTCAGGCCCCGCAGGGTGCGGGAGCGGCGCAGGATGATGCGGTCGTACTCGGGGGCGGTCGCGGTGAAGTAGTAGTGGCCGTCGGTGTGGCGGCTGATGTGCGGGTCGGCGCGCTGTTCGACGAGCGGGTTGCGGTAGGCGGCGGCGCGGGTCGCCGCGTGGGCGGGCGCCTGGGCGAGGGCGGGCGCGGCGGCGAGGGCGCCGACGGCGAGTGTTCCGCGCAGCACGGTTCTGCGGCTGGGGACTTGGTCGTGGTTCATACGGCTCCCTGCGGGGGCGGGCATCGATGTTCGTGATTTCGAACGCCATCTGATACTCCGAACGCCGAAACGGTAAAGGGGCGTTGGGGCAAGGTCAACGGTTGCGACAACATGGGCCCCGTGGGCGCCTACTCGGCCCGCCCCAGTGCCTCCCGGCACGCCCTGATGTACGCCCCCACCAGCGGGCGGCGGTCCTCGCCCACGCGCCAGGCCAGGGCGAACCGGCTGGGCGCGATACCGCGCACCGGACGTGTGACGACGCCGCCAAGGGTGATCAGGGGTGCGTTGCCCGCGGCGACCAGGCAGATGCCGCGGCCGTCCACCAGCGCCTCGTACGTCTCGTCCGTACTGGCGATCTCCGCGCCGACCCGGGGCGGCCGGCCCGCGCGGGCGTCCAGGGCGAGCCAGTAGTCCCGCAGCGCGCCCGCGCTCTCGGGCAGCGCGAGGAAGGGTTCGTCGGCGATGTCCGCGAAGTCGATCTCGTCCTGGGCCGCGAGGCGGTGCGTATCCGGCAGGGCGACATGGCGTGCCTCCTCGGCGACCACCGTCCAGGCGTAGCGCTCCGCGTCCGGAACCGGCAGCCAGATGAAGCCCACGTCCGCCGTGCCGTCCGCGAGGCCCGCGCTCGCGTCCTGCCAACCCACCTGCCGCAGACGGATCGTGGCCGTCGGGTGCGCCGCACTGAAGCGGGACCGCACCGCCGGAAGGAGACCGCCACGGGCAGGGCGAGTGCTCATGCCCACGGCGAGCGTGGCACGCTCCTCGGTCTTCGCGCGCTCCACTGCCTCCACACCCAACTGCACTGCTGCGAGCGCCTGTTGGGCGTACGGCAGGAGCGCAGCACCGGCGGACGTCAGACGCACTTCCCGCCGGTCCCGCACGAACAGCTCGGTCCCCAACTGCCGTTCCCGGGACCGTATCTGCTTGCTCAGCGCGGGCTGCGAGACGAAGAGCCGCTCGGCGGCCCGCGTGAAGTGCAGCTCCTGCGCCACCGCGACGAAGTAGCGAAGATCCCTGCTGTGTACGTCCTTGCCGTTCAGGTCCATAACCATCAGCTATCACGGCAGGTCTTGGACGGGCCAGTCGCACCGGCCACAGAATGATCCACGTAACCGACTACGGATGAACCGACCGACAGTGCAAGGGAGTTCGAGATGACCAAGGTATGGCTCGTGACGGGGGCGACCAGCGGCTTCGGCCGGGCGATCACCGAGGCGGCCGTCGCCGCGGGAGGCGTGGTCGTGGCCACCGCCCGCAACGCCTCCTCCCTTGACGACGTGGTCGCCGCCCACCCCGACCAGGTCGAGGCCCTCACCCTGGACGTGACCGACACCGCCGGAACAGAGGCCGCCGTACAGGACGTCATCGACCGCCACGGCCGCATCGACGTCCTGGTCAACAACGCGGGCCGCAGCCACGTCGGCGCCCTGGAGGAGGACTCGGACGCCGAGCTGCGCTCCCTGTTCGACGTGCATGTCTTCGGCCCGGCCGCGCTGACCCGCGCCGTCCTTCCGCACATGCGGGCACGGCGCTCGGGAGCGATCGTGCAGATGAGCAGCATGGGCGGGCAGATGTCGTTCGCCGGGTTCTCGGCGTACAGCGGCACGAAGTTCGCCCTTGAGGGGATGTCGGAGGCGCTGGCCCAGGAGGTGGGGCCGCTCGGCATCAAGGTCCTGATCGTGGAGCCGGGCGCGTTCCGCACCAACCTGTTCGGCAACACCAGCGCCGGCGCCGTCGAGATTCCGGACTACGCGCAGACGGCGGGCGTCACCCGCGCCATGGTCGCGGGCGGCGACGGCGAACAGCCCGGCGACCCGGCCAAGGCCGCCGCCGCCATCCTCACCGCGCTCGACGCCGACGACACACCGCTGCGGCTTCCGCTCGGCGACGACGGCGTGGACGCGGTCGTCGGTCACCTCGACGCGGTCCGCGCGGAGATCGCCGCGTGGGAGAAGGTGACCCGGGCCACCGCCTTCGACGCCTGAGGCGTATCAGCGATCTGAGGCGGTCGCCAGCGGCCTGAGGCAGTGTCAGCGGTCGCGCTTGACCGCCCGCAGGACCACGAACTTCGGGTCGCTGGCGACCACTTGGGAGTTGCCGAAGAGCTTGCGCAGCTTCACGTGGTACTGGAGGTGGCGGTTGCCGACCACCCACAGTTCGCCGCCGGGGCGCAGCGCCGCCCGCGCCCCGCTGAACATCCGCCAGGCGGTCGCGCCCGTGGTCGCCTGGTGGCTGTGGAAGGGCGGGTTGTTCAGGACGAGGTCCACCGACCCGTCCGGGACGGCCGCCAGCACGTCGCCCGCCACGAACTCCGCCTTCGTGGAGTCGGCGGCATTCGCGCGGAAGGTCGCCTGCGCCGAGGCGATGGCCGGGAACGACTCGTCGATGAAGGTGAGCGTGACTTCGGGATCGGCGACGGCGGCGGCCGTGCCGAGCACGCCGTTGCCGCAGCCCAGGTCCACGATGTGCGCGGCGCCCCTGCCGGTCGGCAGATGGCGCAGGAGGAAGCGGGTGCCGACGTCGAGGCGCTCGGCGCAGAACACCCCGGCGTGGTTGACGGCCGTCAGTCCCGATCCCGCTCCGGAGTCGTCGTCCAGGACGTAGCTGCGCGGCCAGGGGCTGGGTCCTGCGTCGCGCCCGGGGTCCGGCGTGCTGAAGATGAGCCGCGCCTTCTGCTGGGCGAGGGAGGTCCGCGTAGGGCCGATGATCCGCTCGAACAGCTCAAGCGTCGAGGTGTGGATCTCGGTGACCATGCCGGTGCCGACGACGACCGTGTCCGCGTGCAGGGCGGGCGCGAGCCGGTGCAGCTGGTCCTCGAGGAGCGCGAGGCTCCTCGGTACGCGGACGAGGAGTACGTCGATCCGGCTGGGCGGGGCGTCGCCGGTCGTGGTGAGCCGCACCGCGTCCGGCGCGAATCCGGCGCGCGCCACGTTGGCCCGCGTCGCTTCCCGCGCGAGGAACGAGTCGGTGATCAGCGTCGGCCCGTGCTCGGCGAGGGCGGTGGTCAGCGCGCCCCACCGGTCGCCGACGACGGCCACGGTGCCGGAGAGGTCCACGGGCTTGGCCCCCGCGTCGATCTCACCTGGTTCACCCGCCTTGCCCGTCTCACCCGCCAGATGCCGCAGCAGGTAGGCGTCGGCGGCGGACCAGGCGCGCAGCGGGTCGCGGGGGTCCTCGGGAAATCGTGTGAGGTCGTACGCGCCCCAAGACGTGCTCAGCAGGTTCATCGTGCCCTCAGGCTAACTGAGCGTGGGGGGTGCTTGCGGCGGCTGATCCGAATAGAGCCGAATAGCGCCGAATAGCGGCTCCCGTGGTGCGGGCGCGGCGCTTTCTCCTTAGCGTCCCTTGATGGAGCACCCGCGCATTCCACCCCCGAGGAGCCGTCATGCCGGAGCTGTTCATCGGCGGAACGTGGACCAGTGCCGTGGACGGGCAGGTACGGGAGATCCGCTGCCCCGCGGACAACACCCTGGTCGCGACCGTCGACGAAGCCGGGCCGAAGGACGCCGCCGCGGCGATCGCCGCCGCACGTGAGGCCTTCGACCGCGGACCCTGGCCTGACACCCCGGCGGCCGAACGCGGCCGGCTGCTGCTGCGCGTCGCCGACCTCCTCGAACGCGACAAGGACGCACTCGCCCGCGCCGAATCCCTGGACACCGGGAAGCGGCTCGTCGAGAGCGAGTACGACATGGACGACATCGCCAACTGTTTCCGCTACTTCGGCAACCTGACGGCGGCGGGCGGCACCGACCGGGTCGTCGACGCGGGCAGTCCGGAGGTGGACAGCCGGGTGGTGCACGAGCCGGTCGGGGTGTGCGCGCTGATCACGCCGTGGAACTATCCGCTGCTGCAGACCGCCTGGAAGGTCGCCCCCGCGCTCGGCGCGGGCAACACCTTCGTCCTCAAACCCAGCGAGCTGACCCCGCACACCTCCATCATCCTGATGCGCCTGCTCACCGAGGCCGGGCTGCCGGGCGGGGCCGCCAACCTGATCCTCGGCGCGGGCCCCACCGCGGGCGCGCCCCTGAGCGAGGACCCGCGGGTCGACATGGTGTCGTTCACCGGCGGGCTCGTCACCGGGCGCCGCATCATGGCCGCCGCGGCCCCCACCGTGAAGAAGGTCGCCCTGGAACTCGGCGGCAAGAATCCCAACATCGTCTTCGCCGACGCCGACTTCGAGGCGGCCGTCGACTACGCCCTGATGGCGATCTTCCTCCACTCGGGGCAGGTCTGTTCGGCGGGTGCGCGGCTCCTCGTCCAGGACGAGCTGCACGACGCGTTCGTCGACGAAGTGGTCGAGCGGGCGCAGCAGATCCGGCTCGGCGGACCCTTCGACCTCAACGCCCGCACCGGGCCGCTGATCTCCGCCGCGCACCGCGACAAGGTCGAGGCGTACGTGGCGGCCGGCATCGCCGAGGGCGCGGTGCTGCGCTGCGGCGGCGCCCGCCCTGACGACCCGGCCCTCGCGGACGGCTACTACTACCCGCCGACCGTCCTCGACGAGTGCACCCCCGGCATGTCCGTGATCACCGACGAGTCGTTCGGTCCAGTGCTCACCGTCGAGCGATTCCGGGACGAGGGCGAGGCCGTCGCGCTCGCCAACGACACCGTGTACGGACTCGCGGGCGCCGTCTGGTCGCAGGACACCGGCAAGGCGCACCGGGTGGCATCCCGGATGCGCGCGGGAACCGTATGGATCAACGACTTCCACCCCTACGTGCCGCAGGCGGAATGGGGTGGCATGAAGCAGTCCGGATTCGGCCGCGAGCTGGGCCCGGCCGGCCTCGCCGAGTACCAAGAGGCCAAGCACATCTGGCGCAACCTCGCACCGACACCCCAGAGGTGGTTCGAATGAGCACGGATCCCGACAAGGGCGCCGAGGCCGCCGACGCCGCCCGGCAGCAGCATCAGGACGATGACGACGCGCTCGGCAAGCTCGGATACCGGCCCGAACTCAAGCGCACCCTCGGCAACTTCCACACCTTCGCCGCCGGGATCAGCTACATCTCGATCCTCACCGGCACCTTCCAGCTCTTCTACTTCGGCGTCAGCTTCGGCGGTCCCGCCTACTGGTGGTCCTGGCCGATGGTCTTCGTCGGCCAGCTGATGGTGGCGCTCTGCTTCTGTGAGCTGGCCGCCCGCTTCCCGGTCGCGGGGTCCGTCTACAACTGGGCCAAGCAGCTCGGCGGCCCGCACGTCGGCTGGCTCGGCGGCTGGATGATGCTGACGGCCACCATGGTGTCCCTGGCGGCGGTCGCCCTCGCGTACCAGATCACGCTGCCGCAGATCTCCGACACGTTCCAGTTCATCGGGGACGGCAGTGGTACGACCGACGCGGCGAAGAACGCCGTGCTTCTCGGCGCCGTGCTGATCCTGTTCACCACGCTGGTCAACGCGTTCGGCGTCAAGCTGATGGCCCGGATCAACTCCGCCGGCGTGCTGATCGAGCTGATCGCGGCCGTCGTACTGATCGTGCTGCTCGCCGCGCACATCACGCGCGGCCCCAGCGCCATCATGGAGACCGGCGGCCTCGGCAAGGGGCAGAACCTCGGGTATCTCGGGGCGTTCCTGACCGCTTCGCTCGCATCGGCGTATGTGATGTACGGCTTCGACACCGCGTCGTCCCTTGGCGAGGAGTCCCTCGACCCGAGCCGCAACGCCCCGCGGGCCATCCTGCGGGCGCTCGTCTTCTCGTTCCTCATCGGCGGGCTCATCCTGCTGTTCGCACTCCTGGCCGTGCCCGACCTGCACTCGAAGCAACTGTCCGTGGACGGCCTGCAGTACGTGGTCCTGAGCACGCTCGGCTCCACGATCGGCGAGATCGTGCTGTGGTGCGTGGTCGTCGCCATCACCGTCTGCGACCTCGCGGTGCACGCCGCGGGCATCCGCCTCGCGTTCGCGATGGCACGTGACAACTGCCTGCCCGCGTCCTCGCTGCTCGCCAGGGTCAGCCCGCGCTTCAAGACGCCCGTACTGCCCGCGATCATCATCGGGCTCGTCGGCGTGGGCATCCTGGTGATCAACATCAACCAGCCGCAGATCTTCTCGGTGATCACCAGCATCGCGATCATCATGATCTACGTGGCCTATCTGCTGGTCACCACACCGATGCTGATCAGGCGTCTGCGCGGCCAGTGGCAGCCCGCCGAGGGCAAGTTCTCGCTCGGCAAGTGGGGCCTGCCCGTCAACATCATCGCCGTGCTCTGGGGCGCGGCCATGTCCATCAACCTGGCCTGGCCCCGCGCGGAGGTCTACAACGCGACGGGACCCCAGCACTGGTATCTGCGCTGGGGCGCGTTCGTCTTCATCGGCATCGTGGCCTGCGGCGGCTTCGCCTACTACTGGTTCGTGCAGCGGCACAAGGCAGGCGTCCTCGAAGAGCACCGCTTCCAAGAGGCCGTCGACCCCACCTCTCCCCCGCCGCCCCCTGCCGCCCCCTGAACCCCTCTGATCTGGAGTCACCATGCCCGCAGAGAGCCCCAAGGCCGAGTACGACTACGTGGTGGTCGGCGGCGGTACGGCAGGCGCGGTCGTCGCCGCGCGGCTGACCGAGGACCCGGACGTCAGCGTCTGTGTCCTTGAGGCCGGGCCTTCGGACGTCGGCGACGACAACATCCTGCGTCTCGAAGGCTGGATGGCCCTCCTTGAGTCCGGCTACGACTGGGACTACCCGGTGGAGCCGCAGGAGAACGGCAACAGCTTCATGCGGCACGCCCGCGCCAAGGTCCTCGGCGGCTGCTCGTCGCACAACTCCTGCATCGCCTTCTGGGCCCCGGCGGAGGACCTCGACGAGTGGGGGGCGCTCGGCTGCACGGGCTGGAGCGCGGCGGACTGCTTCCCCCTCTACCAGCGTCTGGAGACCAACGACGCGCCCGGCGACCACCACGGCCGCTCGGGCCCGGTGAACATCATGAGCGTCCCGCCGAACGACCCTTGCGGAACGGCTCTGTTGGAGGCGTGCGCGGCGGCGGGCATCCCCACCACCCCCTTCAACACCGGCAAGACGGTGAAGCGCGGCGCGCACTGGTTTCAGATCAATTCCCGCCCGGACGGCACCCGTTCGTCGGCGTCGGTGTCGTATCTGCACCCGATTCTGGGCAAGCGTCCCAACCTTGAGGTACGCACGGGGCTGCAGGCCAGGCGGCTGCTGTTCGACGAGAACCGGCGCTGCACGGGCGTCGAGTACCTGGAGCCCGACACCATCCACAGCAACAGCGTCAGGGCGCGCCTTGAGGTGATCGTCTCCTGCGGGGCCATCGACTCGCCGAAGCTCCTGATGCTGTCCGGCATCGGTCCCGCCGGGCATCTGCGGGAGTGTGGCGTGGACGTGCGGGTGGACTCCCCCGGCGTCGGCTCCCACCTCCAGGACCACCCCGAGGGCGTGATCATGTGGGAGGCGAAGCAGCCCATGGTCACCTCCTCCACCCAGTGGTGGGAGATCGGCATCTTCGCGGACACCGAACCGGGCCTTGACCGCCCGGATTTGATGTTCCACTACGGCTCGGTGCCCTTCGACATGAACACCTACCGGCGCGGCTATCCGACCACCGACAACGCCTTCTGTCTCACGCCGAACGTCACCCGGGCCCGCTCGATGGGCACGGTCCGGCTGCGCACGCGTGACTTCCGGGACAAGCCGAAGGTCGACCCGCGCTACTTCACGCACGAGCACGACATCCGCGTGATGACGTACGGGCTGCGGCTCGCCCGCGAGATCGCCGCGCAGGCCCCGCTGGCGGACTGGGCGGGCGCCGAGCTGGCCCCGGGCCCGAACGCCACGACCGACGACGAGCTCTTCGCGTACATCCGCGAGACCCACAACACCGTCTACCACCCGGCGGGCACCGTGCGGATGGGCGCGGCAGGCGACGCGGACTCGCCGCTCGACCCCGAACTGCGCGTCAAGGGCGTCACGGGCCTGCGCGTCGCCGACGCGTCGGTCATGCCGTTCCTGCCCGCGGTCAACCCGTGCATCACCACGATGATGATCGGCGAGAAGTGCGCGGACCTGCTCAAGGCCACCTGAGCGGGCCCGGCGCCGTCTTCCGCGGGTGCGTCCTCAGCTGCGGTCGAACCAGGTGGGCTGTTCCTCCGCCATGGCCTGCTTGATCCGGAAGATCCCGAACTCGTGCAGGTCGGGCAGCGCGTCAAGGGCGAACCAGCCCACCTCGAGCGACTCGTCGTCGTTGACCCGGGCCTCGCCGCCGACGGCACGGCAGCGCAGGGTGATGTCCATGAACTGGCAGGTGTCGCCGTTGGGGTACGTCACCGGCTCCAGGGCCTCGACGAGCACCACCCGCTCGGGCACGCAGTGCACCGCGGTCTCCTCGAACACCTCGCGCACGGCGCACGCCGCGGGCTGCTCGCCCGGGTCCGGGATGCCGCCGATGACCGACCACTTGCCGTTGTCGGAACGCCGCCCGAGCAGCACTCTGCCGTCGTCGTCGAAGACGATGGCGGTGACCCCGGGAAGCCACAGGAGCTGGTGCCCCGCGTCGGCCCGGATGGTGCTGATGAAGTCAGGAGTAGCCATGCCGACGACCCTAACGGGCCTGACCCGCGCGCTTGGCCCGCACTCGCGCCGTCACCGCCCAGCCGAGACCGGCGGCGGCGATCAGCACGAGGATGCCCTCGGGCAGGGTGCCGAGCTCGGTGGCCGGGGTCTGCGAGGAACGCAGCGGCACCTCCTCGACCAGGGAGTCCGCGGTGAACCACTTCGTCTTCTGGGAGACCCTGCCGTCCGGCATGATCATGGCGCTGACACCGCTGGTCACCGGGACGGTGACACTGCGGCTGTGTTCGACGGCGCGGATGCGTGACATGGCGAGCTGCTGGTACGTCATCTCGCTGCGGTCGAACGTCGCGTTGTTGCTCGGTACCGAGATCAGCTGCGCGCCATGCGTCACGGTGTCGCGTACGGCCCAGTCGAAGGCCGCCTCGTAGCAGGTGGCGAGGCCGACCTTCGTGCCCGCCATGGTGAAGACGCCGGGCTTCGTGCCGCGGCTGAAGTCCTGGCGGACCATGCCTACATCGCTGCTGAAGAAGCCGACGAGGGAACGCAGCGGGATGTACTCGCCGAAGGGCTGGATCTGCCGCTTGTCGTAGGTGTCCGTGGGGCCCTTCTTGGGGTCCCACAGGATCTGCTCGTTGAAGAGCTTGCCTTCCTTGGTCTCGACGACTCCGCCGACCGAGATGGGGGCGCCGATCGCCTTGACCGCGCGCTCGATCGCCTCGCGGGCGTCGGGGTTGGTGAAGGGGTCGATGTCCGAAGAGTTTTCTGGCCACAGGACGAAGTCCGGCTGCTCGGCCTTGCCCGCCTTCACCCGGGCGGCGAGCCGTTCGGTCTCGCGCACATGGTGGTCGAGCACGGCGCGGCGCTGGGCGTTGAACTCCAGGCCCGCCTGCGGGACGTTGCCCTGGATGGCCGCGACGGTCGCGGTGCCGTCCTCGGCGTCGTCGCTGACGAGCGGCCGCGCGGCGAACGCACCGGCGACCGGGACGAGCACGCTGAGCAGGGCCGCGGCCGCGGCGCCACGGCGTACGACCCGGGTGCTCCGTACGTCGCGTGCCTGGCGGACGATCTCATACAGGCCGAATCCGCACAGGACCACGGCGAACCCGAGGACCGGAGTGCCGCCGAGCGCGGCAAGCGGGAGGAACACGCCGTCCGCCTGCCCGAAGGCGATCTTCCCCCAGGGGAAGCCGCTGAACGGCACACGCGCGCGTGCCGCCTCACCCGCGGTCCACAGGGCTGCCGCCCAGAGCGGGAAGCCGGGCAGTCGCGAGACCGCGGCGATGCCCGCTCCGACCAGGGCGACGAACATCGCCTCGATGGCGGCGAGCGCCAGCCAGGGGCCGGGGCCGACCTCCACTCCGGTCCACACCAGGAGCGGCAGCAGGAAGCCGAGCCCGAAGAGGTAGCCGAGCCCGAGGCCCGCCTTCCACCCGCGGCCGTGCAGACACCAGGCGAACACCGCGAAGGCCGGCAGGGCCAGCCACCACAGGGTGCGTGGCGGAAAGCTGACGTACAGCAGCACTCCGGAGAGTGCCGCCGCGGCGGCCGGAACGAGCGCTCGCCGGAAGCGGGCCTTACGGGAGACGGTCCCGGGCCGCGGCCCGAACTGCTCCGACTCGTCTACGGGGGTGGTGGTGGCGGTCACTCGGGGAGTGTACGGCGCGTCACTTGGACACGGACAGCACGGTCATGCCCCGGTCGCTGCGGGACCTGCGGGCGGATCGTTCCTGCGCAAGACGTCCACATCTCCCGGTCGCAGCCGTTACGGTGTGCCGGAGCCCCTGACATGCGGCCAGATCAAGCCACAGTGATCGGTCCACCATGATCGGGGCCCGTCTCACAGTGGGGGGCGACGGGGTGGGGGCAACGGGGATGGCCGTGACGGCCGGTAGACCTATGGGGTACGAGCGACGCAGCGCGTCCGACGCGACGGGGGTCGCCCTGCTCGGCGTGTGCGCGGCCTGGTCCTTGATCACCGCCGGGGTGCACGGCGGGCAGCCGGAGGGCGTACTCCTCGCGGTGCTCGCCGTGGCCGCGGGTTACGCGGGCGGGCGGATCTGCGGCGCGCTCCTGCCGGTGGCCGCGCCCTGCGCCGGGGCGCTCGCCGGGGCCGGCCTCGCGGCGGTGGCTCCGCGGCTCTCGCCGGGGCCGGTCAGCGCGGCGCCGCTCGGCCACACCGGGGCGACGGCGGCGCTCCTGATCCTTGCCTCGGGGGCCGCCTGTTGCGCGGCGTGGGCGGCCCGGGGCCCCTCGGTGCGGCTCGCGATGCGCCTTGTGGCCGTCGGGGTCGCGGTGGCCGCCGTGGCGCTCGGCTCTGTGGCGGGTCTCGTGGCGTGCACCGGGATCCTGCTCTGTTCGCTGGCGGCGGCCCTGATGCGGCGCAGGGCGCTCGGCCTGGTGGGCCTCGCCCTGGCGACGGCGGTGGTGACCGGTCTGACCTGGGCCATCGCCGATGACGTACTCCCGGAGGGCCTGAGCGCGTCCCTGGAGGGCCAGCTCCACGGATACCGGGTCCAGCTCTGGCACGACGCGCTCGCCCTGGTGGGCCAGGAACCGGCGCTCGGGGTGGGCCCGGGGCGGTTCGCCGACGCGAGTCCCACGGTGGCCGAGAATCTCCTCACGGACGGCAAACCCCATTCCGCGCCGCTGCAGCAGGCGGCGGAGCAGGGCTTGCTGGGCGTGGTGCTGCTCGCCGCGGTGTTCTGCTGGCTTCTGTACGCCCTGTACCGCTCGCCGCGTTCCACCCAGGTCGTCCTGTCGGCGGGCGCGGCCCTCACTGCTCTGGCCGCCGTCGCCTCGGTCGGCAACGCGCTGAGTGTCACGGCGGTGACGACGGGCGCGGGCTATCTGGCGGGCATCGCCACGGCACGCCCGCTGGGCGACGACGGCGACGACGCGGCGCAGGTCAGAGCGTCGGAGACTTCGCCCTGGAGAGACGGTCACGGATGATCTTCACGGCCGCTTCGGCGTCGTCGACGGTCACGGTGAACTTGCGTCCGTCGCCCAGGCTGAGCACCAGGCCCTCACCGCGCCTGACCACGACGGCGGTGCCGAGTTCGGGCCGCGAGCGGTAGCCCCAGCCGCCCCACTGCCGGGGGCTGACCGCCTGCGCGAACTCGGCGGCCACCACGTGGGAGAGGGGGATGCGGCGGCGCGGCACGCCCATGTGGCCGCAGCGCACTTCGAGGCACTCCATGTCGACCTTCACGGCGACATGGACGAAGGCGAGGGTGCCGAACAGCATCAGAAGCCCGGCCGCGATGCACCCCACGACGGACATGACCAGGGCCGCGATCCCGGACGTCCACATGCTGTCGACGGCCAGTTCGATGCCGAGTGCCAGGCAGGAGGCACCCACCAGCGCCAGCAGCCACTGCATGCGGTTGGTCGCGCTGCCGGTCCAGACTTCCGGCGGGGCGTCGGCTGTGCTGCCCCGCTCGCCGTGGGTGTGGTCCCTCATGCGTCAGAGACTACTCACCTTCCGCTCCGAAGGCACCGCATCGCGGAGCGTGACCGCACTGGCATCGCGGAGCGTGACGGCTCGTCCCTGAGCGCTCAGCGCGCGGAGCTGACCGCCGCGAGCAGCCTGCCTTCTGCGTACGTGTGGGCGGCGACGGGCAGCTCGGCGGCCCGCCCGCTCAAAATCACCGTCAGGCCGCCTTCCGTGCCGGCGCCCGCACCGGGGAGTTCCCCGGTCCTGCGCAGCGCCTGGGCGGCGACCGCACCGGCGGAGCCGTGCAGGACGAGAGGCGGCATGCCGGGTTGCTGCACCGCCGCGCGGATACGCTCTCCGACCAGCTCGTAATGGGTGCAGCCCAGGACGACGGCCCTTACATCACGCGGGGTGAGGGCCGCCGCGGCGGCGACCGCCTTGTCGATGGCCGCCTCGTCGGCGTACTGCACGGCGTCCGCAAGGCCGGGGCAGGGCACCTCGGTGACGCCGACGCCACCGGCGAACTCCTCGATGAGGCCGCGCTGGTAGGGGCTTCCGGTGGTGGCCGGAGTGGCCCAGATGGCGATGGGGCCGCCACCCGCCACGGCCGGCTTGATCGCCGGTACGGTCCCGATGACGGGCAGACCGGGCTCGAAGCGGGCGCGCAGGGCGGGCAGGGCATGCACGGAAGAGGTATTGCAGGCCACGATCAGCGCTTCGGGGTGGTGCGATGCCGCCGCCTCGGCGATGGCCAGGGAGCGCTCGGTGATGTCCTCTGCGGAGCGCGGTCCCCAGGGCAGCCCGTCGGGGTCCGATGAGAGGATGAGATCGGCGTCCGGCCGCAGACGGCGTACCGCCGCCGCCGCGGGAAGCAGGCCGATACCGGAGTCGATGAGCGCGATCTTCACCCGGTCACCATAGTCGATGGGCCCCCGGCACCCGGCGGCGTGGGGCAGACTGCGGCGGATGAGCGCCGTTGTGTGGACCGTCGCCGCATCGCTTGTCGCCTGGCTGTGGCTGCTGTTGGGGCAGGGCTTCTTCTGGCGCACGGACCTGCGTCTGCCCCCGCGCCGCGAACCGGACGGCTGGCCATCGGTCTGCGTCGTCGTCCCCGCGCGCGACGAGGCCGCGGTCCTGCCTAAGAGCCTTCCCTCGCTCCTTGCCCAGGAGTATCCCGGGCAGGCCGAGATCTTCCTTGTCGACGACGGAAGTTCGGACGGTACGGGCGAGCTCGCCCGCGCCCTGGCCGACCGCCACGGCGGTCTGCCGCTGACCGTCGGTTCGCCGGGTGAGCCGCCGCGCGGCTGGACGGGCAAGCTCTGGGCCGTGCGCCATGGAATGGGCCTGGCACGCGCGCGTGAGCCGCGCTATCTGCTGCTCACCGACGCGGACATCGCCCATGAGCCGGACAGCCTGCGGGAGTTGGTCGCGGCGGCGGAGACGGCCGGTTTTGATCTCGTCTCGCAGATGGCGCGGCTGCGCGTACAGAGCGGATGGGAGCGGCTCGTCGTCCCGGCGTTCGTGTACTTCTTCGCCCAGCTGTATCCGTTCCGCCGGATCGCCCGGAAGACCTCGCGGACCGCGGCCGCGGCGGGTGGATGCGTCCTGGTGAGCGCGGTGGCCGCCGAGCGGGCGGGGATCCCCGACTCCATCCGGCACGCGGTGATCGACGACGTGTCGCTCGCCAGGGCGGTGAAGCGCTCGGGCGGCCGCATCTGGCTCGGCCTCGCCGAGCGCGTCGACAGCGTGCGGCCATACCCCCGTCTCGCAGACCTGTGGCGGATGGTGTCGCGCAGCGCCTACGCCCAGCTGCGGCACAACCCGCTGGTCCTGCTCGGCACCGTCCTCGGCCTCGCGCTGGTCTACCTGGTCCCGCCTCTCGCGCTCCTTGCCGGCCTGGCCACCGGCAGTGCGGTGCCCGCCGTGCTCGGTGGGCTCGCGTGGCTCCTGATGACGGCGACGTACCTCCCGATGCTGCGCTACTACCGGCAGACCCTCTGGCTCGCCCCTCTGCTGCCGTTCACCGCCTTCCTCTACCTCCTCATGACAGTGGATTCGGCGGTGCAGCACTACAGGGGGCGCGGTGCGGCGTGGAAGGGGCGGACCTACGCCCGGCCCGACCCCACCGCGGAGCAGTCCTGATCCCCTGCCCTGGGGGTCACTTCCTGCCGGGCGTCCAGTTCATGCCCCACCCGTAGGCGTAGTCGATGGTGCGCTGCGGGCTCACGCCGCGCTCGGGCACCAGATAGCGGGCCTCGCGCTGGACGAAGAGGTCGCCGTTGTTGTTGGTGATCAGGGCGAGCGCGCACACCGTGGAGGGCACCGTGCACTCGTCGAGCGAGAAGTCGATGGAGGCGCCGTGCTGCGGCTGGAGGGTGACCGTGGCGTTCAGGTCGGCGAAGCTGCGCGCGCCTTCGTAGATCGTCACGAAGATGACGATGCGCCTGAAGTCGTTGATGTGGTCGAGGTTGACCGTGAGGTTCTCGCCGGCGGCCACGGCTCCCGTGCGGTCGTCGCCGTCGAGCAGCAGATACGGGGGCTGGTCAAGGGCTCCGAAGGCGTTGCCGAGCGCCTGGACGACTCCCTTGCGGCCGTCCGCGAGTTCGTACAGGGCGCACAGGTCGAGGTCGAGGTCCGCGTGCGTCGCCACGGCGCGGCCGAGCTTGCTGGCCCAGCCCTTGAACTGCTTGCGCACCTCCCAGTTGAGGTTCACGCGCATCGCGCCGGATGTGCCGCCCTGCTTGGTGAGCGAGACGGACGGCGCTTCCTTGGTCAGCGTCACTTTGGTGAGGCGCACGGGCTGGGCGGCGGCGGGCGCGGGCGCCTGGGCGGGCGGCGGCGGGGCCTGGAGGGGGGTGGCGGGGGCCGCGGGAGCCACGGGGGCCGGGGGCGCCTGCACGGCGGCGGGCGGCGGCGCCTGCTGCGGCTCGTCCACCGAGATTCCGTAGTCCGTGGCCAGGCCCTGGAGGCCGCTGCCGTAACCCTGCCCGACGGCGCGGAACTTCCACGCGCCCTGGCGGCGGTAGAGCTCCCCGAGGACGAACGCCGTCTCCACCGTCGCGTCCTGGCTGTCGTAGCGCGCGATCTCGGCGCCGTTCGCCGCGTCGACGACCCGGATGAAGAGGCCGGGGACCTGCCCGAAGGCGCCGCCGTCCGTCGATGCGGCGAGGACGACGGTCTCGACGGCGGGCTCCACGCGCGCGAGGTCCACCACGAGCGCGTCGGTCACCCGGCCGCCGTCGGTCTTCTTTCCCTCGTGCCGCACCGCGCCGGAGGTGTGGACCGCCTGGTTGTAGAAGACGAAGTCGTCGTCCGAGCGGACCTTCCCGGAAGCGGCGAGCAGCAGCGCCGACGCGTCGGCGTCCGGCACTCCGGGTCCTGAAGCCCACCCCAATTCGACGCGCACGGCAGGTGCCGGCACAGGAACATTCGATCCTTTAGGCATTGTCATGTCCGCCCCCATCGCAAGTCGCCACGTCCGGCCATGCCGCCGTCCCGTTCATGACCAACCTATTACCCAGGCCCCCGGGAGGCCCATGCCCACCGCCGACACCCCGTCGCACGAGCCTCATGTCAACGGTGCGTCAACCGCCGGTAACCCGTACGGAGCTCGGCTTTTACATGATCCATACGTCGTCATGCGACCGATTTTTCCTAAGTTCGCTCGCATTGGGGACTCCAAGTCACTACCGACGCGTAAAACAACCCTCTTATCGGTCTCCCCAACCAGCACATCAAGGGCTTAACTTATGTGTCATGACCTCCCCCCGCTCCACCTATGGCGGCGGTTACTACTCCGCGCCGTCCTTCCCGGACACTCCGATCTACGACTCCCTTGTCGCCGAGCGGGGTACTCCTCAGATCGCCCCGATCCGGGTCCCCTCCGCGTACGACACGGGCAGTCACCTGCCCGCACTGCAGTCAGCCCTGCCCGCGCTGCCTGCCGCTCCGTCCCACCACAATCCGGCGTACGGCTACGCGCAGCAGCCCGCGCCGCTTCAGCAGGCGCCCGCGCCGTACATCCCGCAGCAGCCGTCGGCGCCGCGCGGTTACCCGGGCCCCCAGCAACAACAGCGCCCACCGGCCGGCACGGGCTACGAGGCCATGCGCCCCGCGGCGCCGCGCCCCGCCCCGGCGACGTACGAGGATCCGTACAACCGCCCCTACCGCGGCTACTGATTCGCCCGCATGCGTCCCTGGCAGTGGCTGCTGGCAGGATGACGGCATGCCGAACTCAGCGCTGCACTCGATCCACTACTACCCACTGAAGGCGGTCGGGGGACACGCTCCGCGTGAGGCCGTCGTCGAGCCCTGGGGACTCGCAGGCGACCGGCGGTGGGTAGTGATCGACGGTGACGGGCAGGTCCTGACGCAAAGGCCGCATCCGCGGCTGGCGTTGGCCGCCGCCGAGCTTCTGCCCGGCGGCGGCATACGCGTGTCCGCGCCCGGTCGCGACGCCCTTACGGTCCCCGTGCCCGGTCCCGGCGCTACGGTCACGGTGGACATCTGGAAGGACAAGGTCGAGGCGGTACCCGCCGAGGCGGAGGCCCACGCCTGGTTCAGCGCCTATCTGGAGACGGACGCCCGGCTCGTCCACCTCGACGACCCAAGGACGCGGCGCGCCATCGATCCCGCGTACGCCAAGGACGGCGAGACCGTCTCCTTCGCAGACGGGTTTCCGCTGCTCCTGACCACGCTCTCCTCGCTCGACGCCCTGAACTCGCTGATCGCGCAGGGCGATCACTCCGACGAGGGTCCGCTGCCCATGAACCGTTTCCGGCCGAACGTGGTCGTGGACGGGACGGCACCCTGGGCCGAGGACGACTGGTCGCGCATCGCGATCGGCGAGGTCACCTTCCGGGTGGCCAAGCCGTGCGGGCGCTGTGTCGTGACCACCACCGACCAGCGGAGCGCGGAGCGCGGCAAGGAGCCGCTGCGGACGCTCGCCAAGCACCGCCGCTTCGGTGACCAGCTGGTCTTCGGCCAGAATCTGGTGCCGGAGACGACCGGTTCGATCCGGATCGGTGATCCGTTCACCGTCCTCGATTAAGGGCGTGGGCGAAGGGAACTCGGGGGCCGGGCGCGGTCGTTGAGTCTGTGTGAAGAAGGGTGATGTGCCTCTCTCTTCTTCCTGTCGACGCGTGGGCCGCGCCGTTCCTGGTAAAGACGGACGCGGAAGGGGGTGCAGGACTGTGCGAGCACTCGTCGGGCTATGGTGCTGGCGGCACAATCCGCTGTGCCGCAAGAGCGACCTCGCCGAAGCCTGGGTTGCCTTCGCCGCCGTGCTGCTCATGGCGGTCGCGGCGCCGCTGGCCGGCTTCGCGATCGGCTCCCTCTCTCGGGACGCGCTGCTGCAGTCCGCGCGGGAGCAGCACAAGGCGCGTCACGAGATCGCCGCCACGGTGGTCAAGAAGGTCTCACGGCCCCCGGTCGACCCCGACCCCGAGACGTCCTCCGCGCGTGACAAGCACAGCCGGGTGCTCGCCGACTGGACGGCGCCCGACGGCACGACACACTCCGGCACCGTGTTCGCCGACCTCCGGTCCCCCGACCCCGGCGACCGGTTCGCGCTCTGGACGGACGAGCACGGCCAGGTGGTCGGCCGCCCGCTGGACGACGTGACGGCGTCCACGCACGCGGCCCTCGCCGGATTCGGCACGGCGGTGGCGGTCATCGGACTCGTGGAGGGAACGCGGCGCCTGGTCGTCTGGCGGCTCATCGCGCGGCGCTACGACCGCTGGGACCAGGCATGGGACAAGGCGGGGCCGGACTGGGGACGGACCGGCACCGGCTCCTGAGCGGCCCGCGCCGCCTCCCGGGGCAGGTGAGAGACCGGCGATGACCAGGTGAGAGCCTGGCGATCGGGTCAACTCGCCCTCGCCGCGCGCGCTACGGTGGACCGGCCGAACTCTTCGGCTCCTTGCGCGAGGTCGTGAGGTCCCGCGTACGACAAGGTGGGGGCAGAGCAACTCCATGGCACAGGGCACGGTCCAGGTGACGCACACCGGCACCTCGCGGTGGCGGCGCCGCACGGGTGAGTACGCATCGCTCGCTGCCGCCTTGGAGGCCGCGAGCGACGGGGACGTCCTCACCATCGCCCCCGGCACGTACCGCGAGAACCTCGTCGTCCAGCGGGCGGTGACGCTGCGCGGTCCCGAGGGTTCCCCCGGCTCCGTCCGCATCGCGCCATCGGACGGAGTGCCGCTCACCGTCCGGTCGTCCGCCGTGGTGCAGGACCTGCATGTCGAGGGGCAGGACTCGGCGGCGCCCGCGCTGCTCGTCGAGGACGGGGCGCCCGAACTCATCGACGTACGCGTGGTGACGCGTTCCGCGGCCGGTATAGAGGTGCGCGGCGGCGCGAGGCCCACCGTGCGCCGCTGCACCGTCGACAACCCGGGCGGCATCGGGATCGCCGTGCTGGACGGCGGCGGCGGTGTCTTCGAGGAGTGCGAGATCGTCTCGGCCGGGCAGTCGGGCATCGCGGTACGCGGCGGCGCGCACCCGCGCCTTGAGCGCTGCCGGGTGCATCACGCGTCCGGCGCGGGTCTTTCGGTGACCGGTGAGCACTCGGGGCTCGAGGCGATCGGCTGCGAGGTGTACGAGGTCAAGGGTTCGGGGGTGCAGATCACCGGGCGGGCCGCGGCGCACCTCACGGACTGCGACGTGCACCGCACGACGTCGGACGGCGTCACGCTCGACACGGACGCGGTCCTCACGCTCGCCGACTGCCGCATCCATGACATTCCGGAGAACGCGATCGATCTGCGTTCCCGCTCGGTGCTGACCCTGACGCGTTCCACGGTGCGTCAGTTCGGGCGCAACGGCCTCTCGGTCTGGGACCCGGGCACGCGTGTGGACGCCAACCAGTGCGAGATCCACGACAGCACGGGCGACTACCCGGCGGTGTGGGTCAGCGACGGCGCGACGGCCGTCCTGGAGTCCTGCCGGGTGCACGACGTGCCGGACGCGCTGTTCGTCCTCGACCGCGGCTCGCGTGCCGATGTCGTCGACAGCGATCTTTCCCAGGTGCGCAACACGGCGGTGTCCGTGAGCGACGGTGCGACGGCGCAGCTTGACGACTGCCGCATCCGCGACGCCGCCACCGGCGCGTGGTTCCGCGATCACGGCAGCGGCGGCACGCTCGCCAACTGCACGGTGGACGGCGTCCAGACGGGCGTCATCGTCACCAAGGGCGCCGACCCCACCCTTGAGCGCTGCACGGTCACCTCGCCCGCGGAGGCCGGCTTCTACGTCTCGGCGGGTGGTCGCGGCAGCCTGCACGGCTGCCGGGTCACCGACAGCGGGGGTTACGGCTTCCATGTCATCGACGGCTGCCGTACGACGCTGAAGAAGTGCCGTACGGAGAGGTGCGCGCGCGGCGGCTTCGAGTTCGCCGAGGACGGGCCGCTCGTCGAGGACTGCACCAGCGACGAGAGCGGCGGTGTGCGGACCGCCGCGACGGGCGTGTCCGCGGCATCCCGTACGCAGGAGTCGGCCCCGCAGACGGCCACGCAGTCCGTGGGTCTGCTCGGCGCGCTTCCCGGGCAGCGCGCAACGGAACCGGAGAAGAGCGTCGCCGCCGAGCCGTCCCGCTCGTCGAAGGCCGTGCTCGGTGAACTCGACGCGCTGGTGGGCCTGGACAGCGTGAAGCGCGAGGTGCGCGCCCTCACCGACATGATCGAGGTCGGACGGCGCAGGCAGCTCGCGGGGCTCAAGGCCGCGTCCGTGCGCCGCCATCTGGTGTTCACGGGCTCCCCCGGCACGGGCAAGACGACGGTGGCGCGGCTCTACGGCGAGATCCTCGCGTCTCTCGGCGTCCTGGAGAGCGGGCATCTCGTCGAGGTGTCGCGGGTCGATCTGGTGGGCGAGCACATCGGGTCGACGGCGATCCGCACCCAGGAGGCGTTCGACCGGGCGCGCGGCGGTGTGCTGTTCATCGACGAGGCGTACGCGCTCTCGCCCGAGGACTCCGGGCGTGACTTCGGCCGGGAGGCCATCGACACGCTGGTGAAGCTGATGGAGGACCACCGAGAGGCGGTGGTGGTGATCGTGGCGGGCTACACCGCCGAGATGAAGCGCTTCCTTTCCGTCAACCCCGGTGTGGCGTCCCGCTTCTCACGGACCATCACCTTCAGCGACTACGCCCCTGAGGAGCTGCTCCGGATCGTGGAGCAGCAGGCCGAGGAGCACGAGTACCGCCTCGACACGGGGACGGGCGAGGCCCTCCTGAAGTACTTCACGGCGCTCCCCAAGGGCCCGGCGTTCGGCAACGGCCGCACCGCCCGCCAGACGTTCGAGTCGATGGTGGAGCGGCACGCGGGACGGGTCGCCCAGTTCGAGGAACCGAGCACGGACGACCTCACCCTGCTGTATCCGGAGGATCTGCCGGAACTGCCGTGACCGGCCCCGCGGCCCCGTCGGCCCCCGGGCGCGGCGATGGCACCTCGGGCTTGAGGCGGGCGAGGAGCCGTGCGCGTTCCTCGGCGAACGCCGGATCCGCCTGGTAGTCGGAGTGGCCCAGGATCGGTGCGGGCAGCGGGTGTTGCTCGGTGCGGCCGTAGGCTAGCGGGTCCTTGAGCGCCGCGCGGTCGACCTGCGGCCCCTCGTCCTCGGGGACGACCCGGACGGGGCCGCCGATCGGGTCGGTGGGGCGGTGCAGGTTGCGCCAGCAGTCGACCTCGCGGTGCAGGGAGCTGAGGGCCGCCGGGCCGAAGTGGGCGGGGAACCACCGGCCGTAGAGCCGCTCCAGGGGTGAGCCGTAGGTGAGCAGGGCGACCCTCTTGCGTACGGAGGGCCACAGCTGCCAGGCGGCCGCGGCGGCCAGGACGCTGCCCTGCGAGTGGCCGGAGATGACGAGCCGGCCGCCCGTGGCGCGCGTCGCCCGGGTCCAGGTGTGCATGCGCCAGGTGAGGTCGGGGACGGCGCGCTCGGCGTAGCAGGGCGGGGCGAAGGGGTGGGCGGCGCGCGGCCAGAACGTACCGACGTCCCAGAGGATGCCGATGGTGCGGCGTGCGGAGGCGTCGCGATAGGCGCGGCGGCCCCAGGTGACGAACAGTATGAAGCCGAAGCCGATCAGCCAGGAGCCGAGCGCCTGGCAGGTCTGCGCCGCCCCGACGACGAAGCCGGGCGCCCCGATCGCGGCCTCCCCCGGCACCTGGTCGCTGACCCAGGCGCCGACCAGTGCCCCCGCGCCGAGCAGCAGCGTCACCGATGAGGTGATGCCCACGAGCAGCGGAGCCCGGTCGGTGAGGGCGGCACGCGCGCGTGTACCGGCGATGCGCCGGGTGCGTTCGGCGTCCTTGGGCTCGCCGGGGTAGTCGAGCAGCACGTTCGCCCGGTCGCGGCGGGCCCGCTTCCAGGTGCGGACGCCGAGCCAGCCGCAGAGCGCCGCGACGACCACCAGGAGGGGCGGGATCACGGACGCCTGCCAGGTCAGCAGGACGGGCGGGCCGTCTATGGTGCCGCCCGAGCCGGGCTCCCCCGCGCCGTCCAGCCAGTCGGCGACGCGTTGGGCGCCGCCTCCGGACATCACGCCGCCGAGCGCGCAGGACAGCATGGCGACGGCGGGTCCCGCGTAGCCCCGCAGGGCGGTGCGGGGGTCGGGGGCCGTGCGGTAGAGGGTGCGGGCGACCACGGCGAGGGCGATGACCAGGAGGCCCTGTACCAGGGTGATGCCTCCGAAGGTGACGTTGCCGGGCAGCCTGCCGTCGGAGGTCCAGCCGGGGCGGTCCCACCCCGCGTACAGGAGGGTCAGGGTGAGGAGGGTGAGCGCGCCGGCCGGCAGCCCGCGGGTGAGCTTCTCGTCCAGTTGCTGGTCGATCCTGTTCTCGCTGCGTCCCCTGCGGCACACCACCAGGACGACGATCACCGCGCCGAGGACGAGCGTCACTTCCAGGACCCAGCCGAGGACGTCGAGCAGCGCGGGGCCGCCGCCGCGTCGGTCCTGGCGCGCGGCGGCGGTACCCACCGCGGCGGCCACCGTGAGGAAACCGGCGGCCGTGTGCGCGGCACGCAGCCGGGCCACCAGCCTGCGGCCGTACCAGAAGCCGGGCCGCCCGAGCGCCGTCCGGCCGGTCTCCTCCTCCGGGTCGGCCTGGTGGGGCAGCGGGGTCTGGGACTCGTACGCGCTCCAGGTGCGATGGGAGAGGTACCAGAGCAGCCCGGTGAGCGCGGCGGGCACCACCGCGGCGAGGGCGACGCGGCGGCCCGGCCGGCTCCACCAGCCACCGTGCCCCGAGGCGTCGGGCGCGAGGAAGCCGAGCCATGAGCGGCCGGAGGCGCACTCAGGGGTGCCCGCGCACTGCCAGGCCGTCAGGTCGATGGCGACCTCGCAGGCGGCGGCGACGAGCAGGACGGTGAGGGTGAGTCCGGTGAGGCGCACCAGGAGTCCGTACATGCGGACCGTCTTCTTCATGCGCCGCGATGTGGGGCGCATCCAGTGCGCGAGGTTGACCACCATGAAGGGCAGCAGCAGGAGCCACAAGGCCCGCGAGCCGTTGCCGGAGGTCAGATTGCACCAGACGTACGCCTCCGGGACGGGCTTGCCCCGGTAGTCGTCCGGGCGCTGTTCGGCGTCGGCGTCCTCGGTGCGGCGGAAGACGGCCGCCGTCTCGTCGCCGGAGACCCGCACGGTCCTGGGGTCGCCCAGCATCTGTTCCGGTGTGGTGCCCCCCACTCCATGGACGAGGAGTTCGAGAGCCGTCTCTTCTCTGTGGTCAGCTGCCACTTTTCTGCTTCCCCCGAGGTACCCGTAGTCGGGGGTAAGGTTCTCCGCTCGCGGACCGGTCCACACCACTCCTCACGCAATCTCCCCGTTCCGAGTGAGCGCGCTGTCTCGGGCGGTGGGCCCTGTGTCGGTGACGCGTGCGAGGATGAGGCTGCGCGACGGACGGGCGCGATGGGTGTGATGAGGCAGAAGGGCCGGGACGGACGTGAGTGAGAATCAGAACCTCCTCGCGGAGCAGCGCCGCGCCTTGATCCTGGATGAGGTACGCCGCCGGGGCGGGGTGCGTGTCAATGAACTCACCCGCAAGCTCGGTGTGTCGGACATGACGGTCCGCCGCGATCTCGACGCCCTCGCCCGCCAGGGGGTCCTGGAGAAGGTGCACGGCGGCGCCGTGCCGGTGGTCGAGGCGAGCACGCACGAGCCGGGGTTCGAGGCGAAGTCGGGTCTTGAGCTGAGCGCCAAGGAGGACATCGCGCGGACCGCGGCCTCCCTGGTGGCGCCGGGCACGGCGATCGCGCTCTCCGGAGGCACGACGACGTACGCGCTGGCGCATCATCTTCTGGACGTGCCGGACCTGACAGTCGTGACGAACTCGGTGCGGGTCGCGGATGTCTTCCACTCCGCGCAGCGCACGTCGGGCCAGCGTCAGGGCGCGGCGACGGTGGTTCTCACGGGCGGTGTGCGCACCCCCTCGGACTCGCTGGTCGGCCCGGTCGCGGACCAGGCGATCGGCGCGCTGCACTTCGATGTGCTCTTCCTCGGTGTGCACGGCATATCGGCGGAGGCCGGTCTGTCCACGCCGAACCTCGCGGAGGCGGAGACCAACCGGCGTCTGGTGCAGTCGGCGCGGCGTGTCATCGTGGTCGCCGACCACACCAAGTGGGGGACGGTGGGCCTCAGTTCGTTCGCCACCCTGGAGCAGGTCGACACGCTCGTGACGGATGCCGGACTGCCGGCGTCGGCGCGGACGGAGATCGCCGAGCATCTGCGGCGCCTGGTGGTCACGGGCGAGCCCGAGGAGGAGTCCGTGGACGCCGGGCAGGACGGGAACGCCGGGAGCACCACAGACATCTGACGGCCTGTCAGCTATGGTGTCGGTGCCCGGTCAACGACCCGATTCCGCTTGGGGGCTGAGTTCGATGGCACGCCGACTGAGGCCTGTGGGGCTCGAGTTCGTCGACTCCGCGCCGCTGCGCCTGGTCTTCGTCCGTGAGGTGAGCGCGCCGCCCGATGCGGTGTACCGCGCCCTCGCCGACGACATGACGGGCTGGCCCGAGTGGTTCACCGCGGTCACGCTGTGCCGGCCCACGGACGGTGGCAAGGGCCGCGAGGTGCGGCTCAAGGGCGGCACTCGCTTCAGGGAGACGATCGTCGCGGCGGACGACGCCGAGCGGTACGCCTACCGCGTCGACGAGACGAACGCCCCCGGGCCCCGCGCCCTCCTCGAAGAGTGGCGGCTCACCCCGGCCGGGACCGGCACGCGCGTCCAGTGGACGTTCGCCGCTGACGGCGCGGCGCCCTTCCGCTACACCCTGAAGCTCGGCAGGGCGGGCATGGGCCGGGCCTTCCGTGACGCCGTCACCTCCCTCGACCGGCGTCTCACCGCGGCCAACGCCTGAGCGGCGCGCGGCCGTTGAGGCCTACTCGGTCCAGGACCCGGTCGCAAGGAGCGACTTGATCGCCGCCGCGTACGGCGTGATGTCCAGCCCCTGTTCGGCCAGCCACGCGTCCGAGTAGTACTTGTCCAGGTAACGGTCGCCCGGGTCGCACAGGAGCGTGACGACGCTGCCCGTCTCACCCGCGGCCACCATCTCGGCCACGATCTTCAGGGAGCTCCAAAGGCCCGTTCCGGTGGAGCCGCCCGCCTTGCGCCCGATCGCCTGTTCCAGGGCACGCACGGCGGCGACGCTCGCCGCGTCCGGCACCTTCATCATGCGGTCGATCGCGCCGGGCACGAAGCTCGGCTCCATGCGCGGCCTGCCGATGCCTTCGATGCGGGAGCCGCAGTCGCTGGTGGCCTCCGGGTCGTGCCGGGTCCAGCCGTCGAAGAAACAGGAGTTCTCGGGGTCGGCGACACAGAGCCGGGTGTCATGCTGCATGTAGTGGACGTAGCGGGCGATGGTCGCCGAGGTGCCGCCCGTGCCCGCCGTGGCGACGATCCACGCGGGCTCGGGGTAGCGCTCGAGGCGCAGCTGCTGGTAGATCGATTCGGCGATGTTGTTGTTGCCTCGCCAGTCCGTGGCCCGCTCCGCGTAGGTGAACTGGTCCATGTAGTGGCCGCCGGTCTCGACGGCGAGGGCGGCCGACTCGGCGTACATCATGCGCGAGTCGTCCACGAAGTGGCACTGGCCGCCGTGGAATTCGATCAGGCGGCCCTTCTCGGCGCTGGTCGTGCGGGGCATCACCGCGATGAAGGGCACCCCGATCAGCTTCGCGAAGTACGCCTCCGAGACGGCCGTCGAGCCGCTGGAGGCCTCGATGACCGGGCGCCCCGGCCGGATCCAGCCGTTGCACAGGCCGTAGAGGAAGAGCGAGCGGGCGAGGCGGTGCTTGAGGCTGCCGGTCGGATGCGTCGACTCGTCCTTGAGGTACAGGTCGATGCCCCAGTGTTCCGGCAGCGGGAAGCGCAGCAGGTGTGTGTCGGCGGAGCGGTTGGCGTCGGCCTGGACCTTGCGTACGGCTTCTTTCAGCCAGGACCGGTACTCCGCGTCGCTGCGGTCCACGTCGAGGGTGGCCATCGGCCCGTCGGCTCGATCCTGCTGTGTACTGCTCACCGCGTGGCTCCTTGGGATAAGGCGGGCCACGCTCTCAGCGGGCCGGACGTCTCGATGATAATCACCTTCCGCACGCTTCTCACCTGCATAAACACACCTTTGAGCACCTCAAAGGCACACCTGGCGCAGCCGGGTGACGCGTAGACACGGCACACAGGGGAAGGGAATATGTCCTGCTTGGCGCACGTCTACATACGTACTGGTGCTCGACGCCCGGTGCGTGCAGACTGCACCGCACGGGACGGCGGTCCCGTACTCAACGACTTACCGAAGCGCTCAAGGGGGCGGAACGTCATGGCGGAGCCGGATTTCACGGCCACAGGCGTGCGGATCGGAAAGCGACTGCGCTCCCTCACGCGGGCGGGTCAAGTCCGCATCAGTGACGGCAGGTTCGAGTTGCTGACCAGTTACGGCAGCGAGATCGACAGCGCGCCGGTGCAGACGGTGCGGGCCGGCAAGCCGTGGTTCGCCGCCGACGACCGCGCGCTGGCCGAACTGAACGGCACGCGCTACCGGCTGACCCTCGCCGATCACGAGCCGGCGCCCGGCGAGCCGGGACCTCCCACGGTGCGCAGGTTCATCGACGCGGTGCGCAGCGCCTCAGGCCGTCGGCCGGGCGCTTGAGGGGGCCGCGCGCCCCGGGCTGAGAACGGTGCGAGTTGCACGCCCGCACCCCCTGAGTCACTCTGGTCTCACATCACTCTGGGTTCACCGGCGATGACGCTGCGAACCAGCCCGCCGGCTACGAACAGCAGCCGGCAGACCCCGCGGCCGCTGCTGAATCCGATCGTCGTCTTCTTCCGGACCGCAATTCGGGGAGTCGCAGCCGTGATCAGCCAGCCAAGCAGGTATTGCACCGTAGAGCTCCAGGCTCTGCCGTCGCGGATCGGCCAGGTCCGCAGGATCGTATCGGCGCAGTTGCGCTACTGGCGTCTCGATCCGCTGATAGACCGGGCCGCGCTCGGTGTCACCGAGCTCCTGACCAACGTGCACCGGCACGCACAGCCGGACAAGGGATGCACCGTGGAGATCGAGCTGCTGCTCGACCGCCTCACGGTTTCCGTGCACGACAACGACCCGCGCCTTCCCGAGGTCGGCGTCGCGGAGCCGTTCGCCACCTGTGGCCGCGGGCTCGCGATGATCGCCGCGGTCAGCGAGAGCTGGGGGGTACGCCCCCACGGCGACACGGGCAAGGTCGTCTGGTTCACCCTCCCGGCCGCCCCCGCCCCCGCCCCTGCCGTCGCCCTGCCGCCCACGTACCCCGTGTACGGCGCGACCACGGCGGGCCCCTTCGCGGACCTGGAAACCGTGCCGGACACCATCGCCGACGGCCACGCGCCCGGACACACTCCCGCCCGGTCGGCCGTTGTCGGCTGACCGGGCGGTGACAGGCTCCGCGTGGGCCGGGCGCTACGTCACTCGGTGGCGATGGCACGCAGCACGTCCAGGCGTGCGGCCCGCCGCGCCGGACGCAGACCCGCGAGGGCTCCCGCCGCCAGGCCCACCAGGGCCACCACCGCGAGCCGCACGGGTGGCACCGCGAACGCGAAGGCACTGCTCGTCGCGCCGTCCGAGGCCTTGACGAGCACCCAGCCGAGGAACCCGCCTAGCGCGAGTCCGCCGGCCGTGCCGAAGGCGGCGACAAGCACCGACTCCCAGCGGACCATGGCCCGCAGCTGCGCCCTGGTCTGCCCGACGGCACGCAACAGACCGAGTTCACGGGTACGTTCGTGGATCGCGAGGGTCAGGGTGTTGGCGATGCCGAGCAGTGCGATCAGGACCGCAAGCGCCAGCAGGGCGTAGACCAGCGTGAGCATCATGTCGATGCCGCCTGCGGCCGACCGCGCGTACTCGCCCCGGGTCTGCACGTCCGGGTTGCCGTACTTTTGCGCGGTCTTGGAGACCGCCGCCTTCCCGTCGTCCGCGCTCACGCCGTCCTTGAAGGTGACGGAGACGAGACTGTCGGCGTCCTGTGCGCGGTGCGGCGCCCAGGCCTCGCGGGTGATGACGTAGTCCCCCGCCAGCTCGGAGCGGCCGTACAGCGCCCGGACCGTGAAGGTGTCCTTCTTGCCGTCAGCGAAGGCGAGTTGCGCCGTGGACCCCACCTTCAGGTCCTGCTTGCCGGCCTCCTCCCGGGTGATCGCGATGCCGTTGGTGCCGAGCGCGCCGAGCGAGCCGTCCACCTTGCCGAGGTCGAAGGACTTGGCGAAGGGGCCCGGGTCGGTCACGGTCAGGGCCCGGCCTTTCCCGTCGACCTCCGCCGTGCCCTTGCCTAGGCCGACCGCGGTCGCCACCTGCGGCTGCTCGGCGAGCGCGGGGGCCAGCCTGGGGCTGAGTCCGCTGCCGCCCGCGCCGAAGCCGGGGGTGCTGATGGCGAGGTCGCCCGCGAAGGAGCGGTTCACCGTCTCGTCCATGGTCGCCTTCAGCGAGGCGCCGAAGACCGTGAAGAGCGAGACGACGGCGACACCGATCATGAGCGCGCTCGCGGTGGCCGCGGTCCGCTTGGGACTGCGCAGGGCGTTGCGGCGGGCCAGCCTGCCCGTGACGCCGCGCAGCCGGTCGAGGGGCCCGCCGATGATGCGTACGGCCCGCGAGGACGCGACGGGCCCGAGCACCACGAACGCGGCGAGCGCGAGGACTGCTCCGGCCCCTGCCAGCCACACGGACGGGCTGACGAAGACGCCGGTCAGCGCGAGGGCGACGGCGGTGAGCGCGAGGACCGTGCCGGTGACGGCGCGTTGCCGCGAGGCCCCGGAGTGGTCGACAGCGGTCTCGCGCAGGGCGGCGAGGGGCGCCGTGCGTCCGGCGCGTACGGCGGGCAACAGGGCGGAGCCGAGGCAGACGACGATGCCGACGGCCAGGGGCAGCAGCATCGAGAGACCGCTGATCACCAAGTCGCCCTCGGGGAAGGGGAATCCGATGGCGGGGAAGAGCGCCTGGAGCCCGGCCGCGATCCCGATGCCGCCCGCGAGACCCGCGGCCGACGCGACCACGGCGACCACGCTCGCCTCGACGAGGGTGGAGGCGGTGACTTGGCGGCGCGAGGCACCGAGCGCGCGCAGGAGCGCGTTCTCGCGGGTGCGCTGGGCGACGACGATCGCGAAGGTGTTGTGGATGCTGAAGGTGGCGACCAGCAGGGCGATCCCGGAGAAGACGAGCAGGAAGCTGGTGAAGAGCGTCAGGAACTGACCGGAGATGTTGTCCGTGTTCTCCGCCGCCGACGCCTCGCCGGTGATCGCCTCAACTCCCTTGGGAAGTACGGGATTCAGCGCGTCCACGAGCTCCTGCTCGCTGATTCCGGGTCCGGCCCTGACCTGGATGGAGGCGGCCTCGCCGGGCTTCGGCGTCAGGTACTTCTCGGCGTCGGTCTGCGTCATGCCGGTGAAGGTGGTCTGCGCCATGCCGTCCTCGCCGCCGAAGGTCGCGAGGCCCACGATCGTCACCTTGACGGGGTCGGGGGTGCGCAGCGTGGTCGTGTCGCCGACCTTCAGGCCGCCGGAGTCGGCGGCGCCGCGATTGACGACGACTTCGCCGGTTTTGGCGGGGGCGCGGCCTTCGCTGAGCTGATAGGCGTTCAGTTTGCCGTCGTCGATCCAGTTGCCCGCGAGGGTGGGCGGGCCCTTGCCGCCGATGGGTTCGCCGTCCTTGCCGAGGAGTTGACCGGCGCCCTGGATGCTGGGGGCGGCGGCGGCGACGCCTTCGGTCCGCTCGATCTTCCGGGCCAGCGAGGTCTTGACGGGCTGCCGGGTGCCCTGGCTGTCGTCGGGGGTGGTGATGGTGTCGGCGCTGCGGACGACGGCGTCGGTGCCGCTCGTCGCGTTGCCGAACATCGTGTCGAAGCTGCCGCGCAGGGTGTCGCCCATGACGAGCGTGCCCGCCAGGAAGGCGACACCGAGCATGACCGCGAGGAACGTACCCGCGAAGCGCCGCTTGTGGCCGCGCAGCGAGGAGAGGCTGATGCGCGCGGACGCGCTCAGGGAGTTCAGGGGACTCGGGGAGCTCGGGGAGTCTGGGGAGTTGAGGGATCTCGGGGATTCTGGGGAGTTCGGGGAGCTCATGACGGGGCCCCTTCCGTACGCAATGCGGTACCGGACTCGGCCGCCGCCCGCGCGTCGAACGCCTTGAGCCGGTCGAGGACCTTGTCCGCGGTCGGGTCCTGCATCCGGTCCACGAGGCGGCCGTCGGCCAGGAAGACGACCTCGTCGGCGTGGGCCGCGGCCACCGGGTCGTGGGTGACCATGACGACGGTGCGGTCCATCTGGCGCACCGCGCGGCCGAGGAGGCGGAGTACTTCCTCGCCGGAGCGCGAGTCGAGGTTGCCGGTCGGTTCGTCGGCGAAGACGACGTCCGGCGCACCGGCGAACGCCCTCGCCACGGCGACGCGTTGCTGCTGCCCGCCGGAGAGTTCGGCGGGCCGGTGGTGGAGCCGGTCGCGCAGCCCGACGACATCGATGAGGGCGTCGGTCCACTCGCGTTCGCCGCGCCGCCCGGCGAGATCCATCGGGAGCGTGATGTTCTCGGCGACGGTCAGCGTCGGGACCAGGTTGAAGGCCTGGAAAACGAAGCCGATGCGGTCGCGGCGCAGGAGCGTAAGCCGCCGGTCGTCCAGCGCGCCCAGCTCGGTGTCGCCGATGTGGGCGGCCCCCGAGGTGAGGGTGTCCAGGCCCGCGGCGCAGTGCATCAGAGTGGACTTGCCGGAGCCCGACGGGCCCATGATCGCGGTGAAGCGCCCGGCCGGGAAGCCGACGCTCACCCCGTCAAGGGCCCGCACGGCGGTGTCTCCGCGGCCGTAGACCTTGACGGCGTCGGTGACGCGGGCGGCGTCGGCGGTGGTGGCGCCGCGGCGTCCGATGGCGGTGGTCATGCCGTACCGCCCTTGGAGGTACGCCCGAACTCCTCGTTCAGGACGGAGAGGCGCCGCCAGTACTCGTCCTCGTCGATCTCACCCGAGGCGAAGCGCCGGCCGAGCACGGCGATGGGCGATTTCTCGTCGATGCGTACGTTCTGCTCGGCACCGCCACGCTGCCACGGCGCCCGGCGGCCACGCCACACGGTACGGCGCAGGAGGGTGATGCTTCCGATGACGACGGCTGCCCAGATGAGCGGGAAGAACAGGATCCACGGGCCGGGTCCGCCGTCGAAGTGAGCCAGGGTGTTCATGGGGTCCATCTCCTTGGGAGCGTTGCCGCGATGTGCGGTGGTTGTTTCGATGCCTTGAGACTCGCCCTCCGAGGGGGTCCGAGTCGTCGTACGGCCAGCGGCAGCTCGCGTACCACGTGGGGAGTACGTGGGCTGTTCGGCGCTGCTCCCGGTGGTGGCAGCAGGGGCCTGGACCTCTGTACCTACTAGTATGTACAGTCAGGACATGAGCACTCCGGAGCGCTTGATCGAGTCCACCCGTGAACTGCTGTGGGAGCGCGGATACGTCGGTACGAGCCCCAAGGCGATCCAGCAGCACGCGGGCGCCGGACAGGGCAGTATGTACCACCATTTCGCTGGAAAGCCTGACCTTGCGCTCGCCGCGATCCGGCGTACGGCGGACGAGATGCGCGCCACGGCCGAGGGCGTCCTTGGCGGCACCGGTTCGGCGTACGAACGCATCGAGGCGTATCTGCTGCGCGAGCGCGACGTGCTGCGCGGCTGCCCGGTCGGGCGGCTGACGATGGACCCGGACGTCATCGCGAGCGACGAGCTGCGCGCGCCCGTCACCGAGACGCTCGACTGGCTGCGGGACCGGATCACCGGAATCGTCGAAGAGGGCCAGGCCCGGGGCGAGTTCGCGGCCACGCTCGATCCGCGGACGATCGCGGCGACGGTCGTCGCGACGGTCCAGGGCGGCTACGTACTGGCCCGCGCCTCGGGAGCCCCCGCCGCCTTCGACACCGCGGTACGCGGCCTCCTCGCGCTCCTCTTCGCCGCCACCACCCCGCCTGCGCCACGGACTTGAAGAGGCCCGCGCATCACCGTGGGCGCCGACGCGTATCCGGCAGCACGACCCTGAGGAGCGAACAACCATGCACGCGATGCAGTACGAGATCACCCTTCCGGCCGACTACGACATGGGCGTCATCCGCGACCGCGTGGCGACCAAGGGCCACCTCATGGACAACTACCCAGGCCTTGGCGCCAAGGCCTATCTGATACGCGAGCGAGGAGTCGACGGCTCCCCCGTGAACCAGTACGCGCCGTTCTACCTCTGGAACACCCCCGAGGGCATGAACTCCTTCCTCTGGGGCCCCGGATTCCAGGGCATCGTCGACGACTTCGGGCGACCGGAAGTACAGCACTGGGCGGGCATCGCGTTCGCGGAGGGCGCGGCTTCGGGCACGCCCGCGAGGTCCGCGAAGTCGGCGAAGTCCGCGAAGTCCGCGATTCGTCGCCGGATGCGCATCCCGGCCGGTACTCACCTGGGCGGCCTCGCGGACGAACTAGCCCACGAGGCACAGAGATTGGCGCGTCAGGACGGGGCTCTCTACGCCGCCGTGTCCATCGACCCGAGGACGTGGGAGGCACTGCACTTCTCCGTCTGGGACCACGATGCGCCGAAGGGCGAGGGTGACGTGTTCCAGGTCCTTCACCTCTCCGCCCCGGAGCGTGGCCTCCTCCCCCAGGGTCGACAGTGGTGAGCGCGGTGCGCACCGTACTCGGTGACATCGCACCCACGGACCTCGGCGTCTGCGACGCGCACGACCACCTCTTCCTGACGAG
Organism: Streptomyces sp. NPDC048436; assembly: GCF_043200355.1. Taxonomy (NCBI): domain Bacteria; kingdom Bacillati; phylum Actinomycetota; class Actinomycetes; order Kitasatosporales; family Streptomycetaceae; genus Streptomyces; species Streptomyces sp. NPDC048436. Next base: position 1,006,157 of record NZ_JBICXP010000002.1, read on the forward strand.
CCCTCAACTCCCTGACCAGGAGCTGGACTCAGCAGACCTTGCGGCTCAAGAACTGGCGGCCTTCCGGGCGGTGGGCGGGGAGAGTCTGATCCAGTGGACCCCGCACGGGATGGGGCGCCACGCGAGTGAACTGCCCGGCCTGTCCCGGACGACGGGTGTGCGGATCGTCGCCGCGACGGGACTGCATCAAGCAGTCCACTACACACCGGAGTTGCTGACGCGGCTGCGCGCCGACGGGCTCGCGGATCTCTTCGTACGGGAGCTGACGAAGGGCATCGCCGACACCGGCGTACGGGCAGGGATGATCAAGGTCGCGGGCGGCTTCCACGGCCTGGACGCGCACGCCCGCTGGACGATGGAGGCGGCGGCGGAGGCACACCGGGCGACGGGTGCGCCCATCGCCGTTCACCTGGAGCTCGGCACCGGCGCGCTGGACGTACTCGACGTGCTGTGCGGGGAGTTGGGCGCACCGGCGGGGAGGGTGATCCTCGGCCACCTCAACCGTTCCCCCGACCTGACCGTCCACCGCGAGGCCGCGCAGGCCGGGGCCTATCTCGCCTTCGACGGCCCCTCCCGCGCGAACCACGCCACGGACTGGCGCATGCCGGAAGCCGTCCTGGCCCTGACCGAGGCAGGCTTCGAGGACCAGCTGCTGCTCGGCGGGGACACGACGACGTCCGCGGCCCGCTCGGTGAACGGCGGTCCTGGGCTGCCGTATCTGCTGCGCAGGGTCCGGCCGCGGCTCGAACTCGCCGTGGGGGCAGGGGTGGTGGAGCGGATGCTGACGGTGAATCCGGCGCGGGCGTTCGCGGTGGAGTGGGAGTATGGAGGGGAGCGGGGCCTGGGGCAGTAACGCCGGTCCTTCGGTGCCCCCCATCCGTATTGCACTGGGCGTTCCAAAACCGGTACCGTACCGACATGGCCCGACCGAGAACCTTCGACGAGGAACGGGCCCTGGACGCGGCGATGCGCGCCTTCTGGGCGAACGGCTACGAAGCCACCTCGACCCAGGACTTGTGCGACGCCACCGGCCTGGGCCGCAGCAGCATCTACAACACCTTCAGCAGCAAGCACGATCTCTTCCTGCGAGCCCTGGCCCGGTACATGGACGCCATGACGTCCACCCAGGTCGGCATCCTGGAGGACGCGGAGCGTTCCCCGCTGGAGCGCCTCCGCGCCCTGTTCGCCCGCGTCGTCGACTCCGAGTTCGAATGCCGCGAGGACGGGCACAGCATCGGCTGCCTGACCGTCAACACCACCGTGGAACTGGCCGGGCGCGACCCCGAGGCCGCCGAACTGCTCGCGCGTGACCTCGCGGTGCGGCTCACCGCGATCAGCGCCGTCATCCGCTCCGGACAGAGCGGCGGCGAGATCACCTCCCCACGGGACCCCGGCGACCTCGCCCGCTTCCTGAACGCCATCATCGGCGGCATGCGCATCGCGGCGCAGGGCGGCGCCGACCGCGCCGCCCTGGAGGCCATCACCGAGACCGCCCTGGACGCGCTGACCCGCTAGCCGACGCCTCACCTGCGCAGCCCGGCCGCAGCCGGGTCGAAGCCGGGCCGCCCCCCAGGCCCGCACCCCCTCCGGCATGCCCGCGTTTTGTACCGACCAGTGCACAACCCTCGTGCGACCCACCCCGTACGACCCACCTCTGACAGGAGCCCCATGCCCCGCGCCGTATACCTCTTGGCCCTCGGCATCTTCGCCATGGTGACCAGCGAGTTCGTCGTCGCCGGCCTGATGCCGCAGATGGCCGAAGGCCTCCACGCCACGATTCCGGAGATCGGCTACCTGATCACCGCGTTCGCCGTGGCGATGGCCTTCGGCGGCCCCTTCCTCACCATCGGGCTGCTGAAAATGCGTCAGAAGCAGGCCCTGCTGGTCCTGTTCGCCATCTTCCTTGCGGGTAACGTGCTCGCCGCCCTCGCCCCTGACTACCGCACCATGCTCGTCGCCCGCGTCATCACCGGCATCGCTTCCCAGGCCTTCTTCGGCGTCTCCATCTCCCTGTGCGCGCAGCTCACCCGCCCCGAAGTCCGGGGCAGGGCCATCGCGGTGGCCCTCAACGGGCTGATGCTGGGCACCCTCCTCGGCCTTCCGCTCTCCACCGTCATCGGTGAACACCTGGGCTGGCGCGCCGCGTTCTGGGCCATCACCGGCCTGACCGTCCTCGCGGCGCTGGCCACCCTCGCCGGAGTGCCGCGTATCGAGCGCATCGAGGACGACGGTGGCAGCCTGCGTCAGGAACTCGGCGCCTTCCGCAGCCCCCGGCTCTGGCTGACGCTCACCACCAGCACCTTCGTCATCGGCGCCACATTCTCCGCCTTCAGCTACCTCAACCCGATCCTCACCGAGGTCACCGGCTTCTCCACCGGCACCGTCCCTCTCCTGCTCATCGCGTACGGCGCCGCCACCGTCGTCGGCAACACCATCGTCGGCAGGTTCGCCGACCGGCACACCGTTCCGGTCCTGCTCATCGGTCTGCTGCTCAATCTGGGGTTCCTCGCCGGTTTCGCCGTACTCGCCCAACTGAGCGTGCCCGCCGTGGCGTTGATGATGGGCATCGGCCTCGTCGGGGTCACGATGAACCCGGCCCTTGTGACCCGCGTCCAGCGCACCGGCAACGCCCGGCCGCTGGTCAACACGGTCCACTCCTCGTTCATCACCCTCGGCATCATCATCGCGACGTCCGTCGGAGGACCCGCCATCGATACGTTCGGCCTGCGGGCGCCCCTGTGGATCGGCGCCGCGCTGGCCGGGCTCGGGCTCCTCACCCTGGTACCGGACCTGCGGCGGCTGCGTGCCGGGCGAACCGCCCCTGCCGGTAAGAGCGTTGACCCGCAGAGCCCGCGGGAGGCGAAGGCGTCCTCCCGCGTCTAGGGCAGCTTCAGCCCAGCGCCCCGAGGGGGTCGTCGAGCACCGGCTGCCAGGCCAGCTCGGCGGCCCCCACCAGGCTGTTGTGGTCCAGCGTGCAGGCCAGGATCGGTACGCCGCCGCTGCGCCCCCACAGGCTCCGGTCGGCGACGACGGCGCGCAGCCGCTCGGGGTCGGCCTCAAGGAGCGCGCGGTGCAGGCCACCCAGGACGATGCGGTCCGGGTTGAGGATGTTCACCAGGCCGGCGAGCCCCAGGCCGAGCCGGTCGATCAGTTCCTCGGTGGCGGCACGGACAGCGGGGTCGCCGCCCGCGCCACGGAGCAGGTCCAACGCCTGCTGCAACAGCCCTTCGGAAGCCGGTGCGCGGCCCGCCGCCGTGAGGAAGGCCAGCGGGTCCGTCTCCACGTCGAGGCAGCCCCGGCTGCCGCAGTGGCAGGGGCGGCCCTCGGGGTTGACGGTGAGGTGACCGACCTCAAGGGCGAGACCCGAACTGCCCGTGTGCAGACGCCCGTCGAGGACGAGGGCGCCGCCGACCCCACGGTGCCCGGTGGCCACGCAGAGCAGGTCGCGGGCCCCGCGTCCCGCGCCGTGCCGGTGCTCGGCGAGCGCGGCGAGATTGACGTCGTTGGCGGCGAAGGCCGGACCCGCGATGCCCGCGTCCCGTACACAGTCGGCGAAGATCTGCCGGACCTGCGAGCCCGCGGGCCACGCGAGGTGCAGCGGATTGAGCGCGGTGCCCTCCGGTTCGGCCACGGCCGACGGCACGGCGAGGCCCGCGCCCACGCAGCGCCTGCCGGTCTCGCGCAGGAGTTGCGCACCCGCGTCGATGACCGAGCCGAGCACCTGCGCCGGGTCGGCGTCGATGGTCTCGCAGCCGGGCGCGGTGGCGACGATGCGACCGCCGAGCCCCACGAGCGCGGCCCGGAAACCGTCTGAGTGCACCTGCGCCGCGAGAGCGACCGGCCCGTCCTCCGCGATGGACAGGCCGTGCGAGGGGCGACCCTGCGAACCCGCGGGGGCGCTCGGCCGCGCGTCGATCCTGATCAGACCGAGCGCTTCGAGCTCCGCGGCGACGGCGCCCGCCGTGGCGCGGGTGACGCCGAGTTCGGCGGTGAGCACGGCACGGGTCGGGGCTCGCCCGGTGTGGACGAGCTCAAGCGCGGGACCGAGCGCACCGCGCCCTCGCTCCAGGCGCGTACGCGTGGACAGATCCCCCTCGGCGCGGGGGGAAGCCTTGCCGTTCATGAGGGCGAGTCTCCCATGATCCGTACGCCGCCTCGCCGTTCAGTCGTCATCTGCCCGTCCACCGGCCTTCCGCCACCCTTCCCCTGCGTCTCACGAAACACTTCCGTCGATCGGTGACCGCCACCTCGCGAGAATCCTCCGCCCCCCCGGCGACAGCCACCTCACGAGAACCCTCCGTCCACCGGTGACCGCCGCCCCACGAAAACTTCCGCTCACCGGTGACCCCCGCCTCACACAAACTGTCTTGTACGCGGCCGGGGCACGCCCCTACTCTGACTTTGTGCCGCTCCTAAACAAAACCACGTCCGCAGCGTCGCGGGCCACCCCACCGGGCCTCGCCCGGCTCCGTGTCGCACTCACCGTCTTCTTCGCGCTCGACGGCTTCATCTTCGCCGGGTGGGTCGTCCGCATCCCCGCCATCAAGGAACAGACCGGCGCGTCAGCCAGCGACCTCGGGCTCGCGCTGCTCGGGGTCTCCGCCGGTGCCGTGATCACGATGACGCTCACGGGACGGCTCTGCCGCCGCTTCGGCAGCCATCCGGTCACCGTCGTCTGCGCCGTGCTGCTGTCGCTGAGCGTCGCGCTGCCTCCCCTGACCCACTCCGCGGCGGCACTGGCCGCGGTGCTGTTGGTCTTCGGCGCCGCCTACGGGGGGATCAACGTCGCCTTCAACAGCGCCGCCGTCGACCTCGTGGCCGCCCTGCGGCGTCCGATCATGCCCAGCTTCCACGCCGCCTTCAGCCTGGGCGGCATGGTCGGCGCGGGAGTCGGCGGACTGATAGCGGGCTCCCTGTCTCCCACGCGCCACCTGCTCGGCCTCACGGTGATCGGCCTGCTCGTCACCGCAGTCGCGGGCCGCACCCTCCTGCGCCTGGAACCCCCGACGCCCCCGGCCGACGAGCACGACGCGGAAGGCCGAACTCCGCGGCGCCTCGACGGCCGCACCCGCGGACTCGTACTCGTCTTCGGCCTCATCGCCCTGTGCACGGCGTTCGGCGAGGGCGCACTCGCCGACTGGGGCGCGCTCCACCTCGAACAGGACCTCAACGCCCACCCCGGCGTCGCCGCCGCCGGCTACTCCTGCTTCGCGCTCGCCATGACGATCGGCCGACTCAGCGGTACGACCCTGCTCGAACGGCTCGGCCAGACCCCGATCCTCGTGGCCGGCGGCACCACGGCCGCCGCCGGCATGCTCCTCGGCGCGCTCGCCCCCTCCATCTGGCTGGCGCTCCTGGGCTTCGCGATCACCGGGCTCGGACTCGCCAACATCTTCCCCGTAGCCGTCGAACGCGCCGGTGCACTGGCGGGCCCCAGCGGCGTCGCCACCGCCTCCACACTCGGCTACGGCGGCATGCTGCTCGGCCCACCGGCCATCGGTTTCATGGCCGACTGGTTCACCCTGCCCACGGCCCTCACCAGCGTGGCGGCTCTGGCGGGCATCGCAGCGGTGATCGGCTACACGACCCGCCGCTGAGGGCAGTGGCGCCGGCACCTGATCCAGCCGACCCTCGCATGCACCCCTCAACCGCACTCCATCGGCGAGAATCACCGTCATGGACATTGCCGAGCACATCCAAATACTCGACGAAGAGGGTCAGTTGCTGGCGCGCGCCGCCGAAGCGGCCGGGCCCGACGCCAAAGTGCCCACCTGTCCCGCATGGCAGGTGCGCGACCTGGTGGGACACATAGGCACGGTGCACCGCTGGGCCGCGCAGTACGTCGCCACCGGACGCAGCTCGCGCCAGCCACTGGGCGACCCGCCCGACCTGGACGGGGACGCGCTGTTCGCCTGGTACCGCGAGGGCCACGCCGCCCTGGTCGCCACGTTGTCCGCCGCACCGCACGACGTGGAGTGCTGGGCCTTCCTGCCCGCGCCGTCACCGCTCGCCTTCTGGGCGCGGCGGCAGGCGAACGAGACGGCGGTGCACCGCGTGGACGCCGAGTCCGCGCGGGGAGGCGCGCTGTCGCCGCTTCGCACGGACTTCGGCGCCGACGGGATCGACGAGCTGCTCCGCGGATTCCACGCCCGCGAGCGCAGCAGGGCGCGAACGGCAGAGCCCCGGGTTCTGCGTGTGCGCGCGACAGACGCGGACGATGCCGTGTGGACCGTACGTCTCTCCGCGGAGCCGCCCGTCACGGAGCGGGGTGCGGTGGGCGAGGCGGACTGTGAACTGTCCGGCCCTGCCGCGCGGCTCTATCTCGCGCTGTGGAACCGCGCGCCGTTCCCGCAGGTCAGCGGCGACAGCGCGCTCGCCGCTCTGTGGCAGGAGAAAGCGGGGGTGTAGGACTTGCGGGACTCAAGAGGGGGGCCGGGCGCGGATCAGCGTGCGCTCGGCTCCCTGAGCATCTCCTCAAGGACCGCACGCTGCAGGGGTCGCACTCGCGCATGCAGGTCGCGGCCCTTGTCCGTGAGGCACACCCGCACTCCGCGCCGGTCCTCGCTGCACATGCCGCGCGAGACCAGGCCGTCCTTCTCCAGGCGTCCGACGAGGCGGGACAGCGCGCTCTGGCTCAGGTGCACCCGGCCCGCGATGTCCTGCACGCGGTAAGCGTCGCCGCCGTCGTCCGCCGTGCCCTCGGTCAGTACGTCGAGTACTTCGAAGTCGCTCGCCCCGAGGCCATGCTCATGCAAGGCACGGTCGATCGCGCAGAGAGTGCGCGCGTGCACCGCGAGGATGTCGCGCCATTGGTCCACGAGCCCTTGCTCGGCCTGATTCGCCGCCATGACATCGCACGGTAGCAGAGAAAACGCCCTTTGTTGCGTTGGAATTAAATGCGCTTGCACTCAATGCACGTGCATGTACTCTGCTCCGCATGACTTCTCCGCTCACAGCTGCCTCCGCGCCCCCGGAGCGCTGGTCCCCGCGCCTGTGGGGCACTCTGCTCGTGCTCTGCGCCGCGATGTTCCTCGACGCACTCGACGTATCGATGGTCGGCGTCGCGCTGCCCTCCATCGGCTCCGAACTGAACCTCTCCACCTCGACCCTCCAGTGGGTCGTCAGCGGCTACATCCTCGGCTACGGCGGCCTGCTGCTCCTGGGGGGCCGGGCCGCCGACCTGCTCGGGCGGCGCCGGGTCTTCCTGATCGCGCTCGCCGTCTTCGCGCTCGCCTCGCTGCTCGGCGGGTTCGTCGACTCCGGCCCGCTGCTGATCGCGAGCCGCTTCATCAAGGGCCTGAGCGCCGCGTTCACCGCTCCCGCGGGCCTCTCCATCATCACCACGACGTTCGCCGAGGGCCCGGTCCGCAACCGCGCGCTCACCATCTACACCACCTGCGCCGCCACCGGCTTCTCCATGGGCCTCGTCCTGTCCGGACTGCTCACCGAGGCAAGCTGGCGCCTGACGATGCTGCTGCCCGCGCCGATCGCCGTCATCGCGCTGATCGCCGGACTCAAGCTGATCCCGCGCAGCGCCCGCGAGAAGAACACCGGCGGCTACGACATACCGGGCGCCGTCACCGGCACCGCGGCGATGCTGCTCTTCGTCTTCACCGTCGTCGAGGCACCCGAGGCCGGCTGGGCGTCGGCCCGCACTCTCCTGTCGTTCCTCGTCGCGGCCGCGCTGCTCGCCGTCTTCGTACGCATCGAACTACGCACCGCGAGCCCGCTCATCCGCCTCGGCGTGCTGCGCTCGGGACCACAGCTGCGGGCGCAGATCGGCGCGATGGCGTTCTTCGGCGGTTACGTCTCCTTCCAGTTCATCGCCACGCAGTACTTCCAGACGCTGCTCGGCTGGTCGGCCCTTGAGACCGCGCTCGCCTTCCTGCCCGCGGGCGCCCTGGTCGCCCTGTCGTCCACGAAGGTCGGCTCGGTCATCGACCGCTTCGGCACACCGCGGGTCATCGTGGCCGGGTTCGTCCTGCTCGTCGCCTCGTACGTGCTGTTCCTGCGTGTCAGCCTGACCCCGTCGTACGCGTCGATGGTCCTGCCGTCCATGATCCTGCTCGGCTTCGCGTGCGCCCTGGTCTTCCCCTCGCTCAACATCCAGGCCACCAACGGCGTGGACGACGACGAGCAGGGCATGGTGTCGGGCCTCCTGAACACCTCGATCCAGGTGGGCGGCGCGATCTTCCTCGCCGTCGTCACGGCGGTGATCACCGCGTCCTCCCACGGCGCCGACGCCTCGCCACAGGCCCTGCTCGACAGCTACCGGCCCGGCCTGATCGTGGTCACGGCGATCGCCGTCGCCGGTCTCCTCATCACCCTCACCGGGCTGCGCACGCGGCGTACGCAGGAGACCGTCCTGGTCGTGAAGTCCGTACAGCGAGAGGCCGAAGAGGAGCGAGTAGCCGTCCACGACTGACCTGTCCGTACGTCAACACGCGTCCTCCGGCGGGTCAGTTCCTTGCCCGCCGGAGGCTTACCCCTGACACTCGGGACATGGGGACACGAACGCAGGCCGAGCGCGACGCGAACACTGTAGAGATAGGTTTCGCGCTCTTCGCCGCGACGCTGCTCGCGGGCTGCACGATGCTGGCCGTGGTGTCACCGGCCTTCTTCTTCGGCGTGACATCACCCAGCGAGGGCACGCTGGTCCGGGCCGGCGTGATCGCGGGGGCCGTCGTCTTCGTCACGACCCTGGTGACGATCCTCCTACGCCACCGGCGCGCGACGCGTCAGCCGAGCCAGCCGGGCCGGACGAGCCCCGACTCGTAGGCCAGGACGACCAGTTGGGCCCGGTCGCGGGCGCCCAGCTTCACCATGGTGCGGCTGACGTGGGTCTTGGCGGTGAGCGGGCTGACGACGAGACGCCGGGCGATCTCCTCGTTCGACAGGCCGATGCCGACCAGCGCCATCACCTCCCGCTCCCGCTCGGTGAGTTCACCCAGCGGCTCGGCGGTCGTAGGCTCCTTGGAGCGGGCCGCGAACTCGGCGATGAGGCGGCGCGTCACGCCCGGCGAGAGCAGCGCGTCGCCGTCGACGACCGCGCGCACGGCGCGCAGCAGTTCCTCGGGCTCGGTGTCCTTGACGAGGAAACCCGAAGCTCCGGAACGGATCGCCTCGAAGACGTACTCGTCCAGTTCGAAGGTGGTGAGCATGACCACCTTGACGTCGTTCAGGTCCGGCTCGCCGGTGATCTTCCGCGTCGCGGCGAGACCGTCGAGCAGGGGCATGCGGATGTCCATCAGGACGACGTCGGGGCGCAGTTCACGCACCAGGCGCACCGCCTCCTCGCCGTCCGCCGCCTCCCCCGCGACCTCAATGTCCCGCTGTGCGCCGAGCAGTGCCTTGAAACCGGCCCTGACCAACGACTGGTCGTCGGCGAGCAGTACGCGGATCACTGGTCCTCCTGAGGTGCCGTGCGGGTGGGCAGTACGGCGGTGACCCTGAAGCCCCCGTCCGGGCGCGGGCCCGCCTCGATCGTGCCATTCAGGGCGGCGGCCCGCTCCCGCATCCCGGCGAGACCGTTCCCGCTGCCGCCCGCGTCGGCGCCGGTGGCGGGGCCGTCGTCGTCCACGCGCAGGGTGAGCGCCGCGGCCTCGTATCGCACCAGCACGCGCGCGTGCCGCGATCCGGAGTGCCGTACGACGTTGGTCAGGGCTTCCTGGACGATGCGGAAGGCGGCGAGGTCGACGCCGGGCGCCAGTTTCCTGCCGGATCCCTCGGTGTCGACCTCGACCGTGAGTCCCGTGCTCGCGGCCTGCTCCACGAGCTCGGGAAGCCGGTCGAGCCCGGGAGCGGGGGCTCGGGGAGCATCACCGGGCGTGCGCAGCGTGTCGAGGACCTGACGGACCTCCCCCAGCGCCTCCTTGCTGGCGGCCTTGATGGTGGTCAGAGCCGTACGGGCCTGCTCGGGATCGGAGTCGAGCAGCGCGAGGCCGACGCCCGCCTGGACGTTGATCACGGAGATGCTGTGCGCGAGGACGTCGTGCAGCTCGCGCGCCATGCGAAGGCGCTCCTCGTCGGCCCGCCGCTTGGCGGCCTGCGCGCGCTCGGCCCGCTCCTTCATCCACTGCTCACGGCGTACGCGGGCCAGTTCGGACACGGCGATGATGGCTACGACCCAGACGGCGACGACGGTTTCCTCGCCCCAGGTGCGCGCACCGTCGTCGCCCGGCGGCAGCCACCGGTAGAGCCAGTGCGCGACGAGCACGTGCCCCGCCCAGAGCATCCCGACGGCGCCCCACGCCGCGCGCCGGTGCCCCGCGACGACGGCGGCGAAGCAGCCGACGGCGACAGTGATCAGCACGGGACCGTAGGCGTACCCGGCGGCCAGATAGACCAGGGCGGTCCCGGCGGTGAAGTACGCCACCGGGACGGGGTGGCGGTGGCGCAGCAGGAGCGAGGCCGTGCCCCCGAGCAGCAGCAACCGGGCCGGCATGTCCAGGCTCACCCGGTCGAGCTGACTGTGCGCGGCGAACCCGGAACCGACCTGCACGAACACGGTGATCGCCAGCGTCGTCAGCCACGGCAGCCCGCCGATGCCCCCGGCGTGGTCCCGCTGGTTCCACCACGGTGGTCCCTGCCGCCACATCGCCGGTCCGCCCCAGGGCAGGGGCGGACCGGCGCGCCTGTGTTCGCGCTGCTCATCCATGACGGCCACGCTAGACCGCGGGGTGGGCGGCGGGCGTCAGCCCGGCGTGGCGATCACGCGTACTCCCGCTGGAGTACCTCGGGGGTCTTGCCCGTCTCCGTAGCTTCGTGCAGACCGAAGCGGCGGTGCAGTCTGCGCAGCGGGCCCGGCGCCCACCAGTTGGCGCGGCCCGCGAGCCGCATGGCGACGGGCAGCAGGACGATTCGGATGAGGGTGGCGTCCACGAGGATCGTCACGGCGGTGCCGACGCCGAGTTCCTTGAGGAAGACGACGCCGCCGGTCGCGTACGTGAGGAAGGACAGCGCGAGGATTCCGGCCGCGGCGGTGATCAGTGGCGCACTCTGCCTGATCCCGGTGGCGACCGCCTGCTCGGTGTCGCCGACCCGCTCGTACTCCTCCTTGATGCGGGCCAGCATGAACACCTCGTAGTCCATCGAGAGGCCGTAGGCGACACAGAACATCAGCACCGGGATGCTCGGTTCGATCGACCCGGTGGGCGTGAAGCCCAGGAGTCCCGACAGATGACCGTCCTGGAAGACCCACACCAGGCACCCGAACATCACCGACAGGCTGAGCAGATTGAGCACGGTCGCCTTGGCGGGCAGCAGCAGGCTGCCGGTCATCAGGAAGAGGATGACGAAGGTGGCGAGAAGGATCAGGCCCACGGCGTACGGGAGCCGGTCCAGGAGGGTGGAGCGGAAGTCGGTGGTCTCGGCCGGGTAGCCGCCGACGAGGGCGGGCGCGGGGGCCGGGATCTGCCGGATGTCGTCGACGAAGGCCGGAACGTCGCCGTACATGGCCGCTTGGGTCGGCACGACCGCCAGGCGGGCTCCGGCGTCTTCGGGTGTGAGGGCCGAGGGGCCGGTGCGGCGGCCGTCCTGGTAACGGCCGGTGGGTGCGTCGACCTGGAACACGCCCTGTACACGGGAGAGTTGAGCGGCGTAGCGCCGGGCGCCCTGGGCGTCGGACTTGCCCCGGAAGACGACCTGGACGGTGTCGGTCGGTTCGGCGGGGAACTCCTTGTGGATGGTCTCGGACGTGGTGCGGGAGGAAGTGCCCGTGGGCAGGGTCCGCTCGTCCGGCAGTCCCAAGCGCAGGCCGAGCAGGGGTGCGGCGGCGAGCAGCAGGAGGCCGACCACGACGGCACCGGAGGCGAGCGCGCGGCGCATCGCGGCCAGCGCGGTCCGGTGCCAGAATCCGCCGACCGCGGCTTGCGGGCGCTCCACGCGGTGGCCCCAGCGGGCGAGCGCGGCGGGCAGCAGGAGCAGCGCTCCGGCCACCGCGGTGACGACGACGAGGACACCCGCGTACGCGAAGGAGCTCAGGAAGAAGAACGGGAACACGAGCAGCGCGCAGAGCGAGACCGCCACGGTGACCCCACTGAAGATCACGGTGCGTCCGGCTGCGGAGGTCGCGCGGACCACGGCGTCCGACTGGGCGTGGCCCGCGTGCCGTTCCTCGCGGTAGCGGTTGATGACGAACAGGCTGTAGTCGATGCCGAGACCGAGGCCGAGGACGAGGGCGAGATTCGCCGCGAACGTCGACACCTCGGTGACCTGCGCGATCGCCCGCAGTCCGGCGAGCGTGCCGACGACCGAGAGCAGCCCGACGCCCACGGTCAGGAGGGCCGCCACCGTGCGCCGGTAGACGAGGATCAGCAGGAGCACCACGGCGGGCAGGACGAACAGCTCGGCGCGCAGGAAGTCCGTACGGGCCTGCTCGCCGACCTGCCGGGAGATCTCCTCCTGGCCGCCCACGGCGACGGTCAGGCTCGGTGTGGTGCGGGCGAGTTGGGGTGAGAGGTCGGCGAGTTGCTTCCGCGTTGCGGTGGGGTCGCCCTCCAGACGGGCGAGGATCAGGGCGCGGTCGCCGTCGGAGGCCCGCAGGGCAGGGCTCTTGCCGGACCAGTAGGTACTGACGTCCGTGACGCCGGTGATGTCCCTTACCTCGGCGGTCAGTTGGCGGGCGGCGGCACTCGTACGGGGCGAGTCGATGTCGCCGTCGCGGGCCGTGACGAGGAGCGCGAGGTTGGGGTTGCCGGTGCCGTACTCCTCGCGCAGGATGTCCGCCGCGCGCACGGATTCGGTGCCGGGGGCGTCCCAGCGGGCGAGGTCGAGGTCGGCCTGGGCGCCGGCTCCGTAGGCGCCGAGACCGAGGAAGGCCAGTACCACGCCGATCAGCACGGCACGGCTGCGCCGCACCACGAATAGGCCGAGCCGGGTCAGCATCGCTGTCTGCCTCTCTCCCGGAATCCCCGTGCGGGATCCGGTGCCGCCACGGTCGCGGTCACCGCTGGAAGGGCCACTGGAAGGTTCGCTGGAAGATCCACTGGGGCGCGCGACCTGGGGTCGGGTTACGCTCGGCCCATGGGTGGTGTGGGGATGTCCGCGGGGATGCGCTTCGAACTGCTGGGCCCACTAAGGGCGTTGCATGGTGGCGAGGAGGTGCGGCTCGGACCGCCGAAGCAGCGGACGGTGCTCGCGGTGCTGCTGCTTCAGGAGGGGCGCCCGATCTCGTACGAAGGACTGGTGGACGCGGTGTGGGGCGACGAACCGCCCGCCCATGTGCGCAACCTCGTGCAGAAGTACGTCTCCGGAGTGCGGCGCGCCTTCGCGTCGGCGGGCGCCGCGGGCCCGGCCCTGACCTGGACCGGCAGCGGCTACCGCCTTACCGGTGCCGCGGCCGACGACCTGCGCGAGCGGCGGGAGTTGATCGACGCGGCGCTCACCGCGCGGGACGCGGGACGGCTGCGGCGTGCGGGCGAACTCGCCGACCGGGCCGAGGCGTTGTGGCGCGGCGAGTTCGCCGAGGGCCTGGGCGGCCCTTATCTGGCGGCGGAACGGCTGCGGTGGCGCGAGAAGCGGATCACCGTCCTGGAGGCCAGGATCGCCGGGGAGATCGAGGTCGGCCGCTCCTTCGAGTACGTCCATGAACTCATCCGGCTCGTCGCCGCCCACCCCCTGCGCGAACGCCCGGTCGAGCTCCTGATGAACGCCCTGTACCGCACGGGACGTTCGTCGGACGCGCTGCTCGCCTTCGAGGAGGCACGGCTGCGGATCGCCGAGGCCATGGGCGCGGATCCGGGGCCCGCGCTGCGGTCCCTGCACGCGCGGATACTGCGGCAGGATCCGGAGCTGCTGGCCACGCGGGCGCCGGCTCCTGTCCCGGCGGCTTGAGGAGGCGTCCGCCGCCGGGCCCCGGGTCTTACTCCTGTTCCAACAGGCCCACACCGTGGGCGAGTTGAGTGGCCGCGTACGAGAAGAACGGCGAGCGGTCCTCGACGACGCGGTTGAACTGCCCGAACACCTCGAATCCCACAAGTCCGAACAGCTGGGCCCAGGCCGCGACCATCGCCATGATCACCGCCGGGGGCAGATCGGGCGCGAGATCGGCCGCGATCCGCTCCGCCTCGGGACGCAGCCCGGTGGGCAGCGGCCGGACGGCGACACCGCGCCCCTGATGGGCGTCGCGCACGATCCCGATGAGCAGCAGCCCGACGCGGGAGGCGGCTTCGATCGTGGAGGCGGGCGCGCTGTACCCGGGGACGGGCGAGCCGTAGATGAGGGTGTACTCGTGCGGATGTGCGAGCGCCCAGGACCGCACGGCCTCGCACACGACCGTCCAGCGCCGCAGCGGTCGGGCCGACGCGACCTCGGCGTGCGCCTCCTCGGCGGCGGCGCCGAGGGAGTCGTAGGCGTCGATGATGAGCGCGGTCAGGAGGTCGTCGCGGCTGGGGAAGTAGCGGTAGAGGGCGGAGGACACCATGCCGAGCTCGCGGGCCACGGCGCGCAGCGAGAGCCTGGCCGCGCCATCGGCCGCCAGTTGTCTGCGGGCCTCGTCCTTGATGGCGGCGGTTACTTCGACTCGGGCGCGGGCCCTTGCTCCGCTGGTGGCGCTGCTCATGGAAGCCAGTGTGCCATGCGAACGGAGCAGTGCACTAATACGAGAGCACCGCACTCATGTGTGCGCGGTGACCTGAAACGAGATCGGCGCTCACTTTCGAGAGCACCGCTCTTGCCATGGGCCACCGCTCTCGTACACACTGCTCTCAAGCGAGAGCAGTGCTCTCGGAAACTCTCCCGACTCTGGTGGTCACTATGCCTTCGCCCTCGTCTTCGGCCTCCGCCTCCGGCTCCCCCGACCCCTACTACCTCAAGGGCAGCCGCCTGAACGTGCGACTCAACGGCGTGATCGGCTGGCTCGCGCGGCACGGCTTCAGCCTGATGGGTTCGGCGGAACTCTCCGTGCGCGGACGCAAGAGCGGCCAGATGCAGCGCATCCCGGTCAACCCGTTCACGTACGAAGGCACCCAGTACCTGGTCTCGGCTCGTGGGCACTCCCAGTGGGTACGCAACATGCGCGCCGCCGGCGGTGGCGAACTGCGCGTCGGGCGCAAGGTGCGCGCGTTCACCGTCGAGGAGATCCCGGACGCCGGGAAGCTGCCGCTGCTGCGCGGCTACCTGGAGAAGTGGGGCTGGGAGGTCAACCAGTACTTCAAGGGCGTCACCGCCAAGTCCACGGACGCGGAGCTCGAGGCGGCCGCGGCCGACCACCCCGTTTTCCGCATCACCCTCACGAAGTGAGACCGACCCCCTGGCACCCCCTCCCTACGGTCATACGGCGAGGGAGGCCCGGAGGTACTCGAGGATCTCCGCCCGAGCAGCTTCCGCCTGCTGCTCCACGCCCGGCAGCGTGAGGAACGCGTGCCTCGCTCCGGGGTATTCGGTGAGCCGCACGGACGTCCCGGCCGCGCGCAGCCGCTCGACATAGCGGCGGCCGTGATCGGCCACCGCGTCCTGGGTCGGCACCACCACGAGCGCCGGGGCCAGCCCGCCCAGCTCGTCGGCGTACAGCGGCGAGAGAGCGCGAGCGTCGGCCCCCGGCGGAACGGCGAGCCGCTGGAGGAAGCGCAGTAGCGGGTCGGCGCGGGTCGGGCTGTAGCCGTACTCGGCGATCGAGGCATAGTCGAACATCGTCTCGCTCACATCGACAGCCGGGTTGACCAGCACCTGCGCCCTGAGCCGCAGGCCTGCCTCCCTCGCCCGGATCGCCGCCATGGCGCTGATCAACGCGCCGCAGCTCTCGCCGAAGACGGCGGTCCGCGCCGGGTCGATGCCCCACCGCGCGGCATGCCGCACCACGTGCTGGAGCACGTCCCAGCCGTCATCGACAGCCGCCGACAGCGGGGATTCCTGGTCGATGAGGCGGTGCTCGACCGAGACGATGACCGCGGGCAGTTGGGTGGCCAGGTGACTGTTGGCCCAGTCGCACTGCACCGCCGTGCCCACGAAGCCACCTCCGTGTACGTGGAGCACGAGCGGTAAGGCCGCCCGGCCGGCCCCCGTCCCGCCGCTCTCCGTCGCCGGCCGGTACACCCGGACCGGCAGTTCGCGGCCGGGCAGCGCTATCTGCTGCCACTCGATCGCGGCGCCCGGATCCGGCTCCCCGAGGATCGCCCGCGCCTCGCTCGACGCCCGGAAGCGGTTCTCCGCGTCACGGTAGGCAACCAGTTCCCCGGCCGTCACCGTCGGCCAGTCCGGCTCCGGCGGCCGCTTGGTGGCAGTGTCCTCGCTCATGTCCCGATCCCCCTCCCGCGGCCGACCGCCGCGGCGCGTCATGGTCAGGCGTAGCTTGCGTCCTCATTATGCACGCGGTGCGTGCAACAGCAAGTGCATGGGTTACGCTGAGTCCGGACGAGACGCTGAGTCCATACGAGAGGGGCGAGGCAGAGAGGGGCGAGATGGCAGGCCGAAGGCGTTGGTCGACCGAGGAGATCCTGGACACGGCGGCGGAGTTGCTGCGTACGAGCGACGCCGAGTCGTTCAGCGTGCGCAAGCTCGCCGCGGCGCTCGGGACCGATTCCTCCAGTCTCTACCGGCACTTCCGCAACAAGACCGAACTGCTGCGCGCAGTCGCGGACCGGACCCTCGTGGCCGCCATGGACGGTTACCGTCCCGAAGGCGACTGGAAGCAGCGCATCACGACCGTGGCCCTGCGCTTGAGGGAAGCCTTCGGCCAACAGCCCCAACTCGCCGCGGTCTGGGGGCGCTACGCCTCAAGCGGCACGGGTTCCCGGCTGGTCATGGAAGAGGTGCTCCAGGCCCTGCGGGGGTCGGGCCTGCCGGACGAGGAGATCCCGGCGCGCTATCACCGGATCGTGATCCTCATCGCCGCATTGATCGCTTCCGAGGCGGGGTTCGGCACCATCACCCCCGAAGAGTACGAACAGGGCATGGAGCTGTTCCGCGTCGCGGTACTGGGTGCCGACCCCGAACTCTTCCCCGCACTGGCCCACTTCGCCCGCGACGTCCGCCCCCTCGGGGTGGACCGCCGCGCGGCGTTCGAAGAGATCCTCGCCGCCCAACTCGCCCATATCGAGGGCGGAGTTCACTGACATTCCCGTAGGGCCCGTTGGCGCTCGCGAGCAGGGCGGGTGCTCGCCGGGGTTCGCTACTTGTCGAGGTTTGCTACTCGCCGAGGTCCGCTACTTGTCGAACGCGGAGAGCGCTCGCCCCGCCAGCGGGTGGTTCCGCACCAGTTCGCCGAGCGTCGTCGAACCGCGGGTGATCCTCGCGAACGCGTTCCACGCGGGCCGGAAACCAGTGATCGCCGCGTGCAGTACGCCGGGCCGCCGCTCGAAGGCGGTGAGCATGCGCCGCCCGACGCTCATCTCGACGCCGAGGCCTGCCTTGATCGCGAAGGCGTAGTTCAGGGCCTGGCGGCGGGCGTCGACCGCGTCATGCGCCTCGCCGATCCGCACCGCCCACTCCCCCGCGAGCCGCCCCGAGCGCAGCGCGAAGGAGATGCCTTCGCGGGTCCACGGCTCAAGGAGCCCCGCCGCGTCACCGCACACCACGACCCGGCCGCGCGAGAGCGGCGAGTCATCGCTGCGGCAGCGCGTCAGATGGCCGGAGGAGATGCTCGGTTCGAAGCCCGCGAGCCCGAGGCGGGCGATGAAGTCCTCCAGATACCGCTTGGTGGCCGATCCTTCGCCGCGGGCGGAGATGACACCGACGGTGAGGGTGTCGCCCTTGGGGAACACCCATCCATAACTGCCGGGCATCGGGCCCCAGTCGATGAGCACCCGGCCCGCCCAGTCCTCGGCGACGCTCTGCGGCACCGGGATCTCGGCCTCAAGACCGAGGTCCACCTGGTCGAGCTTCACCCCGACATGCGCTCCTATGCGGCTCGCGCTGCCGTCGGCGCCGACGACCGCGCGGGCGAGCACCGTCTCGCCGCCCTGCAGGACCACGGCGACCGTGCGCCGGTCGGGCACCGCGGAGCCGTGCTGCTCCACGCGCGTCACGGTGACGCCCGTGCGTACTTCGGCGCCCGCCTTCTGCGCGTACTCGACCAGTTGCTGGTCGAACTCGGGACGGTTGATGAGCCCGAAGAGCATCTGCTTCGAACGGCGCGTGCGGGAGAACTTGCCGTCCAGGGAGAACGTCACCGCGTGCACCCGGTCCCTGAAGGGCAGGTCGAAGCCGGGCGGGAGCGCGTCGCGCGAGGGGCCGATGATGCCGCCGCCACACGTCTTGTACCGGGGCAGTTCCGCCTTCTCCAGGACGAGGACGCTGCGTCCCGCGACGGCCGCCGCATAGGCCGCCGAAGCCCCGGCGGGCCCTGCTCCCACCACGACGACGTCCCACACGTACTGAGCGTCGTCCGCTGAGTTCTCGCTGCTCACGTTGGTCTACCGCTCCCGATCCCGCTGTTGGCCGCGCTTTCCTGGGCATCCTACGGCGAGCGTCCCGCGCCACCTCCTGTGGGAGGATCACGGCACCCGCACACGTACAACGTCGCACCTACGAGGAGCGTGCCCATGTCGCCGAATCCGATCGCCGAGACCGTCGCCTCACTCATGCCGAAGGCGAAGGCGGAGCTCACCGAACTGGTGGCCTTCAAGTCGGTGGCGGACTTCGCTCAGTTCCCCAAGAGCGAGAGCGAGGCCGCGGCGAACTGGGTGGCGGACGCGCTGCGCGCCGAGGGGTTCCAGGACGTGGCCCTGCTCGACACCCCGGACGGCACACAGTCGGTGTACGGCCTGCTGCCCGGCCCGGTGGGCGCGCCCACGGTCCTGCTCTACGCGCACTACGACGTGCAGCCGCCGCTCGACGAGGCGGCGTGGACGACTCCGCCGTTCGAGCTGACGGAGCGGGACGGCCGCTGGTACGGGCGCGGCAGCGCCGACTGCAAGGGCGGAGTGCTGATGCACCTGCTCGCGCTGCGCGCCCTGAAGGCGAACGGCGGTGTCCCGGTGACCGTCAAGGTGATCGCCGAGGGCTCGGAGGAGATGGGCACGGGCGGTCTCGAGCGGTACGCCGAGGAGCACCCGGAGCTGCTGACGGCCGACACGATCGTCATCGGCGACGCGGGCAACTTCCGCGTCGGCCTGCCGACGGTCACGACCACGCTGCGCGGCATGACTCTCGTACGCGTCCGCATCGACACCCTTGAGGGCAATCTGCACTCGGGACAGTTCGGCGGCGCGGCGCCGGACGCGCTCGCGGCGCTGGTGCGGGTCCTCGACTCGCTGCGCGCGGAGGACGGTTCGACGACGGTCGACGGGCTCACGGGCAACGAGGTGTGGGACGGCCTTCAGTACGAAGAGGACGTTTTCCGCAAGGACGCGAAGGTGCTCGACGGCGTGCGGCTTATCGGCGACGGCTCGGTCGCCGACCGCATCTGGGTACGTCCCGCGGTCACGGTCCTCGGCATCGACTGCCCGCCGGTGGTCGGTGCGACGCCGTCCGTGCAGGCGGGCGCTCGGGCGCTGATCAGCCTGCGGGTGCCGCCGGGCGTGGACGCGGCCGAGGCCACCGAGCTGCTTCAGGCGCACGTGGAGGCGCACACGCCGTGGGGCGCGCAGGTGACCACCGAGCAGATCGGGCAGGGCCAGGCGTTCCGCGCGGACACCACGAGCCCGGCGTACGCGGCCATGGCGGAGGCGATGGGCGAGGCCTACCCGGGCGAGGAGATGCAGTACGCGGGGCAGGGCGGCTCCATCCCGCTGTGCAACACCCTCGCCGCGCTCTACCCCGGGGCGGAGATCCTGCTGATCGGCCTGAGCGAGCCGGAGGCACAGATCCACGCGGTCGACGAGAGCGTGTCTCCCGAGGAGTTGGAGCGGCTGTCGGTGGCGGAGGCGCTGTTCCTCCAGAAGTACGCGGCGAACTGAGCGGAGCCGCGGGCGCGGGGCCTTGAACCGCCGGGCGGCTGCTACTGGCCGCCGACGGGAACGCCCGCCTCCAGGTACAGCGCGCTCCCCCGCTCCCGCGCGCGCAGGGCCCAGCGGAGCCGTTCGTAGCGCACGGGGGGCAGCAGCCTGGCCGCTTCCTCCTCGGTGACGAAGCGGCAGTCGCGGAGTTCGGGGCCGGGCAGCAGCATCCGCCGCGCCTCACCGCCGTCCAGGCGCCCGCCGTCGAAGAGGAAGCGCATCCCTCCGTAGCCGGGCGGTGTGGGCGGCTCCCAGTCGACGACCAGGAGCCGGGGGGCGTCGGTGAGTTGGATCCCGGTCTCCTCGGCCACCTCGCGCATGCCCGCGCGCGCGGGCGCCTCGCCCCGTTCGACGACGCCGCCCGGGAACTCCCAGCCGGCCTTGTACGTCGGGTCGACGAGCAGCACCCGGTCCCGCTCGTCGAAGAGCAGCACTCCGGCGGCGAGCGTCTCCGCGGTCGGCTCCGGGGTCTGCACGATGTCGCAGACGGACGCGGCCCCGGTGCGTACGGCGTCGGCGATGTGCTCGGCGGTCTCGCAGGGGGTGAGTGCGCCGGTGTCGACGCGGTGGGCGTCGGCGCCGAGCCAGCCGTCGAGTGCGGCGCGGTACGGCTCGATGTGGTCGAAGGACCACTGCCGCACGCGCGTCTCGCCGTCCGGGAGGTCCGCCGGGACGGGGCGGCCGGTTATTCGTTCCCGCAGGATCGTTTCATCCGGGTCCAGGACGACATGTCGTACGGCGATCCTGCGCGAGGCGAGGCCGCCGAAGATCTCGTCACGGTACTCCTGCCGCAGCAGGGTCATGGGCACGACGAGGACGCCGCCGACCTCCGCGAGCAGCGCCGCCGCGGTGTCCACGACGAGCCGCCGCCAGATCGGCAGGTCCTGGAAGTCGCTCACATCGGCGAGGCGCTTGGACGGCAGCAGAAAGGGCAGTGCGCCGCCGATGACCTCGGGGTCGAAGAGTGTGCTGTTCGGGATCAGCTCGATCAGTTCCCGTGCGGCGCTGGTCTTGCCCGCACCGAACGCGCCGTTGATCCAGACGATCACGGTTCCCCCCTCTTCTGTTGGCCCCCTGTGGCTTGCCCGCAACACCCTGCCACGGAAACCAGGCCCTGATGAGGCAGTCATCTCCTGGGCCAAAAGACGCCGAAATACGTCAAGCGGTTCGCATTCACTTCACCCCATTGAGTGAGAGTCACCCTGCATGAATCGTTCCCTCACTCCAGGGAACCTCCTGCGCCACTAGCGTGATCCGCCAGGCGCCCCAGCCCCTGGTGACCTCCTGTATCAGGTTCTTCCGATGTATCCCGCTTCGGAAGGACCGGCCGACGTCAGCAGTGGGGGACGCATGCAACTCGACGCTCTCAACGAATTCGCGTTCAACGATTCCGACCGGCCGCCGCGGGTCTACGGCCTCGATGGTGCGGTCGTGGTCGAACTGCACGGCGAGATCGACCTGTTGGCCTACCAGCGCTTGGCGCCTCTGCTCGACCCCATCACCTCGGGCCCGGCGTCGACCGTCGTCATCGACCTGACCCGGACCACGTTCTTCGACTGCTCCGGCATCTCACTGCTGGTCCGCGCCCACCGCCGCACGAAGGCGAGGGACGCCCGCCTGGCGGTGGTCTGCAATCACTCCCTGACGCTGCGCGTCCTGCGCATCACGGGCCTGACTCCGACGCTGTTACCGGTGCCGACGCTGGGGGAGGCACTGCAGGCGGGGTAACGCCCCGACCGGACCTCCTTCGTCACGCTGCGCAACTGTTCGGCATGCGGAGCGTGAGCGGCCGTCCTACGTTGTTCGAGTACCTGATCGGCACCGCATAGGAGTAGTCATGGGTAACAAAGAAGGCGGCATGGACAAGCTCAAGGGCAAGGCCAAGGAGATGGCCGGCAAGGCCACCGGCGACGAGCGCAAGAAGGCCGAGGGCCGGACTGACCAGGCCAAGGGCGGCATGAAGGACACCATGGGCGACGCGAGGGAGCGCGTGGAGGGCGCACGCGACTCCATGAAGCGCGACAAGCGCTGACCCTTCCTGTCGTCCGGAGCCCCGCCGAACACGGCGGGGCTCCGGCGCGCGTCGGGTCCCTTGCCACCAGCGAACGGCCGGCCCCTCACCCCTTGCTGGACCCCAGCGTCAGGCCCGCGATGAAGTGCCGTTGCAGGAGCAGGAAGACCAGGACCGTGGGCAGGGCCACCAGGACCGAGCCTGCTGCCAAGAGGTTGTAGTCCGTGAAGAATTGACCCCGCAGGTTGTTCAAGGATGACGTGATCGGAAGTTTGTCGGGGTTGGAGATGAAGATGAGGGCCCAGAGGAAGTCGTTGTAGATCCAGGTGAATTCGAGCGTTCCCAGCGCTGCGAGGGCGGGGCGGCACAAGGGCAGGGTGATGCGCCAGAACTGGGTCCATACTCCCGCGCCGTCCACGATCGCCGCCTCCAGGATTTCCTGCGGCAGCGTGCGCATGAAGTTGGAGAGCACGAAGACGCAGAAGCCGACCTGGAAGCCGATGTTGACGAGGATGATCGCCCAGTACGAGTCGTAGAGAGTAAGCGAGTCGGACATCCACCAAGGGAGGGGGATTTTCAGGAACAGGACGTAGAGGGGGGTGACGAGGACCTGGGGAGGAAGCAGGTTTCCCGCCGTGAAGAACATCAGCAGGATCATGCCGCCGCGGATCCTCAGTCGGGATACGGCGAAAGCCACGAACGCCGCGAGGAAAAGGGTGATCAGGACCGCCGGTACGGCGATGAGCAGCGTGTTGGTGAAGTACTTCCCCATGCCCGAATCGCTGTAGGCCTGGCGGTAGTAGTCGAACGACAGATGCTCGGGGAGCGAGAAATAGCCGTGCTTCGCCGTCTCCTCGTACGGGCGCAGTGAGGCGTACACCGCGAGGAGGAGGGGGGCCAAGAAGCCCAGGGTTACCGCCATGAGGAAGATGTGCACCCCGAAACGGCCCCGGCGGCGTCCGCGGCCCGCGGGTTTCCCGGCGGGGCGCGCGGGGGCGCTGGAGCGTGGCGTGGTGTGGATGTCGGCGGTCATCGGTCGCGCGCACCTCGCAGCTCTTGGACCAGGAACGTCACGATGAATCCGAGGGAGACGGTGAGGAGTACGACCGCGATGGCGGAGCCGAATCCGATGCGGCTCGCCTCACCGATGATGTTGTCGGTGATGAGTACGGAGAGCAGTTCCAGGCCATTGCGGCCCTTGTTGACCGCGTACACGATGTCGAAGGCGCGCAGTGCCTCGATGACCGTGATGACGCCGACGATGACATTGACGGGGCGAAGGGTCGGGAAGACGACCCGGAAGAAGGTCTGGCGGGCGTTCGCGCCGTCTATCTGTGCCGCTTCCTTCAGGGCCGGGTCGACGGATTTCAGGCCGGCCAGATAAAGGATCATGACGTAACCCGTGTGCCGCCAGCTCGCGGCCAGCATCATCATCCAGAGGTTGATATCGGAGTTGCCGAGCCAGTCGATCGGGTCCTTCTGGTCGTTGAGGATGGTGTTGACCACGCCCTGGTCGGTTCCGAGGATCAACTGGGCCATGAAGCCGACCACGGCGAGTGAGAGCACCACCGGCATATAGAGCACGGACTGGTAGAAGCGGCTGAAGCGGACTCCGCGGTCGATGACGACCGCCAGGAGCAGGCCGAACGGCGTGGCCACCAGGCCGAGGAACGCTGTCCACAGCAGGTTGTGGCGGACCGCGGGCCAGAACGCCGGGTAGTTGTCGACCAGGTTCTTGTAGTTCTTCCCGCCCACCCACTCGACGTCCCCGATGCCGTCCCAGGACGTGAAGGACAGTCCGATCGAGGCCAGCGTCGGGCCCCAGATGATGACGATGTCCAGCAGGACGGGAATTCCCAGAAGCACGCCGAGCACGGCGACGTCACGGCGTGTGAAACGCCGTGGGCCCCGCCGTCCGGCGCGCCGCGCGGTTTTCTGCGGCACGGAACGCTCTCCCCCGTCTATCAGCTGACGTCCGACGAGAAGATGTCCTTCTTCTGGCGCTCGATGCTGTTGACCAGACCGTCGACGTCCTTCGGATTGTCGATGAAGTCCTGCAACGCCTTGATCATGACGGTCTGTGCGAAGTCGGGCCGGGTGTCGCGGTCCAGGAACTGCGAGATCTGCTTGGCCCCGGCGACGAGTTCGGCCGACTTCTTCTGCAGCGGGCTGTACTTACTGGTGTCGGCTCCGTCGTTGACGGCGACGTTGTTGGGGTCGCCGGCCAGATAGATCTCCTCGGCCTTCGGCGTCCCGAGCCACTTCAGGAGTTCCTTCGCGGCGTCGACGTTCTTCGACTTCTTGGCGACCAGGAACCCGTCGATCGGTGCCTCCACGGCGTCCTGCCCGTGTGCCGGGTCGATCTCGGGAAAGGCGAAGAAATCGATGTCGCCGCGTTCGTTCGCCGGGAACTGCTGGCCGGGGTGGGGCATTCCGAAGACGGCCATGCCCGTCTTGCGCTTCTGCAGGCCCTGGCCCGCCTCTTCCCAGGTACGGCCGAGCGCGCCCTTCTGGTAGTACGGCATGAGTTCGCGCCACAGGTCGAAGACCTTCTTGACCTTCGTGTTCGTCCAGGCTTCCTCGCCGGCCATCAGGTTCTTGTGGAACTCGTAACCGTTCAGGCGCATGTTGATGTAGTCGAAGGTACCCATGGCGGGCCAGCCGTCCTTGTCGCAGAAGGCGACCGGAATGCCGTCCTTGCCCATCTGCTTGGCGAGCCCGATGAAGTCGTCCCAGGTCTTGGCCTGTTCATAGCCCTGTTTCTCAAAGAGGCTCTTGCGGTGGAAGACGGCCCATGGGTAGTAGTAATACGGCACGAAGTACTGCTTGCCGTCATGCGTGGACTGCTCCCGCAGCGCGTCCGAGAAGCCCTTGAAGCCCTTCCATACGTCGCTCACGTCGATCAGAAGGCCCTTCTCCGCGAAGTACTGCATGCGGTAACCGGCGAACCACATGAAGACGTCGTCGGGCGTGCCCTGCAGATAGCGCGTGATGTTCTGCTGGAACTCGTTGTGCTCTGTCGTGTTGACCTTGACGGTCTTCCCGGACTTTTTCTCATAGGCGTCAAAAGCGGCGGCGAACGCCTTCTTGGGCACCGCGTCCGAGGAATTGGACCCCATCGTGACTTCGTCCTTGTTGCCGCCAGGGCCGTCGCCACACGCTGTGAGCAGGGCCGGAAGGGTGACGGCACCGGCGCCGGCCGCGGCACCCCGCAGGACGTTCCGCCGGGACATCCGATGTCCTGACATGCTTCGAGGTGTGGCAGGACCCATGAACGATGACTGTGCCATGTCCCCCTCCTCGGGGTGCAACCGAACACAACCGAACGCGAGGGTTGGATCCCACTCCCAAGTGCCACCGCAGTCAAGGGTTTTGGCGCCGGGAGCTCGAACCGTTACGGCTCCCCTTCCAACAGAGTCCAACACGGCCTACCGTAAGCGCGCACCTCTGACACGTACATGCAGACACCCAACTCCTGCGAGTACGGAGGAATGTAACGATGCGTCACCTCTCACCCCTCACAGCGCGTCGAAGAGTCGTCGGATCGCTGGCCGCCGCACTGCTGTGCGCCGCCGGACTCGCGGTCCCGGCGGCGGCGCGCGACACGGGCGACACGGGCGACACGGGCGACCGAAGCGTGACCGAGGCGCCCTTCACCGCCGACACGAAGCTCCCCGGCGGTCTCGCGCTCACCCCACCCATGGGCTTCAACAACTGGAACTCCACCCACTGCAGGGCCGAGTTCGACGAAGCGATGGTCAAGGGGATCGCGGACATCTTCGTCGAGAAGGGCCTCAAGGACGCCGGATACGAGTACGTCAATCTCGACGACTGCTGGGCGCTGCCGCAGCGGGACGCGGACGGCAGACTCGTACCCGATCCCAAGCGATTCCCCAATGGAATCAAGGGAGTTGCGGACTATGTGCACGCCAAGGGCCTGAAGCTCGGCATCTATACCAGTGCCGGTACCAAGACCTGCAACAGCGCGGGCTTCCCCGGCGCGCTCGGCCACGAGGTCAGCGACGCACGGCAGTTCGCCGACTGGGGCGTCGACTATCTCAAGTACGACAACTGCAACAACGAAGGTGTCGACGCCAAGAAGCGGTACATCGCCATGCGTGACGCGCTGAAGGCCACCGGCCGTCCCATCGTCTACAGCATCTGCGAATGGGGCGAGAACAAACCCTGGGAGTGGGCCGCCGACGTGGGCCATCTGTGGCGCACCACCGGCGACATCAGCGACAACTGGTCCTCCATGCTGTCGATCATGAAGCAGAATCTGCCGCTCGC
Organism: Streptomyces sp. NPDC048436; assembly: GCF_043200355.1. Taxonomy (NCBI): domain Bacteria; kingdom Bacillati; phylum Actinomycetota; class Actinomycetes; order Kitasatosporales; family Streptomycetaceae; genus Streptomyces; species Streptomyces sp. NPDC048436. The sequence continues at coordinate 1,032,332 of NZ_JBICXP010000002.1, forward strand.
CCAGCACGCGGGTCCGGGCCACTGGAACGACCCGGACATGCTTGAGGTCGGCAACGGCGGCATGACGGACACCGAGTACCGCACGCACTTCTCGATGTGGTCGATCATGGCCTCGCCGCTGCTCATCGGCTCCGACCTGCGCAAGGCCACCCCCGAGACCTTCGAGATCATCGGCAACAAAGAAGTCATCGCCGTCGACCAGGATCCGCTGGGCAGGCAGGGCGAGGTGCTCTCATCGGAAGGCGGCCGGTGGGCCGTCGCCAAGGAGATGCGGGACGGCAGCCGCGCGGTCGCGCTCTTCAACGAGACGGGCACCGCCCAGTCGATCGCCACGTCGGCGAAGGCCGTCGGTCTTCCGGACGCCGACGGGTACACGCTGCGGGACCTGTGGCAGCACAAGAGCTACAACACGGCGGGCAGGATCTCGGCGACCGTCCCCGCGCACGGCACCGTACTGCTGCGCGTCTCGGCGGACGACGCGTGGGCCAAGAACCCGCCTGCTGTCGAACTCGGCCTGAGCGGAGCCCCGTTGGTGGAGGCGGGCAAGGCGGCGACGCTGACGTCCAAGGTCACCAACCTCGGCCGCACCCCCGCGCAGAAGGTGTCCGCCACCTTCGGCGGACCCTCCGGCTGGCAGATCAAGGCGACGTCGCCCTCGACCGCGAGCTCCTTGCGTACGGGGAAGACGCTGGGTACGTCGTGGTCGGTGACCGCGCCGCCGGGCACGGCCCCGGGGGCGTACGACCTGACGCTCAAGACGGCCTACCGCTCGCCCAGCGGCACGCGCGCGGAGAGTGTGCTGCCCCTGACGGCGCACGTCGTGGTGGCGCCGCCCGCGGGCAGTTCGGCCATGGGTGACCTGCCGTGGATGTCGACGGTCAACGGCTGGGGCCCCGTCGAGAAGAACACCAGCAACGGCGAGAGCGCGGCGGGCGACGGCAACCCGATCACCATCGGCGGGGTCGTGTACGCCAAGGGTCTCGGGGTGCACGCGGAGAGCGCCGTCGAGTACTACACCGGCGGGTCCTGCGAGAAGGTCACCGCGCTAGTGGGCGTCGACGACGAGAAGGAGTCCAAGGGGACAGTGGCCTTCGAGATCTGGGCCGACGGAAAGAAGGCGTCCTCGACCGGCGTCCTCACCAACGCCGATCCCGCGCAGAGCCTGTCGGCCGACGTGACCGGCGCCCAGGTCGTACGCCTCGTCGTCACGGACGGCGGCGACGACCGGGACTCCGACCACGCGGACTGGGCGGAGCCGGTGCTGAACTGCTGACCCGGCGCGTGCCGTGCACCGCCGGCTGGGCTGAAGAGGTTCAGCCCAGCCGGCGGTTCGAGGCATCATCCGGCCCGGAGGGGGGCTCGGTGACGTCAACTTCCCACGCCTGTACGCCATTTCACCACTTCGGCCCCCTGGCAGAGCGCCAGTTCCCGACGCTCAGCCGGCCCGAAGAGACGCCGGGGGCGGTCAACTCCCGGCAGGTGGCCTCGATTGGGCCGATGTGGCCCCCTGCCGGAGCCGGGGCTGAGCCGCTCATAGGGGCCAGGGGCCCGGTCAGCTCCCCACCGCCGGGTGCAATTCCGCCGCCCCGGGCTCCCGCATGAGCGCCGCCGCAGCAGCCCCCACCAGACCCGCGTCCGTCCCCATCAGTGCGGGACCCACCGTCAGGTGCCGTACGAACGACAACGTGGCGTACTCCCGCAGGGACCTCCGCAGCGGGTCGAAGAGGACGTTGCCCGCCTTCGCGACGCCTCCCCCGATCACCGCGATGTCGATCTCCACGAGCGTCGCCGTCGCCGCGATCCCCGCGGCGAGCGCCTTGGCCGCCCGCTCGAAGGAGGCGACCGCTACCGGATCCCCGGCCCGCGCGGCCAGAGCCACCGCGGCAGCCGACGTGTCGCCGTCGGCTCCTGGCCGCCACCCGCCCTCCAGCGCGCGCCGCGCGATGTTCGGCCCACTGGCGATGCGCTCCACGCACCCGCGCGCCCCGCACGGGCAGGGATCGCCGTCGAGGTCCACGCTGATGTGCCCGATGTGCCCCGCGTTCCCGGTCGGGCCGGGGTGCAGCTTGCCGCCGAGGATCAGCCCGCCCCCGACACCCGTGGACACCACCATGCACAGCGCGTTGTCGTGCCCCCGCGCCGCCCCCTGCCAGTGCTCGGCCGCGGTCATCGCGACGCCGTCGCCGACCAGTTCGACCGGCAGTCCGCCGGTGGCCGCACGCACCCGCTCGACCAGCGGATAGCCGCGCCACCCGGGGACGTTGACGGGGCTGACCGTTCCCGCCGACGCGTCCACCGGACCCGCGCTGCCGATGCCGACCGCACGGGCCCTGCGCCACAGCGGGGAGAGCGTGAGCTCGCCGATGACCTCCTCGACCGCCCGCATCACGGTGTCACCGTCCTCGCGCGCGGGCGTGGGCCGCTGGGCGCGCAGCAGGATCCGGCCGCGGCCGTCCACCAGGGCGCCGGCGATCTTGGTGCCGCCGATGTCGAGCGCGGCGACGAGGTCCGTGTGCATCAGTGTCAGATCTCCTGGTGAAAGGGCAGGCCGACCCTCTCGGTGAAAGGGCAGGCCGGAGAATGCGATGGACAGTCTCTCTTGCATCTGACAACGTTGTCCAGGTTCTATGCTCGACGCCACATCACTTACGCACCACTTTCAGCTCACCTACGTCGACGACAGGACAGCGCACCGTGGCCGAGATCGCCAGCCGACCCGAGCGACCCGAACCCCGCTACGGCAACCGTCCGACCATGAAAGACGTGGCCGCCCGCGCCGGAGTCGGCCTCAAGACGGTCTCGCGCGTCGTGAACGGCGAGCCGGGCGTCACCCCGGACACCGAGCGCCGTGTCCAGGAGGCCATCGAAGCCCTGGGCTTTCGCCGCAACGACAGTGCGCGGGTCCTGCGCAAGGGCCGCACGGCCAGCATCGGTCTCGTACTCGAAGACCTCGCAGACCCCTTCTACGGCCCGCTCAGCCGCGCCGTGGAGGAAGTGGCCCGCGCCCACGGAGCGCTCCTCATCAACGGTTCGAGCGCCGAGGACCCGGACCGCGAGCAGGAGTTGGTGCTCGCGCTGTGCGCGCGCCGGGTGGACGGGCTCGTCGTCATCCCGGCCGGTGACGACCACCGCTATCTGGAGCCGGAGATCGCCGCCGGTGTCGCCACCGTCTTCGTCGACCGCCCGGCCGGGAAGATCGACGCCGATGTCGTGCTCTCCGACAGCTTCGGCGGCGCACGCGACGGCGTCGCGCATCTCATCTCCCACGGTCACCGCCGCATCGGCTTCATCGGCGACCAGCCGCGCATCCACACCGCCATAGAACGCCTGCGCGGCTACCGCGCCGCCATGGAGGACGAGGGCATCACCGTCGATGACGAGTGGATGTCCCTCGGCCCCACCGCCCCTGACCGTGTCGAGCAGGCCACCAAGACGATGCTGGGCGGCCCGGAGCCCGTCACGGCGATCTTCGCGGGCAACAACCGTGTGACGGTGACGGTCGTCCGCGTCCTCGCCGGGCTCACCCGCCCCGTGGCCCTCGTGGGCTTCGACGACATCGAACTCGCGGACCTGCTGCAGCCGGGCGTGACCGTCGTCGCCCAGGACGCGGCGCAGCTGGGCAGGACCGCGGCGGAGCGGCTGTTCCGGCAGCTCGACGGCGCGTCCGACGCCCCGGAGCGCATCGAGCTTCCCACCCGGCTGATCAAGCGTGGGTCGGGTGAACTGCCACCGGCGGTCTGAAGGCCGGCGGCAGGGATCGCGGTTCTGGCCCGATGTGTCAGCAGACCGGGAGGCCCGGCAGCGGTTTGTCGTTGTCGCCGCCCTTGATGTAGACGTCGCTGATGAAGACGTCTCTGTTGCCGCTGTCGTCGTCCGTCTTGGCCCACCAGACGTTCGTCCACTCGCCGTGCGTCTCGCGGCGGCCCAGGTTCTGCTGGCAGTAGAAGTAGTTCGTGCCCGCGTTCAGTACGCCCGCTTCGGCGCCCGAGGCGGTGTACGAGGTGGCGCTACGCCACACCGAGCAGTCGTACTTGCCGCCGCCCGCCGCGTGACAGGCGGCTTCGGGGGCCGGGTCGTCGCCGCCACCCGATGTGCCGCCGGAACCGTCGGAGTCCCCGGTGCCGTCGCCTGTGGTGCCGCCGCCCTCGGTCGGCTTGGTGGAGGACTTGGGGCGGGTCGACGCCTTGTCCCTGGACTTGGGGTCCTCGTCCTGATCGGCGGAGGGCTTTCCGTCCGGCTTCCGGGCCTTCTCGTCGCCCTGCTTGGAGGGCTCGGACGCGTCCGCGCCGTCCAGCGTGCCGCGGCTGTTGTCGGCCGCCGGCTCGGCCGAGTCCCCGGAGGCGGGACCCTGGGCCTGACTGCCGCTGCCCTCCTTGTCGTTCAGGAGGGTTACGGTGACGCCGGCCGCCGCCAGGACGACGACGACAGCCACCGCCGCGAGCCGCGCGCGGCCACGGCGCGGTCGTCGCGCGGGCGGTGCTGTGGCCGCGGGTGCGGCGACCGGCGCCGCCTGCGGGGACACGGCGGCGAGCGGTGGTCCGAAGCCCGGCGGCGGGCCGCTCGGGATGCTGCGCTCCGTGGTCTCCCTCGGGCGTGGTGCGGGCTGCCGCGGAGCCGCCGTCACCTCACCGCCGGCCACATCGGCGAGGAGCAGCGCCGCCTGGTGCGCGTCCGGTCGCGACTGCGGGTCCTTGTCCATCAGCTGTCGCAGCACGGGGATCAGGGGCCCTGCCCGCCGCGGCTCGGGCAGCGGGTCGGTGACGATCGCGGTGAGCGTGGACCACGTCGACGTACGGCGGAAGGGCGAGGCGCCTTCGACCGCCGCGTACAGCGTGGCGCCCAGCGCCCATACGTCGGAGGCGGGGCCCGGGTCCTGGCCCTGGGCGCGCTCGGGCGCCAAGTAGTCCAGGGAGCCGACGAGTTCACCGCTGCGGGTGAGATGTGTGGCGGAGCCGTCCCCCGGGTCGTCCATCGTGGCGATGCCGAAGTCGGTCAGGACGACGCGGCCCCCGGCCTCCAGGAGGATGTTGCCGGGCTTGACGTCGCGGTGCAGGACTCCGGCGCGGTGCGCGGCGGCGAGGGCCTCCATGACCTTGGCGCCGATGGCCGCCGCTTCACGGGGGTCCAGGGTGCCGCGCTCGCGCAGCACGTCGTCCAGGGAGGGTCCTTCGACGAGTTCCATGACGATGAGGGGCCGCCCGTCGACCTCCGCCACGTCGTGCACGGCGATGACTCCGGGGTGGCGCACCCGGGCCGCCGCGCGGGCCTCGCGCTGCATCCGCACGCGCAGATCGGCCAGTTCGGGCCCGGCCGCGTCCGTGTACGTACGCAGTTCCTTGACGGCGACCTCACGCCCGAGCACTTCGTCGACGGCGCGCCAGACGACTCCCATGCCGCCGCGCCCGAGTTGAGCCACGACGCGATAGCGCCCGGCGAGAAGACGGCCGCTCGTGCCGCCCGTCTGTTGCTGGTCCCCCGAAGTCACCGCTGCCCCGTTCCTGTGACACCACTGTGCGTGGCTCACAGACTACGGGGCAGGGGTGACAGCGGGTGCCGGGAGTTACTTGCCGGAGGGCGTGAGGTCGCCGCGGCGCGGCCCCGAGAAGCTCTGCAGGCGGGCCAGCGTCAGACCGGTGAGCCGGGTGACCTCGCCGACGTCGAGGGCGCCGCAGTCCATGCCGCGCAGCAGGTAACCGGCGAGCGCCTTGGCCGACGCGGGCTCGTCCGCCACGTCGCCGCCCTCGCGGTGGGCGGCGTAGGCGGACAGGCGTGCGGCGGCCTGCTCGAAGCCCTCGCGGTAGAACGCGAACACGGCGGCGTAGCGCGTGGGGATGTGACCGGGGTGCATGTCCCAGCCCTGGTAGTAGGCGCGGGCCAGGGCGCGGCGCGTGAGGCCGTAGTGCAGGCGCCAGGCGTCGTGCACCTTCTCGGTGGTGCCGATGGGCAGGACGTTGGTGGAGCCGTCGGAGACGCGGACGCCGGTGCCGGCCGCGGCGACCTGCATGATCGCCTTGGCGTGGTCGGCGGCCGGGTGGTCGCTGGTCTGGTAGGCGGCGCTGACACCGAGGCAGGCGCTGTAGTCGAAGGTGCCGTAGTGCAGACCGGTGGCGCGGCCCTCGGCGGCGCCGATCATGCGGGCCACGGTGGCGGTGCCGTCGGCGGCGAGGATGGACTGGCTGGTCTCGATCTGGATCTCGAAGCCGATCCGGCCCGCCTCAAGGCCGCGCACCTTCTCGAACTCCTCCAGGAGGCGCACCATCGCGGTGACCTGCTCGGGGTAGGTCACCTTGGGCAGCGTCAGGACGAGGCCGTCCGGGAGACCGCCCGCCTCCATGAGGCCGGACAGGAAGATGTCGAGGGTGCGGATGGCACGGTCGCGCACCCCCTCCTCCATGCACTTCATACGGATGCCCATGTACGGGGCCGCGGTGCCGTTCTTGTAGGCCTCGGCGATCAGGCGGGCCGCGCGGGCGGCGTCCTGGTCCTCGTCGGTGCCCTTGTAGCCGTCCTCGAAGTCGATGCGCAGGTCTTCGACGGGCTCGCGCTCCAGCTTGGCGCGTACGCGGTCGTAGACGGGCGCGGCCAGGTCGTCGGTGAGGCCGAGGACGGCCGCGAAGGAGGCGGCGTCCGGAGCGTGCTCGTCGAGGGCCTTCAGTGCCTGGTCGCCCCACGTACGGATGGTGTCGGCGCCGAACAGCTCACCGGGGACGTACACGGTGTGGACGGGCTGGCGGGTGCCCGGGTCGCCGGGGTAGCGGCGCTCGAGCTCCGCGTCCACCGGGGCGAGGGAAGCGCTGATGCCCTCGCTGACCGCACCCGCGAGGCTCGTTGCCACCTTCTCTTGCTGACCCATTCCTGCACCCTCCACACGCTCGGGACCACACACTCAGGACTCGATATTTTCCGCTTCACGGAATCAACAATCCGCATGGCGAAGTTATCCGGCGACCTTCCCGCTGGTCAACACCCTCTCGTCTGCCGGACCCCGGCCGTTCACCCCTGTCTCAGATCCTGCTTCCGCACCTGCCTGCCCGCACCTCATCCTGACCGGTACCCACTGAAGGAGACCGCGTGCCGAATGACACCCGAGTGACGCGCCGCTTCGGCCTGCAGACCACGCTGGCCGCGGTGGCAGTCCCCCTGTTCACCGCGGCCCTCGCCACACCCGCCCACGGGGTGGAGCGCGCGGGGCGACGCCTGGAGGTCATGTCGTTCAACCTCCGCTACGCGAGCACCACGCCTCCCCACACCTGGGCCGACCGCCGCCCGGTGACCAGGGAACTCCTCCGTCGCGCGCGCCCTCATGTCATCGGCACCCAGGAAGGGCTCTACCAGCAGGTACAGGACATCGCCGAGGATCTGGGCCCGCACTACGACTGGATCGGCACCGGCCGGGCGGGCGGCAGCCGCAACGAGTTCATGACCGTCTTCTACGACACCCGCAGACTCGCCCCGGTCGAGTACGACCACTACTGGCTCTCCGACACCCCGGACGTCATCGGCTCCAACACCTGGGGCGGCGGTTCCATCCGCATGGTCACCTGGGTCCGCTTCCGCGACCTGCGGACGGACAAGGAGCTGTACGTCCTCAACACGCACCTCGACAACGCGAGCCAGTACGCACGCGCGCGTGCCGCGAGTTTGATTTGCGAACGGATCCCCGCCCTGGACTCGTCCCTGCCGCTCCTGGTCACCGGTGACTTCAATGTCGCTGCCCACAAGAACCCGGTGTACGACACGATGCTCGCCGCCGGTCTCGTCGACACGTGGGACGCCGCGGACCAGCGCAGCAAGGCGTACGCCACCTTCCACGGCTACCGGCCGCTGGTGCCGGACGGCGACCGGATCGACTGGATCCTGGCGACGCCGGAGGTGGAGGTGCACTCGGCGGCCATCAACACCTTCTCGGCGGGCGGCCAGTTCCCGAGCGACCACCTGCCGGTGCAGGCCTCGCTGACGCTGTGACACTGCCGCCCCCGTGACACGACGAGGCCTTCACCTCCGCAGCTGTGTGCGGTGGCGAAGGCCTCGTTCTCGTACTGCCTGAAGAAGCTCAGCCCTTGCGGGTGTTGACCTCTTCGGTGAGGGCGGGGACGACGTCGAAGAGGTCGCCGACCACGCCGTAGTCGGCCAGGTCGAAGATCGGGGCCTCGGCGTCCTTGTTGATCGCCACGATCGTCTTGGAGGTCTGCATGCCCGCCCGGTGCTGGATCGCACCGGAGATGCCCGAGGCGATGTACAGCTGCGGCGAGACACTCTTGCCGGTCTGGCCGACCTGGTTGGAGTGCGGATACCAGCCCGCGTCCACCGCGGCACGCGAGGCACCCACCGCCGCGCCCAGGGAGTCGGCGAGGGACTCGATGAGGTGGAAGTTGTCCGCCCCGTTCACCCCGCGCCCACCGGAGACCACGATGGCGGCCTCGGTCAGCTCCGGACGCCCGGTCGACTCACGCGGCGTACGCCCGGTCACCTTGGTGCCGGTGGCCAGCGGCGAGAAGGAGACGGCGAGGGCCTCTACGGCGCCCGCGGCCGGGGCGGCCTCCACGGCAGCCGAGTTCGGCTTGACCGTGATCACCGCAGTGCCCTTGGAAACCCGGGACTTGGTGGTGTAGGAGGCGGCGAACGCCGACTGACTGGCCACCACACCCCCGTCGGCGGCCTCCAGGTCGACGGCGTCGGTGATGATGCCCGACCCGATGCGGACCGCGAGACGCGCCGCGATCTCCTTGCCCTCGGCGGAGGAGGGCACGAGCACGGCGACCGGGGACACAGCCTCATAGGCGGCCTGCAGCGCGTCCACCTTCGGCACGACCAGGTAGTCGGCGAACTCCGGCGCATCGGCGGTCAATACCTTCACCGCGCCGTGCTCGGCCAGCACCGCTGCGGTGTCCGCGGCGCCGTTGCCCAGCGCGACGGCGACGGGCTCGCCGACACGGCGGGCCAGCGTCAAGAGCTCCAGGGTGGGCTTGCGGACGGCACCGTCCGCGTGGTCGACATAGACCAGAACTTCAGCCATGGGAATTCAATCTCCTGCGATTACGAGGAACTGGGCGGTTGCTGGAAGGGGATGGCTGAAGCTCAGATGAACTTCTGGCCCGCGAGGAACTCAGCGAGCTGCTTGCCGCCCTCGCCCTCGTCCTTGACGATCGTGCCCGCGGTGCGCGCGGGACGCTCGGTGGCCGATTCGACCTTCGTCCAGGCACCCGCCAGGCCGACCTCGTCCGCCTCCAGGTCCAGATCCGACAGGTCCCAGGCCTCGACCGGCTTTTTCTTGGCGGCCATGATGCCCTTGAAGGACGGGTAACGCGCCTCGCCCGACTGGTCGGTGACCGACACGACGGCAGGCAGCGAGGCCTCAAGCTGCTCGGAGGCGGAGTCGCCGTCCCGGCGGCCCTTGACCACACCGTCCTCGACGGAAACCTCGGACAGCAGCGTCACCTGCGGCACACCCAGACGCTCGGCCAACAGCGCCGGCACCACACCCGCCGTGCCGTCCGT